>JBQCGH010000123.1:0-46569 GCA_051955835.1 Gemmatimonadales bacterium
AGTGGACCTTCGCCATCTTGGAGCCATCGGGGAACGGCTTGCCATTGGCCGGTATACCGGCCTCATAGGTCTGAATCATGGTAGGGTTGGCGACAATTGCAGCCATGAGTGGGCCGTCTTGGCTGATGGAGACGAGATGCCAGCCCTCGTAGCCCCGAAATTCGGAGAACGCGATGCCGCCCGGCACCTTCAATGCGTACTTGCTCTGCGCGGATGCGGGGTGTGCGGTCGAGAACCCGATCAAGGTGGCCACGGTAGCGATCGCCATTAGGTTGGTGCCCTTCATCACCCGCTCCCTCCCTCATAACGCGGCTTTGCAGCCCTGATCCGCGCTACGAATGAGCCGGTCTGGTCTGCTGGATTTGGACCTGACGGACGATGCATGGGAACATGCCAGGAAAAGTGAGTCGCGTCGATTATACGATGGTGTCGGACAGGATCGAGTGATGGCAACGGGCCTTGCGCCGGCCCCACATTGGTCGCTCGCTCCTGCAAGATTCACGAGACTGGAAAAGGACAGCCCGAGCGCGGCGCGAGGCAGACCGATGATCACTGGAGCTCCGAGAACAGGGGGGCTGGCCGAGACAAGCTCGGAGTATTCCGTCACGAAGCCGTCACGAGTTTACGTGACAGTACATCCTGCTTCTGTAACGGCGCCCTGCGCGTGATGCCTTTCACCGCTACAATAGGCGGCATTGCCTAACCTAGTCGCCTCAGGATAGGCCAGGACATTCTGTGAGGAGGGGATATGGCGTGGAAGGAAGCAGCCGCACAACTCGGCACGAGCACTCTGGTGAGCGGACTCAAGGCGCTTGAAGGTACGATGAAGAAGCGAGACTTCAAACGCCTCGTGGCCACTACGGCGGCTCAAGTGCTGGCCACGCATCCGAATCTGAAGCCGCGCAAGGCTCGCCGCTGGGCACGCAAAGCCACGGGTACGCGAGCGGCGAAGCTCGGCGGAGGGAAGAAAGCCAGTCTCGGCGTGCGAGGAGCCGCAGAAGCTGTGGGCGCAGCAGCAGTCACGGCGGGGGTGGCCAAAGTGACCGCCAAACTCGCTGAGCGCCCCGCGGTTAAACGGCGGATCAAAGCAGTGGCTCCGAACGACACCCAAACCAAGCGCGAAGAGTCAACGCCGAAGTAACCGATGTCCGACGACCAGTGGTCGCGGGACGAGGTGCGGCGACGCACGGTTTCTGCCCTGCGTTCGATGCTCCGTCGCCAGCACACAGGAGCGCGGCGACGTCGAATTGGCCCGGAGGCTGTCCAGCGGGTCTTGTTCGACGTCAAGGCCCAGGGGGTCGATCTCCTCACGATGCGTGGGCCGTGGCGCACCTCGGACGCCCCCATCGTGCGTCTGCGTGGCCGTGGCTCGAAGAGCGTGCCCTGCGTCGAACGCGGGCGGACGTCTCTGTTCGCGACCACTGAACAGCACGCGCAGGAGCTAGCGGGGCTGCTCAACTGGTGTGAAATCGAGGAGACAGATCTTGTCGAGCGCACTGGACCGGATGCCACCGAAGAGGTCGAACCCACCACCGAACGCTGATCACTTCGATGTCCCGCCGACAAGCGGAGGGTGTTGAGATCCACTCTTCTGAAGCGATGAACAAGTATCCCACGCTGCACTGCCGACCAAGCGTCGCATACGGGCCGCGGCGGCCCTTGCAGCGACGGCTTGAGTGCGCCCAGCGCCTCGCTCGAGGCGCATTCGTATGCCTGTACCCGGTTTTTCCGACAACCTAGGGCGCAGGTGGCACTTCGAGGCGGTGGCGCGAGCCCTCGCGCGGTTGGTTCAAAACCGCTGAACGGTAGCGGTTATCCCTCACAGCCGTCTCTTTCCTCCTCCGATAGAGTATCCCGAGCGGTACATTAGGCCCTCGTGCATGGGCGCGGGGCCCGCGCAACGGCTCCGTTCAGCCGAGCCGGACCCTTACGCCGGGGGCACCTCAATACGCGCATTGCTGCCCTGGTAGAGCGCGCACTCCGCCAGCCCCATAGCTTGGAGGAACAAGTGAACAACCAGGACGACGTGGTAACCATGATTGCGGCAAGCCTCTACGCGAGCCGGGCAACGGACGATGCACTCCGCGCGGAGCCTGACGTCGCAGCAATCGCCGACGAGGCATGGGACTTGTACAACAAGCTAGAACGCGCTGTCACGGCTTCCCCTCGGCGGCAGGGCGGGAATGGCCCCGTCGTCGGGAGCGCTTGACGCCCATGCCTAACACCCGTAACACGTCTGCACTAGTGGATGCCCTCCGCGGCTCCCCCGGCGTCCCGGCTGGCGTTCCGCTCGAAGTGATCGCCCAACACCTGGCCACCCAGGGCGTGCTCGCGCCAGCGGCACTCACGGATGATGAGGCGGTGAAGATCGGAGCAGACGCTGTAGGAAACGTCCCGACTGAGCCGGGCGAGATCGCCATTTGCGTTAGGGAAGGCCTTGAGCGTATCGCCAAAGGCGAAGGCTGACACCTTGCACGCCAGGAGTCTCTTATGACACGTCTATTGCTTCTCAGCGTTCTCGCCTTCGCCGCACCTGGCTGCGCCAGGAACAAGGGTTCCGAGGAGCCGGCCACACGGATCCGGGACACCACCTTGAACGCCATGGATACCACGAACCCTAACGATACGCTGCCGCACATCCGCGACAGCATGCCGGACACCACTCGCACGGACACGGCTCGGCATTAGACACTGAACAAGGTCGGCCGCAGTCGGGCCACGCTCCGTAGGAGCCGCGGCAGAAGTTGCTCGACAGCTAGGCGAACGGCGCTGCGAGGCACTTCGGCCCAGGAGCGGCCGCGGCGGTGGCGGCTGGGCCCGCAACCCCGCATCCTATCTGGATGAGTTCGATACACGATGCGACGGATACGCTGGCACGTAGGCTCTGCGCCGAGGCTCTCGGAACAGCGCTACTCCTCGCGGCGGTCGTCGGTTCCGGGATAATGGGGGACCGGCTGGCGGCCGGAAATGTAGCTATCGCTCTCCTCGCCAATACACTGGCAACCGCCGCTGCCCTTATAGTGCTCATCCTGGCCTTCGGGCCCATCTCTGGCGCGCACTTCAACCCAGCAGTCACCGTGGCAGATGCAACCCAGGGCGGGATCCGTTGGGGAGAAGTGCCTGGCTACCTGGCTGCCCAAGTCCTTGGCGCCTTTGGAGGGGTCGCGCTGGCGCATGGGATGTTTGGCCACCCTCTGTTCGTCGCCTCTCGGCACGCCCGCACGGGCCTAAGTCAACTCCTGAGCGAGTTCGTGGCGACATTCGGCCTGCTCGCGGTCATCTGGTCCTGCTCGCGACGTCGGCCTGGTCTTGTGCCGTTCGCCGTGGGTCTCTGGATCGCCGCAGCCTACTGGTTTACGGCCTCAACATCGTTCGCCAACCCCGTGGTCACAATCGCTCGCGCGGCCACAGACACCTTCGCCGGCATCAGGCCAGCTGACGCCCCCGGCTTTATCTTGGCGCAGGCCGCCGGGGCTGCCGCGCCCACCGCATTGTTTCGGTGGCTCGTGCCGTCGCTGCCGCAGTCCGCTGACCGTGTGATCGTGCCAAGGGAGGAACTCTGAAGACGGTCATCTTCGCGTGTGTGCACAGCGCCGGTCGCTCACAAATGGCCGCCGCGTTCTTCAACAAGCTCGCGGAGCCGACCAAGGCTCGCGCCCTGTCGGCCGGCACCAAGCCCGCTGAACTGGTCCATCCTGAGGTGGTCGAGGTCATGCGCGAGATCGGCATGGATCTTAGCCAGGCGAAGCCACAACACCTCACCCCTGAGCTCGCCGCCACCGCGCAACACCTTGTTACCATGGGATGTGGGGATGAGTGCCCCTTCGTTCCTGGAGCGCAGCGCGAGGACTGGGCGCTTGAAGACCCGAAGGGTAAACCCCTCGCGCAAGTCCGAATCATTCGGAAGGAGGTCCTGAGACGTGTGAGCGAGCTGGTGGAGCGAGAGGGCTGGACAGCAGGTGTGAGCTCACAGCGACATAGCGTCGGGTAGTGTAGTCTAAGGAGTCTAGAGCCCTCTTCGTGGAGAGGCGCGTACCGTAAGCCCCTTGGCTACCCGGAGGCCTATGCCACGTCCACGTGCTCCAGCTCTCCCCGTCGTTGAGCCGATAGTTCCGGTACTGTATCCTGAGCTTTCAATGGCCCGGAGTGGCTATTCGAGCCCAAGTACGATGGCTCCGCGGTCTCTTCTACCTGGGGCGGCCGGCGCTGCGAATTCCCATCCAAGCGGGGGGACGTGCTCCGTCGATTCGAGCCGCTCTGCCACTGGGTGCGCGACGAGCTCAGCACCCGAGACGTGGTCTTAGATGGCGAGTTGGTCGCACTAGACGAGCATGGCCGGCAAGACTTTCGACTCCTTATGCGAGGTGGTGGTAACCTCCACTATGCTGTCTTTGACGTGCTCTGGCTGAAGGGGAAAGATCTGAGAGAGAGCGACCTTACCGAGGCCGGCCGCAAAGCGCTTGAGCACGACCGGCGCTTGGGACGACGGCTCTGAGCCGACTCGCATCCGAGTCTGGCACTGCCGCGCGTGACGTAGGCAGCCCGACCTATGTCGCTTCGCTGCCACTCTGGCGTGACTCGGGACCGTTTCCCATGTTTGGCGCCCCCCTACGTTGAGGTGAGTATGCAGGAGGCGCTCAGAGCCCTCTGGCGGGAGGATAGCGGCCAGGGGCTGGTAGAGTATGCGCTGATCATTGCATTGGTAGCCGTGGGCCTCATCGCGATCTTGCTGGTGCTGAGGAACAGCATCGGTAACGTATTCAACAACGCGGCGACCCAGCTCAACAACGCCCCGACCAACCCCTACCCCTAACCGTCACACGCGTGGCGAAGGACGGCTGCCCAGCCGTGACTGGCTGGGCGCCGGCCGTTCTTCCGAAGCTGGACGTCGGTGGCTCGCGTTGCTAAGGTCAGGGCATGGTTCGTGACCGCAAGGCCGTCATCCTGCTGTCCATCGCCGGGTTGGCCTTTCTCATTGCAGGCCTCCTGAGCGATCCGCCACAACCGTTGAGGTTTGTCGCGGCCGCCTTCCTGCTGGCGGCCATCCTCCAGCACCGAAGCACTTCCACGCGCCACTAAGTGGAGCTTGTCGAGTGCGCCGAGAGGGATGTCGGGGCGAGCCGGCGTGAGCCTCGGCGGCCTTAGCCTCGGGTGACCCGGATCCGATCCAGCTCCTTGCCCCATTCATCGATCTGTCGCAGCAGGAGGGTGTGCGGCTGCATATCCACCACGGTAAACGAGTGCCGATCGGCGACTAGGCGCGCGACATAGGCGACGTTCCCGTCCTCCGGCCGGAGCCACCGTGATGGCGTGTTGTTGAAGTCGGCATCGTACAGGTGCTTGCCCCCGGCACCGGTGGTCAGATAGATGACGCCCTGGGGCCGGGTGACTCGCCGACCGTCGAACGCCGTGTCCACCGTGAAGGTGCCGGGAACCAGACGGTCCTTCGAGTTGAGCCGCCGGGCGGCGCCGGGGCCCTCCGGTGCGAACCGGATCGGTCGGGTACGCTGGTAGTTGTGCTCGTGGCCGTGGAAGACGATGCTCACGCCGTGCCGCTCGAAGATGGGCGACAGCACCCGCATGTGCTGCTCAGTGTAGTGCTCGAGTCCCACGTTGAACGCCGGATGATGGTACACCACGAACTTCCACACGGCGTCCGTCCCCTCAAGATCGGCGGCAATCCATTGCTGCCAGGCCGCGTCGGTCGGATCGAGATAGACATTGGAGTCCAGGCAGAGGAAGTGGCCGTCCCCGTAGTCGAAGGAGTAGTTGGCCATTCGGGGAAAGCGGTCGCCGGCGCAGCGGCGGAAAGCTTCGAGCCGCGACGGGTCGCCGACGATGGGGGTGGGCTGCGCGTGCACCGGCGCATTCAGCGGCAGGTGCAGGTTGGTGAAGAATGCCAGAGAGTCCGCATTGGCATCGAAGTCCGCGACGGGATGGCCCTCCGCGGTCTTGCCGTGGACGTCATGATTGGCGATGACGGTGTAGAACGGAATGGACCGGAGCAGCGGGGCGCCGAGGCGCTCGCCGGCGACGTCGGCGTTGTAGATCGGGAAGAAGTAGCGGGCGTACTCGTTGTCCAGGCCGCCCTCGTAAACGTTATCGCCCGTATTCATGACGAAGTCGGGACGGGTCCGATAGGCGTAATAGGCAATGGCGCGCTCGCCCATCTCCCCGAATGAATTGTCCCCGAACGCCACGAACCGGGTAGGAGTGCCGCGCGGCTTCCGGGTGGTAAAGTATCCTTCGGCGATGGTGTGATGGCCGAGGCTCAGCCGGTACTGGTATCGCGTGCCGAGCGCTAGGCCCGTGAGCCGGGCAGCATAGTTGAGCCGCGCCTCGCCGTCCTCCTTGTCGCCCGACCAGCGACGCGTCATAGTCACCTCGGCGGCTCGCCCGTAGCGGCCGGTCGGACCGTAGGCAAGCGTAAAGTCGACGACGCGTGCGTCGGTTTGCCACGCCAGGACCGTCTCCTCTTGACCCGCGACCAGCCGGCTGTTGTTCCCTGGCTGCACGTAGGGCAGTGCCGTGAAGACCGGACGCGCCGGCGCCGGGCCCACCCACGGCTCGAGCATGAATCGCCCTCGTGCCGCAGGGACGAGGGCAAGGAACGTGAGGCCCCCCGCTGCCTTGAGCAGGTCCCGGCGACTGACATCGGCGCACATCAGCTCGTCCCCGCGATTGCGGCGCTCAGCGGTTCACCCGCACGCCCAATGAGGTGCTCGGTCCGTAGAACTCCCGCTGGATGGTATTCCGCGGGTTGCCGTTGTAGAAACCGAACACCGCGTTGTTCAGATTGAGTCCGTTGGCGTAGACCTCCACACCGTTCGGCAGTCGGTAGCTCACCTGCGCGTCGACCTGGGTTCTCGAATAGAGGTACACGTCGCCGTTCGGCCCGGTGGGCCCGCCGGGACTCAGGGTCTCGTCTATGCTGCCATCGGGCGCGAGGTCGTGGAAGTTGTATTCGAAAATGCTGGCGCCGTTATGGGTCACGCCGAGCCGGGCCGAGAGCCGCGCCCGGTCATAGGTGACGCCCACGTTCCAGAGATTCGGGGCCTGGCGCGGAAGTCCGGGGTGGTCGGTGCGGCCGGGGACGGTCGCCTTGGACTCGGTGTGGGTGTAATTGACCAGCACACCCAAACCCGACCAGGCGCCGGGCAGGAAGATCAACTGCTGCTGCCACGCCAGTTCGATCCCGTACACGTGCGCCTTCGGGCCGTTGATGGTCTGTATCTGGGTGAAGCCGGCATTCGGACCGGAGGTGATGAGGCTCTCGGCGTCGGGAAAGATCGGGTCGGTCATATCCTTGTAAAAGAAGCCGGCCGACGCCACGCCCACCGACGTGAAATAGTGCTCGCCCAGCAGGTCGAAGTTGTTCGACCGGGTCGGCTTGAGGTCCGGATTCCCCACGGCGATCTGCTGGTCCTTGTCGTTCTGGGTCACGAACGGCACCAGGTCGCTGATCACAGGACGCGCGATCGCCATCCCGTATCCGATTCGGAGATCCGTATTCGGATCGGCCTGGAGTCGCACCGTTAGGCTCGGCAACACGTCCGTGTAGTCGGCGGTGCCAGCTATGGGAACGGTGGACTGATAGGCCCCACTGGTATCGAACGCCACCCGATTGCCGGTATAGTCGGAGCGGGTGCCCTCGACCCGCACCCCACCGACCAGATGCACTCGCTGGAAGTCGAGCGTGCTCATGGCGTAGCCGGCGTAGATGCGCTCCTTGGCGACGTAGTTGTTGGGGTCGGAGCGATCGTGGGTCTTGTCCACGTTCAACGTCAGCTCGCCAGGGTTGGCCGCGATCCATGAGTTGACCCGCTGCTCATCGGGCACCGGACCCAGGGGATACTGGCCCTTGTAGAACCCGGCCGAGTTGAAGGTGGCCAGCACGTGGTCCATGGTGAAGGTATCGGTCCCGTCGAAGAACTGGTCCGTGACCTCCCGGTCCTTGCGGCCGTCGCGCACCTTGCCGCCCACCTTGAGCGCCAGGGGATGCTCGCCGCCCACGAGTGGCATGGAAAGGTTGAGCGCGGCCGCGAGCGAGCGCTCGGCGGTATGGCTGTTCAGCAGCTCCGAGTTGTCGAGCACATAGGTGGTGGGATCGTTCACCGGGCGGCCATTGCTCACCTCGAACCGTGGGGTGATGCCATCCGGAGACGAGACCGAGTAGGCGATGTCGTCGAACGTATTGACGAACTCCGTCGTGCGCTGGTCGGCCACCGTCTGCCAGGCGCGGGACGCGCTCACACTGTAGTCCACCCGCAGACTCCCGAGCGCATGCTCGGCCCCCGCGACCACGCTGTAGATCCGCTCGTGCGGCCGGCGATTCTGCACCTGCGCGGAGCTGGTGCCGTCGGGGTTCGTGGTGGTCGCGGTGAGAAAACTGCCCGGCTCCGCGGCGTTCACCCAGCGAAAGCCGTAGTTCCGGAAGTCGGAGTACAGGGCGCGCAGATACAGGCTGCCCCCGTTGGCGAGCCGGTAATCGAGCCCTCCCGCGCCACCGATCCGGCCACGCTGGTATTGATAGCGGCGGTAGTCGGCTCCGCAGAAGACCGTCGCGAGGCCCGACCCGCCGCACGAGCCGAGGTCGGTGGCGCTGGGCTCCACGTCGTCGATGCCCCGCCCGTTCCAATCGTAGGTTCCTCCCACGATGAGTCCCAGGCGGTTGTCGGGCCCGAGCCGGGTGCCGGCAGAGCCGCTGAACTGCGTCAGGGTGCGGCCGTGCTGGAGATCGGTGTAGCCGCCCAGGCCGCCGAACGAGACGAACGGGCGCGGGCCAGGGGTCCGCGTCACGAGGTTCACCGAGCCTCCGATGGCGTCTGCGTCCATGTCCGGCGTCAGGGTCTTATTGAGCTCGATCTGGCCCAAGATCTCCGCCGGAATCACGTCGAGCTTGACGTTGCGGACCCCGCCTTCAGGTGAAGGGACGTGAACCCCGTCGATGGTGAGATTGCTCAGACGAGGCTCGGTGCCGCGCACCTGGATGTACTTGCCTTCGCCCTCGTCGCGCTCGAGCGTCACGCCTGGGAGGCGGCCGGTCGCATCGGCCACGTTGGTGTTGGGTAAGCTGGTGATCACCTCGGCTGGCACGACGTTGACGATCTGGTCGCTAGTGCGCTGCTGGTTGAGCGCCATCGCGTCCCCCCGCGGGCGTGCGGTGGAAACGGTGATGGACGGCAACACCGTCGGACGTGGATGGAGGACGACGGCGAGCGCCGCGGGCTGCCCCGCGCGGACGGTCACGGCCTCCGTGTCGGGTAGAAAGCCGATGTAGGCGACCACGAGCCGGTAGTCGCCCGCAGGTAATGAGGGCAGCTCGAACCGGCCGTCTCGGCCGGTGGACGTGAGCAGGGAAAGCGCGGGGACCTGGACCCTGGCGCCAGCGAGCTGCTGCCCGAGCGAGTCGCTCACCGTGCCGCTCAGCCGGCCGGCCGCGTGTTGAGCCTCTGCGTGCTTCGGAAATGCGACGGCCGCGCCGATGCAGCCGAGAACGATCGCAACGGTACGCATGGGGGAGCGCTCCGGGTGATGGGAAGTTCCCCCACATTCTTCCCCAGGAGATCACCGTTGCCGTCGCTCGGAGGTAACAACTTCGAGAAGGGCCAAGCTGGCCCGCGAAGCGCGCGGGCAGCTTAGCCCAGCCCGGCTTATTGCTCGAGCACAAGCAGCGAGAAGGTTCCGGGCACGAGACTCGGTCGCGGGTGCGGCTCGCTCGGCGTCGGGGCCGGAGTCGCGCCGAAGTCCGCGGTGACGGTGTAGAGCCGATGGGTGCGCGGGTCGACCGTCATAGTGCGGGCGCCGCGCCGGGTCGGGACATTCGCGACCACGTGGAAGGCCGTAGGACTGTCCTCGTGTACCACTGTCATCGTACCGTCGCCGTTCGAGGCGAACGCCAGGCCGGTGCCGGGGTCGAAGGCGGCGCCGTCCACGCCGTCCCCGATCGGCACGTGCGCGATCGCACGGCCGGCGCGCGCGTTGGAGATCGCCATGAGCCGGCTATGGCAGACGCTGAAAAGCAGGCCGTGGGCGCGATCGATCGCCAGACCCGAGGGCTCCTCGCAGCCGTCGAGCCGCCAGCGGCGCACCACCTGCAGCTTGGCCGGGTCGAGCTCCGCGACTTCGCCCTTGTCCTCGATGTTCACGTAGAGCCTGCCCGAGCCGCTGGACACCCCGAACTCCGGCTTGCCGCCCAGGTCGATGCTGCCGATGACGTGGCCAGTTCTGGGGTCGATGGCGGTCGAGCTCCCGGCATCCCCATTGAAGGTGAATACCCGCTTCGAGGCCGGGTCGTAGAGCACTCCGTCTGCATCATCGGCGGCCTTGATGCGCGCCAACACCCGCAGCGAGTGCAGATCGAACATGGTGACGGTGCTGTCGTGGCCCGAGGTGGCAAATCCGTGGCCACTCGGGTAGGCCAGCGCCGTGCCATGCGCGCCGTTGAGGCCCGGGATTTCGCCCAGCAGCTTGCCCGTCTCGGGGTCGACGACCATTACCCGGGTCTGGCGCGCGATGAAGAGCCGGTGCCCGACGGAATCGAGCGTCACGTAATCCCAGCGCCCGTCGCCCCCGAGCTTGACGTAGTGGGCGACATGGTAGCCCGCGGGGCCTGGCGTCTGCGCGGCGAGCGGGACGGTGAGCAAGAGCAGCGGAAGAGCGCGAAGGGGCTTCATGCACGAGTCCGTGTGAGGGGAGGTCTGAGGCGAGCGGTGCACGGAGGTCGAACCTACACTCGGCAGGTTACAATCGTGTGACGACACGGGCGGCGCGCGGTAGCCGCATCACTGCGGCCTGTGCTGGGCCTCGGTGAGTAAAGGGCCAAAGGGACGCCGTTTCCTTCCCGCTTGTGTGCAGGTTTGTGTGCAGGTTCAGCGAAACTGGGCATACCAGGGCGGATCTCGACGAGACTGTGGTTGCGAGTAAGTGTTGTCGCAACAACATTCAAGCAAACTGAGGTGAACTGGGGCGGCCACCGCATCCGTGACTTTTAATCCCTAGGTCGTGGGTTCGAGCCCCACCGCCCTCATAGCCTCACCACCCGTTCGGTGCGCTTGCACCCTCGCAGGTCGCCAGCCGACCCGCGGGGGCGCTGGTCTTTGTGCGACCCGTCGAGGGAGGTCTCGACCGTCATGCGAGCGAGCGCAGGACCCCGGTTGTGAAGGCGAAGCCTCGGGCCCGAAAGGCCTTCGACGTGCGGCTCACACGCCGCATCACGAGCCTGCCGCGTCGAGTCTGGGGCGCGCTCGGTCCGGGCCTCGTGACCGGCGCGGCGGACGACGACCCCTCCGGCATCGCGACCTACTCCCTCGCCGGCGCCCGGTTCGGCACCGGGCTTCTCTGGACGGCCATCGTTACCTGGCCGCTCATGGCCGCCGTGCAGACCATGTGCGCCCGCATCGGGATGGTGACCGGGCGGGGTCTCATGGGCGCGCTCCGCTCGAAATTCCGGCGCCGGATCCTCGCGCCGGCCGCGGCGGCGCTCCTCATCGCGAACACGATCAACATCGGGGCGGATCTCTCGGGCATGGCGGACGCTGCGGAGCTGTTCACCCGCGTGAACTCGCACGTCTGGGTGGTGTTCTTCGGCGTCCTCATCGCCTGGGCCACGATCCAGCTGCGCTACGCGACCATCGCGCGAGTGCTCAAATGGCTCACCCTCGCGCTGTTCGCGTACGTCCTCACCGGCATTCACATGCGGCCGGCCTGGGGCGACGTGCTGCGGGCGACGTTCCTCCCGGCCGTGCCCACGAGCCGGGCCGCCTGGGCGACGGTCGTGGCCATCCTGGGGACGACCATCAGCCCTTACCTGTTCTTCTGGCAGGCATCGCAGGAGGTGGAGGAGGAGAAAGCACGCGGACGTCACACGCTGGTCGAGCGCCGGGGCGCCACGCCCGAGGAACTGCTCGACCGCAAGATCGACGTCGGTGTCGGCAGCTTCGTCTCGAATCTCGTCATGTTCTCCATCATCCTGACTACCGCGTTCACCCTGCACGTCCACGGCGTGACCCAGCCGACGACATCGCGCGAGGTGGCCGAGGCGCTGCGGCCGTTCGCGGGCCGGTTCGCGGAACTGCTCTATGCGCTGGGCATCGTCGCGACGGGGCTGCTGGCCATCCCCACGCTGAGCGGCTCGGCGGCCTACGCCTTCGCCGAGCTGTTCGGATGGCAGCAGGGCATGGACGAGGACTTCTCCCGCGCTCCGGCGTTCTACATGGTCGTGGGCGCGGCCATGGCGTCCGGCATCGCCATGGACTTCGCCAACCTGAATCCCGTGAAGGCCCTCTACTGGACGGCGATCCTCAACGGACTGCTCGCGCCGTTTCTGCTGACCGGCATCCTGCTCGCCGCCTCGGACTCGAAGCTCATGCAGAACCAGCCGAGCTCGCGGGTGGGCCGGATCACCGTCGCCGTTACCACCGTGTTCATGTTCATGGCCGCCGTCGCCATGTTCGTGGTCTGAATGCGCCTCGTCGGAAGAGACGGACTAGTCGTGCCGGCGCGGTCGGCGCGGCCGCATCGTCGGACCATGCGAAACCGCGCCCTCGTCGCCGCGCGGCTCTCGCGCCGCCATCGGGACGTCGATAACTTGCAAAGACCCCGACGCGAGTGGGGTCGGACCCAGTAGAGGAGTACCGCGTGAGCAGCCCTGCCCGTTCTCCCACCGAGTTGCTCCAGACCCTGCTCGATCTCCATCGAGAGTGCGCCGACGCAGGCCTGGACGAGGTCGCCTATCACCTCCTCTCGGCCGCGCTGCACTGCGCCGAGGCGTCGAGCGGGGTCGAGGATGTGACACGAATCATCAAGCTCGCCCGCGCGGAGCAGCGACGGCTCGACGAACGGAGCCCGACTCACCTCCTGTCGACCCGCCAGGCCGGCCTGCGGGGCACGACGCCCCTCTATATGTCCCTGGCCGCCACCGGCGAGGCCATGCGGACGCGAATACGGGCAGAGGCCATCCGAAACGATGCCGACGCCCGGCTCCGGCAGCGACGATCCAGCGCGATGGAGTAGCCGCGGGAGTGTCGGGCGCGCCTCCTTCAGATCTCCGCCCGGCACCGGCACTCCTCCGCTGCTGACCTCCAGGACAAAGCGCCTGAGCGCTGGCTTGCCCGCTTGCCCGCCCACTTAACTGCGCAACCGCCTCGCACTGCCCCGATGCGCGCAGCGCACCGTCTGTGCCGGCCGGTCTAGCCAGGTCGTGTAACCACTGTTACTTTCCACCATGCCATCCTGGGTGCTCCTCTCGTCTCGCCTCCCCCGTGAACCCTCCCGCCTGCGGCTCGCCGTGTGGCGCCGGCTCAAGCGCCTCGGTGCGGTGCTGGCACACGATGCCGTGTGGATGCTGCCCGCCGATGCCAGGACTCGCGAGGCCTTCGAGTGGCTCGCCGAGGAGATCGAGGAGCAGGGGGGAACGGCGTGGATCTGGGAGGCGGTGGGCGTCTCCAGCGCCCAGGATCGGCAGACGATCGACACCTTCCGACGCGAGGCCGACGCTCGCTACGCTGAGATCGCGGCTTCGGCCAGGGCCATCCGCGACGCGGCGCTCAAAGGGCGCCGACGCGGCGGACGGGGCCGCCCGCCGGCGTCGCCGGTGCGCGCCCATGCCATTCGCCAGCTCCGGGGCCTCGAGCGCGCGCTTCGTCTCGAGCAGCGCCGCGATTACTTCCGGGCCCCGGGGCGCACCCCCGCGGCCGACGTCGTCGCCGCGGCCATCGCCGATCTCGAGTCAGGCGCCGTGGCCGCGAACCCTGCCGGAGGCGCCCGTGCTCTGGGTCACTAGGCCGCACCCGCACATCGATCGCACCGCCTGCGCGTGGCTCATCCGCCGGTTCGTCGATGCCGAGGCCGAGTTCGCCTTCGCGCCCGACCCCGAGAGCGCCAACGCCCTGGGCGCCACGCCGTTCGATATGCGTAGCGTCGAGCTCGGCCACCACGAGGGTCGCTGCTCGTTCGAGTCGATCCTGCTCAGGTACGGCCTCACCGATCCCGCGCTGCACGAGATCGCAGCCATGGTCCACGATGCCGACCTCGACGACGAGATGTTCCGCTCGCCGGAGGCACCGGGCCTGGACGCGATCATCCGGGGGCTGGGGCTCATCATCGCGGACGATCATGCGTTGCTCGAGTTCACGGCCCGACTGTATGACGGGTTGTACGCCTGGGTCCGGCGGACGGGACCATGAGCGTCCCCGGCTCGCCCGCTCGCGTTTCCCTGGGGAGGCTCACGAGGTACTTCCTGCGGCTCGGCACGTTCGGGTTCGGCGGCCCGATCGCGCTGACCGCTGCGATGCAGCGGGACCTGGTGCTCGAGCGCGGCTGGATCACCGCCGAGGAGTACAAGGAGGGGCTGGCGCTCGCGCAGCTCGCTCCCGGCCCGCTGGCGGCACAGCTCGCGATCTATATCGGCTGGGTGCGCGGCGGCGTGCTCGGCGCCACTGCGGTGGGACTCGCGTTCGTCGGTCCATCCTTCCTCATGGTCATTCTGCTTTCCGCATTCTACGTGCGCTTCGGCCGGCTCGCGTGGATGCAGGGCGCGTTCTACGGCGTCGGGGCCGCGGTCATCGCGATCGTGACGCGCGGCGCCGCCAAACTGCTCCGGTCGAGCGCCGGGCGCGATCCCGTCCTCTGGGGCGTCCTGCTCGTGAACGCGGTCGTGGTCGCGGTGACCGAGGCGGAAATCCTGTGGGTGTTCGCGCTGAGTGGTATCGTTGTGCTGGCGGCGCGCGCCTGGCGCGCCCGGGCCGCGGCACCCGGCGCGGCGACGGCGGCCGTCGTTCCGCTGTGGCTCATCACGGGACTGCACGGCCCGGCCACGCTCGACACCCTGGGACGGCTTCTCGGGTTCTTCGCCAAGGCGGCCATCGTCGTGTTCGGGAGCGGACTCGCGGTGGTACCGTTCCTCCACGGCGGCGCGGTCGGGCACTACGGCTGGCTGACCGAGCGCCAGTTCCTCGACGCCGTGGCGGTGTCGATGATCACGCCCGGGCCCGTGGTGATCACGGTCGCGTTCATCGGCTATCTCGTCGCGGGGCCGGTCGGCGGAACCGTCGCCGCGGTCGGCATGTTTCTCCCCACCTACCTCGCGGTCGTGCTCGCCGCGCCCTCCTTCCATCGGATCATGACCAGCCGCCATCTCAAGGCGGTGGTCGACGGCGTCACGGCCGCGGCGGTGGGCGCCATCGCGGGGGCGGTCGTCGTGCTCGGCCGGCGGGCGATCACCGATGCCGCCACCGTGGCGATCGCGCTCCTCACGCTGCTGGTGCTCACCCGCGTGCGTCGGGTGCCGGAGCCACTGGTCATCGTCGCGGCCGGCGTGGCCGGCATCGTGCTCGTGCGGCTGCGCTGACGGTCCACGCGCCGACCCTGTGGTCGGAGGGCGTTCGGATGGGCGACGGTACCCTGGTCATCACCCGGAAGGACGTGGCGCGTCTGCTGCCGCTGCCCGACTGTATCGCCGCGGTGGAGCAGGCCTTCGTCCGCCACGCGTGCGGTGAGACCATCCCGCCCGGCGTGCTCGGCGTGCACGTGGAGGGCGGCGGCTTTCATGTGAAGTCGGCCGGACTCTTGCACGCCGGCGAAGGCCGGCCGCGTTTCGCCGCGAAGGTCAACGCGAATTTTCCGGCCAACCCCGGCCGCGGCCTTCCCACCATCCAGGGCGTCATCGTCCTTTTCGACGCAGCGGAGGGGCGGGTGCTCGCGCTCCTCGACTCCATCGAGATCACCAGCCTGAGGACGGCGGCGGCGACCGCGGTCGCGGCGAAGTTCCTGGCGCCGCTCGGAACCAGCACGGTCACCATATGCGGCTGCGGCGAGCAGAGCAGACATCAGCTCCGAGCGCTCGCCTGCGTCCGACCCATCTCTCGCGTACGGGCGTTCGACCTCGACGCCGACCGCGCCCGTCGCTTCGCGGCCGACATGAGCGCCGAGCTGGGTCTCGAGGCCCGCGCCGTGCCGACGATCGATGCCGCCGCCGCGGAGACGGGTATCTGGGTCACCTGCACGCCGGCGAGCCGATGGTTTCTCGGCCGCGCGCAGGTCGCGCCGGGCGCCTTCGTCGCCGCCGTGGGCACCGACAATCCCGAAAAGCAGGAGATCGAGCCCGAGCTGCTCGCGCGCAGCGCCGTCGTGGCGGATGTCCTCGACCAGTGCGCGGCTATCGGCGACCTCCGCCATGCGATCGATGCCGGCCTCATGCGCCGGGAGGACGTGCGCGCCGAGCTCGCCGACGTGGTATCCGGCAGCATACCCGGCCGAATCTCCCAGGAGGAAATCGTGGTGTTCGACAGCACCGGCACAGCACTGCAGGACGTTGCGGCCGCGGCACTGGTGTACGAGCGTGCGCGCTTGGACGGCGCGGGAGTGGCGGTCGAGCTCGGAGGGAGTCGCCATGCGTGACGCGCGCGCCGATGGAGCTCGCCGGGTAACGGCGGAGTGGCTGGCAACCCATGAAGGGGAGCGGCTCGAGCGCTTGAACCGGTTCCTCGCCATCCCGAGCGTGAGCACCAAGGCCGAGCATGGAGCGAACGTGGCGCGATGTGCCGAGTGGCTCGCGGGTGAGCTGCGCCGCATCGGCCTCGCCGCCGAAGTGCACCCGACGGAAGGACATCCCGTCGTTCTGGGTGAATGGCGTGGTGCGGGGACGGCCGCGCGGACGGTGCTGATCTACGGCCACTACGACGTGCAGCCGCCCGAGCCGCTCGAGCTGTGGCGATCGCCGCCGTTCGTCGGCACCACGCGCGAGGGCCGCCTGTACGCCCGAGGCGCGGCGGACGACAAGGGACAGGTGTGGATCCACCTCATGGCGCTCGAGGCCTGTCTCGCCGCGCGAGGTGCCCTGCCGGTCAACGTCGTGCTGCTGCTCGAGGGCGAGGAAGAGGTCGGCAGCCCGTCTCTGCCGGCGTACATCGAGGCCCACCAGGAGCGCCTGTCGTGCGACTACATCGTGATCTCGGATACCGTGATGCATGCGCCCGGCGTTCCGAACATCCTGGCGTCCATGCGCGGCCTGGCCTACTTCGAGCTGTCGGCCCGCTCGGCGGCGACCGATCTCCACTCCGGCCAGTATGGCGGCATCGTCGCGAATGCGGCCGCAGGGCTGGCGCAGCTTCTGGCCGGCCTGGGGGGGCCCGATGGCGCGGTCGCAATCGCCGGCTTCTACGACGACGTCCGGCCGCCGTCCCCAGAGCGCCGGCGCGCGCTGGCGGCGCTCACGTTCGATGCGGAACGTCTCGCGTCGGAACTCGGGGTCGACGCATTGCGCGGCGAGCCGGGCTACACTCCGCTGGAGCGTCTTTGGCTGCGCCCGACCTGCGAGGTGAACGGGATCGTCGCCGGCTACACCGGTGAGGGCGCCAAGACCGTCATCCCCTCGACCGCGCTGGCGAAGCTGAGCTTCCGCCTGGTGCCCGATCAGACGCCCGAGCGGGTCGAGCAACGGCTGCGCGAGCACGTCCGCCGCACCCAGCTGCCCGGGGTGACGTTCGAGCTGCGCCCGCTGCACGGCGGTCTTCCCTGGAGCCGGGACGGGAGCACGCCCGGCGTTGGCGCGGCTCGCCGCGCGCTGGCGTCGGCATTCGACCACGCCGCCGTGCTGGGCGGCACCGGCGGGACCATCCCGATCGTGCCGGAGCTCGCCCGCTGTTTTGACGCGGAGATCCTGCTGATCGGGTTCGGACTCCCGGGCGAGAATGCCCACGCGCCGAACGAATGGATCGATCTCGACACGGTCCGTCGCGGCGCGCGTGCGATCGTGAGTCTCTACGACGAGCTGGCGGCGATTCCATGATGCGCCCGCGCGCGGGCGAAGGCGCGCCCGGCCCTCGATGGCGCCTCGCCCGCCTCACGGCAACGCTCGCCCTCGAGCGCAACACCCTCGCCGTCGTGGCGGCGATGTTCCTCATGGCCCTGGGCGAGAATCTCTGGCGCCGCTTCCTTCCCAAGTACCTCGAGGCCCTCGGCGCCCCGATCGTGGCCATCGGCGCCTACGGCAGCGCGGAGGACGCACTCGACGGGCTCTACCAGTACCCGGGCGGTTGGGCCAGCGATCGTTGGGGCCGCCGGCGCGCGCTGCTCCGCTTCGTGGGCCTGGCGGCAGTGGGCTACGTCGTTCTCGCCGCGGCGCCCGCATGGCCGGCGGTGTTCGTGGGCCTCCTCTTCATCATGTGCTGGACCAGCATGGCGAGCCCGACGCTGTTCGCCGTTGTGGGGGACGCGTTGCCCGCGGGCCGGCGGTCGGTGGGCTTCTCGGTCCAGTCCATCCTCCGCCGCCTGCCGATCCTGGTGGCGCCGACGCTCGGCGGACTGCTCGTCGCGGCGGTTGGCGTCAGGAGCGGGGTGCGCCTCGGACTCGCCGTCTCGGTCGCGCTGGCGCTCGTCACCCTCGCGGCCGTGCGGCGCATGCGGCTCGACCGCCCGGCGGCCCACGCACCCGCCGACATCCGGGCCGTGTGGCGCTCGCTGCCCGCGCCGCTCCGCCGCCTCCTCGTGTCCGACATCTGCATCCGTACCTGCGATGCAATGGTGGACGTGTTCCTGGTGCTCTACGCGGTGAACGTCGTGCGCATCGGCGCGCCGGCCTTCGGTGCGCTGGTCGGCGTGCAGCAGGGCACCGTGATCGTGAGTTCATTGCCCGCGGCGCGCCTGGCCGATCGGGTCGGCCGGAAGCCGTTCGTGATCGCGACCTTCGTCGCATTCGCCGCGTTTCCGCTCGCGGTCGTGGCCGCCGGCTCGCTGGCCGGGCTCGTCGGCGCGTTCGTCGTGGGCGGATTGCGTGAGATCGGCGAGCCCGCACGCAAGGCGCTGATCCTCGATCTCGTACGACCCGAGCTCCGCGCCCGCGGCGTCGGGCTGTACTACTTCCTTCGGAGCGTCGCGATCGCGCCCGCCGCGACGATCGGTGGTCTCCTGTGGAAACACTCCCCGTCGACGCCGTTCTATCTGGCGGGCGCGATCGGCATGCTGGGCGTGGTCCTGTTTACGTTGACCGTGGAGGAGCGGCACGCGGGGTAGCCGACGGGACCCGCTTGTCGCCCGCCGTGCGTCCTGTCAGTTTCCTAGGACACCATCCGGAGGACGCGACGCATGCGGCATTCGGGACGTTGGCTGACGTATCGCGGAGAGCTCTATCACTTCGAGGCGTTCGGCACCGCGGTTGGCGGTCAGGCGCCGCTGTGGGCCGTGATCAGGAGCGGAGAGATCGTGGGGACGATGCTGGTGCGCGACCGCGAGGCCGAGCGCGACTTCGTGGCCCGGGCGATGCGCTGGCTCGATGAAGTGATGGGCACCGACGACCGGTCCGCGCTCGACACGCGCGCGGGCGATTGACGAAACGAGACGGGCCGCGGCCGCACGGCGGCCCGTCTGCGCTCAGGACGACCGCGGGGCCGGCTCGGGGCTGAACTCGAGGATGGCCGCGGGGAGCAGGCGCATGCGGTCGCCGACCTCGAGCCAGACTTGGCCCGGCGCCGGCTCGGGGGTGAGCGCCGCATCGTTGCGCTCGTGCACGCGATACCAGTTTCGCCCGAGGCTCGGGTGCTGACATAGCAGGGCGGGGCGGAGCCGCGCGAGTTGTCCCGCGGTGGGGATGGAAGCGGACACGGTGCCGTCGGACATCGCCGTCCTGTTCCGCCCAGCGCAGGCGCGCCGAGCCCGAAGGTGGAAGCGAATCGGATGGCCACGAACATCACGAAGCGTGACGACGTTACGCCAACCGGAAAACTTCGCAAGGGGGCAAAGGCCTGCTGGGCCAGATTGGCGCAATCCTGCGGACCGGGGACGAGAGTACGGCTGGACGACATGGCACAAACCAGCTATGCCGCGGCGGGGAAGTGGTGCGCTGACCACCCGATCGTTCGCCCGCTCGCCCTGGAGGACTCCACGTCATGACCCACACACTGACTCCCGAGCAGTGGGAGACCCGCGACTACCGTCAGTCCGCGCGCGACCTTGACGCCTGGGCGCGGTCGAGCTCCGATGCGGCCAACGAGGACACCACCGAGTTCGTCGCCAAGATTGGCATCGACGCGGCCGGGGCGGTCGTGATTATGAACCGGGCGCATGACCGTGTGCTCGTGCCGCCGCCCGCCCGCGCGCCGCTCGCGGCGCTGACGCTCGCCGAGCAGCCGTTCGGCTTCACGCCGGCCGACGTCGCGCTCCTGCGCGCCGCTGCCGACGGGCATGCCGGCGGCGATGCGGCGACGGCCCTCCGCGATCTCGCCCGCCGGATCGCCGATCTGCTGCCGCCGTCGGCGGCGAACGGCGAGACCACAAGCGCGACGTGATCCGCGTCCGCCACGCCGGGCCGCGCGACGCCGATGCCTGGCTCGCGCTCCGTGCCGCGCTCTGGCCCGACGACGACGAGGGCGCGATCGAGGTCGCCCGCTTCTTTGCCGAGCCGGATCGGCGCGGCGGTCTCCTCCCCGAGGCCGTCCTCGTGGCGGCCGATGACGACGCCTCGGCTGAGCTCGTGGGGTTTGCGGAGGTCTCGCGCCGCGCGTACGCCGAAGGGTGCGAGACGAGCCCGGTCGGATTTCTCGAGGGTTGGTATGTCGTGCCGGAGCGTCGGCGCCAGGGCATTGGACGCGCGCTCTTCGCCGCCGCGGAGGCCTGGGCGCGCGCGCTCGGCTGTCGCGAGTTCGCCTCCGACACGCTGGCCGACAATGCCCCGAGCACGCGCGCACACCGCGCGCTCGGCTTCGAGGAGGTCGAGGTCATCCGGTGCTTCCGCAAGACCCTGGCGTCGGACCTGGTCGTCGGGTCGCCTGCGGCCCGGTCCGCGTCCTGATGGTCCCATGATCGTTTCTCGCCTGACCGAACCACGTTCACATCCGTCCGGCCACTCGGCCGACTCCCTGGCATCCGGCACGATGGCGGTTCCCCTGACGCGCCGCTCGGTGCTCCGCAGTGGCGCCGAGCGCCCGCGATGAACTGCTGCGCGTGCGACGCGCTCGAGCGGCAGTTCGGCCCCGCGTCGGCCGCCGCAGACCTGCGGCGCTATCGGCGGCGCGGCCCAGGCGTTACGACCCGCATGCTCCTCCGTGGCCTTCGCCCCGACCTGACCGACGGCGCCACGCTGCTCGACGTCGGTGGCGGCATCGGCGCCCTCCACCACGAGCTCCTCGATCGGGGTGTCACCCGCGCGTGGCAGGTAGATCCCTCAGCCGCGTATCTCAGGGCCTCGCGGGAGGAGGCGGGCCGTCGTGGGCACGGCGGCCGGGTCGAGTTCGTGCATGGCGACCTCGCCACGGCGTCCCATCAGGTGCCCTCGAGCGACCTCGTGACGCTCGATCGGGTCGTGTGCTGCGATCCGGACTACGAGCGGCTGCTCGGGCTCGCGCTCGAGAAGGCGCGCCGGCTGTTCGGCTTCAGCTATCCGCGCGATCGGTGGGGCGTTCGCGGCACGCTCGCGCTGGTGAACTGCTACCGGCGCTCGCGCGGCCTCCACTTTCGCGGTTTCGTTCACCCGCCCGAGCGGATGGAGTCCCTGATCCTCGGACGCGGGTTCACCCGCATCTTTACCGACCGATCGATAGTGTGGCAGGTCGGGGTGTACGTGAGGCAGGCCGCCGGCTGACGCCTGTGCGCGGCAGGCTCGGCGTGCTCGATCCTGGGGCCTGAGCCGACGCGCCGGCCGCCGAACGCTTCGATCCCCCCGCACGCTGGAGCATGCATGGACGACGACCGCCTGATCAAGGTGCTCGAGGAGATCCGCGACCTGCAGCGCCAGCAGGTCCAGGCCTACGGGCGGGCGCTGGCCAACCAGGAGGAGGCGTTGCGGACGCAGCAGGCAGGGATCGGCCGGGCACGCGGCCTGATCGCCGGGATCGGAGCGGTCATCGTCCTCGTGATCATCATCGTGCTCGTGCTGCTGCGGTTCGTGCTGCGCCACTACGCCTCATGATGAGCAGGATTGCGACCTACCAGGTGCGTCCTATCGGTCGGGTGCACTCCGCGCTTCGGCGATTGGCGGACGCGCCGCGCCAGGGGGACGAGGGCGCCCCCGATGCCTGGGTACGCATCGACGCCGAGTTCGTCAGCGGACTTGACGGGATCGCCGCCGGCCAGGACCTTCTTCTCCTCACCTGGCTGCACCAGGCCCAACGTGACGTGCTCGCCGTCCATCCACGCGGCGATGCAAGCCGGCCACTGAGTGGGGTGTTCACCACCCGCTCGCCCGACCGGCCGAACCCGATCGGACTCCACCGCGTTCGGGTGCTCGCGGTCGAGTCCGACGGCGCGTTGCACGTGTCCGGACTCGAGGCGATCCATGGCACGCCCGTCCTCGACCTCAAACCGGTGCTCACCGACATCCCTGAGCGGTGACCCGCCCTCCCGGAGATCTCATGGATGCCTTGGGCCGACGTCGCCCGGTGTTCTCCATCGTGCCCCTGCTCTTTGGACTGCTCGTTGCCCAGCGGGCGGCCGCGAACGTGCGGGCTGTGGATTTCGTGACGATTTTCGCCGGTGGCGTCCTGCTGGGCGTGGGACTCGTAGGCTTGGTGAGCGGGTTGCGCGAGAAGCGGTGACATGAGCGCAGGCGCGCCCTGCGCGCCCGCCGTGCGCCAGCTCGCCCGCTCGCCCGACCGCCTGATCAATGCCCTTCGCGACGCTCGCCCAGGCACTGCTCCTCGTGCACGGCGCCTTCGTGCTGTTCGTGGTCGCGGGCGGCGTCCTGGTGCTCCGCTGGCCGCGCCTTGCGTGGGCGCATGTGCCGGCCGCGGTGTGGGGTGCGCTGATCGAGTTCGCCGGCTTCATCTGTCCGCTCACGCCGCTCGAAAATGCGTGGCGGCGCGCGGCCGGCGAGCAAGGGTATCAGGGCGGTTTCATCGAGCACTATGTGACGGCCGCCCTCTATCCGAGTGGCCTCACGCGGCCTATTCAGATCGCGCTGGGTCTTCTCGTGCTCGGAGTGAACGGGTGGATCTACTGGAGGCTGTGGCGCCGCCGTGCACGCCCCCGTCGCGTGCCGGATCGCTGAGGCTGCAGGACTGAAGGGAGGCGCGCCCGGCTCAGGCGAGCGGGCGCGCATGGCTGGCCCAAACGCCACAGTGTGGCAACATTCACTTGCCCCCAATACGCGCCCGTCGGCCAGCGAGGATCGGATGGACTGGCTCCTCAACCTCCCTGTGGGATGGATGGCCCTGGTCATCCTCGCGTTCGTCTATCTCGGCACGGCCGTCATCTACGTGACCGTAACCCGGCTTGCCGTCGGCGAGCGCGCCCGGGCGTTCAAGGCGATCTCCCCGGGCATGCTGCCGCCGCTCGCCGTCGTGTTCGGATTGCTGGTGGGGTTTCTCGCCGCCCAGGTCTGGAGCGACGCCGACCGGGCCGCCACCGCGGTGACCCACGAGGCGAGCGACCTCCGTGCGGCGGTCCTGCTTGCGGAACAGTTTCCCGGCGCGACCGAAGCGCGGTTCCGCGAGCTCATCCGCAATCACATCCGGATGGCCGTCACCCAGGAATGGCCGGCCATGGCCCAGCATAACGTCACCCTCGCCATCGTGCCCACCTCGCTCGCGGACGCGCTGCGGCTCGCGCTGAGCCTCGACCCCAAGACCCCGGGCCAGGCCATCGCGCAGCGGGAGCTGGTCGGCGCGTTACAGAACGCGCTCGACGCCCGCCGCCAGCGGGTCGTCCTCAGCGGATCGCAGGTGAACGCGACCAAGTGGGGCACGCTGGTGGTGACGGCCGCACTCATCCTGATGACGATCGCCATGGTGCATAGCGACAATCCGCTGGCGAACCGCATCATCCTCACCGTCTTCGCGACTGGCGTCGCCGTGGCGTTCCTGCTCATCGCCGCGCACAGCCGTCCCTTTACCGGCGAGATCTCGGTGCAGCCCACCGTGCTGCTACGCGTCATGCCGAAGGACGGCACGTAGAACGAGCGGTGAGCCGGTCAGGCACACCACCGCCCACCGATGTGCCAGTCCGGCTCGCCCGCTCGCCCGCTCGCCCGCTCGCCCGCTCGCCCGCTCGCCCGCTCGCCCGCTCGCCCGCTCGCCTGTTCGCCCGCTCGCCTGTTCGCCTGCCTCACCTACCCGAGCGTGCGGGGCTGCCCTTCGTCGCGCGGAAGTCGGCGGGTCGCTCGGGCTTGGCCTCGGCCAGCGCCTTGCGCATCGCGCCCGCGTCGAGGTCCGTGGCGTAGACCGCGGTCCCCGGCTGCTGGCGCCAGGACTCGTCGAGTGTGCCGGCGTCGACGCCGTCGAATCCCAGCTCGTCGATCAGTCGGATCACCACGTCCTTGGCGCGGCGGTCGTCCCCGGCAACGGGCAGCGCAAACCGGCCCGGCGCGCCCTTCGGCTTGCCTCGCTCGAGTAGATGCTGCGCGTAGATGTTGTTGAAGGCCTTGACCACCGGTCGGCGCAGCGTGTTCGCCACCCACCGGCTTTCAGGGGTGCCCTGCTCGATGGCGTCGATGCGGCCGTCCCGCTGCTGCGGATAGTAGTTCCCCGTGTCCACCACAACTACCTCGTCCGGCACCCCCTCGAACAGGTCGCGAGGCAGCGCCGGGATCGCCTTTTCCGGAATGGTCACGATGACCACTTCGCCCGATCGCGCCGCCTCCTCGACCGTGACCGCCCGGGCGCCCGTTTCCCGGGCGAGCGCGGCAAGCGATGCCGGTCCGCGGGAGTTGGCAATGAAGACGGTATGGCCGAGCGCGGTGAGCCGGCGGGCAAGCGTCCCGCCGATGTGCCCCGCGCCGATGATGCCGATGTTCATGAAGTCCTCCTGGAAATCCGTTCGAAAAAGTATTGGTGCCGCCCGCGAGCAGGCGTCGAAGGCAGGGAACCCGCGCCGTTCGACGGCGGTTCCCAGGCCATGCCGGACCGCGCCCGGCGGGCTCCCGACTGGTCTCGCGGCGTCGTAGCTTCCCCGGGCACCATACCGAGGAGCCACCGATGATCGCCCGCCAATGGCACGGCCGCGTCCGCGCCGCCGATGCCGAGATCTACTACGACTACCTGCTCCGCACCGGACTCAGCGATTACCGAAACACGCCGGGCAATCGGGGCGTACAGGTGTTCCGCCGGCGTGAGGCGGAGGTCGTCCACTACCTCCTTACTACGCTGTGGGACTCCTGGGACAGCATTCGCGCCTTCGCCGGCGAGGACGTGGAGCGGGCCCGCTACTACCCGGAGGATACACGGTATCTCCTGGAGCTCGAGCCCACGGTGACCCATTTCGACGTTCTCGACGTGCCCGACGCCGCTGGCGCCCGCTCCTGAGCGCCTCGCCGCCGGCGCCCGACACCGACTGGAGACCGACCATGCGACCGTCAGCCCTGCTCGCCGCCATCGGCGTGTGCGCCCTCCCGTGCGCCGCGACCCGCGCCACGGCCCAGACGAGCCTCTCGCCCGATGCGCTCGCCGACTGGCAGCGCAACCGCTCGACCGTGCTCGCCTACATCGATGCCATGCCGGATTCCGCCACGGGGTACCGCCCGACGCCGGGCGTGCGGACCTTCGCCCAGCAGTTCGATCACATCGTGTCCACCAACCTCGACGTGGCCGCGGTGGCCCTCCGCGGACTCAAGGCGTCGCCCGCCCTGGGTGACAGCGCCGTCTATCTGCACGACAAGGCCGCGCTCCGTCGCTACGCTGACAGCACGTACGGTTATCTGCTGGCGTCGTTGCACCAGGTGAGCCCGACCCGCCTCCGCCAGCCGGTCGCGATGTACGGGCAGCCACCGCAGGCCGTCGCGAGGCTGGTCCAGCTTTCTTTCGAGCACGCGGTCTGGACCCTGGGCCAGGTCGTACCCTACCTCCGTCTCAATGGTGTGACCCCGCCGGAATACAAGATGCCATTCTAGCGAGCAGTAGAAGGGGAATGGCGCGCCGGTCACTCTCGGGGTCAAGCGAAGGGTCCGGCCGTTCAGAATGGAGGGCAGCCGAGCCGAGGGTGACCCTGCGTCACCTCCGGCGCGAGCCGCGCCCGGGTCACGCAGGCGGCACGGAGTCTGACCCCCGATGCTGCCAGCGCTCCTTGCGCGTTTTCTCCGCGTCCTTCCGCTGCTGGTCCCGCCACTGCTGGTAGCTCTTCCACTGCCCCTTGTCGAGCATCTGGTGCAGAGCGTCGTCGAACGCCGCCTGCCGTCGCGTCAGCTCGTCATTGAGCGGGACGAAGACGTCCCGGCGCTGTTGCATGGATTCGCGGTCGTCGGCATCGGCCCCGGCGGAGCCGTTTCGGAGCGCCACCAGGCTGTCGCGCTGGAACTTGGTCTCGGCCAGGAACCGGTCGTACAGGCCCTTCTACTGGTCGGTTTTGTCCTGCGGCAGCTTCGCCACCGCGGCGAGCTCGGCGGGCGCGGGCGGACCGTTGAGGACGACCGGATCGGGCGGCGTGCCCCGGCTGAAGCCATGCATCCGGCCCATGTGCTGGCCGCCGTATTGGCCGCCGCCGTCGCTCGTCGACTGGCCGACCGCGGACGACATGGCGAACGTGATGAAGCAAAGGGCGAGCGGAAGCACGGGCGGGGCTATCGGACCTCGGGGGATATGAAACGGTGACATTCCGATCTACCGCGTACACCGCGCGGTTCCCGCGTGTTGGCGTCACCCGCGGCAACGCTTCCTCCACGAGACCGCCTATGTTTCGACCGGGTGCCCCCAGTTCCCGACAACGCCTCGGACGCCGCCATGGACAACGACAACCACTACTATCATGCACCGGACCTGGGGCGCTTCGCCGAAGTCGGACGGGGCGCCCCGGAGCTCTGGGAGAAGTTCCTCGAGTGGTACAACGCGGTCTTCGCGGAAGGCGCGCTCAGCGCCCGCGAAAAGGCGCTCATTGCGCTCGCCGTGAGCCACGCCGTGCAGTGTCCGTACTGCATCGACGCGTACACGACGGCCGCGCTCGAGCAAGGCTCGAACGAGGAACAGATGACCGAGGCCGTCCACGTCGCGGCCGCGATCCGCGGGGGCGCGTCGCTGGTCCATGGCGTTCAGATGCGCAACCACCTCGAGCGGCTCGGCATGTAGATGCGCGTCCTGCCCACGTTGCAGAAGCAGCGGCACCCGCTCGCGAGCGGCGCCGCGCAACGGCGCCGCCTGGCCGAGCTGCCACTGACGCGGAGCTTCGAGGCCTCACTCGCGGGCGCCGGCCTGTTCCCGCTCGCGGCCTTGGGCATCGAGGTCCTCCAGGTGAACGTCGGCCGGAAGTGCAACCAGACCTGCCGGCACTGCCACGTGGACGCGGGCCCGGACCGCACCGAGACGATGTCCTCCGAGATCGTGGACGCGTGTCTCCGCATCTTGGAGGCGAGCGCCATTCCGACCCTCGACATCACGGGCGGCGCGCCCGAGCTGCATCCCGACTTTCGGCGCCTCGTCACGAGCGCGTCCGCGCTCGGCCGTCGCGTCATCGATCGCTGCAACCTGACCATCACGCGGCTGCCGAACTACCGCTGGATTCCGCGATTTCTGGCGGAACATCGGGTCGAGGTGACCGCGTCGCTGCCGTACTACCAGGCCCACCAGACCGACGCGCAGCGCGGCGGCGGCGTGTTCGAGGAGTCGATCGCCTCGCTGCGCGAGCTCAACGCGCTGGGCTATGGCCGGCCCGGCAGTGGCCTGGTCCTCAACCTGGTGACCAATCCCGTCGGCGCCTTCCTGCCGCCCGATCAGCACGCCGCCGAGCGCGACTGGAAGCGAGAGTTGGAGCGACGTCACGGGATCGTGTTCGATCGGCTGTTCACCATCACCAACATGCCGATCAGCCGATTCCTCGAGCACCTGGAAGAGAAGGGACAGACCGGGGAGTATCTCGGCCGCCTGGCGGCCCGATTCAACCCCGCCGCGGCGGTCGGGGTCATGTGCCGAACGACGCTCTCGGTCGGGTGGGAGGGCACGCTGTACGACTGCGACTTCAACCAGATGCTCGACCTGCCGGTCGGCGAGACGCTCCCGCGCAACATCCGGGACTTCGATCCCGCCCGGCTCGAGCGCCGCACCATCGCGCTCGGACCGCACTGCTTCGGCTGCACGGCGGGGGCGGGCTCAAGCTGCGGGGGCGCGGTCGCATGATTACATTCTCGACATGAGCGCGACCCTCCAGCCTGCCACGCAGGCCAAGACAGCGGGAGCCGGTATGCCTGTCATCTGGCTCGATGGGAAGTGGTATGACCGTGAGACCGCCACGGTCTCGGTGTACGATCATGGTCTTCTCTACGGCGACGGCGTGTTCGAGGGGATCCGGATCTACGGCGGGAAAGTCTTCCGCCTGCACGAGCATCTCGAGCGGCTCTACGACTCGGCCAAGGCCATCTGGATGACGGTCCCCATGCCGCGCGACGAGATGGCGGCGATCACCGAGGAAGGCGTCCGCCGCTCGGGCATCACCGAAGGCTACATCCGCCACATCGTCACGCGCGGCGTCGGCGACCTGGGCCTCGATCCGCGCAAGTGTCCCAGGCCCACGATCATCATCATCGTGGACACGATCAAGCTCTGGCCGGAAGAGGTCTACGAGACGGGGCTCAAGGTCGTGACCGCCGGCACGCCGATCCCGCAGCGCGAGTCGCTCTCGCCCCGCGTCAAGTCGCTCAACTACATGGCGCACATCCTCGCCAAGATCGAGGGCGCGCAGGCCGGCGCGGACGAGGTGCTCATGCTCGACAGCGCGGGAAGCGTCGCGGAAGGCTCGGGGCAGAATCTGTTCATCGTGCGGCACGGCATCATCTCCACCCCGGCGGTGTACGCCGGCATCCTCAAGGGCGTCACCCGCGACGTGGTGATCGAGCTGGCGCGCGGCGCGGGGTACGAGGTGCGGGAGACCATGCTGAACCGGTACGACGTCTACACCGCCGACGAGGCATTCTTTACCGGCACCGCGGCGGAAGTCGTCGCCATCCGGCAGGTGGACGGCCGGATCATCGGCGCCGGCAAGTCGGGACCCGTGACGCGCGATCTGCGCGCCCGTTTCCAGGCGCTGGTCCGGAGCTGACCGTCGTCCTGTCGGTCGTCATTCCGACGCTCGACGAAGCCACGACGCTGCCGCGGCTCCTCACCGACCTCGCCGCGCTCACCATCTCCTACGACATCATCGTCGCCGACGGCGGCTCCTCGGACGGTACAGCCGAGCTGGCCGCCGCGCGCGGCGCGCGTGTCGTCCGCTCGGCGCCGGGACGCGGACGCCAGCTCGCCGCGGGCGTCGCGGCGTCGAGCGGCCAATGGCTGCTCATCGTGCACGCCGACGCGCGCCTTTCCCGGCGCGCGCTCGAGGCCGCCGAGGTGGTGGTCGCCCGTGGGGACACCGACGCGGCCGCGTGGCCGCTCGCCATCGACGGCCGCGGCGCGTGGCTCCGCTGGCTGGAGTGGAGCGCCGCGCTGCGCTGGCGGCTCACCGGCCTCGTCTATGGCGACCAGGGACTGCTCGTCCGGCGCGCGCTCTACGACGCCGTCGGTGGGTACCCCGAGACGCGGATCATGGAGGACGTCATCCTCGTCCGCCGACTGACGCGCCGCACCCGGATCGCCCGGATGCCGGTGCCCCTGCTCGCCGACGCGCGGCGCTGGCGGCGGGAGGGACGTGTACGCAGCACGCTTCGGAACACGGCGCTCATCACGCTGTTCCTCGCCGGCGTGCCCGCGGACCGGCTGGCGCGGTGGTATCGTCCGGAGCCGAAAGGCGCGCGGTGACGCCCACGGTGGCCGTGTTTCTCAAGGCGCCACGCCCGGGCACGGTGAAGACCCGCCTGGCTGCCGAGATCGGCGAGCGCCAAGCGATGCGACTGTACCGCCTGATGGCGAGCCGCACGCTCTCGTCGGTGCGCGAGACAGGGTTCCATGCCACGGTGTGGTTCGCGCCGGCCGACGCGCTCGCCGAGATGCGGCACTGGGTCGGCGAGAGCTGGGACCTGCGTCCGCAGGCATCGGGCGACCTCGGCGCGCGGCTCGAGGCCGCAACGCAGGCGGTGCCGGCGGGCTCGGGCTGGATCGCCATCGGCGCCGACTGCCCGCGGCTCGACGCCGAGCTGCTCCGGGTCGCAGCCGCGGTCATCGCGCGCGGCGAGATCGCGCTCGGACCGAGCGAGGACGGGGGCTACTATCTCATCGGCGGACCGACGCCGCTGCCGCCGGTGTTCGGCGGCATCGCGTGGAGCACGCATGGCGTCCTGCAGGAGACGCGCGCGCGGCTCACCCGCACGGGCGCCCGCTGGCGCGAGCTTCCGACGCTCCGCGATGTCGATACGGCCGCCGACGCACGCGCCGAAGGACTCTTGACCTGATCTCCGGACGCGGCCCATATTGGCCGACCTCGTGTCCCAGACTGGAGTCCGTGGATGGCCTGGAGGGTCGTCGAGCACGATGCTCGACGCTGGAACGTTTCGATCGCCGCCGAGCGCCGCGCGAACTCGCCACAGTGGACCCTGGTCTTCGCGTTCCGGCCGGTCGGCCCCGGGCAGCGCTCCATCTGGGCCACCTATCCGCTGTCGTCGGCCTCCCGGGCAGCGCTCTTCGCTCAGGCCGACCGGATCCCCGACGACGCCATCGCCGCGTTGCTCGCCGCCCAGCTCGAGTGACGCCGAGCCCCTCATCTCCGGGCTGCACCGTTTCGCGCATGATGTTGATTGGCATGGCCTTTGCCCCTCAAGGACCGCTATGTCATCTCCCAATCCGCTCAGCGAACGGCTCCGCTTCGCCGAGTTCGTGCTGGATCGGCTGGCCAACGGCCGATGCCGGGCGAAAGTGGGGCTGACCTGGAAGGAATCGGAGGCGTTCACCGGAGAGGACGAGGGACTGGGGTCGCAGGCGGGCGAGCTCCGCTGCGCGGCGCAAGCGTGTGTCAACGCGCTCACCCAGGCCGTCCAGGGCGACATGAAGTTCGAGCTGCTCGGCGTCAAGGCGGTCCGGGCATTCGACGCCACCGTGGTTATCGTGTCACTCGCCGTGCAGGGCGAAGGCCGGGGGCATCGCGTCGTGGGGTCCTATCTCACCGAGAACGACGCAGCCCGTGGGGCGGCACTCGCCGTGCTGAATGCCACCAATCGCATCCTCGGCAACCGTCTCTTCATGCGTTAGGCGCGTCCCGCGTCCCTCGACTTGCCTCAGTTCGCCCTGGCTCCTGCGGTTTGCGTACCCGAACGGTCCCCGAACGGGCCCGATCGGCTCACCCGCCAGGATCCACGTTCCGCCGCCCAGGCTCGGGGTAATCGAATCGATGAAGCGATTCCTCCTCGTATGGTCGCTCGCGGCGCTGATCGCCTGTGGAGGTCAGCCCCATCCCCCGGCAACGGCGCCTGCCCCGAAGCCCGACGCCCGAAGGACCCTGCCGCCCGCCGCCGCGCAGCACCGCAGTCCGGCGCCCGGTCCGGCTGAGGCACTCCTGCTGCCGCCCGCTCCCGAGCTCGATACGCTGATCCCACCCGACGAGCTCGCCGCCGAGCTGCGCATCGCCGCGGATAGTGCGGCCGACGAGGCTGCGCTGGAGGAGTTGGAGGATGCAGCCCCCAGCGACGAGGATTCGGCCGATGACGCGCTCGCTCCCGCACCGGTCACGTGGGACATCGACGTCGACACCTACACCTCGCACGACCGCGTGCAGTACTACCTCGACTTCTTCCAGACCAAGGGCCGCGAGCGGATGGGAATCTGGCTCTCGCGCATGCCGCGCTACGAGACCATGATCCGCTCGCGGCTGCAGGACGCGGGGCTTCCGGGCGACCTGGTGTACCTCGCTCTCATCGAGAGCGGCTTCTCGAACACCGCCACCAGTCGGGCCAGGGCGGTTGGCATGTGGCAGTTCATGAAAGGGACCGCGCGGGGCTATGGCCTTCGGGTGGACTCCTGGGTCGACGACCGGCGCGATCCGTACAAGGCAACGGCCGCGGCCGTGCGGCATCTCAAGAATCTCGACGACCGGTTCGGCTCGGTGTTCATGGCCGCCGCCGCCTACAACGCCGGCGCGGGCAAGCTCTCGCGCGGCGTCCGCCGGCTTCCCGACGATGACGACGCCGACTCGCTCAACTCCGACGCCACCTTCTTCCGGCTGTACGACACCAAGCTCCTGCGGCGTGAGACCAAGGACTACGTTCCAAAGCTGATCGCCGCGGCCCGCATCGCGAAGGAGCCGGCGCGCTACGGCTTCCACATCGATTCGGTCGAGCCGCCGACCTACGACTCGATCGTGGTGCCCACCATGACCGGGCTCGACGTGATCGCGCGCCTGGCCGATACGACGGTCGCCTGCATTCGCGAGATGAACCCGCAGTATCTGCGGCTCGCCACCCCGCCCGGTACCGCCTCGGTCGTTCACATCCCCACGGGACGCGGTTCCGCGACGCTCGCCGCGTACGCCGAGCTTCCCCCGTCGAAGCGGATCACGTTTCTCGAGCACACGGTCGCGCGGGGCGAAACCATGAGCGGGATCGCCCACCGCTACCGCGTGAGCCTGAGCCTGGTGGTGGAGGCCAACCCGAAGCTGCGCGGCCGCGCACTTCGGCCGGGCACGCGGGTCATCGTGCCCACCGGCGGCGCGGTCTCGACGTCGGTCGCTCGACGCGTCGCCAACCCCGTCGAGCCACCCGCCAGCAGCCTGAGCGGATTCCATCGCGTGCGGCCCAGAGAGACGCTGTCCGAGCTCGCCGCGGAGTACGGCCGGTCCGTCGAGCAGCTCCGCGCCTGGAACCTGCTCTCGCCCGGTGAGCGCCTTCGACCCGGAGAACGCCTGCGTGTGGCCCCGCCACCGGCCGCCCGCACCACCACCTCGCGCCTCGCGGCTACGAGCGTCAGCGCCCGCACGCATACCGTGCGCCCAGGCGAGACGCTCATCGGGCTGGCCAAGCGTTACGGCGTGTCGGTGCAGGCACTCATGGATGCGAACGGACTCGCCGATGCCGACGCGCTCCGGGCAGGGGCAACGCTGAGAATTCCTGGCTGAGGCCGGGCCAGCCCCGGAGTCCCTCAGGACGACCGGGGGTCCAGCGAAACGCGCACAACGCAAAAGGGGCACGCCCATGCGTGCCCCTTTTGCGTCGTCCTCCGGGACGGCCGTTTACCGCCAGCCCGGCTCCGCGGCCATCGGTTGATACCCCTCGAGCACCGCGGCCGGATAGCCGTTGGTCGGATCGCCGCCGCGCGCCAGGATATCGTCCACCTTGGCCGGCCCGCGATTGTACGCGAGCAGGGCGAGATGGGTATCGCCGTTGAATCGGGCCGTCAGCTCGTTCAGGAACCGGAACCCGATCCGGAGATTGAGCTCGCGGTCCGTCAGCAGCGCGTGCTCGGTCACCGTCGGCTCGTAAAACTTGGCCGTCGCCACCTGGAGCTGGGTGTAGCCTACGGCGCCCGCGGAGCTCCGCGCATTGGGCTGAAAGTCGCTTTCGATCTTCACGAGCTGGAAGCCGAGCGACGGGTCGATGCCCTCGCTCAGGGCGATGTCGTAGATCGAGCCCGCCACGTCGGCTGGAATCCGGTACTTGGTTGAGGCCGCCATGATCGCGTTGGCGCGGTCGAGCTGCACCTTGAGCAGGTCGCGCTCGCCCTTGGCCGCGGCGAGCTCATCCGCCAGGCCGCCGATCCGCCGGGCGACGATGATGGTGGCATCGGGCGTCTTGAGCGCGGTGTCCGTGGCGCGCACGCGCCTGGTCCAGCCCGCGAGCGAGCCGACCACCGCCGCGGTGAGGAGCAGCAGGCCGCCACGCACCAGCAGATCCCGCAGCGTGCGCGAGCCGGGATCGTTGTATTTGTCGGTCGGTCGCTTCATGGCCAACCTCCTGTTCGAGAAGGCCGCGTCCTCCTGATCCTACGAATCGGAGCGGCGCCAGTCTCCCCGGGTGCCCCCGGTCTTGCTCAGCAGACGTACTCCTTCGATCACCATCGAGCGATCTATGGCCTTGACCATGTCATAAACTGTCAGACACGCCACGCTCACGGCTGTGAGCACCTCCATCTCCACGCCCGTGCGGCCGGTCACTTTGGCCGTGGCCAGGACGCGCACGCCCGGCGCGTCGGGGTCGAGCGTGGCTTCCACCCTGACGAGGTCCAGGCCCAGCGGGTGACACAGGGGGATCAGCTCCCCGGTGCGCTTGGCAGCCAGGACCCCCGCGACCTCCGCTACGGCCAGGACATCGCCCTTGGCCACCGCGTGCGCCGCGACCCGCTCGTACGCCTCGCGCGACATCCGCACCAGCCCTTCGGCTGAGGCCGTGCGCTCCGTTTCGGGCTTGTCCCCGACGTCCACCATGCGCGCCCGGCCCGAGTCGTCGAGGTGGCTCAGCTTCACAGCACCTCCGCCAGGTCCTCGCCGAGCACCGCGAGCAGGATCTGCGGGTTGACGTTCCCGGCGGCCGCCTCGCGGGCATCGGCGACCCGCTCCATAGCCCGGAGAAGCGCGGCTGGCTCGGCCCGCTCCAGCAGGGCCCGCGGCACCGGCCGACGGCTGGCGTTCCCAAGGCGCCCGCGTGCCGCATCATTCAGCGTCTCGGCGAGTGCATCGAGCATCGCCGTGAACTCGCCGCGAGCGGAGAAGGGCGCCTGCCGGAGGGCCCGCTCGTAGCGTGCGGCCGAGCCGCTCAGCACTGCCTCGAGCAACTGACCCGCCGCCCGCTCGGCCCGACCGCGCTCGTCCGACGCGGCAATTGAGTCGCCGATCGAGCCGGCAGCCAGCGCGACCCGCTCTACCAGCGCCTCCCGCGCGAGGGCCGGCTCGAGCGTCTGCTCGAGGAAGCCGCGCACGTCGGCATCGCTCAGCCGACCGAGGCGTACCGGCACCGCGCGCGACCGAATGGTCGGCAGCAGGCGGCGCGGCTCCTCGGTCGTGAGAAGGAACAGGCTGCCCGCGGGCGGCTCCTCCAGCAGCTTGAGCAGCGCGTTCGCCGCCTCCTGACTCGACTCCTGCGGCACCAAGCGCTCGGCGTCGCCAAGAATGAACACCCGGCGGCCGCCCTCGACCGCCGTGAGCGACGCATGACGCTGGAGCAGGCGCACCGACGCCATCGAATGGCTCGCCATGCCGTCGGGCCGGGTGTAGAGTGGCTTGGCCCGGCGCTCCTCCATGACCTCGGCGATCGCCTGGGCCGCCTCGTCCACGGCCTTGTCCGGATCCGCTGCCTTGGGGCGGGGGATCGGCACGAACCAGTGGAGGTCGGGGTGCGTCAAGCCCCCGACCATGCGGCAGCCTCGACAGCGGCCGCACGGCTCTTCCATTCGCTGCTCACAAAACGCCAGCTGTGCCAGCCAGAGCGCCAGCCGCTGCTTGCCCACCCCGGCCGGTCCCGCGATGAGGATCACCTGGGGGAGGCGGTCGGTCCTGACCGCCTGGGCAAGGCGACGGCGGACATCAGCGTGCCCGGTCATCGGGGGCAAGGGCATGGACACAAGGTAAGAAGCGGGGGTAAAAAGGGTAGGCGGTTCTATGTAACATCATTTTCAACAATTACTTAACTTACCATATTCAAATTAACTTTATCACGCAAAGTCTGCATGACGCTGCAGGACCGGTGTCAAGTGGACACTCGCGGAAGGGCCGGTGCAGTGCAGCCGCTTGCGCGGTCGGGGCGGTCGGACCGCTGTGTGGGCGGGCACCCGAGAAAGGCTCTCCTGCCCTCATTTCAGCCTTGACCCTCGATACCCGCTCGGCGAAATTGCACGCCGCGTAGCTCCCCTTCCCGAGTAGCTCAGTTGGTAGAGCAGGTGACTGTTAATCACCGGGTCGGGGGTTCGAGTCCCTCCTCGGGAGCTCCCACGAGTTCGTGTCCTGCAGCGCGCTCGGCCAGTCTTGGCGACGCGCTGTTTTTGTGCGCGCCGGCCCGTGACCCCTCAGCTGGAGCGAGGTCGGAGCGCACCGCGGCGGGACGCAGCGTTCACCTGGGAAGGTGCTCGCCGGCGGTGACCACGGGGAGGATCGCATCGACCGCGTTGATCTGAACCAGCAAATACGGATAGGTCTGCCAGTTCGTCTTCGGTCCCGGTGGACGGACCTCGGCGTTCCGAAGCACGCAGCCAGGTCCGCGCTCCGCGATGGGATCGTCGAGGCTTTCCCCGCCGGGCGTGAGCCCTCCATCCCCCCACTCGTCCCGGACGCGCTGGCTCTGCTGCTCGGTGATCGTGGGCATCTCGGTCGGCGGGAGGCTCATCTCTCCGCCTTCGTGGTGGGCGCGATTCATGACCTCCGTGAGCCAATCCGCGTATTGGCGGATCGGGGTGAGGATGCCGCTGACGGTGACCCCACCGACCAACAACGTCATCCCTACCTCGTTTCCCGTGGACTCCACATATCGGATCCACCGATTCAGGATGTGTTGCACCGGGTGATCTCCTTCGGGCAGTTATCGAAAGCTGATTCAACACCATCCCGAACCGGGCGCGCTCTTGCCTGGCCACGGCGCCCGCCACGTTCGCCCGTGCCGCCCGCGGGCAACCGGGGCTAGCTTTCCCGCATCACCGACGACGAGGCAATGACGATGTCCAAGCGCGAGGACCAGCGGCTCGCCGCGCTCGCCAAGAAGAACGCGGAGAAGGTCGCGCCCCCCAAGGGGGACCGCGCCGCCCAGTTCGATCAGACGCTGCGCCAGCGGCCGGAGGAGGAGGACCCCGAGACGCGCCGGCTGTTCAAGGAGATGAAGAAGCGCGAGTTCTAGCGTCCGCGCGGGCGCCGGAACACGGGGCGGCGTTCGCCATTCGCATCGTCGCCGTCGGACGGACGGCGCTGCGCGGGACGCTTTGCCGGCGTCGGGCGCGGCGTCGGTGATGAGGCCGCGCGTCGGGGTGCCGGATCGAGCACCGGCTCGGGTGCTCGGGACTTCGAGCGCGTCTGGACCGGCGTGACACTTCCGAGCACGCCGCTGGCCGACTGCGCGGCGATGCGGATGGTCTCGATCGAGGTCTGCAGCGCTTCCCGCACGCGCGCTTCCATTCTCGGCGCCTCGAGCGCGAGCACCGCGCGGAGAATCTCGCGGGCGGTGTCGGCACCGATCGGCAGGCCCATCTCGCCGAGGCGCTCGCACAGCAGTTCGACGGCGCGGAGGTCCGGCTCGTGCGGGACCTGGGCCGGCGCTGGGGTGATCGACTGGCTCATCCCGGACTCTCCCCTCTGATCAGAAGCGCGCGAGCTCGAGCGCGCGCCACAGATACCAGCTCGCCACCGATCGGTAGGGCCGCCAGCGCTCGGCCCGCCGGCCCAGCACCAGCGGATCGCGCAACGCCCGCCGGTCGAAGGCGCGTGCGAACCCTTTCCTGACTCCGAGATCGCCGAGCGGCAGCACGTCCGGCCGCCCCAGCCGAAACAGCAGCAGCATCTCCACAGTCCACCGGCCCACGCCCCGTACCGTGGTAAGCCGCTCGATGATCTCCTCGTCGGACATGCGGCGCACGCGCACGAGGGAGGGAACGGTGCCGTCGAGGGTCCGTGTCGCAAGGTCCTTGATCGCGGCCGTCTTCGCGGTCGAGAGGCCCGCGGCCCGCAGCCGCTCGGCCGGCATCTCGAGGATGTCCACCGGACGTGGAAAGCGCCGCGGCCGATGGAGCGCCACGACCCGACCGAGAATCGTCTCCGCCGCCCTGCCCGAGAGTTGCTGGTAGACGATCGATTCGACCAGGGCGCCGAACATGCTCTGCGTCGGGGTGGGCCGCATGGTGAACGGGCCCGCACGCGCGATCAGGTCGCCGAGACGCGGGTCCGCCGCCGTGAGATGGCGGCAGGCAAGCTCGGAATCGTAGGCAAGACCGGAGTAGGAAACGGCGAGGGCAGCGCCCATGAAGGGAAGATACACGGCGCCAGCGCTCACGGCTTTGGCCGGCAAGCGCTTCCAGGGCTGCCGGTCGCTCCCGCGTTTGCCGCCCCCTCTCTGGGACCCGGCCTGCCCGCGAGCGCGGGTCGTCGGGCCTGGCGTGCGGCTTCGGAAGCAGCGGCCCGCCAAGCGCCACGGGCTTGACGCGCACTCCCGCGCGCGTTCGCTTTGCCGCATGCAGCCCGATGAATTCCGCCGTCACGCACACGCGCTCGTCGACTGGATGGCCGACTACCTGCGCGACGTGGGCGCCCTGCCTATTACGCCTGCGGTCTCGCCTGGAGACATCCGCCGCCAGATTGCCGACAGCCCGCCGCTCGACGCCGAGCCGTTCGAGGCCGTGCTGGAGGACTTCCGGCACGTGATCGTGCCGGGGATGACACACTGGAATCATCCCGGTTGGTTCGCCTACTTCCCCTGCAACAACAGCCCGCCCTCCATCCTGGCCGAAATGCTGACCGCCACCCTCGGCGCCCAGGGCATGAGCTGGGTGACGTCTCCGGCCGCGACCGAGCTCGAGCAGGTGGTCATGGACTGGCTGCGGCAAATGCTGGCCCTGCCGCCCGGCTTCGTCGGGGTCATCCAGGACACGGCGTCGACTGCCACGCTGGTGGCGCTCCTCACCGCGCGCGAGCGCGCGACCGCCGGTCGCTCGGGCGCGGCGGGGCTCGCCGCTGCCAGTCAAGGGGCTCCGCTCGCAGTGTATGCCTCGCGCGAGGCGCACTCGTCAGTCGACAAGGCGGTGAAGCTGGCGGGCTATGGGCTCGACCAGCTCAGGCACATCGATCCCGATGAACGGTTCGCCATGCGGCCCGAGGCCCTGGCGGGCGCGCTCGAGGCGGACCGGGAGGCCGGCATCCGACCGGCGTGCGTCGTCGCCACGGTCGGCACCACGTCGAGCACGGCCATCGATCCGCTGCGTCCGATTGCCGAGCTCTGCCGCCGCGCGGGCGCGTGGCTGCACGTCGACGCGGCGTACGCCGGCGCAGCCGCGATCGTCCCCGAGCTCAGACCGCTGTTCGACGGGATGGAATCGGCGGACAGCATCGTGTTCAACCCGCACAAGTGGATGCTGACCAACTTCGACTGCACCGCGTACTACGTGCGCGATCCAACCGCGCTGCTCTCGACCTTCCAGGCGACGCCCGAATATCTCCGGACCGCCTACGACGCCGACGTGGTGAATTACCGGGACTGGGGGATCCAGCTCGGCCGGCGATTCCGCGCGCTCAAACTCTGGTTCGTGATTCGGAGCTATGGGGTGGAAGGCCTTCGCACGATGGTGCGGCGCCACGTGGCGCTGGCCAAGGAGCTCGCCGGGTGGATCGCCGCGGACTCGGACTTCGAGCTGCTCGCGCCGGTACCGTTCGGTCTCGTCTGTTTCCGGTGGCGTCCGGCCGGACGAAGCGAGGCGGAGCTCGACGCGCTCAACGCACGGCTCCTCGCCGCCGTCAACGCCAGTCGGCGCCGGTATTTGACGCATACGCGGCTCGACGGGCGGTACGCCATCCGTTTGGTGGTGGGGCAGCGTGACACCGAACCCGCCGACGTCGAGGCGGCGTGGGCGGCGATACGCGCGGCGGCGCAACAGATGACGGGCGAGCGGGCGGCCTCGGGGGGAAGGCCGCGCTGAATCGCACGCGCCGCCCGACGCACGCTACCCTACCAGCGCCTCCGTCTGCGTGAGCTGCGGAAGCAGTGGCCGCAGATACCGTCCCGTATGCGATGCCTCGACGCTGGCGACGTGTTCGGGCGTGCCCTGCGCCACGACCATGCCGCCGGCCTCGCCGGCCTCGGGCCCCAGATCGACGACCCAGTCGGCGCGCTTGATGACATCCAGGTGGTGCTCGATGACCACCACCGTGTGGCCGGCGTCGACCAGCCGATCGAGCACCTGGATCAGCACCCGGACGTCGTCGAGATGGAGGCCCGTGGTGGGCTCGTCGAGGATGTAGAGCTTTCGGCCGTCGCGCTTACCGGCCTGGGCCAGCTCCCGCGCGATCTTGAGCCGCTGGGCCTCACCACCTGAGAGCGTCGTAGCCGGCTGGCCCAGGCGCAGGTAGCCGAGGCCCACCTGCTGCAGGTGCCACAGCGCGGCCCCGAGCTTCGGCTGGTGGCGAAAGCGCGTGATGGCCTCGTCCACGGTCCACTGGAGCACGTCGTGGATCGAGTGGCCGTGGATTCGGACGTCGAGCACCTCGGGCCGATAGCGCGTGCCGCCGCACACCTCGCAGGGTACGAACACGTCCGCCAGGAAGACCATCTCGACCTGAACGTGGCCCGCGCCCTCGCAGGCGTCGCACCGGCCGCCGGGAAGATTGAACGAAAACGTGGCCGCGGTGTACTTGCGCGTGCGCGCGAGCGGCTGGGCCGCGAACAGCTCGCGGATCTCGTCGAACGCCTTGATGTAGGTGATGGGATTGGATCGCGGCGAACGGCCGATCGGCGACTGGTCGATCAGCAGCACGTCCTGCTGGAGCTCCCACCCGGTGAGCGACTCCACCGCGCCCACCGGCTCGCCCAGATGACTCTTGGCCGAATGGCCGCCGCGGAGCCGCGCCTCCAGGTTCCGGTAGAGCACGTCGTACAGCAGCGAGCTCTTGCCCGAGCCGCTCACGCCGGTGATCGCGGTGAGGGCCCCGAGGGGAATGTCGGCGTCCACGCCCTTCAGGTTGTGCAGCCTCGCGCCACGGAGCCGAAGCCAGCGGGGTCCCGCCGGCCGGCGCATGCTCGGCACCGCGATCCGCTTCTGTCCGGTGAGGTACTGGCCAGTGAGCGACGCGGTCGCCGCCTCCACCGGTCCCGCGTGGACCACGCGTCCGCCGCGATCGCCCGAGCCGGGCCCGAGCTCGAGCATGAAATCGGCCTGGCGGATGGCCGCAGGATCGTGCTCGACGACGACGACGGTGTTGCCCGCGTCGCGCAGGCGGCGGAGCAGCCCGAGGAGCCGGTCGGTGTCGCGCGGATGCAGGCCGATCGAGGGCTCGTCCAGCACGTAGAGCGTATCGACCAGCTTCGCGCCGAGCGCGTTGGCGAGGGCGATGCGCTGGGCCTCGCCGCCCGAGAGCGTCCGGGTCTGCCGGTCGAGCGTGAGATACCCGAGTCCAACGTCGCGCAGGAAGCCGAGCCGCGACTCGAGCTGCTCGATCACCAGCGCCGCGACCTCGCGCTCCCAGAGCGTGAGGTCGAGCGCCGTCACCCATTCGTGAATGCCGTCCACCGATCGCGCGGACACGTCGGCGATCGTGTCTCGTCCGACCCGGACCGCAAGCGCGTCGGGGTTGAGCCGGCTGCCGCCACAGGCGTCGCAGGTCTTGGCGAGCTGGTACTGCCGCAGGAAGACCCGGATGTACTGCTTATAGCGCTTCTCCTCCAGCCCCTTGAGAAAGGGGAAGATTCCGACGTAGCGGCCCTTGCGGCCGTAGAGCAGCTCTCGCCGATGCTGCGCCTTGAGCTTGTGCCACGGCTTCTTGGGATCGGCGCCGAGGCCGCGGGCGAAGTCGAGGAGCAGCTTGCGGCGGGACTCGTAGCGCGGCTTGGTCCAGGGATCGATGGCACCGTCGGCAAGACTGCGCGACGGATCGGGCACGACGAGCGACTCGTCGTACTCGAGCACGGCCCCGAACCCGTTGCACCGGGCGCACGCGCCGCGTGGGTTGTTGAAGGAGAAGAGCGCCGGGGTCACCGTCGCGCTCGACGTGTCGCAGGCGCTGCAGGCAGGAAAGTGGGTAAAGCGGCGCCGGTCCCGGCCGGCGGCGTCCGGCGGGTGCAGCACCATGGCCACGCCTTCGCCCTCCTGAAACGCGGTCGCCACGGATTCCGAGAGGCGTCCCTGTGATGCCGGATTCGCGGTGAGACGATCGACCACGACGAGCAGCTCCGTGGCCCGGGTAAAGTCTGCCGTGGGGGCCAGTTCATCGAGGTGACAGGCGAGGCCGTCGGCGATCACGCGCACGAAGCCGAGGGCGCGCAGGTTTTCGACCACGGCGGCATGGGTCAGGCGCGCGACCGGCGGCAGCGGATACGCGATCTGGATCCGCTGGCCGGCCACCGCGGCCAGGACATCGTCGGCCGCGCTCTGCGGGGTGTCCTGCCGCACCGGCGCGCCGCAGGTGCGGCAGTAGCTCCGCCCCACCCGGGCCCACAAGAGACGCAGGTAGTCGTACACCTCCGTCGCCGTGCCCACGGTCGAGCGGCTGCTGACCGTCGGATTGCGCTGCTCGATGGCCACGGAGGGTGCGACGCCCTCGAGGTGGTCGACGAGCGGTTTGGGCATTCGCTCGAGGAATTGCTTGGCGTAGGTCGAGAGCGACTCGATATACCGCCGCTGTCCCTCCGCATAGAGGGTGTCGAAGGCGAGGGTGCTCTTGCCCGAGCCCGATGGCCCCGTGACCACGGTGAGGGCCCGGTGGGGCAGCTCGACGGTGATGCCCTGCAGGTTGTTCTGCCGCGCGTTGACGATCCGGATCATCGGGCGAAAAATAAGGGGTTCGGTGACTGTTCGGGAGAGCGAGCCGCGAAAAAGATGGGCGAGGATCACAGGGTCGTGTCGAATGAGTCTGCCTTCTCAGCCCTCACCGTCCTCTTTAGCTTTCCCTGTCCATGCCCCGCCTCCTCACACCACGTCTGCTGCTCCGCGGGTTTGAGATTTCGGTTCTGGCCTCGCTGGTCGGATTCGGGATCACCCTCGTCTACGGCAACGACTTCCACGCCTTCCTCGCCGGCATCGGACACCTGCATTGGGCCTGGCTCCTGGTGGGAGTGGGGCTCGCGTCGCTGGACTGGATCGGCGGAGGCCTTCGCAACTGGGTGGTGGCGCGCCACGTGTTCCCGAATCCGTCGCTCAAGGGCATGATCCTGGCCGGCGGCATGGGCGCATGGGCGGCCTACATCACGCCGCTCAACTCGGGCGCCGGCCCGATGACGATGTACACCATGCGGCGGTATGGCATTCCTCTGCCGGTCGCGGTGACCTCGACGTTCATGAGCTTTGTCGCGACCGTTTTGTTCTTCGCGATCGCCGGCCCGCTGGCCCTTCTCTTCGGCGCGGGCCGGTCGCTGGGTCAGCGGGGCGACGTGCTCGGTCTCAGCCTCTACGATCTGTTCCGGGGCAGCCTCACGATCATCGGCGCGATCGGTGTGCTGATGGCGGCGGTGATCTTCTTTCCGCGGTTCGTGCGGGACCTGATCCACCGGCTGGCGGAATGGGTAGGGCGGCGCAGCCAGCGGGTCGGCCAACGGCTCGAGCGGCTGCAAACAGGTATCGACGAGATCCACGAAAGCGTGATCGCGTTCAACAGCCCGCGCGGCTGGCTGGTGCTGTTCTGGGCGACGCTCCTCTCGGCGCCGTCCCACGCCAACAAGCTGCTCGCGGGCTACGTCGCGCTTCGGGCCCTGGGGCTGCACGCCAACTTCGTGGACATCCTGCTGGTGCAGACGCTGGTGATGTTCCTGCTCTATTTCGCGCCGACGCCCGGTGCGTCGGGGATCGGCGAGGTGCTCTCGGCGGCGGTGATGAGCTCCTACGTCCCGCGCGGGCTGCGTCCGGTGTACATCCTGCTCTGGCGTCTCATCCTCACCTACATCACGCTGGGCTTCGGCTTTCTGGTGTTTTCCAGCTGGGTTCGGCGGGGCCTCAAGGGCGTCGACCAGACGACGCTGCCCGATCCCGCGCTGGCCGAGCCGGCGGCCGTCGAACGATGACGCAGACGGCGGACGACTCGGACGCGGGCGGTCGCGGCTACGACGCGGCCCTGCTGCGGCGGTTGCTCGGCTACCTCCGGCCTTACCGAGGGCTCACCGCGGTGGCGGTCACGCTGCTGCTCTCGCAGTCGATCCTCGCGCTCATCGGGCCACGGCTGACCGAGCACGCGCTCGACGTGGCGGTGCCGCGGCACGATGTGGGGCTGCTGACGTTGCTGGCCGGCCTATACCTGGCGACGCTCGCGGCGGACTTCGTGGTGGAATACGGCGGGACGCTGCTCACCACGTACATCGGTCAGCGGGTGATGTACGATCTCCGCATGGAGATCTTCGCCCACCTGCAGCGACTGAGCATCGCCTACTTCGACCGCCACCCCGTGGGTCGGCTGATGACGCGGGTCACGTCCGACGTCGAGACGCTCAACGAGCTGTTCTCCTCGGGCGTGGTGACGATCTTCGGCGACGCGTTCACGCTCGTCGCGATCATGGCGATGATGCTCGCCATCGACTGGCGGCTCGCCCTGGTCACCTTCGCAGTGATTCCGCTCGTCTGGCTCACCGCCCGCATCTTCCGCCGGCGGGTCCGCGAGGCGTTCAGCGACATCCGGGTGCGGCTGGCGCGTCTGAACGCCTTTCTCCAGGAGCGGCTGAGCGGGATGCGGGTGGTTCAGCTGTTCGGGCGGGAGGACGACATGGCGCGGCGGTTCGCCGCGCTCAACCAGGACCACCTCGAAGCCCACCTGCGATCGATCACGATCTACGCGGTCTTCTTTCCGGCGGTCGAGGTGCTGACGGCCATCGCGATGGCGCTGCTGCTGTGGTACGGCGGGCTGCGTACGCTGCACGGCACGCTCACGGTCGGTGTGCTGGCCGCCTTCATTCAGTACACCCGACGCTTCTTCCAGCCGTTGCAGGACCTGTCCGAGAAGTTCAACCTGCTGCAGAGCGCGATGGCCTCGTCCGAGCGGGTCTTCACGCTGCTCGACGAGCCGGTCACGGTGCAGGAGCCCGAGCGGCCGACGTCCCTGCCGCGCCCGGTGCGCGGAGCAGTGCGCTTCGAGCACGTCTGGTTTCGCTACAGCCCCTCGGGGCCCTGGGTGTTGTGCGACGTGTCGTTCACCGCCATGCCGGGGCAGACGATCGCCCTCGTGGGCCACACCGGGGCGGGGAAGACGACGATCGTGAACCTGCTGCTCCGGTTCTACGATCCCGACCGGGGTCGGATCACCGTGGACGGAGTAGACATCCGGGAGCTCTCGACCGCCGACCTCAGGTCCATCATCGGTTTCGTGCAGCAGGACCTCTTTCTGTTCACCGGCGACATCCTGCACAACCTGACGCTCGACGCGCCCATCACCCCGGAGGCCGCCCGGCTCGCGGCGCACCGGGTGGGTGCGGACCGGTTCATCGAGCGACTGCCGTCGGCGTATCATCACGTGCTCGGCGAGCGCGGCCGAAGCCTGAGCGTCGGGGAGCGGCAGTTGCTGAGCTTCGGTCGGGCACTCGCGCTCGACCCCCGGATCCTGGTCCTCGACGAGGCGACGAGCTCGGTGGATGCCGAAGCCGAAGCCCAGATCCAGCGTGCCATCGCCGAGCTGATGGCGGGCCGGACCAGCCTGGTGGTGGCCCACCGGCTGAGTACGATCCTGCACGCGGACGAGATCCTTATGCTCCACCACGGCGAGATCCGGGAGCGCGGAAGCCACCGCGAACTGCTGGCCCAGCACGGTCTGTACGAGCGGCTTTATCAGCTGCAGCTGCGCGGGCAGGAGGAGCGCAAGATTGCCTAACCTGCGTTTGCTTGCGCGGTTACGGGCCTCGGGGTACGTTTGTCGGCGGTCGTACCACCATCGGGAATCCGATCGATGATGCACCTTGAGTTCGGCGGCGCGCGAATCCCCGTGCCCGCCGGTGAAACCATCATAGGCTCCGCCCCGGGCTCGGCCATCATGCTGGAGGGCGTCGGCGTGCTGCCCCAGCATGCCGTCGTGCAGGGCAGCCCGCAGGGGGCCGCCGCCATCCGCGCCGCGTCGCCCGACGCCGAGGTGCAGGTGAACGGCGTGCGGCTCGGCACCGATCCCACTCCGCTGCTCCACGGTGACAAGGTCCGTATCGGCCCGCACGAGGTGCTCGCCGTCGATAGCCGGCGCGTCGGCAACACGCAGCTCTTCGACTCCGGCGCCTTCGCCGATCTCGTGCCCGCTCGTCCCTCGACGCCGCCGGGGTCCGGTGGCGCCTCGGGCGGACGCATCGTCTGCCTAACCGACGGCCGGGAGTACACCATCGGCACCGGCAGCGCCATCGTCTTCGGCCGGGACGCGGGTGCCGACGTCGTGGTCACCGGGAGCGAGGTGTCCCGGCGGCACGCGGAGATCCAGGCGACGCCCGACGGCTACGTGCTCAACGACCTCAGCGTGAACGGGACCTACGTGAACGGGGAGCGGGCGGGGCGGCAGCACATGCTCGCGCGGGCAGACGTGATCAGGATCGGCAACGACGAGTTCCGGTTCTATGCCGACGCATCGCCGCCGGCTACGTCGCGTCCGCGCCGAAGCATTCCACCCGTCACCGCGCCGCAACCCCCCACCGGCGCCGGCGCCCGCCTGTCTGACACGCTGATGGGCATGCCGCACCCGCTGCCGAGCCCCTCGGTCACGCCCACGGCACCACAGGCGGCGCCACTGGCCTCGCTGCTGGTTCGGACCGGCGCCTTGAAAGGGCGACGGCTTCCGGTGAAGGTGCCGGTCGTGAACATCGGACGCGCCGAGTTCAACGATGTCGTGCTGAGCGATCCGAGCGTGAGCACCAGCCACGCCAAGCTCCAGCGCCGTGAAGATCTCTGGGTCGTGAGCGATCTCGGCTCGACCAATGGCACCTTCGTCGAAGGCGAGCGGGTCGAGGGCGAGGTGCCGCTGGCGCCTGGCTCGACACTCAAGTTCGGCGAGGTGGCCGTCCTGTTCGAGCCGCTCGACGAGAACGTGCCGGTCCGACAGGCCACGGGCACCCAGGTGGCCACGGCGGCGCTGCCGAGCCGGGACGGGGGGGCCCCCCACCCCCCCGCCCCCCCCCCACAGCACCCCCCCCCCCCACCCCAAAACAAAGGAAGACCACAAACCCACCCCGCTCCCCCCGATGGT
>JBQCGH010000124.1:0-3932 GCA_051955835.1 Gemmatimonadales bacterium
CGACAACCTGACCACGTTCAAGTTCATCGTCCGCAACGTCGCGAATCGCTACGGCTACATCGCTTCGTTCATGCCCAAGCCGATCCAGGGCATCAACGGCAGCGGTATGCACACGCACCAGTCGCTGTTCCGCGGCAAGGACAATGCGTTCTTCGACCCCAAGGGCGAGTTCCAGCTGTCCAGGATCGCGCTGAGCTACATCGAAGGGCTGCTGCAGCACGCGCGCGGCTTCTGCGCGATTACAAATCCGCTCATCAACAGCTACAAGCGGCTGGTACCCGGCTACGAGGCGCCCAGCAACGTCGCCTGGTCGACCCGGAACCGCTCGCCCCTGGTGCGCATTCCGGACCGGCGCGGGCTCGGCACCCGGTGCGAGCTCCGGATGCCCGACCCGGCGTGCAACCCGTACCTCGCGCTCACGGTCCAGCTCGCCGCCGGCCTCGACGGAATCGAGCGGAAGCTGCAGGCGCGCGAGCCGGTGCACCGGAACATCTTCCGCATGAGCTTTCGGGACCGTCGGAAGTATCGTATCGACGAGCTGCCGCGCGACCTGCACGAGGCGCTCGAGCTGTTCGAGAAGGACCGCGTGGTGAAGGATGCGCTGGGCGAGCACCTCACCGAGCGGTTCCTCGAAGCCAAGCGCAATGAGGTGCTGCAGTACAACCTGCAGGTCAGCCGCTGGGAGATCGAAGCGTACCTCGGGCGGTATTGAGCGCCAGCAGCGCAGGGCCTCCGGCGCGCCCTTTCGAGCCCGGTGGCACCCGAGAGACACGGCCTGCGGGGTCTGCTCCCGCCGCGCCTATCCTGCTCGAGTGAGCTCGAGCGTCACCCGCCCGAACGGCAAGGGCAGCTCCAGCTCCACCGGGAGCCGCCGCGCGTCGTCGGTCAAAGTGGCCCTCATCCGCATGCTTCGCGACGTGATCTCGAGCGTCAGGGTGGGCGCGCTCCGGCCGTCCGGCAGCGTCCGGGTGTCGCGGTCGACCACGCGGACCTGGACCGGGTTGTACCCCGTCTTGAAGTAGCGCGGAATACTGTAGCTCGCACCCAGCTTGAGCGGAATGGTGCGCAAATAGTAGAGGAAGGCGAGCTCGTCGAGCGGATCGGCCGGAGCCGCCCAGTCCTGTGGATTCGGAATGCCCACTTCGCGGTATCGGCTCGAATCCGGCACGATCACGAACTGCGACTCATCGACGCTGGTGCCTTCGAACACGCGCCGGTGGAATCGCAGCGAGTTGAACTTCCGGGTGGTCACCCACGAGGTGAGCTCGGCGCCCACCCGGATGCCGAGTGGCCGGCCCTCTCCGGTGGTGGCGAATACGAAGGCCTCCCGCCCGCGTTCCTGGGTGATCGGGTTGACCGTCATCATGGCCGTGCCCACTGGGAGGAGGCCCAGCTTGGCCTCGTACTCGAGCCGCTCCCCGACGGCAAAAGGGTAGGGCGCGACAGCCAGGCGAGCCAGCAGGGCGCCCTGGATCAGCAGAGTGGAGACCGGCATGAGCTTCCTCGAGTAAGGCCAGTTGCACGATAATCCCGCGGAACACATCGCGACAACCATGCCAGCCGAGCTTCCCAACGGCTTTCTGCTCGACCTCGACGGGACCCTGTACGCGGGTGAGGCGGCGATCCCTGGTGCCGCGACCACGATCGAGGCGTTGCGGACTCGCCGGACGCCATTTCGTCTCGTGACCAATACGACCAGCCGGTCACGCGGCACGCTGGTCGAACGGCTGCGCGGCTACGGCTTCCGAGTGGAGGCGGAGGAGATCGTGACCGCCACCATCGCGGCCGCGGCTCTCCTTCGCGAGCGCGGGTATGCGCGGGTGGCGCCGTTCGTCGCGCCCGCCGCACTCGAGGACCTGGAGGGGACCGTCCTCGCGGGTGGAACATCCGGCCGGCCCGCCGCGCCCGCCGACGCCGTCCTTTTGGGCGATCTCGGCCACGGCTGGACATTCGCGCTGCTGCAGGAGGCATTCGAGCAGGCCATGGCCGGCGCAGAGCTCGTCGCGCTGTCGCGTGATCGATACTTCCGACAGGGCGACCGTCTGGTCCTCGATGCCGGCCCGTTCGTGGCCGCGCTCGAATACGCCACGGGGAAGCATGCCGTTGTGATCGGCAAGCCGAGCCCCGCGTTCTTCGCGGCCGCCGTCACCGGGCTGGGCCTGCCTGCCAACCGTTCGGTGGCCATGGTGGGCGACGATCTCTGGTCTGACGTCGAAGGCGCCCAGCGCGCCGGACTGCAGGGCTGGCTGGTCCGGACCGGGAAGTTCCGGGCGGACGCACTCGCCTCGGCCGGGATCGTGCCGGATCGGATCCTGAACAGCGTCGCGGACCTGGCCTAGCGACGCTCGGTGAGTGAGTCCGATCGTTCGGGCAGCGGGCGCTCCGGGCAGAGCAGCGCGGGGGCGGTCGGGCAATGGCCCGGTGGTATCTTTCCGGCCCCCGTGACTGGAGCCCGCTTGTCGTTCCGGCACCTCCTGCCGCTGCTCGTGCTCGCCCTCCCCTGCCGCCTCAGCGCGCAGGTGGACACCGCCCGGCCGGCGGTGAGCGACACGCTGCGGGGCGTGGAGCTCGACCGTCGCGACATCTTCGATCCCAACGAGCACGGCTGGATCGCCCGGCTGGCGAACGCGCTCCATGTCCAGACGCGCGCGGCGACCATCCGGCGGGAGCTTCTGTTCGAGCCGGGCGAGCCGTACGACTCGGCGCGCATGGCCGAATCGGAGCGCAACCTGCGCGCGCTGGGCGTGTTCCGGCGGGTGCGGATCGATACCGTACGCACCGATTCGGGCCTGGTCGCGCGGGTGCTCACGAAGGACGGGTGGAGCACCCGGGCCGACTGGCGGTTCCGCAGTACTGGCGGCCAGGTCGAGTACACCATCGGGCTGGTGGAGGACAACCTCCTCGGCACCGCGACGTCCGCCGCCGTCCGTTACCGCAAGACGCCGGACCGCAGCAGTGTGACCCTCGGCTTCCGCCGTCCCCGCCTGTTCCTCGGCACGATCGGGCTGGGCGTCGTCTACGAGAATCGATCGGACGGGCGCATCAGCTCGCTGGCGGTGGAGCAGCCATTCTATGCCCTCGCGTCCCGAACGGCATTCGGGCTCGACGTCGAGGATCGGGACGAGCGCATCCTCCGCTTCTTCAACGGCGCCGCCGTGGCGAGCGATACGCTGAGACACCGATTCACGCTGGTGAGCGGAGCCGTCGCGCGGGCGCTCCGAGCGTCCTCCGAGGGCTATGTGCGGCTCGGGGTGCAGGCGCAGGTTCGTCGGGAGGACTTCCTGCCCGAGGGGGCGCCGGGGCCATTCGGAAACACGGTGACCGGCGCGTTTGGCCCGTACCTCGCCTGGAACCGGGCCCGGTTCCTGGTGACGCGGGGATATGCCGGCTTCGCCCGCGAGGAGGACGTGGATGTCGGCACGACCGTCCGGGTTGGACTCATGGCTGCGCCGAAGCTGCTCGGCTACGAGCGTGACGGGATCGGTCCGAGCCTGGCGGCGCGCGCAGGCGTCCGGGTGCCGGGAGGCTTCGGCTATCTGGAGGCGCTGGCGAACGGACTCTACGACTCCGCCGGCCTCGACAGCGGCTCGGTGCAGCTAGCAGCCACTGCGGTGGTCCAGCCGGGGCCGCACCAGCTCGGCGTTCTGCACGTCGAGGGCGGCTGGCTGCACAACCCGATTCCCGGCCAGGAGTTCGACCTCGGGTTGGGCGAAGGGCCCCGCGCCTTCCGCAGCCACGCCTTCACGGGCGACCGCTCGTATTTCGGCACCGCCGAATATCGGCTCACCATCGTGGACGATTTCTTGGGGCAGCTCGGGCTCGGCCTCGCGGGCTTCGTGGATCACGGCGGCGCCTGGTACGCCGGCCGGCCGAGGCGGACCGGCTGGGACGCCGGGGTCGGCCTCCGGGTTGGAGCCACCCGCGCGACCGAT
>JBQCGH010000125.1:0-3049 GCA_051955835.1 Gemmatimonadales bacterium
CGGCTCTGCCTGAACTCGTTCGCGAACGGCCACGGTCTTCTCCTCTCAGTTGCCCCAGCGCGGCGCGTAGCCGGTCGTGAGCTCGGGCTCGTTGTGGCGCCACTTCGGTTCCTTGTTCATGGTCCGGTTCGTGATCGACCGGAGCTTGCGCATGAACGGGCCGTAGTTGGCGCTGATCGTCGACGACAAACCGCCGCCCGGCGGCGAGTCCATGAACGGCATGAACTTGTCGGGGAAGCCGGGCATCGTGCAGCCGATGCAGATGCCGCCCACGTTGGGGCACCCGCCGATGCCCGCCATCCAGCCGCGCTTGGGGACGTTGCAGTTCACCACCGGCCCCCAGCAGCCGATCTTCACCTGGCACTTGGGTGAGTTGTAGTCGTGCGCGAAGTCGCCCTGCTCGTAGTAGCCCGCGCGGTCGCAGCCCTCGTGCACCGTCTTGCCAAACAACCAGGTGGGCCGCAGCTGGTCGTCGAGCGGAATGACCGGCGCCTTGCCGGCGGCCTGGAACAGGAGCCAGGTGAGCGTCTCCATGAAGTTGTCCGGTTGCACCGGGCATCCGGGCACGTTGACGATCGGAAGGCCGCCGGCCGAGCGGAAATTCCAGCCGAGGTAATCGGCGAGGCCCATGCATCCGGTCGGATTGCCCGCCATGGCGTGGATGCCGCCGTAGGTGGCGCAGGTGCCGACGGCGAGCACGGCCCAGGCGCCCGGGGCCAGCCAGTCGATCCACTGGTTGAGCGTGATCGGCTCGCCGGTCACGGGATCGTTGCCCATCGAGGTCCAGTACCCCTCGCCATCGATGTTCTCGTTCGGAATCGATCCCTCGACCACCAGGACGTAAGCGCCCAGCTCGCCGCGGGCAGCCTTGCGGAACGGGGCCAGAAACTCCTCCCCGCCTAGCGTGGGCGACAGCACCTTGTTGTGCAGGTGAACCTTCGGGAGCCCCGGGACCAGGCCGAGGATCACGTCCTCGATGGCGGGCTGCATCGCGGCGGTGATGGACACGGTATCGCCGTCGCAGCTCATGCCCTCCGAGGTCCACAAGATGTGGACCTCGTCCACGGCGGCGTTTGTGGCTTGCGCACCCATGCCTACCTCCTTGAACGGTCCCCTCGGGGAGGGGCAACGGCTGCGCCGAGGTGCCGGATGGCCCCGTGCAGCCGTTCGAAAACTTCGGTCGGAAGCGTCTCGGTCCGGTCCACGACGGCGCGCGCGCGTTCATCGGTGGCCCGGGCCTCTCGTTTCTCTTCCTCAGTGAGCGTCATGATCCTGAGGCTCAGGATCTCGTCGATCTCGGTGGCGTCGAACAGGTCGCCCGGGCTCTCGGGGGCGATTTCCGGGTAGTCGTACAGCACGATCGGCGAGGAGAGCACCACGGGTTCCTCGCCTGGCTGCCCCACGAGCACCGGCCAGGTGCCGCGGTTGGCGCACGCAGCCGCCTCCGCGGCGGCCCACGCAGGAGGATCGAGCAGCGACACGAACCGTCCCCGCTTTGCGGCCAACAGCGTGTGGGCGCCGTTGAGTGAGTGGCGGAGTGCGAGCGCGCGCTGCTCGCACGCCTCGGGCGGACAGGGTGTGGTGTTCTCGACCACGGCTCGAAGGCGCACCGCGCGGCCGGCGTGCTCTGCGCTCACCCGCACCATGACCGAGAGTGGCCAGCGCTCGCGCACCACGCGGGCGCCCAGCCGTCCGTCCGCCCCGTGCACGAGCGATTCCTCACGGCCGCCGACCACGTGAAGCTCGAGCACCCGCTCGCTAGCCAGCAACTCGGTGAGCGCCATGCCAACGGCGTCGAGATGCTGCTCTACGCCCTCTTCCCATGAGACAAGCGTCAGATGATCAAGCTGGAGGCGCTCGGCTGGGCGGAACGAGCCGTCGGCCATCGCTTCCTCGACGGTCCTCGTCTGCACTTGGAGGAAGCGGAGCCGGAGGTCGATCGCGGTCCGGGCGCCTGCCTCGACGAGGCATTCGGTCTGCATCGTGGACGGCTCGCCCTCGTAGCCCGCGGGAACGAGAACGCCGAATTGCCAGCGAAAGCGATTCTTGGAGGAAGAGGCGCGATAAGGGTAAAGCACGTAGCCTTCCCAGAGCACCGCATCGGCAACCCGCTGAGCCGACTGGAAGGTCATTCCCGCTCCACACTCGGGCGCTCAGGGCGCCCTCGACTCTTCGGAAGCCGCGGGACCGGAATTGGAAGGCCGCATGCGAGGAGAACGGCTCGGGCCGCGGTCGTGGTCGAAAGCGCTCGACCCCCGGGCACTTCACAAGCGACATCTAAGATGCGGGACGCAGTTTTCCCGTGACCCGCATCACCATCGTTGATAACCGTCGCTCATAGCTATGGAGGCGTGGGCTTGGGGAGGAGGCAGGTCGCCTGCGGTGGCTCCCCAGGCCATTATGGCCGGCTTGGATTGGTCATGCGCAGAGCGGATCTGGTCTCCGCCACGAGCCGAGCCTTCGCGTCCTCGACGTCGCCCTGTCTTGTCCCTAGATAGGACGAGAAGAACTCGGACGAGATCGGCCAGACAGCGAGATAGGCCAGACAGATAGAACTGGAACAGACGGGAAGCCAGTCGGCGCTGGCCACACGCGAAGCTGGCCTGCCTTCTGATGCACCCATCCGAATTCCTGGTTGCCCCCGCCACTCGGCGGATCCGCATGCACGAGCTTTCCATCGCCATGAGCCTTGTCGAAGCCGCCTGCGAAGAGGCGGAGCGGCTGGGTCAGGTGCGTGTCGAAGCACTGCACGTCCGTCTGGGGCCGCTCTCCGGCGTCGTGTCCGAGGCCTTGCGATTCTCGTTCGATCTGGTCGCCGACGGCACGGTGATCGCGGGAGCTCGCCTCGAAATCGAGGAGACCGAGCTGGTGGTGTTCTGCCCCCGCTGCGAGCGCCAGCGCACGCTGCCGACCATCCAGCACTTCCGGTGCCCTGTCTGTCACGAGCCGACGCCGCAGGTCGTCCACGGCCGCGAGCTCGAGCTCGCCTCTCTGGAGGTAACCAGCCATGCCGCCGCGGATCGTTGAGGTCCGAAGAGACATTCTGAAG
>JBQCGH010000126.1:0-33824 GCA_051955835.1 Gemmatimonadales bacterium
CTCTTCATTGGTGGACTGGAGCTCCTCCAGGGCCGTCTCCAGCTCCTGGTTGGCCCGATGCACCTCCTCTTGCAGCCGACGCTGGCGGGAGACATCGAGAAAATGCACACTCGCGCCGAAAGGGGCGCCCGCGGGGTCGAGGAGGGGCACGACCGAGAGCTCGAGGAACGTGGGCTGTCCGCCCGAGCCGGTGCAGCGACCATCCGCTGCGGACGTGGCCCGACGCTCGGCGTAGGCGCGCTCGATCGCCGAGCGCAGCTCGAACGGCCGGTAGGACAACTCGAGATCTTGCAGCGGTCGGCCGATGTCGCGGGTGGTGAGGCAGAAGATCGCGCGCAGCTGTTGGTTGGCGTAGACGACGATGCCGTCCCGGTCCACGACGAGCTGGGCGGTCGGGACAACGTCGGCCGCTGCTTCCCGCAGGTTGCGCAGACGGTCGTGGCCATTGGGCGGGACGAAGGTCAGATGTCGTGACTCCATCTGGCGGTCGGACTTGACGAAGAGGCGCCGCTTGACGTCCAGCGGTTCGAAGGTCTGGCTCTGCGCCAGCAGGGTCTCTGCTTTGCCAAGGAATAGTATGCCGCGAGGCACCAAGGCGAAATGGAACCGGGCCAGCACCCGCGCCTGGGCCTCGGTGTTGAGGTACATGAGGCAGTTGCGGCAGATGAGCATGTCCACCCGGGAGATCGGCGCGTCCTGGATCAGGTCGTGCCGGCCGAAGATGACCGAGCGCCGCAGATCCTTGTTGAACACGTACCGATCCTCCTGCCGCTCGAAGTACTTCTCGAGCAGCGCGGGGGGCACGTCCTCCGAGCTTTGCGCGCTGTAGACGGCGTGGCGCGCCTGGCTGAGTGCCTCCTCGTCCACGTCGGTGGCGTAGATCTTGACCCGTTCGCGGAATGCTTCGGGGCCGGTCGCTTCCGCCAGCAGCATGGCCATCGAATAGGCCTCTTCGCCCGACGCGCAGCCGGCGCTCCACACCCGGAACGCTTCGCTCGACCCCGGCGTCCCTACCAGGCGGGGCCCGACCTCCTCGCGCAGGTAGTCCCAGTGCGGCGAATCGCGAAAGAAGCTGGTCACGTTGATCAGGATCGTGTTGAACAGACGGGTGAACTCGTCGGTGTCCACCTGGAGAAAGTCGAGATAGTTCGCGAAGGTCTTCACGCCGAGCGTCTGCATGCGCACAAGCACCCGGCGCATGAGGCTCGACCGCTTGTAGGCCGTGAAGTCGAACCCTCGGCTTTGCTTGAGATACGCCAGCAGGGTCTCGAATTGCGCCAGCGTCTCCGGATCTTCCGGCAGCGAGCTGTCACCGGGGCGGGTCCGCGACGATTTGCTCATGTCAGTTCAGTGCCTGGCCGACCAACCGCTGCAGGGCACCTGGGATGTCCTCGAGCGGCAGCACCCAGTCTACCGTGCCCGCCTGGACCGCGGCGCGTGGCATCCCCGGAAACTCCGCGGTGCGCTCGTCCTGCACCACGACGACCCCACCATGCCGGCGCATCATCTGCGCCCCCTCGGCGCCATCACACCCTGACCCGGTGAGGACGACGGCGATCGCCCGTCGCCCGAAGCTCGACCCGAAGGAGGCGAACAAGCGATCGGCCGACGGCCGACAGTGGTGGGTGGGCGGCGAGTGGGACAGGCGCATCCGATGGTTGGTGGCCACGATCAGATGCATGTCGGGTGGCGAAACGTATACGGTGCCCGCCAGCAGGCGTCCCCCGTCAGTTCCGGGCACGACCGCAAGGGCCGTCCGTCGCCCCAGAATCTCCACGAGGTGGCTCGGGAAGGTCGGCGGCAGGTGCTGTACCACAAGCAGACTCGCTGGGAACGCCGCCGGCAGCTGCGCGAGCAGATGTGACAGCGCGGTCAGACCGCCCGCGGAGGCCGCGACCCCGACGACGTACCTGGCGACCGTATACGGGGCGGGCATCATGGTCGAGGTGCTCATCCCGGCTCCGCCTTACTGAGCGCCTCCTCCTCTCCCACGGCCGGTTCCTCCGGGCCCTCAATGGCGCGCCCGGCGGGACCGGTCAAGAGAGAGGCTCGGATCAGGTTCGACCCATGCTCGGCGTCGCGGGCGCGCTCCTCGAGCTGCGCCGCGCTTCGGGACGCGCCACCCCGGCGCCGGATGCGGTCCGCGAGCCGACGCGACAGGTCAGCTTTCTCCTCCAGGGCCCGAAGGGCGCTCCAGAGCGCGGTCTCCAGGGCGTCCGATTGCTTCGCGAGCAGCGTCTCTTCGCTGAAGGCGTGCCCCACGTGACAGCGGAAGTGCAGCAGCTTTCCGTCCTCGGACTCCCAGAGGACGCCTCCACAGTCGGGACAAGACATCGGCGAGGGTCTACCGGGCGGATCCTTGTCCCTCAACGCCGCGGTCCCCACGAAGGCTGGTTCCACATCGGCCGGATCAATCTCCTCCGCGCGGGGGACGCGGCGTGGCGCCTCGGCGGCGGGCTCACGAGCGAGCCGGTTCACGACCTCTCCGAGGGCCTCCGGACGCACGACGCAATCGACGTCCACATAGGCGATGGCGCTGGCTGGCATCCCGGGATACGTGCAGTGCTCCGGGTCCTGCACGACCGCCATCCCTCCCGCGGCCTTGATGGCGTGCAGTCCCGCGGTGCCGTCGTCGAGGCTGCCGGAGAGGATCACTCCGACGACCCGCGGTCCGAAGTACCTGGCGGCGGTGCGGAACAGCGGGTCCACGGCGGGCCGGTGCCCGTGCTCCCGTGGGCCCCGAGTGAGCCGCACGACCTTTTGGCGGAGCAGAAGGTGCTGGTCGGGGCGCGCAACGTAGATGTGCCCCGGCGTGATCTCGTCTTCGTCTACGGCTTGCGCCACCGGCAGCTTGGTCGAGCGGCTCAGGATCCGAGGAAGAGCACTGATACTTTGGGCAGGGAAGTGGTGCACGACAAACATGGCGGCTGGAAAGTCTCGCGGGAGATCCGCGACCATCTGAAGGAGAGGATCGATACCCCCGGCTGAAAATCCAACGACGACTATATCGTGTCCTGACATGGCGCCTGCGCTCCCGCCCGGAGGCCGCCGCGGCACGCCGGACGGCTGCGAGTGCTCCTGTGCAAAACCCTTGATCGCAACATAGCCTCCAATGACAGCGAGCGAAAGCAGCAGGGGTTGGCCATGTTCAACGGGGACACATAGATTCATGCTCATTGGGGGGCATCAGCCGACCGAGAACGCCCCCCCCGCGACAGGGGTTCGCAATTGGCGCAGATAGAGCTTGGGTATCCCGACGTCCGCGCCGAAATGGCTTTTGAGCGTGCGGCCGTCGCACGGACTGCCCTCCTCGCCCGACGCAACCGGGCAGTGGCCGAGGGGCTTCTCCGGCAATTGGAGAGCATCCGCCCCGCCAGGCCGCCGCTCTCCGGCGACCCGGCACGACGAGACAGGCCGCGAACAGGCTGACTTCACGACCACGCACGTCGCAGCGGAGGACGCATGCACACCGAGAGTCTGGCGGTCGCCCAGTCGACGGGCGACACCTTCCCCATCAATGGCACCGATTACATCGAGTTCTGGGTCGGCAACGCCAAGCAGGCCAGTCACTTCTACCGGGCGGCCATGGGCTTCCAGTTGGTGGGGTACCGCGGGCCTGAAACCAGCGTCCGTGACCGCGCCAGCTATCTGCTCCAGCAGGACAAGATCCGGTTCGTGCTGACGACGCCGATCCGACCGGATCTCTCGGATGAATCGCGCATCATGGCGGACCACATCCAGCGCCATGGCGACGGCGTGCGAGACCTTGCCCTGTGGGTGGATGACGCCCGGGATGCGTATGCCAAAGCGATCGAACGCGGCGCCGTGTCGGCTCAGGAGCCGCGTGTGGTGCGGGACGACGATGGCGAGGTCGTCACCGCGGCTATCCGCACTTACGGCGACACGATCCATTCGCTGGTGGAGCGTCGCGGGTATCACGGACTCTTCATGCCAGGGTTTCGACCAGTGCGCCCCCACTATCAGCCCGGACCGGTGGGGCTCAAGTATGTCGACCACTGCGTCGGCAACGTCGAGCTGGGCAAGATGAACGTGTGGGTCCAGTACTACGCCGATGTCATGGGCTTCCGCAATCTGCTCACCTTCGATGACAAGGACATCTCGACCGAGTACAGCTCACTCATGTCGAAGGTGATGGCCAACGGCAATGACCGGATCAAGTTCCCGATCAACGAACCGGCCGCGGGCAAGAAGAAGTCGCAGATCGACGAGTATCTCGAGTTCTATCAAGGGCCGGGCGTCCAGCACATGGCGCTGGCGACCGACGACATCATCGGAACAGTCACGGCGCTGCGCGACCGCGGCGTCGAGTTCCTGTCAGTGCCCACGTCCTACTACGCCGAGCTGCAGCAACGGGTGGGGACGATCGATGAGCCGGTGGACGTGCTCGCGTCGCTCGGCATTCTGGTGGACCGCGACCCGGATGGCTACCTGCTCCAGATCTTCACGCGCCCGGTCGAGGACCGGCCGACGGTGTTCTACGAGATCATTCAGCGCAAGGGCGCCCGCAGCTTCGGCAAGGGCAACTTCCGCGCGCTGTTCGAGGCGATCGAGCGGGAGCAGGCGGCCCGGGGCAATCTGTAGCCTGGTGAGCGGCACGCGGTTAGCGGGACCAGCAGACCGGCTCGACGTGGTGTGCAGTGCCCGCTCACCATTTCCGCGCACCGCAGCACTCACACGGAGAAGGACCATGCCCATCTATCACACCCTCGGCCAGATTCCGCGTAAACGCCACATCGCGTTCCGGCGGCCGGACGGTGGCTTGTACGCGGAGGAGCTCATGGGGCACGAGGGCTTCACGGGCACTTCGTCGCTTCTGTACCACACGCATCCGCCGACCACCGTCAAGAGCGTCCGCCGGCTGCGTGAGACGAAATACGAGGCTGACCCGGATCAGACGCTCCGGCACCGGCACTTCCGGACCTCCCAGGTAAAGCGCGGTGGCAGCCCGACCCTGGATCGCATCCCGCTCCTGTTCAATCAGGACATCGCGATGCTGTACGTGGAGCCGGATGAAAACGACGCGCACTTCTACCGCAACGCGCAGGCGGACGAACTGGTGTACGTGGCCAAGGGGACCGGCACGCTGGAGACCGTCTTCGGCGACCTGCCGTACCACGAAGGCGACTACCTGGTCATTCACCGCGGCATCATGCACCGCTGGCGGCTCGATCTCAAAGGCGAGCCCACCAAGCTGCTCGTCATGGAGAGCCGCGGACACGTACGCTGGCCCAAACGCTACCGCAACGAGTTCGGCCAGCTGATCGAAGGTGCCCCCTACAGCGAGCGCGACATCCGGCGCCCCACCACGCTGCGGGTCCACGATGAGCGGGGCGATTTCCCCATTCTGGTGAAGCAATACGACGGACTGAACGAGGTCATCCTCGATCACCATCCGTTCGACGTGGTCGGCTGGGACGGCTACTTCTATCCGTGGGCGTTCAACATCTACGATTTCGAGCCGATCGTGGGCCGGGTCCACCAGCCGCCCCCGGTACACCAGACCTTTCAAGGCGACGGCTTCGTGGTCTGCAGCTTCTGCCCACGTCCCTACGATTTTCACCCAGAGGCGGTCCCGGCGCCGTACAATCACAGCAACGTGGATTCCGACGAAGTGCTGTACTACGCATCGAGCGAGTTCATGAGTCGGAAGGGAATCGAGTTCGGCAGCATCACCCACCATCCAGACGGGATTCCCCATGGCCCGCACCCGGGCCGGGCCGAAGCCAGCATCGGCGCCAAGTACACCGATGAGCTCGCCGTCATGATGGACAGCTTCCGGCCGCTCAAGGTGGCCCTGCAAGCCACCACGATCGAAGACCCGAACTACCACCGGAGCTGGCTCGACGCCCAGCACGCGCAATTCAACCCACCGACGTCGTGAAGGGACGAAGAAGACGCACAGGATGGTGCGGACGGAGAGGTGACGCCAACGCGATTCCGCGCGCTTCCGCCCGATGGATTCCGCCCGCGTCGTCTTCTTCGTTCCGTTCGTTCCTCGTCACATGACCGCGCCGATCTGGACGCCCTCCCCCGAGCGCGTCGCCGCAGCGAACCTGACGCGGTTCCTCGCGCACGTGCGCGCGACCTCGCCCGTCGGCGCCGACGCGGTGTGGGACGTTCCTTCGCTGTACGACTGGTCGGTGGCACATCCCGAGGCCTTCTGGCCCGAGATCTGGCGATTCTGCGGCGTCGTGGCCGAGGAACGGCCGGGGAGGGAGCCCTGGGATGCCGTGGTGACAGGTCTCGACCGGATGGCGCCGCCCGATCCCGTGCTCGGGCCCAGGTGGTTCGAGGGCGCCCGGTTGAACTTCGCGGAGAACCTTCTTCGGCACGACGGCCACGGTGACGCGCTGATCTTCTGGAACGAGCGCGGGCCCCAGCGACGTATGAGCCGCGACGAGCTCCGCCGTGAGGTGGCCGCCGCGGCGGCGGCGTTCGCCGGTCTCGGCGTGGGGATCGGCGACCGGGTCGCCGGATTCCTGCCCAATCTCCCCGAGACGGTCATCGCCATGTTGGCGACCGCGAGCCTCGGCGCGATCTGGTCGTCCTGCTCGCCCGACTTCGGCGCGAACGGCGCGCTGGACCGCTTCGGACAGATCCGGCCCCGGCTGCTCGTGTGCGCCGACGGGTATTGCTATGCCGGCAAGACGTACGATTCGCTCGGCCGCATCCGTCAGCTACAGGCTCGTCTGCCCGAGCTCGAACAGGTGGTCGTCGTGCCGTACCTCGACCCTCGCCCCGCGCTCGACGGACTCCGAGGCGCGCTCCGGTGGGATCTCCTGCTCGACCAGCACCGCGGGTCGGAACGGCCCAGGTACGTGCGGCTCCCCTTCGAGCACCCGCTCTACATCATGTACTCCTCGGGCACGACGGGACTGCCGAAGTGCATGGTGCACGGGGCGGGCGGCACGCTCGTACAGCATCTCAAGGAACTGGCGCTCCACACCGATGTGAGTTTCGACGATCGGGTCTTCTACTTCACCACCTGCGGGTGGATGATGTGGAATTGGATGGTGAGCGCGCTCGCGACGGGCGCCGCCGTGGTGCTGTACGACGGTGCCCCGCTGGCTCCGACGGAGATGCTGTGGGACCTGGCGGCGCAGGAGCGTGTCAGCGTCTTCGGTACGAGCGCGAAGTACCTCGCGCTGCTGGAAAAGGCGCGCGCCGCTCCCGCCAAGACGCACGATCTCGGCGCGCTCCGGGTCCTGCTGTCGACGGGAAGCCCGCTCGCCTCCCACAGCTTCGATTACGTCTATCGAGCCATCAAGTCCGATCTTCACCTCGCGAGCATCAGCGGAGGCACGGACATCATCTCCTGTTTCGCGCTTGGGAACCCGACCGCGCCGGTGTGGCGCGGCGAACTGCAGATGCGCGGTCTGGGCATGGCGGTCGACGTGTTTGACGAACGTGGGCGGCCAACACGAGCGGAAGGTGAGTTGGTGTGCACTCGTCCGTTCCCCAGCATGCCCGTCTCGTTCTGGGACGACCCTAACGGAACGCGCTATCACGCAGCATATTTCGACGCCTTTCCTGGGATATGGCGGCATGGCGACTGGGCACGCCTGACGGACCACGGCGGCCTGATCATTCTCGGGCGCAGCGACGCGACGCTCAACCCCGGGGGTGTGCGGATCGGCACCGCAGAGATCTACCGGCAGGTGGAGCAGCTCCCGGAGGTGCTCGAGAGTCTAGTGATAGGACAGGAGTGGCAGGAAGACGTTCGGATTGTGCTGTTTGTGCGGCTGCGTGAGGGGTGCACGCTCGACGACGCGCTCGAGGAGCGCATCCGCAGCCGAGTCCGGGAACACGCGAGCCCGTACCACGTACCGCGCAAGATCTTGCAGGTCGGGGATATTCCGCGGACCATCAGCGGAAAGATCACCGAGCTTGCCGTGCGGGACATCGTCCATGGCCGGACGGTCAAGAACGTGGACGCGCTGGCCAACCCAGGCGCGCTGGAGGAGTACCGGGATCTGGAGGCACTGCGGACCTGACCGGGGTTCCCGCATTTGTGTGATCTATGACCTAGTCAGGCGCCCGTTCGCAGGGTAGTTTGGTGCCTCAGCTTCGAGTCCGTGAGATGCAGTTGCAAGCGCTTAGGACGCAAGCCCGCAGGCTGACGAACATCGGCGACGACGCCCGCGGCGGGCAGGGCTCGGGTCGCCACTAGGAGAAAACATGAAAACTCTTTGGATCCTGGCGGCGGCCGCCACCTTCGCCGCCTGCCACAACCGGTCGTCGGACGAGACCGGCGCGGCGCCTGACCGGGGCGATACCGCGTCGGTGAAGAGCGGCTACGACACGACGAAGACGACCACGCCGGTCGATACGTCGATGTCGAAGTCGAAGACGGACACCACGGCGATGCCGCGGACCGATACCACCAGCACGACTGTGCCGCAGAACCCGGCGCCGACCTACGATACCACCAGCACGAGCGCGCCGAGCACGAACCCGACGACCAGCCCGAGCGCGGGCGCGACCACCGACACCACGATGGCCCCGCCGGCGGCCGGTCGCGATACCTCGTCGATGTCACACGACAGCGCGTCCACCAGCAAGACCACACCGAGTGACAGCAGCTCGCAGCGGTAAGGCCAGGTAGTACTCCGAGGTGGATGGCGAACGGCCCTGGCAGACGCCGGGGCCGTTTCGTGTTAGACGTGCCGCCACGCCTATGCTCGTCACCCGAACGTACCTCGAGCTCCGTTCGCCCGAGGATCTGCGTGCATCGCCTCCGCCCGAGCCCGCGCCGCGCATCGAGCGGCTCGGCTTCCGGCGTCGTTCTACGGTATCTGTACTCGCGGGTCGGCTGGGCGTTTCACTCCCCCGCCGAGGCCTAGCCGGCGCCGTCGCGCAGCTCGAACCGGCAGCGTGGCGCGCCCGCGCCGCGCTCGCAGCACTCCTTGACGTCCATCCCTGTCACCGCCCCGAGCACGGTCTCAAGCGCCGCACAGACCCTGGGCTCCTCTCCCACCGCCAGACCCACTGGACACCCGAACCCCCGCACCGTCATCACGGCCGACCCATCGTCGCCCCCCTGCTCCAAGTCGACCGCACCGCCCAACTGCTCGAGCAGCGCCACGGCGGCCGCCGCCCGCTCGGCGGCGCTCCCGCCGGTGGCGGGAAGCTCCGAGGCCCAGCGGCGCCCGACCGCGCGAAGGAGCTCGTTCAGCTCCTCTGGCCGGAACCGGCCAGCCAACTCGCGAAGCAATTGCACCAGGAGCGGCGCGTAGGCCCGTGACAGGGTGGGCTCGAAGGCCGCGGTGAGTCCATAGGCGTGGGAGGGTTTCCCCGCACCTCGGCGTACCCCACGCTGCTCGACCAGGCCGTCCCGCTCGAGGGTGGTGAGCTGCGCCCTGACGGCGTTGTCCGTGACCCCCAGCTCGGAGGCCAACTCGTCGACCGTGCTGCTGCCTCGGCGCAGGAGGGCGACGAGGCGACCTCGGGTAGTCTCGAAGAAACGCTTGTGCCACGGGTACATAGGGGACGACCTCCTGAGTAAGTCAACAAAACCCTTGACTTATTGTCAATAGTGGAGCATCATGAACGCACCCCCTTCTCCTCTCTGGAGGCATCATGAGGTTCCTGCTCCTCTCCGCCGCGGCCGCTCTGCTCGCCGCTGCCCCGGTCCGGACGGCGCTCGACGACCCCACGATCGTGGCCATCTTCGATCAAGCCAATACCTATGACATCGAGGCTAGCCAGCTCGCCCTCAAGAAGTCCCATACCAAGGCCGTTCGGGACCAGGCCGAGCAGTTCATGCATGACCACACCGCCGTGCGCCAGCAGGGCCGTGACCTGGCCAAGAAGCTCGGCGTCAAGCCGACGCCGCCCAAGCAGAATCCGCTGGCACCCGATCATGAGAAGGCCATGAATGAGCTGAAGAGCACGTCGGGGGCGGCATTCGACAAGGCCTACGCGGCCGAGGAGGTCCGCTATCACCAGCAGGTGATCGACGCCATCAACGGTACGCTGCTTCCCGCGATCAGCAACGCCGAGCTCAAGGCGTTCGTCGAGAAGATCGCGCCGGCGTTCCAGGGACATCTCGAGGCCGCCAAGCACCTCGAGTCCGAGCTCGCCGCCGGGAAGTCATAAGCCTCAGTCGATACTCAGCACGCTTCCGCTCCCCGCACGTGGTCGGTTCATGGGCGGGGGCGTTGCGTTTGGGCACTCGGCGGGGCTTGGTCTTGCCCGTGAGCCTTCGACGCCTGCCGAGCGAGACTTCGCGATGGCACGCGGTCCTCAATCCGACTCGATGCCCGAAACACATAGGTCGAACAGGCCATACCGCCCGGATTTTCCGCGCGCCAGAAGGGCTCGTGACCCGTATCACGGCGCACGATCCCGGTCGGTCGTGATGTAGAACAACGTCCGGTGCAGGGACATTCATTGATGGCCGCCATGCATCGGTTGTCGTCGGCGCCTCCGCGCTCCCGCCCTACGCAGGCTGCCGTGCACTACCACTGAGGACCCACGCTTTCGCAGGACCTGGCCCATGACGCCGCCGTTCGCTCGCCGCCTTCTCTCGCTCGCCGCGATCGTTCTCTCTGGTGCGATCGTCGGGTGCGACAAGGCCTCACCGCTGCCCGCCCGCGCTCAAGCCACGCCGACGTCGCCGGTCGACACGGCCGCGACGCCGTCGCAGCCCGGCGCGCCGAAGCCGGGGGAATGGACGCTGCCCGGGCGCGACTACGCGAACACCCGCTACAGCCCGCTGAATCAGATCACGGCCGCGAACGCGAGGAACCTGCGGGTCGCCTGGACATTCTCCACGGGCATTCCGCGCGGGCATGAAGGCCAGCCGCTGGTCGTGAACAACACGATGTATGTCGTCACGCCGCATCCCAACATCGTATACGCGATCGATCTGCGGCACCCCGAAGGCCCGCTCAAGTGGTCGTACACGCCGCCGACGGATCCGGCCGCGCGTGGCGTGGCCTGTTGTGACGTCGTGAACCGCGGCGCTGCCTACGGTGACGGCAAGGTCGTGTTCAACCGACTCGACAACGTGACGGTGGCCCTCGACGCGGAGACCGGCAAGGTCCTCTGGGAAACCAAGCTGGGCGACATCAACAAGGGCGAGACGATGACGATGGCCCCGTTCATCGTGGACGGGCGCGTCTTCGTCGGCAACAGCGGTGGCGAGCTCGGGGTTCGCGGCTGGATCACCGCGCTGAGCCTGGAGGACGGCAAGATCGTCTGGCGGGCGTACAACAGTGGTCCGGACAAGGACGTGCTCATCGGCCCGCGGTTCAAGCCGTACTACGACTGGCTCAAGGGCACGGACCTCGGCGTGAAGAGCTGGCCGCCTGACCAGTGGAAGCGTGGCGGAGGGAGCGTCTGGGGGTGGATCAGCTACGACCCCGAGACGGAGCGGATCTTTTACGGCAGTGGCAATCCTGGCGTGTGGAACCCGGACATGCGGCCGGGCGACAACCTGTGGTCCACCACGACCTTCGCGCGGGATCCGAAGACCGGCGAGGCGCTCTGGGCCTTCGACACGGGCCCGCACGACGAGTGGGACTTCGACGACATCAACGAGCACATCATCGTGGACCTGCCGATCAACGGGCAGACGCGCAAGGTAGCGGTCCAGTTCGGACGGACCGGCTTCGTCTACATGTACGATCGCGAGACCGGCCAGCTCCTGTCCGCGCCACCCTTCGAGCACCTGAACTGGGCGAAGGGCGTCGACATGAAGACTGGCCGGCCGATCGAGGTCCCGGAAAAGAAGACGCACGAGGGCGTCAACGTCACGGACATCTGTCCGGCGGCGACCGGGGCCAAGGACCAGCAGCCGGCGGCCTACTCGTTCCGGACGCACCTGTTCTACAGCCCAGGGTCCAACCTCTGCATGGACTACAAGGCGAACGAGACCGGCTACATCGCCGGCACGCCGTACGTCGGCGCGGATGTGATCATGTACGCCGGCCCGGGCGGCAATCGCGGGGAATTCTTCGCCTGGGATCCGGTCGCGCAAAAGAAGGTGTGGGCCATCCCCGAGCGGTTCCCGGTGTGGACGGGCGCGCTCGTCACTGGGGGTGACGTGGCGTTCTACGGCACGATGGATGGCTGGGTCAAGGTGGTGAACGCCCGCACCGGCGACGTGCTGTGGAAGTTCAAGGCGGGCTCCGGCCTCATCGGCAACTTCATGACCTATCTCGGCCCGGACGGAAAACAATACGTGGCGGTGTACTCGGGCGTCGGAGGTTGGTCCGGAGCGGTTGCGTTTCAGCTCTCGCCCTCGGATCCAACCGCCGCGCTCGGCTTCGTCAACGCCATGAAAGACCTGCCGAAGTACAGCCAGCCTGGCGACGTGCTCTATGTCTTCGCGCTGCCGTGAGCCGTCCCCGGCGCGCCGCCTAGGCGCCTCGGCGCGGTGGATCGCGCCCCTGGCCGCGCTGATGCTGCTGGTCAGCGCGGCGCCGCCGAGGCCAGTGCTTCGGGTCTGCGCCGACCCCAACAACCTCCCGTTCTCGAACGAACGGCAGCAGGGCTTCGAGAACCGGATCGCCTCGGTCCTCGCGGACGAGCTTCACGCGCGGTTGTCATACAGCTGGGCGCCGCAGTGGCGCGGGTTCATTCGGAAGACGCTGAACGCCGGCCAGTGCGACCTGCTGATGGGCGTGCCCGTCGACAACGACCACGTGCTGACCACGCGCCCCTACTACACCTCGACGTACGTCTTTCTCACCCGGCGAGACCGGCACCTGGCGATCCATTCCTTCGACGACCCGCGGCTGCGGCGGCTCCGCATCGGCGTGCACTTCATCGGCGACGACTACTTGAACCCCCCACCGGCCCACGCGCTCGCGCGCCGGCACATCGTCGACAACGTGAAGGGCTACAGCATCTACGGCGACTACTCGAAGCCCGATCCGCCGGCCGATCTGGTGCACGCGGTGGCCCACGGCGACGTGGACGTGGCGGCGATCTGGGGCCCGTTCGCCGGGTACTTTGGCGCGCGGGAGCGAGTGCCGATGTCCGTGGTGCCCGTCCGCCCCGCGGAGGATCCGCCGGGCCTCCGCTTCACCTTCGCGATCGCGGCGGGTGTGCGGCGGGGCGATACGGTGTTGCGTGCCCGGATCGACCGCGCCCTCGTTCAGCGGCGCGGCGAGATCGAGCGGATTCTGCGGGAGTACAAGGTCCCGCTCGTACCGGACGCGACCTCGTCACGAATGGCGTGGCGTTGTCCCGCCGGAAACAAGGAGCAAGCATGCGGATGATTCTCGGGAGCCTAGCGCTGGCCGTCTCGTTGGCCGCGCTCGGCTGTGATCGGGGCGCGAACGGGAGCCAGCCGCAGATGCCCAGGAGCGACCTGACACGCGCCGCGGCGATCAGGAGCGACACGTCCGACACCGTGTCCGCCGGCGTGCAGCCCGGCATCTCGCCGCAGGCGGTCCTCGGGCACGTGGTCAACCCGTACGCCGGCCAGGCATCGGCGGCCTCGACCGGACGACAGCTCTTCCTCGCCTTCAACTGTGCCGGATGCCACTCCGGATACGCCGGCGGCGGGATGGGCCCGAGCCTCCGTGATTCGCTCTGGATCTACGGCAGCAACGATGCCCAGATCTTCTCGACCATCGCCGAAGGCCGACCCTACGGCATGCCGGCGTGGGGCACGCGTCTGACCGACGATCAAATCTGGATGCTGGTGAGCTACATCAGGACCCTCGGCAAGAGCGGCGAGCCTGAAAAGCCGCCCACCCCCTCCCAAAAGGACGTCCGCGTCTCGCCGGACAGCACGAAGGCATCCTAGTGTCGATCCGATCGCCGCTCGCGCTCGTGGCGCTGCTGGCCGCGTGCGCGCAGGCCCCGACCTATCTGGAGGGTCACGGATACGTGGCGGATCGCGAGGCGACCCTCGGGTGGGTGCTGCTCGCGATCGCCTGCGTGGTGGTGGTCGTGATCGCCGTGCTGGTGCTCGCCGCCACGTTCGGGCGGCGCGCCGCCGGGGCCGAGCTGATGCGCGAGGGCGGTGGCCTCCGCTGGATCGTGATCGGCGCGGTGATCGTGCCGTCGGTGATCTTGCTTGGCACCATGATCTACAGCACGGCCGTCCTCGCCCGCGTGGCCCAGCCTGCCGCCAAGCCCCCCATCGTCGTGCAGGTCATCGGCCATCGCTGGTGGTGGGAGGTGCGGTACCCGGGCGCCGCACCGTCGGACGCGTTCGCGACCGCGAACGAGATCCACATCCCGGTGCGTGTGCCGGTGCAGCTCGAGCTGTCGACGGCCGACGTCATCCACAGCTTCTGGATCCCGCAGCTCGCCGGCAAGACGGATCTCATCCCGGGGCAGACCAACGTGACCTGGATCGAGGCGGACACCGCCGGGAGCTACTGGGGGCAGTGCGGCGAGTACTGCGGCCTCCAGCACGCCGGCATGCACATGTCGGTCGTGGCCGATTCGCCCGCGGGGTTCACCCGGTGGGAAGAAGCGCAGCGCCGGGTGGCGGCGACGCCCGTCGCGGACCTCGCGGTCGAGGGGCAGAAGGTGTTCCAGGGCTCGGCCTGCGCCGTCTGCCACGCGGTGCGCGGGACCGACGCCGGCGGCGCCGTCGGCCCTGACCTGACGCACATCGGTTCCCGCGCCATGCTGGCGGCCGGCGTCCTGCCCAACACGCACGGCAATCTGGCCGGGTGGATCGCCAACCCGCAGGGCATCAAGCCCGGTGTCATCATGCCGGCGGTGCCGCTCCGTCCGGAGGACCTGCACGCGGTCGTCGCCTACCTCCAGAGCCTGAAGTAAGGAAGACAGCTCGTGGCCACCCTCGCCCCTCCCGCGCCCGACCTCACGCTGCACGAACGGCTGCTTCAGATCTGGGAGACCAAGCCCGGCCTCTTCGGCACCTTCGGAACCGTCGACCACAAGAAGATCGGCAAGCGCTACCTGGTCACCGCCTTCGTCTTTCTCATGCTCGGCGGCATCGAGGCCAGCGTCATGCGGCTCCAGCTGGCGCACGGCGATATGCGGCTCGTCACGCCGGAGGAATACAACCAGCTGTTCACGCTGCACGGCGTGACCATGATCTTTTGGTACGCGTCACCGATCCTGTCCGGGTTCAGCAACTTTCTCTGGCCGCTGCTCATCGGTGCGCGCGACATGGCGTTCCCTCGGCTCAACGCCTACAGCTACTGGACGTTCCTGCTGTCCGGCGTGTTCCTCTACAGCAGCCTCCTCGTCGGACAGGCGCCGGACGGTGGATGGTTCGCCTACGTGCCCATGACCCGGGCGGAGTTCTCGCCCGGCCTCAATCTCGACTTCTACGCGCTGGCGCTGATCTTCCTGACCATCTCGACCACCGTCGGCGCCATCAACTTCATCACCACCGTGTTCAAGCTCCGGGCGCCCGGGATGTCCATCAACCGCATCCCGATCTTCATGTGGGGAACGACGACGACCTCGTTCGCCATCATCTTCGCGCTGCCGTCGCTCACCGTTGCCTGCGTGATGCTCTACCTCGACCGGCGGTTCGGCACGCACTTCTTCGACGCTGCGGCCGGCGGCCACCCGCTCTTGTGGCAGCATCTGTTCTGGATCTTCGGGCACCCGTGGGTCTACGTCGTCGTGCTGCCCGCCATGGGCATCGTCTCCGACGTGCTGCCGACGTTCTGCCGGCGCCCGCTCGTGGGCTACACAGTGGTCGCGCTCGCGACCGTCACGACGGGCATCCTCGGCTTCGGCGTGTGGGTGCACCACATGTTCGCCACGGGGCTCGCGCCCCTCGCGGTGTCGTTCTTCAGCGCGGCCAGCTTCGCCATCACGATCCCCAGCGCCATCGCGGTGTTCGCCTGGATCGCGACCATCTGGCATGGCCGCCCCGTCATCCGCACGCCGTTCCTGTTCATGGCCGGCTTCGTGGTGCTGTTCGTGATCGGCGGGGTTTCCGGGGTGGCGACGGCAGCGGCCTCGTTCGACCAGCAGCTCACCGACACGTACTTCGTGGTGGCGCACATTCACTACGTGCTGATCGGGATCAACCTGTTTCCGGTGGTGGCCGGCCTCTACTACTGGTTCCCGAAGATGACCGGACGGCTCATGGACGAGGACCTGGGCCGGTGGAACTTCTGGACGATGTTCATCGGCTTCAACCTCGGGTTTTTCCCCATGCACATCAGCGGCCTGCTCGGCATGCCGCGCCGGATCTACACCTATCCCAGCGGGATGGGGTGGGACACGGTCAACATGATCACGACGATCGGCGCCTTTCTGTTCGCCGTCGGCGTCGTGCTGCTTGCGGTCAACGTGCTGCGGAGCCGAGTGCGCGGCGCGCCGGCCGGCCCTAATCCGTGGGACGGCCCGACCCTGGAGTGGACCACCTCCTCGCCACCGCCGCCGTACAACTTCCTCGTGATCCCCACGGTCGGGAGCCGGCATCCGCTGTGGGAGAAACGGTTGGAGGAAGCCGGTCGCAGCGTGCTGGACCAGGGACCCACGCTCGACGAGGACAAGACCACGCTCGAGACCTCGCCCCTCGACGGCCAGCTCACGGACGTGCTGCACATGCCCGAGGATACCCTGTATCCCGTGCTCCACGCTTTGGCGGTCATGGCCACGTTCTACGGGCTGCTGGTCCGCTCCACCTGGCTCAGCGTCGCGGGCGCGGTTCTCGTGTTGGCGCTCACGATCGGCTGGCTGTGGCCGAGCGCCCGGGAGCTGGAGGAGACCTGACCATGGCGACCGCCGCCGCCCAACTGCAGGGCCTGCGCGGGTCGCGGGCTCGGTCCCCCGGGTTCTGGGGGATGATGCTCCTCATCGCCACCGAGGCCTCGCTCTTCGCCTACCTCCTGTTCAGCTACTTCTACCTGGGCTCGATGGCGGCCGGCCCCTGGCCGCCCGACGGGCCGCCCTCGCTCAAGCTCGTCATCCCCAACACCATCCTGCTGCTGCTCAGCAGCGCCACGATGTACTGGGCTGAGTCGGGAATCCGCGAGGGGAACAAGGGACGGCTCCGGATGGGCCTGCTCGCGACCCTCGTTCTGGGCATGGTCTTTCTGGCCATTCAGGGCGTCGAGTATTCCAAGAAGCACTTTACACCGACCACGAGCGCGTACGGCTCTCTGTTCTTCACCATCACCGGCTTTCATGGCGCGCACGTCTTCGTCGGGTTGCTCATGATCGCCGTGATTCTGGCGCGCGCGTATCTGGGACATTTCCGCGCCGGGCGCCACGAGGCGGTCACCAACGTCTCATGGTACTGGCACTTCGTAGACGTGGTCTGGCTGTGTGTTTTTACCAGCCTCTACATCAGCCCCTACCTCGGATGACCCGTCCATGACCGCCGCCAGCCATCCCGCGCCCGCCCGTCATCGGGTCGGTCTCCCGGCCCTCTGGTTCGGGCTGTTCGGCGCGCCGGTCGCCTGGACGCTGCAGGAGCTAGCGAGCACGGCGATCGTCGGCCACTCGTGTTTTCCCTACTGGCGCCCGCTCACGTTCCCCTCGATCGGCGGCACCTGGGCGATCGCCCTGATCGTGAGCATTCTGACGCTCGTGCTCGGCGTGGCCGCGGCGCTCACGGCGTGGCGCTCGTGGCAGCTCACGCGCCCGCCGCATGATGCCGCGGCCGAGCACCAGGTGGAGGTCGGGGAGGGGCGTGCGCGGTTCATGGCGCTGAGCGGGCTCATCCTGAGCGGCATGGTGCTGTACAACATGGTCCTGAACTTCCTCGTGCTGTTCATCGTTCCGGCGTGCGGGTGAGCCGCATGCATGGCGCGCTGCTGCTCCTGTTCCACGCGGACGGTCTGGTCGGGCCACACGACGTGTGGTTCGCGTGGACGGTGGGGCCCCTCGCGGTCGCGGGACTCGGCCTCGCTGCGGTGTGGTACGCGATCGGCGTGATCCGCCTCCGCCACGACGCCGGACCGGGCCGGGGTCTGCCGCGATGGGCGGCGTGGTGCTTCGGCGCAGGGCTGCTGAGTGTGGCGCTCGCGCTGTTCTCTCCGCTCGACCGCCTGGGAGAGACTCTGTTCGCGGCGCACATGGTGCAGCACCTCGTGCTCATGCTCGTGGCGGCGCCGCTGCTTGCGCTCGGTGCACCGCTGCTCCCGCTGCTCTGGGCCTTCTCGCCCGGGGCGCGCCGAGCGGCGGCCGGCTGGTGGCACCGGCGATCGCTGGTCCGACGAGCTGCCGGGATCCTGATGTCGCCGGCGGTCGCCTGGACCCTCAGCGTGGGCGCCCTGGTATTGTGGCATCTCCCCGGTCCCTACCGTGCCGCGCTGCAGCACGCGGTGGTCCACGCGCTGGAACACGCGAGCTTCCTCGCGACCAGCGTCCTTTTCTGGTGGGTTGCCCTTCGGCCCGACGGCTACCGGCGGCTGCACCCAGGCCTCGCGGTGCTCTACGTCTTCACCGCCGGCCTTCCGAACGGCCTGCTCGGTGCGCTGCTCACGTTCGCCGGGCGCCCGCTCTACGCCGGCCAATCCCTCGGCGCCGCGCTCTGGGGCCTCACGCCGCTCACCGACCAGCAGCTCGCCGGCCTCATCATGTGGATGCCCGGAGGCGCCGTGCACCTGGCCGCGGCCGCCGCGTTCTTCGTCGCGTGGCTCCGCGTCGAGGAGGCACGGGGACTCCGCGAAACCGCCGCGACGCTCGCCCTCCTGCTCGTGATCGTCATGGCCGTACCCGGATGCCGCCCGCGCGACAACCCACGGCTGGGCGGCGATTCCACGCGCACGGCGGGGCCGCCGGAGATGGCGCAGGACTCGTTGGCGGCGGGGCGTGCGGGACGGGGATCGGGCTTCACGCGCGTAGGCTCCATCGTCGGGCTGAGCGGCCCGGAGTCGTTCTGCTACGATCCGGGGCAGGACGTGTACTTCATCTCGAACTTCAACGGCACGCTAACCGCCAAGGACAACAACGGCTTCATCAGCCGCGTGCGGCCCGACGGCCGGATCGACTCGCTCAAGTTCATCGCCGGTGGCCACGACGGGGTGACGCTCAACGCCCCCACGGGCATGGCATCGGTCGCGGATACGCTGTGGGTGGCCGACGTCAGCGCGTTGCGCGCCTTCGACGCCCGTACCGGTCGTGCGATTGCCACGGTCGACCTCAGTCGGTTCCACCCGCACCTGCTCAACGGCGTGGCGCTCGGCCCCGACCACGCGCTCTACATCACCGATACCGGCATCCATCTCGCGGGCGACGGCGCCATCGAGCACCCCGGGCCGGACCGCGTGTTTCGGGTGGGTCCCGACCGCCGCCCGAGCGTCGCGCTGGCCAGGGGAATCGAGGGGCCCAACGGTGTTGCGTGGGATTCGGCGGGACGGCGCTTCCTGGTCGTGTCCTTCACCGGCAAGCACATCTACGGCTGGACACCGGGCCAGCGTCGGGCACAGGCCGTGGCCCAGGGTCCGGGCCGGTTCGACGGGGTCGTCTCGCTCCAGGGCGGGCGAGCGCTGGTGAGCTCCTGGGCGGACTCCAGCGTGTATCTGCTGCATGGCGATTCGCTGGCCCGGACGATCTCCGGGCTGTCCCAGCCGGCGGACATCGGAATGGACCCACGGCGACATCGGCTCGGGATCCCGGTCTCGAGCGAGAATCGCGTCGAGCTGTGGCTCGTGCCGGGGGACTAGGTCGATGAGGAGGGAGCCAATGCGGACAAGACTCGGGCGCCGCTGTCCGCTCGGACCGACCCTGCTCGGCGCGCTGGCAGCCGCCGCACTGCTTGGCGGCTGCAACGACGAGGCCAAGGGGCTTCCGGTGCCCGGCGGGGATCCTGACCGTGGCAAGGTGGCCATCGCTGCCTACGGATGCGGTGCGTGCCACGTGATCCCCGGCATCCGGGGGGCCAACGGTCTGGTCGGTCCGCCCCTCACCCAGTTCGCGCGACGGGCATACATCGCCGGCGAGGCGCCGAACACGACGCGCTCGCTCGTGCAGTGGATTTCCGCCCCCCAGTCGATCGAGCCCGGGACAGCCATGCCGAACCTCGGCATCCCCGAGGCTCGGGCTCGGGACATCGCCGCTTACCTTTATACACTTCGCTAGAACGGCCGGTGGTCGACCCGACGGTCGGCGACCATCGGCCCGGTGGGCAGGCTGCTGGAGCCGCCGGGACCGGCGTAGCGGCACGAGGTCTGCACCGGTGAGTGGACACAGGAGCAGGTCGGCTTGCGAGGAGGACACGATGACGAGCAGAGGACTGGCCCGCATGGGCGCGATCGCCGCGCTGGCCTGCACGCTGATGGCGCCGCATTGCCCCGGCTCGCAAAGCACGGGGTCGACCACTAGCAGCACGAGCAGCACGCCGGCGCCGGAAAAGAAGCTGCCCAACCTCGGTGGCGGCGGAAAATCGGACGGTGGCCTTCTTGGCGGCATGAAGTCCACGCGTGCGGAGCCGGACGCGGGGTCGAGCTCCAGCCACGTGTCGCCTCCATCATTCCAATGGAACAACCGATCACCGGGTGTCGCGGGCAGGCACCACCCTTGACCTAAGCCGCCGCCGCGGCCGACTCTTTTTGTCCCCCGGGTCAGGCTGACACGGCCGGCACGTCCGCCGGTACCCCGGGGAGAGGCGCCGCGGTTATCTTCGCGCCATGCCGGCCCGCCCTCGTGCCCGACTGCAACTCGCTCTCGCCGCCATGCTGTTCTCGACCGGCGGCGCCGCCATCAAGGCCGCTGACTTCCGGGCCTGGCAGATCGCCGGGCTCCGGAGCGGGATCGCCGCGCTCGCCATCCTGCTGCTCTCTCCGGCGGTCCGGCGCCGGTGGAATGCGCGTATCATCCTCGTGGGCTGCGCCTACGCGGCGTGTCTCACCCTGTTCGTCCTTGCCAACCGGCTGACCACAGCGGCCAACACGATCTACCTGCAGAGCACCGCGCCGCTCTATCTGCTGGTGTTGAGCCCGTGGCTGCTCAAGGAGCCGATCCGGCGAAAGGATGTCGGCTTCATGGCGGCCGTGGCCTGCGGCCTCGCCTTGTTCTTCCTCGGCGTGGACGCTCCGGTGGCCACGGCCCCCGACCCCGTGCGAGGCAACCTGCTGGCGCTGGTGAGCGGCGTGTTCTGGGCGCTCACGGTGTGCGGACTGCGCTGGCTCGAGAAGGGCGATCGCGCAAGCGGGTCGGCGGTCGCGGCGGTGGTGAGCGGCAACCTCACGGCGTTCCTCGTGGCGCTGCCCATGGCCTGGCCGTTCGGACATCACGCCCCGGTCGATTGGGCAGTCGTGATGTATCTCGGCGTGTTCCAGATCGCACTCGCGTACGTTCTGGTGACCTCCGGGCTTCGACACGTGCCGGCGTTCGAAGCCTCGCTGATCCTGCTCATCGAGCCCGTGCTCAACCCCGTCTGGGCGTGGTTGGTCCATGGCGAACGGCCGAACAGCTGGGCGTTGCTGGGTGGAGCGATAATTCTTGGGTCGACGACACTCCGGGGGGCACTCGTGGCGCACGCGCAGCGGCGGGTCGTGCCGCCAACGGAACTCGCGGTAGTGCCGGAGGGGACGTCGGGCGCGTGACCTCAGCACGAGCACCTGTTCACGAAGGAGACTGGCCTTGGACACGCTGATCGAGACGGTCCGCATGCGGAACGGCGCCGCGCCGCTCTGGTACCTCCACGTGCGCCGGCTGGCCACAAGCTGCCGGGCGCTTGGCGTGCCGATCCCGACCGAGCTGATCACGCCCGAGGGCGGCGCGGACCGGGTCCACCGCCTGCTGGTCAGCCGACGCGGCCTCGTGGCCGGCGAGCGGCCCGTCGGCAGTCTCGCCCCCGTGCGGCTGGTCACGTCCAAGGTGGTGCACCGTCCCTACCCGCATAAGCTCGTGGACCGGGAGCGATTCGACCGCGCGCTGGCCGAGGCCAAGGCGGTCGGCGCCGACGATGGTCTGTTGCTCACGACGGGCGGGCAAGTCGCGGAGACGGCAATCTGGGGCCTGTTCTGGTGGGAGGACGGGCGCGTCGCGGCGCCGCCGCTCGAGTTCGGCATTCTGCCGGGCGTGGCCCGCGCACGTATCGCTGAAATCGTGGGCGACATCCAGGAGCAGAAGGCCACGATCGACGAGATTCGCGCGAAAGCGCTGTTCGTAGCCAACGCCGCCCGCGGCGTCGTCCGGGTGGCGGCACTCGACGGCGCGGAGATCGCCGATGCGCCGGAAACCGAAGCGCTTGCGAGTCGGTTCTGGCCTTGACCGAGCGCCCCAAATTGGGGTAATTTTTGCGGCTCTGGAACGGGGTCCAGGCTCCCCGCGGTGGTTGTAGCTCAATCGGTTAGAGCGCCGGACTGTGGCTCCGGAGGTTGCGGGTTCAAGTCCCGTCAGCCACCCTGGAAGTGATCAGAGGTCCGTAGCTCAATTGGTAGAGCACCGGTCTCCAAAACCGGGGGTTGGGGGTTCGATTCCCTCCGGGCCTGTGAGTGGCGGCAGGCGGCTGATCAGGACTCACGGCGCTATCGTCTAGGGGACTAGGACGGGGCCCTCTCAAGGCCCAAACACGGGTTCGAATCCCGTTAGCGCTATGGCAAGTCCGGCAGAGATGGGGGCCCCATCGTCTATCGGTTAGGACGGGACCCTTTCAAGGTCCAGAGAGGGGTTCGACTCCCCTTGGGGCTATGTGGGGAGGGGAAGCACGGGGAAGGCGGTCGCGCGCCGCTAGCTCAATTGGCAGAGCAAGTGACTCTTAATCACTAGGTTGTAGGTTCGATTCCTACGCGGCGCACTCCAATCCACCATTTGTGATGTCGGGCTCCTTCGTGGAGCCCTTTTCGTTGCTGTCACTCACGAACGAGTTGCCAGCAGGCGCGCTGCGGAGCGCGCCGGTCAATACCGGCAGTCCGGGCACTGTCCCGTGCAACGCCGCCCTCCGCTCACTTCGCCTTGATCCACTCCGCCTTGCGATACGTCTGGCTGTCGTACAGATCCGGCTGTAGCGGGGTATCCGCTCGGATGTCGCGGTACTCCTCGCGCTGAATCTCCTTGCCATTCAGCTTGATCACTACCTTGGGCGATACCCAGGCCTTGGCAAGCGGCTGGTAGTTCTCGAACGTCACGTCGAGCAGGTTGTGCCCGGCGGTGGAATCCTTCGGGTTCGGCCGATTCTCGATTAGGCGCACGAAGAGGAGCCGATTCTGCTCGATCCAGAACTGACTGGTCGTCGTGTCGCCCTTGTCGGCGCCGACCACCCAGACCTTGGTCCCGTTCCAGGTGTCCTCGCGCAGCTTGCTCAAGTCGATGCCGGCCGCGGCGAGCTGGGCCGTCGTGGTGTCGGGCGACTGCCCGTACACATCGAATCCGAGCGTCATGAGGAGATTCCGATCCTGCCGCGTCGCGACCCGCTGGCCACCCTTGAACACCACCGTCGTGTCGCCGATGAACATGATCGCCGTCATGCTGTCGAGCGGCGCGATGTCGATCCGGAGCTTACCCGGGATCGTGCCAGCCTCGTACCAGGTCTCAGCCGGGTGGTCGGGAAATGACGTCGTCTGGGTGAACGTGACCGTGTGGTACCACTTCCCGTCATACCGCGCGTGCATCTGCGAAATGAGCTCCCGACCCGATTTGGGCGCGGGATGGACAGCCAGCAGGCCAAGCAGGACGGCGAGCGAACGCACGAAGCCTCCGGGTCGAGAGATGGAGCGGGGTGAAACGAGACACCCCTACGCCGCGACGGGCGATGGGGTTTCCGGAGCGGGAAGAATCGCGCGAGCGCCCTTCCGGCGCCAGCCTTGGCCGTTGCTCGCGCCGAGATCAGGGTTGGGGAATGACCCCGATCACTCGGCATCGTGGAAGATGATGCCCAGCGTGTGCCGTCGGCCGGTGCGGATGCGACTCACCCCGTGTCGCAGATGGACGCGATACACCCCGCGCGCGCCTCTCACCGGCCGATGATGCACCGCGAACACGACGCCGTCACCCTGGCGAAGCGGGACGACGTCCACCCGGGACTGCATGCGCGGCCGCTGCTCGGTCATCACGAACTCGCCGCCCGTGAAGTCCTGGTCCGGCGCAGACAGCAGGATGGCGAGCTGCAGCGGAAACACGTGCGCGCCGTAGACGTCCTGATGGAGACAGTTGTAGTCGCCCGGTTCGTAGCGCAGCAGCAGGGGTGTGGGTTTGCGCTGCCCCGCCGCGTGGCAGCGTGCCAGGTACTCGGCGTGCGCCTCGGGGTAGCGAACGTCGACGCCCAGGACGCGGCTCCACTCATTGGCGAACGGGGCGAGCCGCCGATACGCCTCCGTCCGGAGCGTGCCGATCGGCTCCGGGAGCGGGTAGCGGAAGTACTTGTACTCGCCACGACCGAACCCGTGCTGCCCCATGACGATCCGGCTGCGGAACCGCACGTCGTCGTCGTACAGGCTGGACAGCGCGCGACACATCTCGGGCGGGAGCAGCCCCTCGAGCACCGCATTGCCTCGTTCGTCGAGGTCGCGATAGACACGATCCCAGCTGCCGGTGGCCGATGGCGTGGCGCGCGTTTCGACGGCCGTCACGACCGTGCCTCGCGCGCGAGCAAGGCCCGCTTGCGACCCACGCCCCACCGATAGCCCGCGATCGATCCATCGGACCGCACCACCCGATGGCACGGGACCGCAACCGCGACCGGATTCGCGGCACAGGCCGCCGCCACATCCTGCGCGGTGGCCGCCGACCCGACGCGGCGTGCGATCTCGCTGTACGATGCCGTCCCGCCCGCCGGGATCCCGCGGAGGGCTTGCCAGACGCGGCGCTGAAGGTCGTCGCCCCGGAGGTCGAGGGGAATGTCCACGTTCTCCCCCGGGAACTCGAGGAGGTGCCCGACGCGCGCGATGAGTGGTGCCAGCGGGGCGTCGGCGCGCGTGAGCGACGCCTCGGGCGCACGAGCGCGCAGGGCCGCCACGAGCGCGTCGGGACGGTCACCCAGCAGGATGGCGCGGACGCGACCCGGGCCGCCGGCGACCAGGAACCAGCCGAGCCACGAGTGACCAAACCCGAAGTGAAGGGTGTCGCGCCCCGGCGAGCACGCAGGCTCCCAATTCGTGAGCATAGATGATGTAGGCATGGCGATCTCCACCGTGGTCCCTGGACATCAATCGAAGCGATGGAGACAGTCTAAGGGCGGCTTGGGTGCGAGGCGCCCCGGTTCTTGCGGTCAAATCCCTTGAGATCGGCGTTCGCGTGATTTGCGAGTGCCGGGATACGAGGCGATGGAATCAGGTTGGGCGGCGTGCTCGGTCGTGGGCGGGGAGCGATACCGGCGGGAGAAATGTGCCGACCAGCTCGCGCGACCACCACAGTCCGGATTCCCGGCGGGCCTGGCGGGTCGTGAAACGGTAGCGATAGAACCGGGCGCGGATCCAGCGGGGGGGCGTGCCCGCGAACGGATCGCGACGCAGGAGCCGCGACATGCGCCGGTCGCCGGCGAGAAGCCCCTCCACGAAACGCGGAAACCACGCCTCGGCATAACTCGAGGAGAGTGCCGCGAACCACATGAGCCAGTCGAGCCGCAGGTGGTAGGGCGCGATCTGCGGCGGCTGGCGCGAGGGGTCGCCCGGCTTGCCCTTGAACTCGTACTCGCGCCACGTCGCAGACTCGTCCGGCGCCGCGGCATCCGTGCCCTCGAGGACGATCTCGTGCCGTTCGCGGGTCACGCTCCCGAACGCGCCGTAGGTACCCACGAGGTGCAGCCGATTGAACGCGTAATTCATGAGCTGCCGCCGCGCGAACAGGTTCCTCACCGGCCAGTAGCTCAGCACCACCACGAGACCGGTGACGCCAACCACGCCCGCCACGAACCATCCTGCCGGCGGCGAGAGCAGGACCGGCGGCCCGGCGCCGCGCAGGAGCGCGCGGAGGAACCCGTCCGGCACCGCGGAGATCACGGTCACCATGGTGAGAACGTTCAGCCACGCATAATTCCCGCTCGCGACGAGGTAGGCTTGCGTCGCGAGCATCATCAGCGCGCCAATGCCGGCGATCGGCTGCGGCAGGAACAAGAGGATCGGCGCGCCGAGCTGGGCCACGTAGTTGCCCACCACCTCCGTGCGATGAAACACCTGCGGCATCCGATGCGCGAACCAGCTGAGCGGGTTGGGCATCGGCTGGGTCTCATGGTGATAGTCCATGCAGGTGAGATCACGCCAGCAGGGATCGCCGCGCAGCTTGATCAGACCGGCACCCAGCTCCACCCGAAATGCCAGCCAGCGATACAGAAGCAGCACGAGAAAGGGAGGCGGCGTCCGGGCGTTGCCGAGGAAGATCGCGAGGAAGCCGGCCTCGAGCAGCAACGATTCCCAGCCGAAAGCGTAGAACACCTGGCCGATGTTCACGATCGAGAGATACAGCAGCCACAGCACGAGCCACACCAGCATCGGCAGCCAGAGCGGCCCCGCCTGCGGCAGACCCAGCACGAGGGACGCTGCCAGGACGAGGCCGATGACCGAGACGACCCTGAGTAGCGTGTCCGAGTAGTGGAGATGGAACAGACTCGGCGCCTGGCGAAAGCTCACCCGGCGGAGGTACTCGGGGGCGGGAAGCAGACCGCGCTCGCCCAGGAGAGCAGGGAACTGCAGGAGCGCCGCAAGAAACGCCGAGACGTAGACCAGCCCGAGCCCGCGCTCGAGCACCGCCCGGGTGAGCCAATAGCCAGGGACGGAGAACCAATCCATCGGATGCCCTCCTGCGGCGGCGAGCCAGCTCACCCACTCTCGGGCGCCAGCATGGCCGGTACCTAAGAAACGACCGGGCCGGCCGGGCGGCGAGGGCGGGGGTCACATGGCCGTGGGCGCCGCCCGCCAAGCCTCCCTGTTATCCTGAGCGCGAAACGGTACTTTTGCCTTGTCCGTAGGGCACGGCGTCTTCATCCGATGTCCCGTGGAGCTGTCGATGGAAAACGTGGTGCTGTGGGCGCTGAGCACCGGGTTCGTCACCGGTGCCGTGTGGGTCGGCGTCGTCCTGCTGCGCCATCGGGCGGGTGCGCTCGACGGCGCCACCCTCGATCGTGCGCGCGAGCGGATCGATCGCCTCGATCGGCTCGAGGACGTACGGGGCCGGGTGGAGCAAGTGGAGGAGCGCTTGGATTACGCGGAGCGAGCCCTGACCGCGCGGCCAGCGGCCCCGGATCGTGCGAACGCGCCGCGGGGGACATCCTGATGGCCGGGCAAGGCTCGACGGGTAACGTGATCGCCGCGCTCGCCAGCTTCTTCATTCCAGGGCTCGGCCAGCTGTTGCAGGGTCGGCCGATCATGGCCCTGATCCAGTTCTGTCTGGCTGCCGCGCTCTGGGTCGTTCTCATGGGGTGGATCATCCACCTGTGGTCCATTCTGGACGCGGCCCTCTGGAAGCCTGAGGCCCGGTAACGTTCCCTCGGCGTTTCAGGTGTGGGGCCGACGGCCAAATGATCCACCGATGCCCGTCCCGGTAGCATAGCCGACCACGGCGTGACCACGACCCGGGCTCCTTCCTCGCCTCAGGTCCAACGTGCGCGATTTTCGCCTCTGGTGGGGCCTGTTCGTCTTCTTCGCCGTCCTGAGCGTGCTCGTGGTGCAGCGGGGGTACCGTCGGTGGCGTTCGGCTCGTGACGCGCTCGCCGCGGCCGGCACGCCGGTGCTCCAAGCGCTGGAAGGGCGGGTTCGGCGGGAAGGATGGCGACTCGCGAGCATGGGGATGAGCGTCGTGGCGATGACAGCGCTGGTCTTCGCGGCGCTCCTGGGGGCGTCACGAGAGCTCCTGCTCGCCCTTCGGTGGGTCGCGGTGGGCGGGGTGGCGGCCGTCGTCTGGTTGAGCTTCCGACGGTGACCATCGAAGGAAGCCGGAGCCGATGGCTGTTTCTCCGCCTCCTCGGGCTCGTGTATCTCATCGCGTTCGCGTCGCTGGCGGTGCAGATACGCGGCCTCATCGGGGCGCACGGCCTGCTGCCCGCTCACGCCTACCTCGAAGCGGTACACGAAGCCTATGGCTCCGCGGCCTACCGGCTGCTCCCCACGATCTTCTGGCTCGGGTCGGGCGACACGGCGCTTCACCTCGCGGCCTGGCTCGGCGCCGCTTCGGCTGTCCTGCTCATAGCGGATCGGGCGCCTCGTGTCGCGCTGAGCGGGATGTGGGTGCTGTACCTCTCGCTCTCGAGCGTGGGCCAGGACTTTCTCTCCTTTCAGTGGGATGCGATGCTGCTCGAGGCCGGCCTCCTCGCACTGCTCTGGGCACCGCCCGGATGGTGGCGTCCCGCGAACACGGCGCCGCCCTCGGCCGGCGTGCGCTGGCTCCTCGTCTTTCTCGAGTTCAAGCTGATGTTCCTGTCGGGCGCGACCAAGCTCCTGAGCGGCGATCCCACCTGGCGTCACCTCACCGCGCTCGACTACCACTTCGAGACGCAGCCCCTGCCCACGTGGATCGGATGGTACGCGCATCAGCTGCCGAGCGGTCTCCACCGCGCCGGAACCGGGCTGATGTTCGTGATCGAGCTTGGTGCGCCATGGCTCCTGCTGGTGCCGTTCCGCTTCCGGGGACTGCGTCTCGGCGGGATCGCCGGGCTCGCGCTGCTGCAGCTTGGGATCGCGGCCACCGGCAATTACGGGTTCTTCAACCTGCTGGCGCTCGTGCTCCTGGTGCCGGCGTTGGATGACCGCACGCTCGAGAGACTCGTGCCGGAGCGGGTGCTGGGAACGCCTCTGGGCCGAGCGCCGCAGGACGGGCACGGGGCACGGCCGGTCACCGCCGTGCTGGTCCCGGTCTTCGCCGTCCTCAGTGTGCTCGCGGCGTGGGCCGAGCTGGTCGCGACGGTACCCGGCGGCCGGGATGCATCATGGCTCCCGCGCTGGAGCATTGCGGTCCTCGGCGCCGTCGCGCCGCTGCGATCGTTCAACGGGTACGGGTTGTTCAGGGTCATGACGACCGAGCGGCCCGAGATCGTCGTCGAGGGAAGTTCCGACGGGCGGGAGTGGCGGGAATATGACTTCCGCTACAAGCCGGGCCCGGTGGATCGGGCCCCGAGGTTCGTGGAGCCCTACCATCCCCGGCTCGATTGGCAGATGTGGTTCGCCGCGCTGGACCCGATGAGTGGTGCGCCGCTGCTCGCCTCGCTGGCGCGCGGGCTCCGCGCCGGTACCCCGGCGATCGTGAGCCTGATCGGTCGCAATCCGTTCTCGACCACCCCGCCGCGCGTCGTCCGCTTCGCGCTGTATGACTATCGCTTTACGACGTGGAGCGAGCGCAGGCGGACGGGAGCATGGTGGCAGCGCCGGCTCGAAGGCTATCTGCCGGAGATCGATGGTGCGCTTGACCTGCCGCGCGCCCCGTGATACCCATTGGGCCTCGCCGGATCGACGATTCCCCCACTCCGGGTGCTATGATTTCGAACAATCGGCGCCTCATCCACGACCCCGAGGGCTTCAACAGCGCGACGTGGCCTCTCCGGCAGGATCAGCTGATCACTCCCACCGATCAATTCTTCACCCGAAGTCACGCTGCCACCCCGCAGGTGGATCCCACGAGCTATCGTCTCGAGATCGACGGGCTGGTCGAGCGTACCGCCACGCTCTCCCTGGCCGAGCTGGCGGAGTTCCCGCGGCGCGAGATCTCCGCGACGCTGGTGTGCGCCGGCCTTCGGCGTGAGGAGTACCTGGCGCTGGGGCCGCTGCCGGGTGAGCTCCCCTGGGGCCCGGAAGCGGTGAGCACGGGGCGGTGGAGCGGGATCGCGCTGTCCGACGTGCTGCGCGCCGCGCACGTGGCGGCCGGCGCACGCTACGTTCAGTTCACCGGACTCGACTGCGTCGAGCGGCAGGGCAGGCGATTCGGCTTCGGCGGCTCGATCGATCGCGCCAAGGCCGACGATGTTCTGCTCGCAAGCGAGCTCAATGGAGCTCCGCTGCCACCCGATCACGGGTTTCCGCTCCGCGCCGTCGTTCCGGGGTGGATCGGGGCTCGCAGCGTGAAATGGCTCGGCCGCATCACCCTCGCCGCCGAACCCTCGGACAATTATTTCCAGAGCAAGGCCTACCGGGTCCAGCGGACGCCCGATCCGAGCGATCCCCGCGATGTCTCGGCCGGGACCGCCTTGAGCGAGGTCCCGCTGAACGCCGTCATTCTGGAGCCGCAACGGGACCACTTGGTCCCGGCGGGCGCGGCGCGGCTCCGCGGCTGGGCGATGGGCTCGGCCGGCTGCGCGATCACGTCGGTCGAGGTGTCACCCAACGGCGGCACCGACTGGATCCCCGCGACCATCGAGCGACCCGGTGAGCGCTGGACCTGGAGTCTGTGGGAGGCCACGCTCCGGCTCCCGCGCGGCCGCCATGTGCTTGCGGTGCGCGCCGCCGACGCCTCCGGCGCAACCATGCCGCCCGGTGTCGCCGGGAGCTGGAACGTGAAAGGGTACGCCAACAATGCATGGCACCGGGTGACGGTGCAGGCGGAATAGCGACTATGCGACGCGTCACGTTGAGTCTCGCCGTGCTGGCGGTGCTCCTGCTGGTGCTCGCCGGTCCGGGCGTGCGAGCCGGCTTCTGGACCTTCGGCACGGGCTTTCATCTGCTTCGCTGGGGCGCTTATCTGGGCATCGCTGCCGCCGTGCTTGCCGTGATTCAGCTCCTGCGGCCCGCCTGGCGTGCGCCGACCTCGTCACCCTTGGTCGCGGCCGTCGTGCTCGGCCTGATCGCGGCCGGGGTTCCGTGGTACTGGCTCAAACGCGCCGAACGGGTGCCGCCCATTCACGACATCACGACCGACACCCAGCGGCCACCGGAATTCGTCGCGGTGTTGCCGCTGCGCGCCGGGGCAGCCAATCCTGCGACGTATGGAGGGCCGGAGGTCGCTGCGCAGCAGCTCAAGGCCTACCCCGACGTAAAGCCGCTCGTCCTCGCCACGACACCGCCGGCCGCCGCCTTCCACCGCGCGCTCGACGCGGCGCGGGCCTCCGGCTGGGACCTTGTCGCGGCGGACTCCGCGGCAGGCCGAATCGAAGCCACCGCAACGACGGGGTGGTTCGGGTTTAAGGATGACGTCGTGGTGAGGGTCGAGCCCGAAGGCGCGGGGAGCCGCGTCGACGTCCGGAGCGTGTCGCGGGTGGGTGGCAGCGACGTGGGAACCAACGCGCGCCGGATCGTGGCCTACCTGCGGCGGGTTCAGTCGGGCTGATCCCGACGCTCTCCGCGCGGATGTCCTCCCCCCGATCGCCCGACGCGGGCGCCCGCGCCGAGCTGCTCGCCGAGCTCCGGTGGCTCGAGCGTGCCGCTCGGCCACTGGAGCCCGGCGCGCCCCGCCGCAAACGCCACCGGGCCGCGGCCAAGGCGTAGGGCGAGCGCTTCCTCCGCGGGGTAGCCGACCAGCCCGCCTACGTGAATACCGACGAGAAGAGTGCGGGCCTGCTTGCGGTTCCCTTCGGCGAGCGCGGTCGCGCCATCGACGAGGTCCTCCGCCTGTTCGAGCGCGAGGTGGTGGGGCCGGGCGCGCACCCGGCTTCGCCCGGGCACTTGGCCTACATCCCCGGCGGTGGCCTCTACCATTCGGCGCTCGGCGACTACCTCGCGGCGGTCAGCAACAAGTACGCGGGCGTCTTCTTCAGCAGCCCGGGCGCGGTGCGCATGGAGAACATGGTCGTGCGCTGGGCGGCGGATCTGCTCGGCTATCCCGCCTCCGCCGGGGGCGCGATCGCCTCGGGTGGCAGCATCGCCACGCTCGCGGCGGTCTGCACCGCACGCGACGCACACGGCATCACGGGTGCTGCGGCGTCACGCGCGGTCGTGTATCTCACGGCCCAGGCCCACCACTCCATCCAGAAGTCGCTGCGCATCGCGGGCCTTGCGGAGTCGCCGGTGCGGCTCGTCGCGATGGACGAAGGCCATCGCATGCGCCCCGACGCCTTGGCCGCGGCGATCGCCGCCGACCGCGCTGCCGGTCTCGAGCCGTGGCTCGTCATGGCGGCGGCTGGCACGACCGACACCGGTGCAGTCGACCCGCTCGATGCGATCGCTGCGATCACCGCTCGCGAGCGGTGCTGGTTTCACGTGGACGCGGCTTACGGTGGGTTCTTTCTGCTCACCGAGCATGGACGCCGGACCCTCGCGGGTATCGAGCGATCCAATTCGGCCGTCCTCGACCCCCACAAGGGCATGTTTCTGCCCTACGGCGCCGGGATCGTGGTGGTCCGAGACGCGGCGACACTCCTGGCCGCCCATCGCGAGACGGGCGCCTACATGCAGGATGTCCTGGAGGATCCCAGCGAGCTCTCCCCGTCCGACGTCTCCCCCGAGCTGTCGAAGCATTTCCGGGGGCTTCGCATCTGGCTGCCGCTCATGCTGCTCGGCACGGGGCCGTTCACGGCCGCACTCGATGAAAAGCTGCTTCTCGCGAGATATTTCCGGGCGCAGGCCGCGGAGCTCGGCTTCGAAGTGGGTCCGCCACCCGATCTTTCGATCGTGACGTTTCGCTGGGCCACGGACGGCGGCGACGAGGCGCGGACCGACCGGATCAACCGCGCCATCGTCGATGGCATTCGTCTGGACGGACGCGTCTTCCTTTCCTCGACCATGCTGGAGGGGCGCTTCACCCTCCGGATGGCTGTCCTCGCGTTCCGCACGCACCGGCGCACCATCGACCTCGCGTTGCGCGTGCTCCGCGATCAGGCGGCCGCGGTGGCCGGGGTGCGGTGATCACACCGCGGGACGGACCCCGGCTGGTCGGTCTGCCCTACGACGCGAGCTCCTCATTCCTCCGGGGCCCGGCCGAGGCGCCGCCACTCATCCGTGCGGCGCTGCACTCCCCTGCCGCGAACCCGTGGGCGAGCGGACCGCGCGACGTGCTCGGACCGGGCGGGCTCACCGATGCGGGCGACCTCGACCTGCGCCCAAGCGCGGCCGCCCGGGACCTGATCGAGGCGGGGGTGACTCGGGTGGTCACCGATGGCTTCCGGCCCATCGCGCTCGGCGGCGACCACTCCGTCAGCTACCCGGCGGTGCGGGCCGTGGCCCATGCGCATGGGCCGCTGACGGTCCTGCACGTGGACGCGCATCCGGATTTGTACGACGAGTTCGAGGGCGATCGATACTCGCACGCCTGTCCGTTCGCCCGGGTCATGGAGGAGGGTCTGGCGCGCCGCCTCGTGCAGGTGGGTATCAGGACCATGACCGCGCATCAGCGCGCGCAGGCGGACCGCTTCGGCGTGGAGGTCATCGAGATGAGGGAGTGGCTGGCGGGCGTGCGTCCGCGGACGGAGGGAGCGGTGTATCTCTCGATCGACCTCGACGGCCTGGACCCGGCCTATGCGCCCGGCGTCGGGCATCCTGAGCCGGGCGGACTCGCGACCCGCGAGGTAATCGCGCTGATCCAGGACCTGCACGGCGACCTCGTGGCCGCCGACCTCGTCGAATACAACCCGCATCGCGACCTCAACGCCCTCACCGCCACGGTGGCCGCAAAGCTCGTCAAGGAGATCGCCGGCCGGATGCTGGCTGGCGCTACTGCCTGATCCATGTCGGACGCAGGTCGCGGGTGACCGTGGCCACCAGGGAGCCGACGACCTGCTGATACGCGTCGTCGGGGTTGCGCACCGCGATCGAAGGCCGGGCGTCCGCGAGGGACACGTGTCCTACCGGCTCGCTCGCTTCGGCGCTCGAGCGCCACACCGTGCCGCCGGTTCTCGCGCTCACCAGGCTCACCGTCAGCGCCCCCGACACCGATGCGCCGACCCGCAGGTCGTGGGCGCTGGCGACGAGGCCGCGCGGCTTCACGTCCGTCATGCTGAGGTGCCCCAGGAAGACCGCGGCCACGTCCCGGTCCCGGCCGAGCGCCTGCGCGAGGGCCGCGTTGTCACCGGTGGTGGGGGGGGGACGGGCGAAAGAATAGAGGGGGCCGAGCACGAAGAAAAAAAAATTATTATTTGTTTCACTCCTATACTCCCACAAACT
>JBQCGH010000127.1:0-70702 GCA_051955835.1 Gemmatimonadales bacterium
GCTTGGTCGGGAACGAGGCCACCAGCCGTCCCGATGGAGACTCGCCGTCCAGCCCTTCCATCAGATAGAGCCCGCAGCTGAAGGTCGAGACCAGCACGGTTCGCCCGTCCTCCAGCACCCGGGGCTCGGCGGTGAGCATGGACTCGTCGCCGCGCGGCCCGTTGGGCAGCGTGATCGTGTGCAGCAGCGTGAGGTCGGAGAGTCGCCAGATCTGGAGCTGGCGCGACGCGGGCGACAACCCGTCCATGTCGGTGGTGGTGGTGACGATCCGGTCGAGCGCGGGCACCACGCCGGCGCTGTAGACCCGGGTGGCCGGATCGAGCCCCGGGGCATCGGCCGACCGCGAGCGAACCGGCCGGCCATCCGGCGTGAGCTCGACCAGACCGCCCGGCGTCATTCCGGCCGCGGTGTGGCGCATCTGGAAGGTGGCGAGGACGTCGCCGTCGGGGAGACGGAGGAAGGAGTGCGGGTGGCTGTAGCCGTCGACATCGCCGAACTGCGCCGAGAGCCGGGGGTGCACCGGGTCGGTCAGGTCGAAGACGAAGCTCCGGCCGGCGTCGAAGCCATTGGCGAAGAGCTGGCGGTCGGCCGGCATCTCGTGCTCGACATGGTGCGGCACGTTGTGGAGGCCGGGCACCGGCAGCGTGGTGACGAGGCGGCCGTAGCGGGACGAGTGCTCGGTCACGTCGAGCACGGCAAGGAAGTCGGGCTGGGTGGAGTCGGCCGAACCGGTCCAGACGTAGAGATAGCTCGGTGCGACCGGCGCCGCGGTCGGCCGGGGCGAGCCGCACGCCGCGAGCGCGAGAACGGCGACGAGGCAGCCTGTTCGGCGGAGCCTCATCGCCCGCCGGCCAGGCGCACGACCCGGCTGGTGAAGGCGTCCCCGTGGTAGTTGCGCTCGACCACGCTCACCCGCTTGAGGTCGGCCGACACGCTGATCCCCGCGCTGGGGCGGGAGATGCGGCCGAGCCGGGTGAGCTTGCCCGGAGCGCCCAGCTTGAACAGCAGGGCCGACTCGGGCGTATCCCACGGCTCGAACAGGAGCGACCCATCGGCGAGCCACGCGAGGTCGCCGGTTTCCGCCGCGTCGGCCGCCCAGAAAACGGCGGTGCCGCCGGCAAGCGGGGCCACGGCGATGCCCAGTGAGTCGTCGGTCCCCACGTTCCACCCGATCATGGCGACGCGTTCGCTCCTGGGATCGACGGCGAGCTGGAAGAGCTGGCCGAACCAGGCCGGCTTGAGGACCTCCAGCGCCTTCCCGTTCTGGTCGATGTGTACCCGGTCCCGGGTTCTCGGAATCCAGGCCCAGCCATTCGGGACGGGCTGTATGCCGATCGCCAGGGAATCGGGAATGGTGAAGGTCCGGCTCATCGCCCCCGTGCGTACATCCAACAGACCCGCGCGGGTCCCTCCCGTCACTCGCTTCGTCACCGCGACCGTGACCGAATCCACCCAGTCCGCGCGATCGGCGCCCCCGGGGACGTTCAACGCGGTCTCGCTGCCGCCGGCGAACGGCATGAGGGAGTAGCGCCGCTCGTAGGCGCCGGTGCCGGCCGGTACCCGGCGCGCAAGCAGCAGCCGCGAGCCCTCGGGCGACAGCGCCGATTCGATGGGTGTGGACGTCGTGAGCCGCCGCCGGGCATCGACGAACTTGTTCTTGACCGCGTCGGCGAGATCCACGGCCCAGAGGCTGAAGTCCGGCGCGCCATCGTCGATCACCAGCGTCGCGCCGTTGGCGGTCACGCTGAAGTTGTTGAAGGTGCCGGTGAGCAGCGTGTCCTGCCGCTCGGCCAGCTTGCCGGTGGCCGTGTCGAGCCCGATCCGAACGATCGATTCGACGCCCTGCCCCGCGCGACTGAGCCAGAGCGCGTCGTTGGTGATTCGACCGGGGCAGGTGCAGGAGTTGAGCACGCGGTCGGCCACCTTGCCGCTCCGGTCGAGCACCTGCCAGAGGCCGCGCGATCCCTGGATCACCAGCGCCACGATCCACCGGCCGCCCGGGGACACGCTCAGCCCCTGGAGGCCGAACCCGGGGCCGGCGATGCGGACGCTGTCGCGCACGGTGCCGTCGATCGACGTGACCCGCACCTGGAAGACCGAATCACTCCCGGCCGACGCCGGCCCGACCAGCAGCGAGTCGCCACCGGCCCAGAACATGGCGGCGCTCGGACCCAGGTACCTCGGCGGGCCGCCCAGCGCGCTGACCAGGTAATAGCCCCACCGCCGGTTGACGGTGCCGAGGAAGAGCAGGTTGCGCCGGTCGGGACTCCACTCGAGGCCGTAGGCCGCCGTGGCGCCATCGAGCACCCGGTGCGTGGCGGTGCCGCCGACGTCCTGCAGGTCCACCGCGTAGCTGCAGCCGGTGGCCGCGCAGTTGTGCGTGACGAATGCGAGCTGCTTGCCGTCGCCGCTCACCGCGGAGACGAACGCCGTGCCGCTGAAGGTGAGCTGCGTCCGGTCCCGGAGGACGTACGACGCTGCGGGGGGCGCCACCGGCTGCCGGTGTTTCGCGACGTACGTGCCGCCGGCCGCGACGATCGCGACCAGCGCCACGCCCAGCATCGTCCACAGCCGGCCGCGCGAGGGCGGCGCGGACACCGCGACGGTCGGCGCGGTGCTCGCGCCGGTGACGGTCCGTGCGTCGAGCGCGCGGGCGAAGTCGCCCGCGCTGGCGAAGCGGTCGGCCGGCGTCTTGTCGAGCGCCTTCGCGACGGCCGCGTCCACCGCCTCGGGCACCGACGGGCGTACCACCCGCAGGTGCACCGGCCGCTCGGTCATGAGCTTGGCGATCATGGCCTGGGCGGTGGGGCCGGTCACCGGCGGCTCGCCGGCGAGCATCTCGTACAGCACGGCGCCGAGCGAATAGACGTCGCTGCGTGCGTCGAGCAGCCGGTCGCCGGTCGCCTGCTCGGGGCTCATGTACTGCGGCGTCCCGAGCGAGAGACCGGTCTCGGTGAGCCGGTTGCCGCCGGCCTCGCTCACGGCGAGTGCGATGCCGAAGTCGGCCAGCATCGCCTCGCCTTCCTGGATCAGGACGTTCTCGGGCTTGATGTCGCGGTGGACCACGCCGTGGCGGTGTGCGTAGTCGAGCGCGCTCGCGATCTGACGGGTGATGGCTAGCGCCTCGTCCACCCCGAGCTGGTGCTCGCGGTTGAGCTTGTCCCGCAGCGACTCGCCGCGGACGAACGGCAGCACGTAATAAAGGAAGCCGCCCTCGGCGCCGGAGTCGATCAGGGTGAGGATGTGCGGGTGGTCCAGCCGGGCGGTGATCTTGATCTCGGCGAGGAAGCGCTCGACGCCAAGCACCGCGCCGAGCTCGGGACGGAGCACCTTGAGCGCGACCTCGCGGTCGTGCTTGAGGTCGGTGGCGAGGAAGACGGTCGCCATGCCGCCGGCGCCGAGCTCGCGCTCGATCCGGTAGCGCTGCTCCAGCGCGGTGGTGAGGCGACTCAGGTCGCTCATGGAAATCTCGGGGGACGCTCCGCTCGTCCGGACCGGCGGGATGCCATGGCCTGGAACCGGGACGGAAGGAAGTTAGGCGTCGCGCGCGGCGGCAGCCAGCGGCGGCATACCAGCGCGGCGATCACTTGGCGAAGTTGAGCTGCTTCAGGAGCGCAACGAACCGCGGCTCCGACCGAAGCGGATCGAACAGGTGATCCTGACCGAGCCACACCATGAACTCCGAATCACTGGCGTGGGCCTGCTCGAGATTGTCGAGCGCCCGGTCGTGGTCGCCCAGGCCAAGGTAGACCAATGCCAGATTGTACGGCGCCACCCGACCAGCCTTCGACACCTTTTTCAGCGTGTCGAGCGCCGCCCGTGCCCTGGCCCGATCCCCCGACGCCGCATACGCATAGGCGAGATAAGCGGTCACGAAGGGTGGGGCGTCCATCGTCACGGCCTTTTCCAGCTTGGGGATGGCGTCGCGCGGGTGACCGGCATTCAGGTCGGTCCACCCCTCGATCATCGGGGCGGCGTAGAACGTCGGGTCGAGATCGGACGCTTTCCTCGTCAGCTCGCGCGCCGCGGCCACATTCCGCTGGAACATGAAGGGGAAGACCTGGTCGACCAGGATCGACGGCGACAGGGGATCGAGCTCGATCGCACGCCGCCCCTCGGCGATGGATTCCTCGAGTCGTCCGACCAGCGCCAGCACCTGGCCGAGCTGATCGTGCGCGAGCGCGTAGCTCGGGTTGAGCTCGATGGCCCGCCGAAGCTCCCGCTGGCTCGCCTCCCAATCGTGTTCGTACCAGGCCTGGTAGAGCCCGAGGGACGTGTGGGCTTCGGCCGAGGTGCTGTCGAGCTGCACCGCTCGCTCGGCCGCTGCCCGGGTCCGGGGCTTCGCGTCGCTCGCGGTCATCAGGCCTTCGTTGTAACCGGCCCAGAGGTAGGCGTCCGACAATCCGGAATACGCCAGCGCGAAGTCGGGACTCAGCCGAACCGCTTCGTCGAACTGTGCGATCGCCTTCTGCAGGTTCTCGTCGCTCGGGCGATTGAAGAAGTACCGCCCCTTGAGATAGGCGTCGTGGGCGTCGGGGTCGACGCTCGGCGCGGACGCCAGGCGCGACTGCTCGCCCGGCGTCAGCTGGACGTTGATCTCCGCCGCGATGGCCGATGCGAGGTCCGCCTGGAGCGCCAGCACGTCGCTCGAGCTCCGCTCGAAGCTCCTGGCCCAGAGGTGCTTGTCCGCGCGCGCATCGATCAGCTGGGCGGTGATGCGCACCCGGTCGCCGGAGCGGCTCACCGAGCCTTCCACGATCGCATCGACGTTGAGCGCCTTGCCGATCTGAGGCGTCGAAGGACGGTTGGTCCCCTTGAACTGCATCGCCGAGCCGCGCGACGTCACCCGCAGCCGGCTGATGCTCGCGAGATCGGTGGTCAGCTCGTCGGTCATGCCTTCGGCGAAGAATTCCTGGGCGGAATCCGCCGAATAGTTGTCGAGCGGCAGCACGGCGATCGACCGGATGCGGCCGACGGCGTCGGCGCCGCGCGGGCCGCCGGATCGCGCCATCACGTAGCCGGCCACACTCAGCACCAGGACGAGCCCGGCGGCGAGTCCGAGCCATTTCCCCCGCGACACGGGTTGGGCTCGGCCCGGCAGTGCCGCGCTGCGCGTGGGAGTGGAGGGAGCCGCGGTAGTACTGCTGCCGGACAGCGCCTGGACAAACTGCGCCGCAGGGTTGAAGCGGTCGGCCGGACTCTTCGCGAGCGATCGCGCCAACGCCCCCGCCACTTGAGGAGGCACCGTGGGCCGCAGATTGGTGATCGGCGCCGCCTCGGTGAGCAGGTGCTGGCGGGCGATCACCTCCGCCGTCGGCCCGGTAAACGGGGCCTGCCCGCCCAGCATCTCGTAGAGAACGCAGCCGAGGCTGTAGAGATCGCTGCGGCCGTCGAGATCGGGATCGCCGGCAGCCTGTTCCGGGCTCATGTACAGCGGGGTGCCGATCGCCATCCCGGTTTCGGTCAGCCGGTCGGCGCCGGCGCTACTCAGGGCCCGTGCGATGCCGAAGTCGGCGACCACGGCGTGACCGCCCTCGAGCATGATGTTTTCAGGCTTGATGTCGCGGTGGACCACGCCGCGCTGGTGCGCGTACCCGAGCGCATCCGCGACTTCGCGGGCGATCGCCAGGGCCTCGTCGATCGGGAGCTGTTTCTCACGGGTCAGCCGATCTCGGAGGGATTCGCCCTCGACCAGCGGCATCACGTAATAGAGGAAGCCCGACGACTCGCCGGAGTCGTATAACGGAAGAATGTGGGGATGGCGGAGATTGGCCGTCGTGGCGACTTCGCGGAGAAAGCGTTCGGGGCCCAGCGCATGGGCAAGCTCGGGCTTGAGCACCTTGATCGCGACCTTGCGGCCGTGCCTGAGATCCTGCGCCAGGTAGACGGTGGCCATGCCACCCTGTCCCAGCTCGCGCTCGATGTGGTACCGATCGGCCAGAGCCGCGCGCAGGCGATCGAGATCGGCCGTCATCAGGGCTTCCGGACCTCCATCACCCACACATCGCTCTGCTCTTCGGACCCGGCGGTGGCCAGCCGGCCCGCCGCCGTGCTCCACCCGCCGCTCGCACGCCCGCCCGTGTTGAACGTCACCAGCCGCTCCGGCGCGCCGCCGTCAAGGGGAATCCGCCAGAACGCCGTGCTACCGGTAGAATCGATGTTCCGGGTGTAGACGGCACGGCCGTCATCGCTCCACCGCGCCGCATCGCCCAGGAGCGCCCGAGGTCCGGTGGTGTCCGCAAGCAACCGAGGCGCGCCGGAGTCGTCCGGCATGATCCATAACGGTCCGCGAGAGAGGGAGCTGCCGAACGCCAGCGTATGACCGTCGGGCGACCAGTTGGCGAAGAACCCCCAGCCGAGGCGCTCGACCGGCCTCTGCCAGACGCCGTTGACGCGGCGGACCGTATAGACACCGCCGCGACCGGTGAAGAGGGAATAGGCCAGCCGATTCCCGTCGGGCGCCCACGCGGGCATCGCCTCCTGCGCGGGCGAGGAGGTCACCCGCTGGATCGGGCGCCCGTCGAGCGGCATGACCCAGATATCGCGCGAGCCCCCGCGCCACGAGTGGAATGCGACCTCCGTGTTGTCGGGTGACGGCGACGGCCAGAAGTCGTCGCTCGAGTCGGTGGTGAGCCGCTCGGGGGCACCGCCGGGCAGCGCCATGCGGTACAGATCCATGTTGCCGCTCAGGTCGGAATCGTAGTACAGCCAGCGGCCGTCCCTCGACAGTATCGTCGTCTCGATGAACTGGGACCCGTGGGTGAGTTGGGTCGCGCTCACGGAGGAGGCCGGCGGGTGCGCCGGCACGCCGATGGACCAGGCGTTGCTCTCGAGCGTCAGATCGGCGTACGCGATCCGGCGCCCGTCGGACGAGAGCGAGATGGTGTGGGCATTGAGGCCCGTCGTGAGCCGCAGGGCGGAACCGCGCGGCGCGCCGGCCGACATCGCCTGGGCGAAGATGTCGCGCGGACCATAGCGGTTGGAGACGTAGTAGACCCAGCGCCCGTCGGGCGACCACACCGGGCTCAGGTTGGCGGAGAGGCTGTCGGTGAGCTGCACGACGCGGCCATCGCGCACGCGGACGCTCACGATGCGGCTGGGGCTCGCATTGCCGAAGAGGAGCCCCGCCGTCACCGCGATCGCGTTGCCCGAGGCGCAGGCGACGTACTCGCCGTCGGGACTCCACCCGCAGCCGTGCGCCTCATACACGCGCGCGACGCCGCGCGACTCGGCCCCGGCGTCCCGGACGAAGAGCGAGTCTCCGACCACATAGGCGATGCGCTTTCCGTCCGGCGCCCACGCCGCCGAGATCACCGGGCCGCTTCGACCCGGCGGCACCTCTGGGGTCTCGGCGCCGCCAGTGGCAGGGACGCTCGCGACGCCGCCCCGCTCGAGGAACAGCACCCGGCTGCCGTCGGGCGACCAGCGCGGATGCGCCTGGACCTGTGTGGTGTCGTCCGTAAGCGCGATGCCGCGACCCCCGGCCACCGGGCGGACGAAGACGCGCATGTGGGTCGGCGTCCCCATCGCGTAGGCGACGGCCTTGCCGTCGGGAGAGATTGCGGGCAGGACTTCGAGCTGCGGGTCCCAGGTGACCTTGGTGGCCGCGCCGAAGCTCATCGGGAGCGCGGCGGCGTGGGATCCCTGCGCGCCCAAGACGTACGCGGCCACCGCGAGCGCGGCGGTAGCCACGGCCCACGGAGCGGTTCGCCGCCACGAGGCGGCCGGCGCCGCGGCGGCACGGGCGCGTGGGCCGGTCCGCCGGCTCGCGCGGCCCCCGCCCAACCCTTCCGCGAACTCGTGCGCCGTGCCGAACCGATCGGCCGGGAGCTTCTCGAGCGCGGTAAGGACGGTCTCCTCGACCTCCGGCGGAATGGAGCGCCGGCGCGGGACGAGCGGGCGCGGCTCTTCGGTCAGCACCATGGCCACCACCGCCTGCGCCGTGGGGCCGCTGAACGGCGGCTCGCCGATCAGCATCTCGTACGTGACGGCGCCGAGCGAGTAGATGTCGCTTCGGGCGGTGATCTCACGCTCCCCCATCGCCTGCTCGGGCGACATGTAGTGCGGCGTCCCGACAGACATGCCGGTCTCGGTGAGGCGGGTGCCGCCGGCCTTGCTCGCCGCGAGCGCGATGCCGAAGTCGGCCACCAGCGCGGCGCCGTCCTGCAGGAGGATGTTCTCCGGCTTGATGTCGCGGTGGATGACGTCATGACGGTGCGCGTAGTCGAGCGCGCTGGCCACCTCGGTGGCGATGCGGATCGCGTCGGGCACCGGGAGCTGCTTCTCGCGGACCAGCCGGTCGCGGAGCGACTCACCCTCGACGAACGGCATCGCGTAGTACAGGAAGCCGTCGGCCTCGCCCGAGTCGAACAACGGCAGGATGTGCGGGTGCTGCAGGTTGGCGGTGGTTCGGATCTCGCTCAGGAACCGCTCGGCGCCGATGACGGCGGCGAGCTCGGGCCGGAGCAGCTTGATGGCGACCCGGCGCTCGTGCCTGAGATCGTGGGCAAGATAGACGGTGGCCATGCCGCCGGCGCCGAGCTCGCGCTCGATGCGGTAGCGGCCGGCGAGGGCGGCGGCGAGTCTCGATCTGTTCTCGGTCATCGGTGGTGGTGGCTCAATATGGGGCTTGTCCACGGACGGGGCCATCGCACGTACCTCGAGATCCCTGCGCGAGCGGGCTGAGGGCCCGCTCGTTCAGGCACCTCGTAACGTCAGGCCGATTTGTCTCGAGATCGATCGCGCCCTGCGCGCGCTCACGCGCTTCGGCAGGTGTCGACCAAGTGCTCCATCGACGCCGTCCGGTCGGCCGGGGCGCGGGCGAGCGCGCGCGCAATCGCCTGGTCGATGACGGCCGGGACGTCCGGATTGAGGCGCCTCGCGGAGGGAATCGGCGCGCGGAGGATCCGGGTGATCGTCTCGTTGAGCGAGGGACCGACGTACGGCGGCTCGCCGGTCAGCATCTCGTAGAGCACGCAGCCCAGACTGTACACATCCGTCCGAGCGTCCAGGTCGGGTTCTTCGCGGAGCTGCTCGGGGCTCATGTAGTAGACGGTGCCCACGACGACGCCCGTAGAGGTGAGCTTCTGGGAATCGGCGGCCCCGATGGCGCGCGCCAGGCCGAAGTCCGCCACCGTGGCGCCCTCCGACGTGAGGAGCAGGTTCTCGGGCTTCACGTCGCGGTGCAGCACGCCCCGGTGGTGCGCGTAGGCGAGCCCGGCGGCCACGTCGCGCAGAACGGCCAGTGCCTCCCCGAGCGGCAGGCGTCCGTCGCGCTGCAGGCGCAGGTGGAGCGACTCGCCCTCCACGTACGGCATGACGTAATACAGCACGCCCTCGCCGCTCCCGGTGTCGAGCAGAGGCACGATCCGCGGGTGCGTCATGCCCCGCACGATCTCGATCTCGCGCCGAAAGCGCGCCGCGCCCAGGGCGGAGGCGAGCTCCGGCGCCATGACCTTCACCGCGACCCGACGTTGCTGCTCCCGATCGTCGGCGAGATAGACGGTCGCCATGCCGCCGCGGGCGATCTCCCGGACGAGCGCGTAGCGGTCACCGATGGCCCCGGCGACCTCCTCGAGGGTTCTAGACGTACGACTCCCGAAGCATCGCGGCCGCGGCCTCGTCCAGCCGGTCGGCCCAGCGGAGCTGGTCGAACAGCTGGAGCACCTCGGCCTCGGTCAGCCGCTGCTGCCGCGCGCCAGGGATGTCGTACACCAGCCGTCCGCGGTGCATCACCAGCACGCGGTCGCCGAGCTGCGCGGCCTGGGCCAGCGAGTGGGTGACCATCAGCGTGGTGAGGCCCGCGTCCTGGACGACATCCTGGGTGAGGCGGATGACCTGCTCGGCGCTGCGTGGGTCGAGCGCGGCGGTGTGCTCGTCGAGCAGCAGCAGCGAGGGACGCACGAGGGTGGCCATGAGGAGCGTGAGCGCCTGGCGCTGACCACCGGAGAGCTGGCCGATGGGCGTGTCCATCCGCTCCTCCAGACCCATGCCCAGCTTAGCCACCGCGTCGCGCAGGGGCCGCCGGCGGGCGGCGGCGAGGGCGCGCCCCAGCCGACGGGGCTCGCCGCGACGGTCCGCGAGGGCCAGGTTCTCGGCGACGCTCAGGTCGGCGGCGGTGCCGGCGAACGGGTTCTGGAATACCCGGCCCATGTGGCGGGCGCGGCGCTGCTCGGGCCAGTCGGTGACGTCCACCTCGTCGAGCCACACGCGGCCCCCGATCAGCGGCAGGCTGCCGGCGATGGCCCCGAGCAGGCTCGACTTGCCCGAGCCGTTCGTCCCGAGCACCAGGGTGAAGCTGCCGCGGTCCAGCTCGAGGTCGACGTTGTCGAGCGCCCGCACCTCGTTCGCCGTGCCCGGATGGAATACCTGAGAGGCGCCGAACAGGCGGAGCGCCGGCTTAGACATGTGATCTCACCGCCCGGGCCGCTGCCCCGCCGACGAGCCGACGCATCAGCCTCGGCAGCACCAGCACCGCGAGGACGAACAGCGCGCTGAGCAGCTTGAGCGCGTTCGGATTGAGTCCCGCCCGCACCGCTCCGGCCACGAGCAGCCGGAAGAGGAGCGCGCCGACGGCAGCGGCGGCAATCCAGCGCCACAGCGGACGGCGCCCGATCACCGCCTCCCCGAGCATGAGGCACGCGACCCCCATGACCAGCGCCCCGATGCCCATTTCGATGGTAGCAAACCCCTGATACTGGGCGTAGAGCGCGCCGCAGAACGCGATCAGCGCGTTGGCGAGCGCCAGCCCGAGCACGAGCATGCGATCGACGTCGATGCCGACCGCCCTCGCCATCTGGCCATTGGCGCCCGCCGCGCGCAGCGCCAAGCCGAGATCGGTCGCGAGGAACAGGGCGAGCAGAAGCACCAGCATGACGGCGATGAGGATGACGGCGCCCAGCGTCGCGATGCTCTCGCCGGCCACGCTGGTGCCGAACAGCGTCAGCTCGTCCGGAAGCCCGAACATGCGCTCCGCGAGGCGATGGGCGAGTGCGCCGAAGTTGTCGGCCGACGCGATCGAGAGGTTGCCGGTCCCCATGACGAACAGGATCGCCGAGTAGAGCGCGGTGCTCACGAGCACGCCGGCCAGGAGCGGAGTCACGAGCAGACCGGTGGCCAGCAGGCCGGTGATCGTGCCCGCCACCGCCCCGCCCACGGCCGCGAGCGCGGTGGCCGTCACGGGCGAGGCGCCGTGGACGAGCAGCGCTGCCGCGACCGCGGCGCCGATGCCGAAGGAGCCGTCCGCGGTCAGGTCGAGCGTGTTGAAAATTCGGTAGCTCAGAAAGACGCCGATGGCGAGCGGCGCGAGAATCAGCCCGATCGTCGCCGCCCCGATCAGCAGATTCACGCGTCGCGTCTCAGGCCAGCCGGCTGATGGGGCCTGCCCAGGCAACGCCGCGCACCAGCGTGGTCTCCGCGGCGTCGGTGACCCCACGGAAGTCGCACAGCAGATGGAGGACGTCGCGTAGCTGGTGTTCGGTGAAGAGGGTGCGGGCGAGCGCGCCCAGCTCGACGGTACGCTGCGGGAGGGGCCGGTACGAGAAGACAGCGGCGTGGAAGTGCCCCCACAGCCGGCGGGTGACGGTGAGTGGGCGAAGATGGGGTGCGAGCGCGGGGTCCGGGGTCCGCGCGACCACGCCCGTGATGATGGCCGTGGCCCGGGGGTAAGTGGGCTCCGGAGAGAACGAGAGCCAGTCGCGCACGCCCGGCACGTCGAAGCTGACGGGCGCGGTGGTCGGCGAGCGGCTGAGCCTGGTGCCGAGCACGCCCGCCGTCTCGCCGGCCACTACCAGTCCCGCAGTGGCGCTGCCGGTGGCCTTGAGCGCGGCGGCCGCCAGGTCTGACAGCGGAACCGCGCCGGCTTCCCGGTACGGACTGAACCGAAGGAGATGAGAGAAGCCGCCCTCGCACACGAGGCCAAGGCCCAGCAAGGCCTGGGGCGGGACCGATCCGGCGCCGACCACATAGTCGGCGAGGCGGGCGCCGTCGCCGGGGAAGTGGGCAACGCACCCGGCCACCGCCGCCAGCTCGCCGAGGCGCCCGTGGCCGATGGCGTACTCGTCGCCGATCGCACCGATCCCCAGGGCGAACGTCTCGCCGGTGACCGGGAGGGTGGCGCAGTCCCGCTCGCCCAGCGCGGCCGTGCCCAGGCGGGCGGGATCGCCGATCACACGACAGGAGAGCGAGCCGTCCGGGTGGGCGGCGGAGACCTCGACCTGCCCGGCAGATCCCATGTCCGGTCGACTGCCCGACGCGAGGTCGAGCGCGGCCTTCCAGGAGGACCGGCGCAGGCTCTCGTTCAGCGCGGCGGCCTCGCGACCGCCGGCCATCGGCGCCCATCCCGCGATGTCGAACATCCGGTTGACCGCGGCGGGGACGGCCGTGAAGCGCACTTCTCCACGCAGGAGCGCCAGCTCCCGCTGGCAGCGCGACAGCACGGTGGTGGCCGCCGAGCTGACGTACGTGACGCGCTCGAGGTCGATGTCGAGGGAGCGCACGCCGTCACGGAGCAGCTCCTCCAGCGCGTGCGCCAACCGTTCTGCCCACTCCCGGTCGAGGCGGCCCTCGAGCGTCAGGCGCGCACTGCCGCCCCCGCGCTCGGCAGCGATTCTCACCGCTTGGCCGGCCCCCCGACGACGGTGTCCGCCTGCTTCACGACGTCCGGCGGCAGTGTTACGCCGGCGTCAACGGCGCCACTCGGGTTCACGGCCGTCTTGGTCTTGGTCAGGCGAAAGAACGGGATCTTGGCCGGGCTCTCGCCGTGCAGAATGCGGGCGATCATCTTGCCGGCTTCGACACCACCCTCCTGGAAATCGGGGTAGAAGGCGGCGGTGGCGCCGTGCATCACCTCGAACGGCGAAGGAGAGAAGACCGGGACCTTACAGCCCTTGGCGGCTTTCATGAGTGCGGGGAAGCCGGCGTGTGCCGCGTTGCCGAACAGCTCGATGGCGTCCACCTTGCCGCAGAGCGACTGGGTGGCCTGGGCGACGTCGCCCACCGCGTTCACCGGGGCGGGCACGGCCTGGAGCCCTGCCTTCTTGGCTGCCGCGGTGAGCCGATCCTTGAACGTCACGGAGAGCTGCTCCTGCGGGCTGAACAGCACGCCGATCCGTTTGGCTTTGGGCACGACCCGCTTGATCAGGGCGACGCGCTGGGTCTGCTCGGGGTCGCCGAACCCGGGTGAGTAGACGCCGGTGACGTTCGCCAGGTGATCGTTGTCGCTCTTGCCCGCGCCGGCCGCGAACGGGTCGGACAGCAGGTGGAACACGATCGGAATGGTCTTCACCCGCTTGACCGCGGCCTGGAGCGTCGCGTCCTGCAGCGCGACGATCACCTTGGCCTTGGCGTCGACCGCGTTGTCGATCAGGCCCGGCAGGGCGGAGAGGTCGCCCTGCGCGCTGGTGACCTTGAGCTCGTAGTCCTGTCCCTTCTCCATGTCGGCCTCGCGAAGGCCGAGGACCACCGCGTCCTCATTCCATTCGCTGCCCATCCAGTCGGCCGCGCGGATGAGCTCGATCAAGGGTTTCCCCTGAGCCGCGGCGGGGGCCGGACCGAGCGCGAGCCCACTGGCCAGGGCAAGAGCGGGCACGAGCAGGGCGGACGAACGCGAGCGAACACGGGTCATGAGCAAATCTCCCTAGCCGAGTCTCAGGTTTTCCAGCAGTGCGCCGTACCGCGGATCGGGCCAGAGGGGCTCCGCCCACGGTGCGACCTTCATGAACAGGAGGCCGGGTTCCCGGTTGGTGAGGCCCCGGTGGAGCTGCTCGAACGCGGGGTCCTTGTTGCCCAGCGCGGTGAAGACCATGGCGGAGAGCAGCGAGAGCCTGATCTCGCCGGCGAGCTTGGTCTCGAGCTCCCACATGAGCCCCTCGGCCTCGTCGCGTTTGCCGGCGGACGCGCAGGCATAGGCCAGGAGCAGCTTTTTCACCGTGCGGAGGCCGGGACGCTCCATCTCACGGCGAATGTCCTCGATCGCCTTGTCGAACGCGCCCTTCGCCACCCAGGCCCACCAGAGCACCATTCGGGCGCCGACGAATCCGGCGTCCATGGCAAGCGCCTTCTGGAGCTCCTCGATGGCCTCGTCGTAGCGGCGGGCGAAGTAGAGGACCCAGCCGACGGCCCGGGTCACCGGCACCGCGAGCGGGTCGAGCTGCTGGGCCCGCTTGATCTCGGCGAGGGCCTCGTCGTGACGGCCGAGGGCCGCCAGATACTCGGCGTACCACTCGTGTGCCATCACGTAACTGGTCTTGAGATCGAGGGCGCGACGGAACTCCCGCTCGGCGCCGGTCCAGTCGAGGTCGCCGAGCCAGCGGGCGTAGGCCAGCGAGGTATGCGCTTCCGCCAGCGTGTCGTCCATGTCCAGCGCCTTGAGCGCCATCGTCTTGGCCGAGTTGAGATGCTCGGCCGGCGGCTTGGAGCTGAAGCCGATGCTGAGGAGCTCGTAGGCGTCGGCCATGCCGGCGTAGGCGACCGCGTAGCTCGGGTCGCGCGCAATGGCCTGCTGGTAGTAGTCGATGCCCTTGAGCACGTCCGCTTCGGCCCACTTGTTGGCGTGGAAGCGGCCGAGCAGGTAGAGGTTGTATGCCTCGGCATCGCCGGTGGCCTTCTTCTCGACCCTCTGCTTTTCCTCGGGGGAGAGGGCCACGGAGAGCGCGCCAGTGATCTGCTGGGCCACCTCGCTCTGCACCTCGAACACGTCGCTCAGCTGGCGGTCGAAGGTGTCGCCCCACAGGTGCTTTTCGGTCTTGGGATCGACCAGGTGGGCCACGATGCGCACCCGCGGGCCGGCCTTCCGCACGCTTCCCTCGAGCACCGCCCCGACGCCGAGCTCCTCGGCGATGGCGGCGATCTTCTTGGTGGTCTTCTTGTACTGCATGCTGCTGGTGCGGGAGATGACCTTGAGCGCGCTGATCTTGGAAAGTTGCGCGATGATGTCGTCGGTGATGCCGTCGCTGAAGTACTCGTTCTCCGGGTCGGCGCTCATGTTCTCGAACGGCAGCACCGCCACCGACTTCGCCTCGACGGCCTCGCGCACCATGGCGGAGGCCGCGCCGACGGCGATGCCCACGGTGGCCGAGACGCCGAGCGCGTCGGAGAACTGGGCGGCGGACTTGAAGCGATCGGCCGGGAGATTGGCCATCGCCTTGCGCACCGCCGCGTCCACGGCCTCGGGTACCAGCTCGCGGAACGCGCGGGCCGACGGCACCGGCGAGCTCAGCCGGTTGGCGATCACGGCCGTGAGCGTCGAGCCCCGGAACGGCGGCTCACCCACCAGCATCTCGAAGAGCACGCAGCCGAGGCTGTAGATGTCCGTGCGGCCGTCGACGTACTGGCTGCCGTCGATCTGCTCGGGACTCATGTAGGCGGGGGTCCCGACCACGTGTCCGGTGGCCGTCGTCGAATCACCGGTGCCCACCGCGCGCGCGATCCCGAAGTCGGCGACGACGGCATGCCCGGCATCGAGCAGGATGTTGGCCGGCTTGATGTCGCGGTGGACGACGTTGGCCCCGTGCGCATAGCTCAGCGCGTCGGACACCTCGCGGGCGATCTGGAGCGCGTCGTGGACCGGAAGCTGGCGCTCGCGGTCGAGCCGCTGCCGGAGCGTCTCGCCCTCGATGTAGGGCCTGACGTAGTAGACGAGCCCCTCGACCTCATCGGAGTCGTAGAGCGGCAGGATGTGCGGGTGGTGCAGCCGGGCCGCGATCTGGATCTCGCGGAGGAAGCGGGACGGCCCGACGTCGGTGGCGATATCGGGGCGGAGCAGCTTGAGCGCGACCGCGCGATCGTACTTGAGATCGTGCGCCAGATACACCCTGGCCATGCCACCCTGCCCCAGCTCGCGCTTGAGCTGGTACCGGCCGGCAACGGCCTCACTGAGGCGGTCGAAACTGGTGGCCATGCCGAACTCACCTCTGCCAAGCGCCGTCGATCAGACCAGCGTTGAAGCATCGTCGATGTCCCGGTCGTGCCACTACTTCTCTCCAGTCAGGCCAATATAGGGGCCAAAACGCGCGTCGCCAGAGCGCGCGCCACCGAGCGCACGCCCCGCTGCCGTCCCATGACAATTGGGTTACGCGAGTTCCGGCGGCCGGCGGCACCGCCCCGGCGCAAGCCGTTCCGCGAGGGCGCGTCCGGGGCACTCGGATGGCATCGAGCGGCCTTCCCCAGAGTCTCGGCCACTTCTACTATGAAACGTGAACGGCCAAGAGTCTGGACACTGGAAAGGCCCGGGCAGGTTCAGGCCCGGTCTCGAGTTCGGGGACGGGTGCGTGGCAGGCGTGGCTCGGCGGTGGTACCCATCAGCAGTTCTTATCGGCGGAACAACATCCGCGACAATGGACGACATGCGGAGGGGTATATGCGGCGCTCGGGTGTGCTGGTGCTCTGGTGTCTCGGGTGGGTCGTGGCGGTCGGGCTCGCACCAAGCTCGCCGCCGTCTGCGGCCGCGCAGACGAGCACGGTCCGGTGCGAGTCGCAGGGTGGAAAGCGGGTGCAGTGCCCCATCGCGCAGAATTCGCAGGCGACCCTGACGCGGCACCTGAGCGATACGCCCTGCATCGAGAACCAGAACTGGGGCGTGGGGAACGGCTACCTCTGGGTGGCCAACGGGTGCCGGGCGGAGTTCACCGTCACTCAGGTCGCCGTGGTGGTGCCGCCGGCGCGCCCGATGCCGGTCGGGGTCGTCACCCGTCAGATCCAGGTCTGCCGCAGCGAAGCCGACCGACGGCTCCCGAAATACTCGGGCGACCAGATCGCCGTCGAGCTGAGCTCACGCAACGGGCCGACTAGCTGGTTCACCTGGGAAGCGGGAACCATGAGCGGCCGCTGCGAGGTGGCGGCCGACGGGCGGCTGGTCCAGTTCGTCACCAACAAGCCTGGCGAGGGCCCGGGCTACGGGCCCGGCTACGGCAACGCCGGCCCGTCCACCATGCTCACCTGCGAGTCGGCCCGCACCGAGCGGAAGGAATGCCCCATCCCGCAGGGCTCGCGGATACGGCTCGTGCGTCAGACCAGCGACAACCCCTGCCGCCTCAACGACACCTATGGCCAGGGCCCCGGCTACCTCTGGGTGGCGGAAGGGTGTCGCGGCCAGTTCGAGGTGTACCGGATGGGCGTGCCGGGCAACGGACCGGGCAACCCCGGGAGCGTGATGCAACTCGCCTGCGCGGCGCCGACCAGCAACGTGCAGCAGAACTGCCCGATCCCGGAGGGAGCGCGGGCCCGGTACGTGAGCCAGCAGAGCGCGCAGCCCTGCATCGTGAACCAGACCTACGGGATCACCGCGAGCTACGTCTGGGTGAGCCGCGGCTGCCGGGCAACCTTCGAGGTCGGTACCGGCGGCTATGCGGGCGGCGGCTACCCCGGCGCGCCGACCAACGTTCGGATCACCTGCGAGTCGTCGGGCGCGGCGCGGCAGCAGTGCCCGGTCGAGGGCGTGACGTCGGTGCGGCTGATCCGACAGATCAGCACCAGCCCCTGCCAGCTCAGCCGCACGTTCGGTGCGGGCTTCGGGCACATCTGGGTGAGCAACGGCTGCCGGGGCGAGTTCGAGGCGACGGTGAGTCCGGCCGGCGGTGGCGGGATGCATGGCGGGTACACCGGGCCCGCCGAGCACATCACCTGTGAATCGAGTAACGGTCAGCGGGCCGAGTGCGGGTACCAGCGAACCGGTGGCCAGGTCGGGCTCGTGCGCCAGCTCAGCACGACCCCCTGCACGAGGAACAGCACCTGGGGCACGATCAACGGGAACACGATCTGGGTGACCCGTGGATGCCGGGCGGAGTTCGAGGTGCGATAGACCTGCCGGGGGAGCTCTCCGGCCGCTCCGGAGGCCTCCCCCAAGGCGATTGACTGTCAAATAACTGGTCGTTTGGGCGCCGGCGCTGCACCGTCTAGCGCGGACGGCGTTCGCGTGTTACTTATCGAGACCCCAGAAACAGCCCCTGAACTCTCGACACACACCCTGGAGCATCCTAATGGGTGAGCCGGTGTGCGGCCCGCGGGATATCCACGCCGCCCGACCCACCTCCGCACGTGCGTTCGGCCGCGGCGGCCTCGCCGCGTGTCCCCGGACCGGGCCTCGGGCGGAGGGCACCGCGTGACTGCTGCAGGCCCGCGCGTGAGCGGACCCAGGGCTGCCATCCATGTGCCGCCCCGCTCGCGCGTCCCCGTCGGCCTCGTCGCGTTCTTTACCGGGCTGTACGCCATCCTCTATTTCGTCTGGGAGCAGAGCGGCTGGGGCGCGCCAGCCGTGCGCGACCTGGTCGGCAACGTCGCCTTCATGCCGTTCAACCTCGGCGTGCTGGCGCTGTTCGCAATCGCCTCCCGGAACCAGGTGCTCGACTCCGGCGTCCGTCGGGCGCTGCGGTTCCTGGCGGCCGGCGGTCTCATGGTGTTCATCGGGAACGCCATCTCCGCCTGGTACGTCCTCGCGCTCCACAGCAATCCGCCCGTCTCCTGGGCCGATCCGTTCTACCTCACCGACTCGCTGCTCACGCTGGCGGCACTGCTCTCGTTCCCGCTGGCCCGGCGCACCCGGCTCGAGCGGTGGAAGTTCCTGCTCGACGCGGCGATGGTGCTGGTGGGCGGCGGGGTCGTGATCTGGTACTTCTCGGTCCGGCCGACGGCCGCGTCGCAGGAGAGCAGCGTGGTGGTGACGCTGCTCGCGTTCGCCTATCCGCTGGTGAGCCTGCTGGTGCTGCTCGGTGTGACCACGGTGCTCCTCCGGAAGCCGATCGACGGCAACCGGTTCGCGTTCGGGCTGCTGGTGACGGGGACCGCGGTCGGCGTGGTGGCGGACCTGACGTTCAACCTGGTGCAGCTCGAAACCGGCGGGCGGAGCGCCAGCTGGGCCGACGCGGTGTTCCTGGTGTGCTACGTGATGCTGATCGCGAGCGCCGAGCTGTACTGGCGGCGCCCGGTCCCGGCGCGGCGCCCCTCGGCGGTCACCGTGACGCGGCACCAGCCGATCAGCCCCCTGCCCTACGTGGCGGTCGCGTCCACCTACGTGCTGCTCCTGGTCGTGGCCCTCGAGCCATGGACCGACCCGATCAGCGGGCTCGCCATCGGCGCCCTGCTGGTGACCGTTCTGGTGGTGTTGCGGCAGGTGCTCACGCTGCGCGAGAACGTGCGGCTGCTCGCCGAGCACGCCGCGCGCCAGAACGAAGCACGGTTCCGCTCGCTGGTGCAGCACTCGTCCGACGTCATCGTGGTGACCCGCGCGGACGGCACCATCCGCTTCGTCAGTCCCTCGGCCACGCGGGTGTTCGGCTATGACCCGCAGGCGCTGATCCGTCAGCCGGTCATGGACCTGCTCCACCCCGAGGACCGTGACCGCGCCGCCAGCTTCTTCCGTGACGCGACCCAGGCGCCCGGCGTCACCGGGCCCGTCGAGTGGCGCTTCCGCCAGTCGGACGGCTCCTGGCTCAACGCCGAGATCCTGGCGACGAACCTACTGCTCGACTCGAGCGTCAAGGGCATCGTGCTCAACACCCGCGACGTGAGCGAGCGCCGGCGACTGGAGGAGCAGCTCATCCACCAGGCGTTCCACGATCCGCTGACCGGCCTCGCGAACCGGGCGCTGTTCCGTGACCGGGTGAGCCACGCGCTCGCGCTGGCGCAGCGCCGGGGCAACCCGGTCACCGTGCTGTTCCTCGACCTGGACGACTTCAAGACGGTGAACGACAGCCTGGGCCACGCCGAGGGCGACCGGCTGCTGATCGCCGCGGCGGAGCGATTCCTGGCGTGCGCGCGGAGCGCGGACACGGTAGCCCGGCTCGGCGGCGACGAATTCGCCATCCTGATCGAAGGCGCCGACGGACGTGAGGGGCTGCCCGATCGCCTGAGCGCCGCCATGTCGCACCCCTTCTCGCTGAGCGGGAACCAGGTACGCGTGACCGCGAGCATCGGGGTCGCCTCCGCGTCGGCGGACGACACGGCCGACGACCTGCTCCGGAACGCGGACATGGCGATGTATGCCGCCAAGCGGCACGGCAAAGGGCGCTCGGCGACGTACGAGTCGCGGATGTACGCCGACATCCGGGAGCGGCTCGACCTCGAGGCAGCGCTCCGGAGCGCGATCGAGGGCCACCAGCTCACGCTGTTCTACCAGCCCATCGTGAACCTGCAGAGCGGCTCGATCTACGGGCTCGAGGCGCTGCTCCGCTGGGAGCACCCGCAGTTCGGGCGCCTGCTGCCCCAACACTTCGTGCCGCTCGCGGAGGAGACCGGGCTCATCGTGCAGCTCGGGTCGTGGGTGCTGGGGGAGGCGTGCCGCCAGCTCCACGTGTGGCGGCAGGCTCACCCCCAGCTTCCCCTCGCGGTGTCGGTCAACATCTCGGGGCGGCAGCTCCAGGGCGCGGGCCTGGCCGAGGCGCTGCGGCAAACGCTCCACTCGTCGGGGGTCGAGCCGTCGGCGGTGGTGCTCGAGATCACCGAGAGCGTGCTCATGCAGCAGACCGACGCGGTGCTCGAGCGGCTGCAGCAACTCAAGGCCTTCGGTGTCCGGCTCGCGATCGACGACTTCGGCACGGGGTACTCGTCGCTCAGCTACTTGCAGCGGTTCCCGATCGACATCCTCAAGATCGCGAAGCCGTTCGTCGAGGAGGTGGGCCAGGGCGCCGACCGCTCGGCGCTGGCACGGGCCATCATCGGCCTGGGCGACACGCTCCGGCTGCAGACGATCGCGGAAGGCATCGAGCGCGCGGAGCAGCGTGCGGCGCTGATCGAGCTCGGCTGCTCGTTGGGCCAGGGCCATCACTTCTGGCCGGCACTCAACGCTGCGGCGATCGAAGAATTGCTGTCGGGCGTGCGGAAGCCCGTGCTACGGCTGGTGGAGGAGACGGCGTAAGGTCGGGTGAACGGGCGAACCGAGAGCCGGAGAGGTCAGGGTGGCGATTGGACAATAGGGATGGAGGGCTCGGACCGCACCGCGTCTCCGCACGATAAATTCCTCTCGGCGGGCTTCGAGCCCTCCGTGCACTCACGGCGAACGACCACGACCTGTCGAGGCTATTCCAACGCGCTACGTTTTTCTTGTTCTCGCCCTCATCGGCTTCGCTCCGGGCATTGTCCGGGCGCAGGACGACGTCCCGCCGGTGATCGAGAAGGTGAAGGCCAAAGACCCGGGCATGGAGAAGATCTTCGCGGATGCGGTCGGGTACGCGGTGTTCCCGACCGTGGGGAAGGGAGCGATCGGGATCGGCGGGGCGCGGGGCAAGGGGTGGGTGTACGCGCATCGGAAGATCATCGGGAAGTCGACCCTGACCCAGGTGAGCATCGGGCTCCAGCTCGGCGGGCAGGCGTACAGCGAGATCGTGTTCTTCCAGACGGCACAGGCGCTGGACAACTTCAAGCTCGGCCATCTCAAGCTCGACGCCCAGGCGTCGGCCATCGCCGTGACCGCACGGGCGTCGGCCGACCTCGCGTATCGGAACGGCGTGGCGATCGTCACCATGGCCAAGGGCGGGCTCATGTACGAGGCATCGGTGGGCGGACAGAAGTTCTCGTTCACGCCGACCGCGGCAACGGGCGCGAAGTGAAGCCCGAGCTCCGCGCGCAAATTCAGGCCGCCCTGGCGGACCGCTACACGCTCGAGCGGGACCTCGGGAAGGGCGGGATGGCCAGCGTGGTCCAGGCGCGCGATCTCCAGCACGACCGCGTGGTCGCGCTCAAGGTGCTCCACGCGGAGCTGGGCGCCACGGTGGGCGCCGATCGGTTCCGTCGCGAGATCCGCGTGGCCGAACGGCTTCGGCACCCGAACATTCTCGGCATCCTCGACTCCGGCCAGACGCCCGATGGCCAGCTCTGGTTCACCATGCCCCTGGTCGAGGGCGAGAACGCGTATGAGCGGCTGCAGAAGGTGCATCAGTTCGCCCCCGACGACGCGATCCGGATCGCGACCGCCACCGCGAGTGCGCTGGCGTACGCGCACGCGCAGGGCGTGGTCCATCGCGACATCAAGCCCGACAACATCATGCTCTCGGGCGACGAGGTGCTGGTGGCCGATTTCGGCGTCGCCCGCGCGGTGAGCGAGGTCGCGGAAAAGCTCACGCAGACCGGCATGATCGTCGGCACGCCGACCTACATGAGTCCCGAGCAGGCGAGCGGCGACAAGGCGATCGACGGCCGGAGCGACATTTTCGCCCTGGGGTGCGTGCTGTACGAGATGCTGATCGGCGAGCCCCCGTTCACCGGCCCGACGCCACAGGCGGCGCTCATGCGCCGGTTCACCGGGCCGCCCCGCCCGCTCCGGCCGATGGTGCAGGTCTCGGAGGCGGTCGAGGCGGCCATCATGCGCTCGCTCGCGCGGGATCCGGATGAGCGGTTCGCCACCGCCGACGCATTCGCCGACGCGTTTATGGGGCGGGCGCGGGCGGCCGCGCCGCCGGCCGGAGCGGCACCCCAGCGCCCGGACGAAGCCGAGTCCGCACCGGCGGGCGCGAAGCGTGGCTGCGCGGTGCTGCTCGCCGCCGGCGCCGGACTCGGATATGTTGCCGCGCATCTCGTCCGCCTGCTTTGACCTTCCGCCGGCCGCCCGGCTTCTCTAGCTTGCCGTACCATTCATGAGCTCCACCCGCCAGCTGTTCGGCCTCCGACTGTACCTCATCGGCTTCGGCGTTGTCCTGCTGCTGGCCGGTGTCGTCGCCGTTGTGCTCGTCCGCGCCGACTTGGATAGCGACGTCGTGGTCGAGGGCGTCCTGTTCTTCCTCCTCATCGCGCTGATGATCGAGCTGGTCGTCGTGCGGCAGCTGCTCCATCACTTGCTCAGGCCCACCGGCCGTGCAGCCGGCATCGCCATTCGAGTAGCCCAGGGCGACCTGAGCCTGTGGCCCGCCGATGCGCGGGCCAAGGACCAGCTCAGCACCTCGCTCTCCGCCATGCTGGACAAGCTGCGGGAGCTGGTCGGCACGATCCGGCAGCACGCGCACGAGGCGGCGGCGATGTCCGAGCAGATCGCGGCCTCGACCCAGGAGATGAGCGCGTCGACCGAGGAGGTGGCGAGCACCACCGGCGACCTGACCGAGCGCGCCAACCAGCAGGCACTGGTGGTGCGGGCCGCGGCGGAAGACGCCGGCAAGATCCTCGACATTGCCCAGGAGCTGGCGGCGGGGGCGGTACAGGCCGCCGAGCGGAACGCGGCGCTCGCGCGGTTGGCGCGGTCGCACAAGGAGCGGCTCGACGAGAGCACTGCGCAGCTCACCCGGCTGGCCGAGGAGGCGGAGCAGGCGGCGGTGGAGGCAGACGCGCTCACCGCGGCATCCGAGGAGATTGAGAAGTTCGTGATCCAGACCAAGGCCATCGCCAAGCAGACCCACATGCTCGCCCTCAACGCCTCGATCGAGGCGGCGCGCGCGGGCGAGGAAGGCAAGGGATTCAGCGTCGTCGCCGAGGAAGTGCGGAAGCTCGCGGGGCAGGCGGCGCGCTCGGCGGGATCGACCAGCGAGACGGTCCAGGCCGTGCTCGAGCGGGTGCGCACCGCGCGGGAGCGGCTGCTCCGGCTGGGCCAGGGCGGGCTCGCGGCCAAGGACGCGGCGCACGAGGCCGCGGCCGGCCTGCTCAATGTCGCGGCCGATGCCGACGCGAACGACGAATGGACTCGGCGGATCTCCGCGTCGGCGAGCGAGGTGCGCGGGCTGATCGAGGGGATCGCAGGCCGGATGCGCGAGGTGTCGGCTGGAACCGAGGATTACGCGGCGGCGGCCCAGCAGATCGCGGCGGCGGCCCAGCAGCTCAACGCGTCCACCGAGGAGATCTCGACCAGCGCGACGCATCTCGCCGATGCCGCCGAGCGTCTGACGGGCGCGGTGGGCGGGTTCAAGCTCGGCTGATCGCGGCGGCGCCCGGCACGCGTCTCCTGCCTCTCGCACGTGCTCCCGACGACATGAAAGCGACGCCGATGCTGACGCTGCTGCGTAACGCCGACGTGTATGATCCGGCACCGCTGGGGACGCGGGATCTCGTCGTCGCCGGCGAGACCATCGTCTGGATCGGGCAGGGACTGCCCGGGCTCGAGCGGTCGCTGCCGCTCGAAGAGGTGGATCTCCAGGGACGGCGGATAATTCCCGGGCTGATCGACGGGCACGTACACCTCACCGGCGGCGGCGGGGAGGCAGGGCCCCACACGAGGGTGCCGCCGGTGCTGCTCAGCGCGCTCACGGCGGGCGCGGTCACCACCGCCGTCGGCGTACTCGGCACCGACGACACCGTGCGCACGACCGCCGAGCTCGTGACCGTGGCGCGCGGCCTCACGCGGCAGGGGCTGTCCGCCTACTGCCACACCGGCGGGTACCACCTCCCTCCCACCACCGCCACCGGCAGCGTCCGGCTGGACCTCGTGCTCATCGACCTCGTGCTCGGCGTTGGCGAGGTCGCCATCAGCGACCACCGCTCGAGCCAGCCCACGGTGGACGAGCTGCTCCGGGTTGCGGCCGACGCGCATGTGGGCGGGCTCATGAGCGGAAAGGCGGGCATCGTCCACCTGCACGTGGGCGACGGCGAGGCCGGACTCGCACCGGTCCGTGACGCGCTCGGGCGGAGCGAGCTGCCGCCGCGGGTGTTCAACCCGACGCACGTCAATCGGAAGCGGCGGCTGTTCGAGGAAGCGATGGCACTCGCCGAGCGCGGCTCGACGGTCGACATTACGGCGTTTCCGATCGAGGACGGCGAGGACGCCTGGCGCGCCGAGGACGCGCTGGTGCGCTACCTCGACGCAGAGCTCCCCGCCGACCGGGTGACCGTGAGCTCGGATGGCGGCGGATGCCTGCCCGGGTTCGACGCGGACGGACAGGTGACCGGGATGGATGTGGGCTCGCCGGGCGCCATGGCGGGCACGCTCGCGGCACTGCTACGCTGCGGTCAGCCGCTCGAGCGGGTGCTGCCGGCGTTTACGAGCAATGTGGCGCGGCTGCTTCGACTGGAGCGCAAAGGGCGGCTGGTCGAGGGTGCCGACGCGGATCTCGTCGTGCTGGATCGGGACGGGGCAGTGAGGGACGTGATGGCGCGGGGGCGGTGGCACGTCAGGGACGGGACGGTGGCGGTCATGGGTGTCTTTGAGGGACGTTGAGTGCCGAACGGTCAGTGACTCCCGCGCCCCAGACACTCGCTAGTCGCTTCCTTTTTCCACCGCCGTCGGAAGCATGATGTCGAACCGGGAGCCCTGTCCGGCCTCCGAGTAGGCCCAGATGTAGCCGTCGTTCTGTTTGACCGCGCCGTAGACGGCCGCGAGGCCAAGCCCGGTTCCCTGCCCGAACGGCCTGGTCGTGAAGAACGGCTCGAAGATGCGCTCCAGCACTTCAGCGTTCATGCCCGTGCCGGTGTCACTCACGGTGATCGTGACGTACCGGCCGGCCGGAACCGCCGCGCCGGGGTGCTGCGCGCGCAGGTCGGCCTCCTCGAACCGCTCCTCGCGAGTCGCGATGGCGAGCCGGCCGCCGCCCGGCATCGCGTCGCGACCGTTGAGCACCAGGTCCACCAGGACCTGCTCGAGCTGGTTCGGGTCCACCCGAACCTGCGCGCCTCCGGCTGCGAGATCGAGCACCAGCTCGACGCGCGCGCCGGGCAGCGCGCGCAGCCCCGGCGCGATTCGAGCGATCGCCGTGTCGACGTCGAGCAGCACCGGCACGCTGATCTCCCGCCGCGCGAACGCGAGGAGCCGCCTGGTAAGCGATGCGGACCGGTGCGCCGAGGCGAGGATCTCGGCGACGTAGTGATGGCGCGAGTCGCCGGTCGAAAAGTCACGGTCCAGCAGGTCGGCGAACCCGATGATGGACATGAGCATGTTGTTGAGCTCGTGGGCCACGCCGCCCGCGAGCCGGCCAACCGCCTCGAGGCGCTGGCCGTGGCGCAGCTCGGTGCGACTGCGCTCCACCCGCCCGAGGTCTACCATGGCGCCCAGCATTCGAAGCGGAACTCCTTCCGTGCTCCGCATGATGAGCGCGCGGTCATGGACCAGCGCATACTCGCCGTCACGGCGCCGGAAGCGGTACTGCTCCTCCCACCGCTCGTGTCCGCCGGTAATGGCGCGCTGGATGCCCGCCACCACGCGACGCCGGTCCTCCGCGTGGAGGCGCTCCTCCCACCAGCGAACGTCGCGCTCGACCTCGGCGGGCGGATACCCGAAGACCTCCTCGAAGCCATCGGTCCACACGATCGTGTCCGTGTTGAGGTCGCGGTCCCAGAGCGCCTCGTCCGCCGCCCGCGCCGCCAGTCGGTAGCGCTCGGCGCTGCCCCGGAGCTGCTGCTCGAATTCGCGCTCGCCCGTGAGGTCGCGGAAGATCTTCCCCAAGGCCGCCACCGCTCCCCGCGCATCCGTCACTCGATAGGTCATGCCGGAGGCCCAGAACCGTGAGCCGTCCTTGCGCTGAAGCCAGCGCTCGTCACTGGCTTCCCCGTGCTCGGCCGCGAAGGCCAGTTCGCGCTCGGGTACCCCGGCGGCGCGATCCTCAGGAACGAAAATCTCGCGGGTGTGCTGGCCGATGAACTCTTCCGCCGTGTAGCCCAGCAGACGCTCGACGCCGACCCCCCAGGTGAGGTTCAGGCCCTGAGGGTCGATCAGAAACACCGCGTGGTCGCGCGCCTGCTCGACCAGCGCGCACAGCAGCTCCATGCTCTCCACCATGGCCCGATCGGCCTCCTTTCCCGCTGGTGCAGCTTACCCCTGCGCGCCGGGCTCGACCGTGAGTGTGCTCACCCTTCTTTGCCTGATTCGGGGCTGCCCCTGACGGGCCTTCCGAGACGGTGTATCTTATTCGGCGCGGATGACTTGCAGGCCGGCCACCACGCTGCCGGCGGACCTTCAGCGGGAGGACCCGGGTGGCGCACGGCCGCGGCTACATCATTCCGGTGGGCGGGGCGGAAGAAAAGATCGGCGACATCACGATCCTCAGGCGCTTCGCGTCGCTCTGCGGTACCGACGGCCGGATCGCGATCATTCCCACGGCCTCCGAGGTGAGTGACACCGGGGCCCGCTACGAGACGCTGTTCCAGGGCCTGGGCGTGGCCGGCGCCCGCGCGCTCCCCATCCAGACCCGCGCCGATGCCGAGCTGCCCGAGCTGCTCGCGATCCTGAACGAGGCCGACGGCGTGTTCCTGACCGGAGGCAATCAGCTCCGGCTCAGCACGATGATCGGGGGCACGACCATGGCCAAGGCCCTCCGGCGCCGGAACGCCGAGGGCGTGCACATCGCCGGGACCTCGGCGGGTGCGGCATTCCTCTGCGAGCACATGATCGCATTCGGCAAGGAAGGCGCGTCGCCGCGGGCCAAGATCGTGACCCTCGCGCCGGGGCTCGGTCTGACCAATCGGGTGATCATCGACCAGCACTTCCGCCAGCGCGACCGTCTGGGTCGGCTGCTCACGGCGCTGGCATACAATCCGTTCGCGATCGGAATCGGGCTCGACGAGAACACCGCGGCGTTCATCGGCCCGGAGGACATGCTCGAGGTGGTGGGGGGTGGCGCGCTCACCATCGTGGATCCGTCGGAGCTCCAGTTCTCGTCGATGGCGCGAGTACGCAAAAACGACGCGGTGTGTCTCATCGGGCTTCGGGTCCACATCCTGGACCACGGGTCGACGTTCAACCTGACGAGCCGGGTCGCCGCAGCGGCGCCCGCGATCGCGCAGCGGGCGTAGGGGCGAGCCGGGCCCCCGACAAGGAACATTTCAGATGCGGATCATCGATCGTGCGGTCTATGTGGGTCCCAGCCTCTACGCCCACTTTCCCGTCATCCGGCTCGAGATCGACCTCGGGCCCCTCGAGGCGTGGCCGTCGGCGAAGCTCGGGCCGACGTTCATCGAGCGGCTGCTGGACGCGCTGCCCGGGCTCCATGAGCACGGCTGCTCGTACGGCGAGCCGGGCGGCTTCGTGCGGCGGCTCCGGGAAGACGAAGGCACCTGGATGGGGCACATCCTCGAGCACGTGGCCATCGAGCTGCAGAACGTGGCCGGCGAGTCGGTCACCTTCGGCAAGACCCGCGGCGCGGGCGCCGACGGCCGGTACCACGTCATCTACCAGTACGAGCAGGAGGATGTCGGCCTCGAAGCCGGGCGGCTCGGCATCGCCTTGCTCCACTCGCTGCTCCCGCCAGCGCTGCGTCCGGAGGGCGTGGTACCGCCCGACTTCGATTTCGAGGGCGAGCGCGACGAGTTCATCCGTTTCGCGCAGCGCCGGGCGCTGGGCCCGAGCACGATGTCGCTGGTGCGCGCGGCGGAGGAGCGGCGCATCCCGTGGATCCGGCTCAACGAGCAAAGCCTGATTCAGTTCGGTCACGGCCGGTTCCAGCAGCGGATCCAGGCCACCGTCACCAGCCGCACCTCGCATATCGCCGTCGAGCTCGCGTCGGACAAGGAAGAGACCAACGGGATCCTCGGCAACCTCGGCCTCCCGGTGCCGAGCCAGCGGCTGGTGCAGCGGGAGGACGACGCGGTGTCGGCGGCTGAGCGGATCGGTTATCCGGTCGTCGTCAAGCCGTACAACGCGAACCACGGGCGCGGCATCTCGATCCACCTCACCACCGAAGCGCAGGTGCGCGAGGCGTTCGAGGTCGCGCGCGAGCACAGCCGAAGTGTCATCATCGAGAGCTTCATCGTCGGCGAGGACCACCGGATGCTGGTGATCAACGGCGAGCTCATCGCGGTCTCCAAGCGGGTGCCGGGCCACGTCGTGGGCGACGGGGTGCGCACGATCGAGCAGCTGGTGGACGAGGTCAACAAGGACCCGCGGCGTGGCATCGGCCACGAGAAGGTGCTCACCCGGCTGATGTTCGACCACCAGGCCGACACGATGCTGGCCAAGCGGGGCTACACCCGCGAGACCGTACCGGAGGAGGGTGAGCTGGTCTTCCTGCGCTCGACCGGCAATCTCTCGACCGGCGGGACGGCGACCGACATGACCGACCTGGTCCACCCCGACAACGCCGAGATGGCGGTGCGCGCGGTCAAGGCGATCGGCCTGGATGTGGGCGGGGTGGACTTCCTCACCACCGACATCACCGAGTCCTACAAGGACGTCGGTGGGGCGATATGCGAGATCAACGCGGCGCCCGGCTTCCGCATGCACATGGCGCCGAGCGAGGGCCGCGCGCGCGACGTGTCGGGACCGGTGCTCGACATGCTGTTCCCGCCGGGCACGCCGAGCCGGATCCCGATCGCGGCGGTGACCGGCACCAACGGCAAGACGACCACGGCGCGCATGCTGGCGCACATTCACAAGCTTGCCGGGCATCACGTGGGCCTCACCAGCACCGACGGCGTGTACATCGACGGACAACGCACGGTGTCGGGCGACATGACCGGGCCGGTGGCGACGCGGATGGTGCTGAGCGACCCCAAGGTCGACGTTGCCGTGCTCGAGATCGCGCGCGGCGGCCTGTTGCGCGCCGGGATGGGCGTCCGCCACTGCGACGTAGGGGCCGTGCTCAACATCAAGTCCGACCACCTGGGCCTTCGCGGCGTGGGGACGCTCGAGGACCTCGCCAAGGTGAAGCGCATCGTGGTCGAGGTGGCGCGCGAGACGGCGGTGCTCAATGCCGACGACCCGCTCTGCCTCGCCATGGCCGACTACACCTCGGCCAAGAACCTGTGCTACGTCACGATGGATCCGACCCACGAGCTGGTGAGCGAGCACATCAAGGCGGGCGGACGGGGACTGGTCCTGGAGAGCGGGATCAAGGGGCAGATGATCACGATCTACGATCGGGGCGCCCACATCCCGCTGCTCTGGACCCACCTGATTCCGGCGACCCTCGAGGGCCGCGCGCTGCACAACGTACAGAACGCGATGTTCGCCGCGGCGATGGCCTTCAGCATGGGGCTCAAGCTGGAGGACATCCGGCATGGCCTTCGGACGTTCGACACCACGTTCTTCCAGGCCCCCGGACGGATGAACATCTTCGACGAGCACCCGTTCATGGTCATTCTCGACTATGGGCACAATCCCGCCGCGGTCGTGGTGATGTGCCAGCTGGTCGAGCGGCTCGAGCCGGCCGGCCGGCGGCTCGTGGTGCTCGCCGCGCCGGGTGACCGGCGGGATGAGGACATCGCGGACAACGGCCGGATGGCGGCGGGTCGGTTCGACCGCTACATCGTGCGGCGCGACGATTCGCTCCGCGGCCGGCAGGCGGACGAGGTGCCCCACCTCCTCCGCGACTCTCTGCTCGCCGCGGGCGTGCCCGCCGAGCGGATCCTGGTGATCGCCGACGAGCAGACGGCGATCGACAGCGCGCTGCGCGAGGCCCAGGCGGGTGACCTGCTGCTCATTTTCGCGGACGCGATCACCCGGAGCTGGAAGCAGGTGATCCAGTTCCGCCCCGAGGCACCGGCCCGGATGCCCGAGCGGCCGCGGACGTCCGCGCCCGAGCCCGCCCCGACGGTGGCCCCCCCCACCCTGGAGGATCGCCGGCGCGAGTTCGTACGCGACACGCGAGGCGTGTGGCTGGCGCGGGAAGAGGACTGAGGCGCGGTGAGCGGTGAGCGTGTCGGTCACGCTCACCGCCTCCCGGTCCTTCCGCACTCACCGCCCGCCCACGTCGCACCGCTCACCCAACGCTCACCTCTTACCCGAGCTCTTAGCCGCCATCGGCGCCCATGCTGCGTGATTCCCCCGCCACCGTCTCCGACTCTCGCCGGCTGACCGGGCCATCGCTGCTGCTCGATGGCCCCGGGGCAGTGATGGAGGTGCACCACGACGAGCAAGCGATCGGACAGGCGGTCGCGGCGTGGGAACTCTCGGCGCGTCGGCTGCTGCATGCGGTGGGCTGGGAAGGCGAGCGCGTCGTGGTGCGGCGGTTCGCCGGTGGTGCGAGCCTGGCCCTCACGGCGCCGGCGGACGTCCTCTACGCGGCGACCGAGCTGAACGAGGCGGCCTGGGCGGCGGCAGCGGGCGAGGCGAAGCAGGAGCAGGCGACAGTCGCGGCGCTCCGAGCCACGATCGCGGCGGAGCGGAATCCGCGGCTCCTCACGCTCCGCGCGGCGGCCCGCGAGCACGGCGTGCTCTTCCTCGCCGGCGAGGAGCACGTCTCGGCCGGCGCGGGGACCGGGGTGCGGGTGTGGGCTGAGACCGACCTGCCCGACCCCGAGGCCGTCGACTGGACGCACGTGCACGACGTGCCGGTCGCGCTCGTCACCGGCTCGAACGGCAAGACGACGGTGACCCGCCTGCTCGCGGCGATGGCAACCGAGGCCGGTCGCGTCACCGGCTTCACCTCGACCGAAGGCGTGTACCTCCGCGGCGAGATGCTGGGCGAGGGTGACTTTTCCGGTCCGAGCGGAGCCAGGCTCCTGCTCAGGCAGCCGGCGCTGGAGGTGGCGGTGCTCGAGACCGCGCGGGGCGGGCTGCTCCGCCGCGGCCTCGGTGTGGACCGCGCGACCGTCGCGGTGGTCACCAATGTCGCCGACGACCACCTCGGCGAATACGGGATCGTCGATCTGAAGGCACTCACCGACGTGAAGCTCCTGGTCGCCCGTGCGGTCGGACCCCGTGGGGCGGTCGTGCTCAATGCCGACGACCCGGCCCTCCGCGCCCGCGGCGAGCGCCTCGCCACGCCCGTGGTCTGGTTCACGCTCGATCCGTCACAGCCGACGGTCGCGCGTCATCTGGCCGCCGGCGGGCGTGCGGCGATCTGGGACGACGGTGCGCTGGTGCTCGCCGCGGGACGCGAGCGCGCGACGGTGGCGCGGGTGGACGAGGTGCCGATCACCGTCGGCGGAGCGGCCCGGCACAACGTCGCCAACGCGCTCGCCGCGCTCGGTGCGGCCGCCGGGCTCGGGCTGCCGCTGGACGCCGTGGGTCGCGCGCTCCGCCGGTTCGGCCGCGAGGGTGAGGACAACGCGGGTCGCGCCAACGTCATGGACCTGGGCGGTGTACGGCTCGTCATCGACTACGCCCACAATCCGCACGGCATGAGCGCGCTCGCACGGATGATCGGGGCGCTGCCGGGCGCGCGGCGGCTGGTCATGCTTGGGCAGGCCGGCGACCGATCGGACGACGCGATCCGCGCGCTGGCGCGCGCGGCGCTCCAGCTCCGCCCGGATCGGATTGTCCTCAAAGAGATGGAGCGTTATCTCCGCGGCCGGGCACCGGGCGAGGTGCCGGCCCTCATGGCCGACGAGCTGGCGCGCCAAGGCGTGCCCGCGGCGGCGGTGAGCCGGCCGGGGACGGAGCTCGCGGCGGTGCGCGACGCACTGGCATGGGCGCGGCCCGGCGACGTGCTGCTGTTGGCGGTCCACCAGGACAGGCCGCGGGTGCTCGAGCTGCTCGACCAGATGCGCGGGGCGAAATGGCGGGCAGGGGACCCGGTGCCCTGAAGCTCGGTACACCCACGATCTGCCGTTCTCGTGCAGACCCCGGGTTCGGACCGCGTTGCCCCAAGCGGTTCAAGGCGATTGACCAGGCAAGAAGGCCAAGGGGCCGCCCGAGGAGCTCGGCTGCTCCCGGCTAGATTCCGGCACGCTCAGGCTCCCGTTACCGTCCGACCGAGGCCCCGCGACGCTCCCCCAGCCACAAGATTCCGCTCGCCGCGAGCGGCCCTGGATTTCTCTCGGCTTAAGCGCCGCGCTCCACGCGGCGCTTCTCGTGCTGGCTGTGCGGCTGTCCCGCGCACCGGCCGGATCGGGGGAGGAGCCGCAGCAGCGCGCGGCGGATACCTCGCGCCAGGTGCAGATGGTCTACCTGCAGCCGCCGGCTCAGCGCCCCAAGCCCTCAGTCCCACCTCCGAAGCCGGCGCCACCGACGCCCCCGCCCCAGCCGGTGCGGCCTCCGCCGACACCGTCCCCCGCGCCGGTCCCGCGGATTGCGCCACCACCGCCCAAGGAGCAGCGAACACCGGAGCCCGACGCCAACGCGCCACCCGACGCCGAGCGGCGGACCGGTGAGGAGCCGACGAAGGACGCGCCGAGCGGCGGCGATCCGACCGGCGCGACCGCGGACAAGGACGGCTCGCGGGCGCCGGCGGAGAACGAGGCAACGATGGAGTCGGAAGCCAAGCGGATCTTCGGCGCTCCGCACCTCGGACCGAGACCGGGCGCGGGCCCGCAGGCGAGCCGGCCGATGGAGGCCTACCTGCCCGATCACCCGGAGCGCTGCATCCCGAAGCCCGGCGTGGCGGCCGAGTCGGCCCGACCGACGCAGTTCGGGACGGTGGTGGGGAAGATCTTCCGCCAGGACAACGGGCAGCCGCTCGCGGGCGCGCACCTGCAGATGCTGGGCACGCCGTTCGTCACCTTCACCGACGATCAGGGCGAGTACCACTTCCGGTTCGACCTGTCGCTGGTGGACAACTGCCGCACCCAATACGTGCGGGTGACGGCCCCAGGATACGAGTCGCGCCTGCTGGTGCTCGTCGTCGGGCCGAACGTGCTCAGCGAGGACGTGCTGCTGAAGCGGAGGTAGGACCGGGTGCTGCGCCCCTTCCGCGGTCGCCGTGAGTGGTCAGCGCCGCAGCAACGCCGTGACCAGCGCGGCGACCGCGAGCACCGCCGCGGCGATCCCTACGATCAGCGCAGCGCGGAGTCGCGCACCCAGTTGTGTCGCTGAGGACGCGAGGGACGCTCTGATCGAATCGAGCGATGCGGACTGACGCTCGTCCAGCTTCGAGAGCGCGCCGGTCTGCCGCCGCTCCAGGCCGTCAAGCCGCTCGCCCACCAGGGCGATCTCGCCGCGGAGCGCCTCCTGGGCGTCGGCCATCTCCTCGAGGACCCCGCCGGCCGGCGGGGTCGCCCCGTTCTCGAACAGCGACTGTCCCATGACCGACGTGCTCGCGATGACTTCCTCCATCCCCTGCACGAAATGCCGCTGGTGGATGCGCTTGTCCGCGTCGGGCCCGGGCTCGATGGTCGCCATCTGCGCCGCCTTGAGCACGGCGTTCTTGATGTCCCCGCCGCTCCGGGGGTACGCCTCCGCCAAGGCGCGAAAGTCGACATCGTCGGCGAGCGGCGTCTTCCGGGGATGCACCTGCACCTGCCAGATCCGCTCGCGGCTGTCGGCGTCGGGCATCTCGAACAGGATGTGGGTGCGGATCCGGCGCTCGAACGCCGGGTCCATGTTGGCGGCGAGATTGGTGGCGAAGATCACGACTCCGGGGAACGACTCGAGCTCGTGCAGCAGAACGTTGACCACCGAGTTGGCCTCGCGGTCGACCGCCGCCTGCATGGCGGTGAACCGCCGCCCCGCGATCGCGTCGGCCTCGTCGAAGAACAGCACCGCGTCCTGCCGCTCGGCGGCGCGGAACACCGAGGCCACGTGCTTCGCCGTCTGTCCCACCCACCGGGACTCGAGCTCGGCGTAGCGGACCACCAGCAACTTGCGGTGGAGCGTGTAGGCCAGTGCCTCGGCGCAGATGGTCTTGCCGGTGCCGGGGGGGCCCGCAAAGTGGAACGCCAGACCGAGGCCGGTCGTGTGCCGCTCCGCGAGACCCCACTGGCGGAAGATGAGGTCGTGCTTCCGCACCAGCGCGAGCGCGTGGTCGAGCGCCCGGAGCGTTCGCTCCGGGAGCACGACGTCGTCGAACGAGCGTTGGGGTTCGACGGCCTCGACCAGCTCGCGGGCGGGCGAGCCGAAGAAGAGGTCGCGGATGGAATCGGCCATGCAGAAAGATAGGGGCGCGCGGCCCGAATCGGCCTACTCGCGGAGCCGAGGCCGGCCCGCCTTCTGGTCCGCCGGCTCGGCCTCACCCGCCTGCTCGTCTGCCACCTTGCCGCCGGTCACCCGGTCCCACGCGTCACGGACCGCACCCTTGATCTCGTCCCAGGTCGACGGGCTGCCGCTCTGGTTGCGGTAGCGGGCCCAGCCTTCCCGGATGTCGGGCTCGGCATCATCCCAGCTCCGGCCCAGGTTGTCGCGCGCGGACTCGAACCCGTAGCGGAACGCGGGCCGGAATTGATCGTAGTAGTCGGGGCCCAGGGCGTAAGGGCGGCTGCTGAAGTTCTCCTCCCAGTAGTTGTCCTCGGTCTCCCAAGCGGCTTTCCAGTCTACGCCCAGCTCGTCGTCGGGGGCGGGGTCGGGAGACTGGCTCTGCTCGCGGTCGGCCATCAGGTCCTCCGGTCTGAACGTGGTGTGCTGCAGGAGGATTCAAGCTAGCGCGGGCGGTCGGTGGGTCCGGTGACCAGGCTCACGAGGCTTCATGGGGCCTTCACACTGGACGAGTGCACGGCTGGGGCGGCCGCCCCGGACGCCGCGCCCCTCCGTTCCCCTGCCCTCCTTCGCGTAGATCGCGACCCGTGACTCTCCCGGCGGTTCTGACGATACTCCGACTCGAGGCGCATCGCTCAATCTCAACGGGAGTTCGCTGGCGTGACACTTTTCAGGCATCCCGCGCCCCGCACCGGAACGTCGCTCGCATGATCGTCATGGACCGGGAGAACACCATGGCGAAGGGATGGTCGCACGTGTTGTCCACGACGGGCGACCTCGATGAGCTGGAGCGATTCCGGGTACGTGTCGGGGCGCCAAGGCAGGCCCTTCATGCCACCAGCCGCCACCCACACCTCGATCTCAAGCTGGAGCCGCGCGAACGCGCGCTCGCCGACCCCGAGGTCCGGGTCTTCGAGCGCACGGCCGACATGTTGCGGTTTCTGAACGATTCCCGCCGAAGGTGAGGCCGCTCAAACCTTGGCCAAGATCGCCCGCTCGGGCGGAGGCCCCAGCAGATCGGGATGACGCTGGATCCAGGTCCGGAGCGCGCGCACGGCTGCGCTGTCGCCCGGGGTTTCCGGCGTCGCTTCGGGGAGGAAGTCGTCGCGGCCGACGTCGCTCGATGTCGAATCGGACCCAAACGAATCCGCGGGGGCGGAATCGGACGGTACGGCTACCTCGAGCGTGTCGCTCGGAAGCGTCGGCGCGAGCTCCGGGGTGGGGCCGACCGAGCTGCGGGGCGCGAAGTTGGCCTGAAGCGTGTCGCTCGGGAGCGTCGGACTGGCGGAGCCCGTGTCGGTTTGCGCCGCGGCCACCCGGCCGGCGGTCGCGAGGAGCGCGACGAGGACGGAGATGCGGAGCGTGGGCGACACGGGCCCTCCTGGCTGAAGTCGCGGTGCGCTTGCCTCTGATATTGTACGGCGAATTGAGAAGGCGCGCCGTCGCGGCCCCGACTTTCCGCGTGATCGCCGACACATTCCCGCACGTCCTGTGACTGACACGAAAAAGGGGCAGCCGGCCAGGCTGCCCCCTCGCGTCCCCGCCAGCGGTTCGGTCAGGACTTGGACGTGCTGGTTGTCCGGCCGCTGCGCGACCGCGATTCCGCGCCCTCGTGGTGCTCACTGTCACCGCTGCCCTTGCGGCCAAGGCCGCGGCGTGCCTGCAGCTGGTTGTGGACCTCGTTCACCCCTGAGCAGCGCTCGACGACTTCCTCGGCGAGCCGCTTGGTGTGGCGGTCGTCCACCGTACCCGTAAGGGTGACTTCGCCGTTGTTCACCGTGACATCGATCTCAGTGGCGTCGATGTCGGGATGCCGCGTGAGCTCTTCGTTCACGTCCTCGCGAATGCGGTCGTCGGAGCGCTGGTAGTTGCGGGGGCCGCGACCGAAATGCTGCCCGGCCTGTTGGCCATATCCTTCCTGGCCGTAGCCCTGCTGGCCGTAGCCCTGCTGGCCATAGCCCTGTTGGCCATAGCCCTGTTGGCCTTGCTGGCCATAGCCCTGGCCGTATCCCTGGTGGAGAGAGCTGCCCCCATAGCCCTGCTGACCACCCTGCCCGCCTTGCCCGTAGTTGCTCCAGCCGGAACCCTGCCCATACCCGCCTTGACCGCTGTAACCCGAGCCGTACATGCCCTGGCCCTCGCGCATCTGCCACTGACCACGGCCGCCCTCGTACCCTTGCCCGTATCCGCCCTGCCCATAGCCGCCCTGATGTGGCTGTCCCCACATGCCTGGGCCGGAGCCGCCCTGGCCGTACTCATGACTCTGTCCCATACCTTGACTGTAGCCGCCCTGATGGCTCTGTCCGTATCCGCCGCCACCCTGGCTGTACCCACCTTGTCCGCCCCACCCGGGCTGTCCGTAACCGCCTTGTCCGTACCCTTGACCATACGTCTGACCGTACCCGCCTTGGCCGTACATGCCCTGGCCGCTCTGACTGTACCCGCCTTGCCCGTACCCACCTTGCCCATAACCGCCCTGAGCATATCCACCCTGGCCGTACCCGCCCTGGCCATATCCACCCTGCCCGTACCCGCCGCCTCCCTGCGTGTACCAGCCGTGCTGCCCGGGGAAATCACGCTGGCCTCCCTGCTGCCAATCGCGCTCGTTTGAGCCTCCGCGACCGCCTTCCCGGAACCGGTCGCCAGAAGTGTTGTAATCGTCGCGAGCCATGCTGACCATCCTGTAGGACTGAGGGTTCACGCCACGCCGGTCGCGGAGACCGCGGCACGGCAGGGCGTGCGAGTGCTCGTTGCGGTGCCGACCGCGAGAGGACGCGGGCCGGCGTGTTCGAGGTCCTGCTTTTCGTGGTTGCGGGGAACGCGCGGAGCGAACGGCGGGGACGACCACTGCGGCAACGTCTCTGCAACCACGTGCGGGAACCTAGTCGGCACTGCGGAAGACCACTGTGACTGCGCTCACCGGAAGCGACATGGCTCAAACCAGCGATGTGCGAGATTCTCGCGATTCACCGGGCGTCGGAACGCCAACGCGCAGCCGTCTCCGAGGGAGACTGTGCTGGTCCGAGTTGTGCGGCATATTTCCGGTCCAGCCGGGCAATTCCCTCTTTCGACAACCGCCGGAGCACTCATGGAACGGTCGCGCGAGACCATTCTCGTCGTGCACGATGATGAGCGACTGCGCACGCACGTGTGCCGTGTGCTCAGGGCGGAGGGGTACACCACCATCGCCACCGGCCACTCGGTGGACGCCCAGTGGTGTGTGGAGCGGCACGCGGCCGAGGTGAGCTTGCTGGTCATCGACCTGGTGCCGCCTCGTCACCGCGACTACCACCTGGGCATCCCGCTCGGCGCCCTCTGGCCTCACACGCCGGTCATCTTCACGGGCGCCGAGGAGCGCGAGACCCACATCCGTCGCGGCCTGCTTCATCCCCGCGCGCCGTTTCTGCGGGAGCCGTTTTCGCCGTACGCCCTCAGCCGGACCGTGCGGAGCGTGCTGGAGGGCCGGGCCGCCTCCCGGGCGTGCTAGAGAATTTTCTTTCCGAATGCCGACTGCACCAGTTCCACCGCGAACGCCGCGGAGGCGTTGCCCTGATCCAGGATCGGGTTCACCTCGACGATCTCGAGCGAGGTCATGACCGCTGAATCGTGCAACAGCTCCATGATGAGATGGGCCTCGCGGTAGTCCAAGCCTCCCTTGACCGGTGTCCCAACGCCGGGAGCCACCGTCGGATCCACCGCGTCCAGGTCGAAGCTCACGTGCACGCAGTCCGTCCCCTCGGTCACCCTGGCGAGCGCCTTCTTCATGATACGATGGATGCCGTGACGGTCCACGTCGGACATGGTGTGGACCTGGACGCCGGTCGCCTTGAGCCGATGCTTCTCGCCCTCGTCCAGGCTGCGGATGCCGACGAGGGCGACGTTCTTCGGGTCCACCTTGCGGAAGTGCCCGCCCAGGTCCGTCAGCTCCTTCGGGCCGTGTCCCAGGAGGGCGGCGACCGGCATGCCGTGGATGTTGCCCGAGGGGGAGGTGTCGGGCGTGTTGATGTCGCCGTGGGCGTCCACCCAGAGCAGGCCGAGCTTCCTGCCCTCCCGTCGGCAGGCGGCGGCAATGCCCGAGACGGTGCCGGCGGCGATCGAGTGGTCGCCGCCGAGCACGAGGGGGAAGTCGCCCCGGCTCATGATGCGGTCGACCTTGCGGCAGGCCACGGCGGACGCGCGCGCGATCTCCGCGAGGTAGCGAGCGTGCACGTCGCCGACCTTGAGCTCCTCCATGTTCTTGATCGTGATGTCGCCATCGTCCACGACCGTGTGCCCCAGCTCGCGGAGCGCCGCGGCTACACCGGCGATGCGGATCGCGGACGGTCCCATGTCCACGCCGCGGCGGCCGGAGCCCAGATCCATCGGAACGCCCAGGATGTGAACGATCATGCGTACGAGCCCCATTCGAGTTCGGTGAGGACATCGGGCCGGTGCGGCCGCCAACCCAGGAGCTCCTCCGCCCGCCTGCCGCTCGCCTGCTGGTCGAACGCCAGCGCGTCGGCCTCGGCCCCGAGCTTCGCCCGAGCATCCGCCGTGGGCCATGACCGGGTGCGCCCACCGGCGCCCGCGCGCCGGCTGGCGGCGGCGGCGAGCTCCTTGACCGTCACTGACGGGCCGGACGTCGCCAGCAACAGCGTTCCTGCGGGGGCTCGCTCCAGCACCAGCAGGTAAAGGTCGGCCAGATCGTCGATGTGCACCATCGCCCAGCGGTTCTCGCCGGTGCCGACGAAGCGGGCCGCGCCTTCCTTTCGAGCGAACTCGACGAAGCCCGCCGGAATGCCGCCGCCGCGGCCGTACACGATCGCCGGCCGGACGACCACGCTCCGGATACCGCGGCTGGCGGCGGCGAGCACCCGGTCCTCGACCGCCTGCCGCCAGCGCACGAGCTCAGGCGGGTCGGTCGGCGTGGTCTCGTCCACCACCCTGCCTCTGGTGTCGCCGTACGACCAGATGCCGCCGGTGTATATGTACGGCTTGCCGCTGCCCTCGAGCGCCTGGAGCATTGCATCCACCGCTGGACTATCCACGGCCCCCTTCGAGGTCGTCGCGAGATCGATCACGCCGTCGGCGGCCGCGGCCGCTCGCGCCAGAGAGGCCGGTTCGGAAAAGTCGCCGCGCGCGGCGCGGACACCGGCGGCCGCGAGCCGGGCGGCTGCCTGGTCACTCCGGGCCAGTCCCGTGATCTCGTGGCCGGCAGCCTTGAGCCGCTCCACGACCGCCTGGCCGATGTAGCCGGTCGCGCCGGCCACGAACACCCGCATCGTCCCTCCCGACCGCAAACGGGCAATCGGCCCGACGCGGCCACCGGCCAGCGCGTACGAACCCCGGCCGCGCGAATTCCGATAGCTGAACATCCCCGACGGCCGTTGGATGCCCGCCGCGAATTTACGAGGGGCGTGGAACGAAGCGAAGTGGAGGACCCCTGTGCCGGTCCCTCACCCTCGCCCCGAGGATCGGCGTGCGCGCCACTGCACACGCTCCAGCTTCACCCGCCCTCTCAGGTCGAAGCCCACGCCTTCCGCCTCGAGACGAAGTCGCTGGGTCAGCTCTCCACCGCCGCCCCGACGACAGCTCACCCCGCCCGACGCGTTGACAACCCGGTGCCAGGGAACCACCGTGCTCGTCGGAAGCGCATGCAACGCATATCCCACCTGACGTGCGTGTCCCGGCAGGCCGGCCAGCTCGGCGATCTGGCCATAGGTCGCCACGCGGCCGCGAGGGATGCGACGCACGACCGCGTAGATCCGAGCGTAGTTCCCGGTGCCGGCGGAGGGACGGGTGGAGGAGGCCATGCGAGAATGTACGGACGGCCGCGAGCGGAGCGAAAGGGACGAACCCCTTCGCTCCTGACGTGGTGCTACTCGATGGGAACCGCGGTGATTTCCAGGATCCTGGCCTCGGGCGGACACGGGGCACCGACAAGTGCGTCACCGGCTCGCACGACCAACACGCGCGCCGCCTGCGACTACGCCGGCGCCGCCCGGCCCTCCCGCACGAGGTGCTTCTCCTCGACCACGCGCACCGCGCCCCGCTCGGGGGCGATGCCCCCGCCTCGGTGCTCGGCCCAGGCCTCGGTGAACTCGGCCCCCAGCAGAACGATCATGGACGAGTAGTAGATCCACACCAGCAGCACGGCGAGCGAGCCCGCCGCCCCGAACGCCTGGCCCGGGTTGCTGCGGCCGAGATAGAAGCCGATGAGGAACTTGCCCACCACGAAGAGAAACGCGGTGAACGCCGCCCCGACCCTGACGTCCCGCCAGGCGACCTTCGCGTCGGGCAGCACCTTAAAGATCGCCGCGAACAGCCCGGCAATCACAATGAAGGACAGCACCTGATTGACGATCTGCAGTAGGGTACCCGAGATGCCGGCGGGCAGCATCCGACCGAGGGCGCCCCCGAACGCGCTGAGCGCCGCGGTTAGCACCAGCGACACCAGCAACAGGAAGGCAACGCTCAGAATCATCCCGAACGAGAACACCCGCTTCGCGACCAGCGCCCGGAGCCCACCGTGCGGATCGGGCGTCACCTCCCAGGCCCGGTTGAGCGCGGCCTGGAGCTGCCCGAACGCGCCCGACGCGCCGAGCACCAGTGCGACGATGCTCAAGACAGTGGCCAGTGTTCCCCCCGCGCCCGGGGCGTGCAGCTGCGTCAGGATGGTCTTGATCTGCACCGTCGCGGAGGGTCCCATGAGCCCGCCGAGCTGAGACTCGAGCTGGCCGCGAATATCCTGCGGATCCACCAGCGTGCCCAGGATCAGCAGGATGATCATGAGCAGTGGCGGCAGCGAGAAGATGGTGTAGTACGAGAGCGCCGCCGCCTGTGTCTGGCAGTCATCCTCGAGGAACCCATTGCCGGTCTCCTTGAGGAGCGACCAGTACTCCTTGAGAGCCATGACGTCAGCCTCGGCGCCCGGCGGACGGAGAGCGCCCTGCGGCCTCTTTCGCCCCTTCCTTCGCCTCATCCGCGACGCGCGTGGCCGACTGTTTCACCTGCTCCTTGACCTGCTCCGCGGCGTCCTTGAGGGTGTCCTTGATCTCAGGCCCGCGCGTGTCGAGCTGCTCTCGGACCGTGTCCTGAACGTCGCGGCTCGCCTCGGCGGCCGCTTCTTTCACCCGGCTCGCCACGCCGGATACCTTGTCGGCCACCAGATCGCGGACCTCGCCCATCATACGCCGCTCGGGATCCGTTTCCGGAAGCAGCATGCCGAGGGCGATGCCCACGAGCGCCGCGCCGGCCGCGATCAGCAGCGGGTTCTCATCGAGCAGGTGATCGAATCCGCCGCGTGCGTCGCGGGCACGAGTCGTCGCAGTCCGCCGTAGCTCGCCCGCGCGCTCCTCCGCCCGGTCTTTGAGCTCGGACACCCGTTCACCGGCCCGGGAGGCGGCCTCACTCACGGTGTGGCCCATCCACTCGGCGCGATCGGCAAGGCGTCCCAGACGGCCGCTCCGGCGCTCCGGCCCGGTGTAGGCGAACCGCGCCATGCGGTCACCCGACACTTCGCGCCGGCTTCCCTTGCGAAGGGTGAAGAGCCAGATGGCCCCGAGACCCACGGCCGCGACCGGCAGCGGGTTCTCGGTAATGAAGTCCACCAGCCTGGAGCCGGTCTGGCGCGCCTGGTCACCCACATTGGACACCACGTCCTGCGCCTTCTCGGCAATGGCGTCGCGCGCCTGCTGCTTCAGCGCGCCCGGCCGGAGCCGCTCGCCCAGCGCGTCGATGTTTTCGCTCATCCGCTCGCGGGTGCGCTCGATCTCGTGCTCGATCTCGCGAGGCGAGGGATCGTACCCACCCTCGCCCGTGGTCACGTCCCGGTCGTCCTGATTCATGGCCGCTGCTCCTTCGCCCATTCGATGTCGTCCTTGATGGTGTCCACCGTCCGCCGAGGCGTCGGGTCGACCTGCTTGAGGTTCTTGAGCCCGCGCTGCAGCATGACCCAGCCGCCGATGCCGAACACGACCCCGACGATGAGCGCCGCGAGCCACGGCTTGAGGCCGATCGGGTCGATCAGCAAGAGGATCAGGAACGCGGTCAGTGCGAGCCCGCCGACCAGCGCAACGGTGCCGCCGGCCGCGAGAGAGACGAGATCGGCCGTGACCTTCGACAGCTTGGCCTGCATCTCGGTCTTCGCCAACTGCGCTTCCTGGCGCACCAGAAGGCCCATGTCCTGCGACAGCTCGCCGAAGAGCTCGCCGATCGAGCGCTCCTCGGCAGGTCGCCTGCTAAGCTCCGGCATAACCGCTCCCCCATTCCTCGGGGTTCGCCCCCGGACGACCAGTCTGCCCCGACTGATAGCTGCCGCTCCCGTAGCCGACGGTCCCGTAGGTGCCGCTGCCGAAATCCTCACGCGCGCCACCTGTCTCGACGTTCCAGTTCGCTGAGCTGTAGTCCCGTCCCGGGCGCCTGCCGCCGCCCCGACGCGAGCTCTTGATGAAGCGGGCACCGAGCATCCCGAGCGCCAGGGCGACGCCGACTGCCACGGCCGGTTGCCGGCGGGCGAACTGCTCGAGGTCCTCCCGGACGTCGGTGAGGTCCCGGTCCCGGAGGTAGGCGGACAATCGGTCCACCTGGTTGGCGAGGGAATCGGTCAGATTCGCGATCCCTTCCTGATGGTCCTCGCGAAGCTGCCGGCCGGTGGTCCGCACCGCGTCGGCAATCCCGCCGATCCGATCGGCGGCCTGGCTTCGGCTGTCGTTGATGCTGGAGGTGGCACTGTCGCGGGCCTGTCGCAGAGAAGTCTTGGCCTGGTCTACCACCTGATCCTTCACCTGCCGTATCTGCTCACGCGCGCCGCCGGCGGGGCCGGCCCCGGTCTCCGCGGTCGCCGGCTCGGCGGAGACGGTTGATGCATCTCTGGGCGTCGTCATCATCTGGCTCCTCTCCGCGCGCCCGCATGTGGCACGCGGCACATGGTCGATTGAGAACGGGCCACAGGATGCGCCCGGGCCGCCAGCGATGCGGTGCGCCAAATCACCCGCCCGGCAGCCGGCACCCGACCAGCCCTGGGCCCGCGGAGACACGCGCCCCGTGTACGTGTAGGAGAGCGATGGGACGGTAGCGGACCGATGCGGCTCCGGCAAACGGCCCTTCAGACAGGCCAACGTCGTCCCGGGGCCCGTCAGCGCCGGTGTTATACTTGTGACGCCGACCCGTTCGTTCCCCAGGAGAGGGTCTTGTCGACCGAGCACTTCCCGCGGCGCGCTCCCACGCCTGAGCCGCGCTCCGCGCCCGTGGCCCTCGCCATCCTCCTCCTCGCCGCCTTCGCCGTGGTGCTCGCCGCGCTGCCCTATCCCGTCTTCGAGCTGGACCGCTACACCTTCCCGAAGGAGCTGGTGCTCGAGGTCGCCGCGTTTGCCGCGGCCCTGGTCACCCTCGCCTCCGCCCGGCGCCTCACGCTGTTCGCGGTCGACGGCATGGTCGGACTGTTTCTCCTGATCTCCGCGCTGTCGGGGCTGGTTGCGAACAACGGCTGGCTCGCCCTCCGCGCGCTGGGTGTCACGTTGGCAGGCGCGGCGCTGTTCTGGAGCGCGCGCGCAGTCGCGCGGGCGGGGCTCGGCACGCCGCTGGTGACCGGGCTCGCTATAGCGGTGGTGCTCGGCGCGGTCACCGGCCTGGTGCAGGCATATGGGCTCGTGAGCACGAGCCTCGCGAGTCTCACACGGGCTCCCGGCGGCACGTTCGGCAATCGCAACTTCATGGCGCACCTGGTGGCGATCGGGCTCCCGCTGCTGCTCTTCGTGACGCTGGACGCGCGCTCGCGCACCCGGCTTGGTTTCGGCGCGGCAGGGGTATGCCTAGCCGCCACGGCGCTGGTGCTGTCGCGCTCGCGGGCGGCGTGGCTGGCGGCCAGCGTCGCGGGTGCCTTTCTCACCTTCGAGGGGCTCTGGGTCGGCCGACTCTGGGGAGACCGGCGCCTGCGCAGCCGCGTCGTGCGGCTCGCCGCGGTCGCCGGCCTGGGCGTGGTACTCGCGCTGGCGCTGCCTAACCGCCTCAACTGGCGATCCGACTCCCCGTATCTCGAGTCCCTCGCGGGAGTGGCCAACTACAAGGAGGGGAGCGGGCGGGGCCGCGTGATCCAGTACGGCAACACCCTGAAGATGGCGGTCCGGCATCCGCTGCTCGGCGTGGGACCGGGCAACTGGCCGGTGTTCTATCCCGCATTCATGTCGCGCGAGGACCCCTCGTTCGACCCGGACGACATCATTCCCACGAACCCTTGGCCCAGCAGCGACTGGATGGCGATGGCGTCCGAGCGGGGGTTTCCTGCGCTCGCCGTGCTCCTGCTGACCGGCGGATTCCTCGCGCTCGGGGCATGGTCCCGGGTCCGGCGCGGCGCCCGGCACGGACCCGCGCTCGCCGACCTCGCGATCGTCGCCACGCTGCTCACAATCGCGGTGGCGGGCGCGTTCGATGCGGTCCTCCTGTTGCCTGCACCCACGCTGTTCGCCTGGACCATCGTGGGCGCGCTCGCCTCCGGCGCCCGGCCCGTGCGCGAGATCGGCCTGACGGCCGGCGTCCGGCGTGCCCTCATGGCGGGCGTGCTCCTCCTCGGCACGCCCATCATCGTTCGCGGCGCCGCGCAGACGCTCGCGATGGCCGCCTTCGACGACGGCTCCCGCCCGGCCATGGAGCGCGCGGCGCTCATCGACCCGGGGAGCTACCGCATCCACATGCTGGTGGGACGGGCCTGGGTGCGAGCGGGGAGGTGCGACCGCGCCATCCCGCACGCGTCCGCGGCCCGCGCCCTGTTCCCCAACTACCCCGCGCCGATACAGTTGCTCCGCGCCTGCGGCGTGCGCGCGCGGCGCTGACCGCCGGCTGGTCGGCGGAGCCTGTGTCGCTGGTCACTGCCGCTGCTCGCCCGCGATCTCCATATACGGCGAGAGGTCCGACCGCCGCTTTCTCGTGGAGGATCGCATGCGCCCCGCCCTCATCGCACCCCTCACCGCTCTCGCCGTCGTCGGATGCGGCGGCCACGCTGTTCAGATCGACTCGAAAGCCCAGCCCGTGGGCGGCCGCTGGAACGGCGTGCTCTCGACGCCGGCCAGTCTCGCAGGGGTCACCCAGGTGCACGGCAATGCCTGGATGCAGCGTGCGGACAAAGATTCCGCTCAGACACTCGCGCACGTCGAGATCACCAACGCCGCGCCGGGCGGTCGGCACCCGTGGCACGTGCATCGCGGGCAATGCGGTACGGACCTGGGCATCCTGGGGCCTCCCGACGCCTACCAGGTGCTCAAGGTGGGGGGTGACGGCAAGGCAAAGGACGACGCGAAGCTGCCGCTGCCGCTCCCGTCAGCCGGCCAGTACTTCGTCAACGTGCACGCCTCGGCGCAGAACATGTCGACGATCGTGGCCTGCGGGAACCTGGCGCCTCCGGCACGATAGGCCGGAAGCAGCGCGCGCGGTCAGAAGAGGGGGACCAGAGCGGCGGATCGCGGATCGCGGTCGCTCGTCGGCTCATGCTTCCGTTTGCTCTATTTGCTTATCGCTGCCTTGAGCTTGGCGGCCAGCCATTCCGCCTCGTGCTTGTCACGAATGCCGCCACCAGCGCTGAGCTGCTTCCCCCCGGTCGTCACGATCCTGATCTCGTAGTAGGGAGTCATGCCTGCCTGTGCCGTGATCCGAGTAGTGACCTCGGCGACATCGGCGGCACGGACCGTCTGCTCGCGCTGTGGCGTCACCCACCCGGTAGCCACCGTGACGGCGTCCCGCGCGGCCGTGACCCGACTGACCCCGAGCCAGGCATCCATCACGATGAGCGCGAAGAGCATGCTGAACGCGCCGAAGAAGATCGGAAAGATGACCGGGGCTTTGAACCCCACAAGCAATGCCGTCGCGCCGATCCAGATGAGGAGAAACGCGGTGAGACCGAGCGCGAAGCCCGGATTGCGCGCGGAGGGGAAGTCGATCTCGAGACCACGCGCGGTCGGTGTCACCCGAATACGCGAGCCGGCGGGCTGACGGTAGTCCGTCGGAACCGCCGCGGCCACCTCGGCGGCGCGATCCGCCTCGGTGAGCGGCGCGTCGGAGGCCGCGGTACGGAACACGGGAACCTCGAAGGCCGCGGCATAGTCGACCCCCGGCACTTCGCCGGTAACGTCGAGGCGCCAGAAGACCCGATCGCCGGACGTGGCCGGATCGCAGGGCACCGCGTCGTGGGGAATGGCGAACGAGACGGGTAGGCCGGTCGCGGTGCTCGGGACGCGCCGCTCCTCCTGCCAGAGCACATTGTCCCAGGTCGTCCGGTCGCGACCGCTGCCGGTGGTCTCCCGACGGATGCAGCTCAGCGCCTCGCGAAACCCGCCCGCGGGCTCAAGGCCGGGCGGTGTCCGTATCGTGCCTTCGAGCGTGTGGCCCACGACGGCCGGGAGCGTGGTCAGCTCGAGGCTGGAGCTGCCGTACCGCCGGTATCGGAGGGTGGCGCGCACCGCCCAGATCACGATACCGAGCCCGACCAGCGGGAACAGCAGCGCGAGCAGCGCCGCGCGTTGTCCACCCTGCATCGCCGAGCGGGTCGCCAGCACGGCGCCCGGCAGGCTGATCAGGTTCCAGAGCGCCGCACCTGCCCAGGCGGTCCACATGGTCGTGCGCGAGGAGTCGGTAATCCGGCGGCCGGCCCAGTCTTCCCGCCACAGCCAGGGGCTCTCCGGAGAGTGGGCCTGGCGCGCGAGCGAGTCCGCTAGGCGCTGACGGCCGCGCAGGGTGAGCACGATGCCCCCGATGCCGACGCCGCCGAAGGTCAGTGCGAAAATCGCCAGGAATCCCGCGCGGGCCCAGTCGCGGTCACCGACAGCGGCGAGAGCGAACACCGCGGTGACGATTCCGACCGCCGCGAAGGGAAATAGAAACAGCACCACGCACCCGACCGCCGTGGTGGCGGAGGCAGGGGCGCGTTGGCGGGGGAGGCCGCTGGGTGCGCTCACGCCGGCCCGGTCGCCACGGGAGTGTCCTCGCGTCCGCCCCACTCGGTCCACGCTCCGTCGTACAGCGCCGCGCCCTCGTAACCGAGAACGTGCAGTGCGTGGATCAGGGTGCAGGCGCTGGTGCCCGAGCCGCAGGTCGCGACGATGGGCTGGGCCGGATCGACGCCGGCGGCCGCAAACCGGTTGCGTAGCGCGTCAGGCGGAAGCAGCGTGCCGTCCGACGCGACCAGGTCGGCGTAGGGGAGGCTCCGGCTTCCCGGGACGTGCCCGCCGCGCAGCCCGGCGCGCGGCTCGGGCTCGGCGCCGGTAAACCGCCCGGCCGGGCGCATGTCCACGACCTGCTCCGCCCTGCGCTCGAGATTGGCGCGCATCTCCCCCAGATCCCGCACGCCTCGGCGGTCCAGCCGCGCCGAGAAGCGACCGGCTGGCAGCGACACCACGCCGCGCTCGAGCGGACGACCTTCCGAGCGCCACTTGCCGAGTCCGCCATCGAGCAGGGCCGTCCGCGCATGGCCGAAGACGCGGAACATCCACCAGGCGCGCGCCGCGCTCAAATTGTTGCCGGTGGCGTCGTACACCACCAGACGGTCGTCGTCGTTCAGGCCGAGCCGGCTCATGGCCTCCGAGAACGATTGCGCCGTCGGCAACATGTGCGGCAGACTCGTGCCGGGGTCGCTCACCCGGTCGAGATCGAAGAAGAGCGCACCCGGAATGTGGCCCGAGGCGTATTCCGCCGCGGCGTCGCGCCGCTGGGTCGGAAGGTGCCAGGATGCATCGAGCACCCGCAGGGCCGGTCGTGTCAACCGCTCGGCGAGCCACCCCGTCGAGACGAGAGGCGGAAGCAGCTCGGCCGCGCTCACGGGACCAGCAGCATCTTCCCGGTCGTGCCTCTTCCCTCGAGAGCCCGATGCGCCTCGGCCGACTCGGCGAGCGGGAACTCGCGATCGATCCTTACCTTGAGCGCCCCGGCGGCGACCGCGCCCAGGACATCGCGCGCCCGCTCGAGCAGCTCCTCGTGCGAGGCGGTATAGTGTCCCAGACTGGGCCGAGTGAGGAAGAGCGAGCCTTTCTGGTTGAGCACCTGGGGATCGAACGGCTCGACGGGCCCGCTGCTCTGGCCGAACAGCACCATCATCCCGCGACGTGCCAGACAGTCGAGGCTGCGCGCGAACGTGGTCCGCCCGACCGAGTCGTAGACGACCTGGACTCCCGTCCCGCCGGTGAGCCGCTTCACCTCGGCGCCGAAATCCGTCTCCGTGTACAGGATCACGTCGTCGGCGCCGGCGGCGCGAGCCAGCGCGGCCTTCTCCTGCGTCGACACGGTGCCGATGACGCGCGCACCGCGGCGCTTCGCGAGCTGACACAAGAGCAGCCCCACCCCTCCCGCCGCCGCATGGAGCAGGCACGTGTCCCCGGAGCCGAGGGGAAAGGTGGACGCGGTGAGATACTGGGCTGTCATGCCCTGCAGCAGCACCGCCGCGGCGGCGCGCGTGCTCACGGCGTCAGGCACTGGGACGAGGCGTTCGGCCGGCACGAGCGCGTACGCCGCGTACGAGCCGAGCGCGTTGACCGTGGCGACGCGTTCGCCGGCACGTACCGCCGTGACTCCCGGCCCCACCGCTTCGACCGTGCCTGCTGCCTCGGTGCCTGGCGTGAGGGGTAGTGCAGCCTTGTAGAGCCCGGTTCGCTGGTAGATCTCGATGAAGTTGACGCCGACCGCGTCGACCCTGAGCAGCGCCTGTCCTGGCCCCGGAACTGGCTTGTCGATATCCTCGAACCGCAGCGCGTCGGGTCCGCCGACGGCGTGGATGCGGATGACTTTCATGGTCTCCTCGGCGGAATGTTCTAATCTGTCAGCACGACGGGGGAGAGCGCCATGCGCCCTCCCCCGTCCTTGCGCGTGCCCTGAGCCGGCGCCGTGCGCCGGCCACTGGGAAGCTCGCGCCCCCGAGAGGCGTCGAGCCTTGCCGAGGTTTCCGGGCTACACCTCCGCCATCCGGCGCTCCGGGCCGGCGTACGCGGGGTCCCCTCCCGCCCGGCGCTCGCGACCGCGGTACCGTTGCCGCCGGCTGGGGAAGCCGCGCGTGCCGGTACTGGAGCCGGAGGCGACATCGCCAGCGCCGATCCCGCCGAGCGATCCGCCCGACGGTGCGCCGATGCCGGCGTCACTGCCGCCGGCGCCCGCGACGCCGTCGTCGACCGTGCCGATCGCCCCCAGGCCGGGGTCGAGCCCGGAAAGCATCGGGTCGCCGACGGTGCCATTGGTGGTCAGCACGTCGGCGGCCGCGTCGGCGCGATCGAACGCGCGATACCGGGTCGCGCCCGACGGACCGAAATCCATACCGTTCCGTTCGAGAATCGCGAGCGCTTCCTCGGTCCGTGGTCCCGCGTCTACGGTGACCAGCGCGTTGCCCGCGCGCAGACCCTGGTCGAAATGGCGGGCATCACTCTCGGGAACGCCCATGCCCATCAGCGCGCCGATGACGCCTCCCGTGGCCGCGCCGATCCCGGCACCCGCGAGCGTCGATGCGAGAACGCCGCCCACGAGGATGGGCCCAACGCCCGGGATGAGCAGCGAGCCGAGCAGGCCGATCAACCCGCCGACGATCCCGCCGCTCACCGCACCGGTGGCCGCCCCCTCGGCTTCGCTGGTTGCCGACGACTCGAGCAGGTCGCCTTGCTCGACCCTGTCCTGCAGCGCCACGCCGACCTGGCGGTCGGTGAACCCCGCCGCCTTCAAGTCGCGGATGGCCGCATCCGCTTCGTCACGCCGGGCGAACAGACCCACGACGGTGCGTCCGGTCGTGTCCTGCTCTGCCGTCACGTCGTGCCTGTCATCGTGTCTCATGATCCTACCTCGAGGTGTCGCGTAAGGGCCCTCAAAGTACGGCGCTAGGCGTTTGGCGGGGGTGAGCGCCCTCACAGCCCGCCGGCACGGCGTGCAATCTCACGCACCGACGCGGGCTTAACAGTCCTCCGGCCGCGCCGTCTCTGCGGCCGTCCCCGATATGCTGGCAAAATTGTCCTGAGATGAAAGGAGAAGCGCATGCGCCGTCTGGCTTGGGTCGCGCTGGTCGTGGCCGTTGCCGCCTGCAGCGACTCGACGACTCCGTCTTCCGGCTCGCCCCTGTCCGCCTCGGACGTGAGTGACATCGGCTTCGCGGAGGGCGACGAGGTGGAACAGGCTGCGGGCGCGCTCAGCACGCCGATCTCGCCGGTCGGCGCGCCCGGTCGTGGATGCGCCACGGTCGACGATCCGACCGACACCGACGGCGATCTGGTGCCGGACCATGCGACCTATACGTTCGCGCTGCCCGCGTGCAGCTTCACCGGTTTTCGGGGTGGCACCCTCGACGTCACCGGCACGGTCACGCTGAGCGACCCCACGCCCAATGCCCCTGGCCTCGACGCCACGGCGACGCTCGACGATCTCACGTTCAGCTTCACCAGCCCGGACCAGCGCCGGACGTATTCCGCCGTGCGCAACGGGACGCGGACACTCGGCGGCAACGCGCAAGGCGCATCGCTCAGCAACCAGATCACGGTGGTCCGACACTGGCCCAATCGCGCGGATGCGACGGTGACTCACAATCTGCTCCTGACCTTCACGCCAGACCCCGGCCAGACGCTCGCGTTCGGGGAGCCGTTGCCCGGCGGCAGGTTCACGCGAAGCGGCACCTTCACATGGTCGCGAGGATCGGAGAGCCTGACCTTCACAGTGACGACCGTGGCGCCGCTCGTGTGGGACGCGTCGTGCACCACCGACCGGAAAATCGCGTCGGGCGAGACCCACGCCACGTTGAGCGACGGCAGCTACGTGCGGACGGTGTGGAACGGATGCGGGGAGGATCCGGTGAGGACGTGGGTAAAACCGTGAGCGGTGAGCGGTGATGGGTAAGCGGTAAGCGGGACCGGCACACCAGTCTGCTCCGTGTGCCGGTCCCGCTGCCGTTTTCTCCCTGCCCGCCCGCTCGCCCGCCCGCCTATCCTTACGCCGCCGCTTCCGCGCTTCCCACATCGTCCGCCGGGCAGCGGCCGCGCCAGGTGTAGCGGTCGAAGAACGCGCGCGCCTGTTCGAGGTCCGCCGGGTGAAAGTACCCCGGGCCCAGCGCGTCGCAGCCCTCGAGCGCGATTCGCGCCAGATCGCCCGCGGTCCGCGCCAACGCCGGGTCGCGCAGGCCCGCGCGTCCGGCCCGCTCGAGCAGCTCCACGTCGGGCGCGCCAAGCAGATCGGTGGCCGCCCGAAGCGCGCGCGGATCGTACGCAATGCCCACTGCGAGCGCGAGCGGCGCCGCGTACCACTGGGGCGCCACGGCATCGGCCGAGCGCAGCTCGAAGTGCCCCCGCGGCCGGACCTCCGGGAACAGCGTCGTCAAGTGATCGTGCCAGTCCTCGGCGCTCGCCTCGCCCCGCTCGACCCAGGTCTCGAATGCGAGGTACTCGCCATCGACCGTAGGACGCAGGAGCGCGGGCGCCGCCAGCGCGAAGTCGAGATAGGCCTCGACCGGCGCGCTCGCGCTCCACGGCAGCCCCGTGCGCGCGGGATCGAGTGTCCGCCACACGTGGGCTCGCGCGCTCGCGCACTCCGTCCGCTTCCCGGCATAGACCGCGGAATTGGCGAAAATCGCCACGGTGTATGGCGCCGCCGAGTTGAGGACGCGCCAGCGCTGCCAGGGCTCGTCGTCCAGATCGAGCGCGACCTGGAAGGCGGCGGTCTGCCGCATCATCATCGCGCCGGTCGGACCGCGCGTGGCGAGATAGTCGGCCATGCGCTGGTACCGCTTGGTGCGAAGCAGGAGCGGCGCGCCGTCGATCACGTTGTACGGATCGATGCCCACGGCGAGCAGCGTGATGCCGTCGGCCGCCGCCGCCGCGCGGAGCGGCAGCACGATCGAGCGGAGCAATCCGAGCAGGGCACTGGGGCTCGGACACGGGGGTGCGCTGTATTCGAGCTGGCCGCCAGGCTCGAACGTCAGCGTCCCGCCATCCGGCAGCCCAAAGCACGGCGTTCCTTTGGCGGTACGCGTTTCCGTCCAGCCCTGCCGGCGGCCGAACCGGCGCAGGAACGGCAGCGTCGCCGGCAACCCGTCGTCTTCGATGGGACATCGGCGTCCCGTCGCCGTCTCGACCGGGAGGAACTCGGCCTCGGCCCCGATCCGGCGAGGCGTCAGTGACGCGCGGGCGGGAGCGCCGAACGCTCCGGTCGCGAGATCAGCGGCGAGTGCGGCGCGCGTGAGCGACGTCATGCCGGCGCGCCCAGCACCAGCCCGAACGGCGTGGTCGGATCGCGCGGCCACGCCTCGATGGTGAGCCCGGCCGCCGCGAACAGCTCGGCCACGCTCTCCCGGTCGTACTTGGTGCTGATCTCGGTGCGGATCGACTCGCCCTGGGCGAGCGCGAGCGGCTCGAGCCCCGGAATGTTTACGGTCTGATGGCGGCTCGAGACCAGGTGCATCTCGATCCGGTGCGCCACCCGGTCGTAGAACGCGCGGTGCTCGAAGGCGCTGGGATCGAAGTCGGCGCCCAGCTCGTGATTCAGCACCAGCAGCATGTTGCGGTTGAACTCCGCGGTGATACCCCGGCTGTCGTTGTAGGCCGCCTCCACCCGCGCGATGTCCGTGCGCAGGTCCACGCCGAGCAGGAAGCGATCCCCCGGACCCATAGCCGCGCGCACGCGCTGGAGAAGCCGGATGGCCGCCGGCGGATAGAAGTTGCCGATGGTGCTGCCGAGGAAGGCGAACAGCCCCGGCCGCGGGAGCCGCCGCGGCAGGTTGAGCTCGACGGCGATGTCGGCCACCGCGGGCTCGACCGCGAGGCCGGGATACTCGCGGCGGAGCTGCGCCGCCGTCTGGCTCAGGAAGGTGGCGCTCACGTCGATCGGCACGTACCGTTCGGCCAGGCCGGTGGCGCGCATCGCGTCGAGAATGATGCGGCTCTTCTCGGCATTGCCGGCGCCCAGCTCGATCAGCGTGCGAGTGCCGAGCTGGCGCATGAGCTCCGGCATCCAGCCGGTGAGCAGCGCGCGCTCGGTCCGCGTCGGGTAGTACTCGGGAAGGCGGGTGATCTCTTCGAACAGCTCGGAGCCGCGCTGGTCGTAGAAATATTTGGGCGACAGCTCTTTCTGCGGCGCGGTCAGGCCGGCGGCCACCTCGGCGAGCATGCCGGGGTTGGGGACGTGCTCGGGCCGGCTCGCGCGGGTACGGGCATTAGGCATCGCGGGCGCACCTGAAGCCGCTGAAGATCTGGCGGCGGATGGGGTAGTCCCAGTTGCGGAACGTGTTGCGAATCGCCCCTGGGCGGGTGGCCCACGAGCCGCCGCGCAGGACCTTGTACTCGGTGCCGAAGAAGACCTCGGAGTATTCCTTGTAGGGGAAGCTCTCGAACCCGGGCCACGGCGCGAAGTCGCTCGACGTCCACTCCCACACGTCGCCGATCATCCCATGGCAGCCGATCGGTGAGACGTTCTGCTCGTAACTCCCGATCGGCGCGGTGCCGAACGCGAGCTGGTCCACGTTGGCCAGCGTGCGGTCGGCCGGGGCCTCGCCCCACGGGAACCTCCGCTTCGTCCCGCTGGCCGGGTCCCATGACGCCGCCGCTTCCCATTCAACCTCGGTGGGCAGCCGCTTGCCGGCGAACCGGGCGTAGGCCTCCGCTTCGTGATAGCACACGTGACAGACCGGGTGCCACGGATCCACCGGTTCGAGCCGGTCCATAGTCCGCGTAGTCCAGCCGTCGGCGTAGCGCCAGTATTTGGGCCCCCGGGCGGCACTCTCCGTCCGCCACTGCCAGCCGGCCTCGGACCACAGCTCGGGGGTCTCGTATCCACCCGCGCCAATGAACACCAGGAAGTCCCCGTTGGTGACGGGCTGCGCGTCGATCCAAAACGGCGCCAGGTCCACCATGTGGGTCGGGCGCTCGTTGTCATAGGCCGCCGAGCGGTCGTCCGTGCCGATCTCGACCCTCCCGCCGGGAAACAGCACCATCTCGCCGGGGCGGGCCGCCCGCCGCGGCGAGCTCCCGTTGCCCGCTGGCACTCGCACGAGCGGCGTGTATGGCGCGCCGCGCTTGAGCTGCAGCGTCTGGAGCATCGTTTCGTTGTGCTGGTATTCGTGCTGGAGGACCATGCGGTAGACGAACCCGTCGCGCAGCAGCTGGTGCGCCGGATCGAAGTCAGCCGAGACCAGCCGGGCCAGCACGCGGCCGCGGATCTCGTCCATGATCGCGCGACACTCCGCGAGCCCCGGCAGCGGCAGCGCGGCACGCGTGCTGCGCGGGTGTTCGAACGGGTTGTACATCCCGGGCATCTCGACGAAATCGATCGGCCCGTCGAGGTTCTGCGTGAGCCAGAGCTCCTCGAAGTGCGCGATATGTCCCAGGTCCCACAGAATCGGACTCATCAGCGCATCGTGCTGGGCGTGCAGGTCCTCGTCGCTGAGCGGCGCCACGAGCAGCAGCGTGCGCGCGCGGGCCTCGAGCAAGTCGTCGGCGATCATCTCCGGGGCGAAACGGCTCGGTGCGGCCGCCACCGTCATGCGGACCTCCTGCGCCAGTCAGGCGTCGAGCGTCGTGAACAACGTGTTGAGCGATTCGGCCAGCGTCGGGTGGGCGAACACTGCATCGCGGAGCCGCCTGTAGGTCACCTGCCCCATCATCGCGAGCTGCAGCGCGGACATGAGCTCACCGCCTTCGATGCCCAGCACGGCCGCGCCGAGAATCTGCCCCGTCTCCGGGTCGACCAACGCCTTCATAAATCCACGGGATTCGTCCAGCTCGAGCGCGCGCGCCACGTGCGTCATCGGGATCCGCGCCACTCTCACGGGCCTCCCCTGCCGGCGCGCTTCCCGCTCGCTCAGTCCAATCCGGCCGAGCTGGGGGTCGATGAATACGGTGTAAGGAACCAGGCGGTCTGTGATACATGCCCGGCCGTTCTGTAACAGGTTGGTACGGATTACCCTGAAATCGTCGTACGAGATGTGGGTGAAGGCCGGCCCGCCCTTCACGTCGCCCAGGGCATAGACGCCCGGGGCGGACGTCTCGAGCCGCTCGTTGACCCTGATGAACCCCTTGTCGTCCGTAGCGATACCGGCTGCGGGCAGGTCCAACCGGTCGGTATTGGGAACCCGACCGGCCGCGCGAAGAAGGTGAGATCCCTCCACCGCGTGTTGGCCGTCGCGGGTTCGGACCGTGAGACACACGCCGGCGCCGCTCGGAGCGGCCCGCACGGCCACGGTGTCGAGGAGGACGTCTACCCCGTCCTCGCGCAGAATCTGGAGTACGGCCCCAGCGACGTCCTCGTCCTCCTGGGGCAGGAGCTGCGAGCCTCGCTGCACCACCGTCACCCGGCTGCCGAACCGGCGGAACATCTGGCCGAACTCGAGGCCGATGTACCCGCCGCCGAGGACGATCAGGTGCTCCGGAACCTGGTCGAGTTCCATGATCGAGGTCGAATCGAGCGACGGCACTCGGTCGAGACCGTCGACGTCCGGGGCGGCCGGACGCCCGCCGGTATTGATGAACACGAGGTCGGCCTCGAGCATCCGGCCATCCACGGCCACCCGCCGCTCCCCCGTGAACCGGGCGTCGGCGCAAAGGAGGTCGAGCCCGGGTGCGGCCTCGAGCCGGCGCAGGCTGCCGGCCCGGAAGCTGTTCACAATTGCCCGCTTGCGCTCTCTGACCCGTGCGAGATCGACCTCCACCTGCCCGGTCCGCACACCGTAATCGCCGCCCCGGCGGGCCAAGTACGCCACGCGGGCGCTCACCACCATGGTCTTGGTGGGTGTGCAGCCCTCGTTGATGCAGGTGCCCCCGACATGCTCACGCTCGATCAGCGCCGTGCGTCGTCCGCTCCGGGCCAGGGCGCCGGCGAGGGGGCCACCGGCTTGGCCGGCCCCGATGACAATGGCATCGTACCGCTCGGGAGCATTCATGAACGGCCGTCTGTGCTGAGGGGGAGGCTGACTCCAGGAACCTGGGGTGTAACGACGGCCGTCGGGGAGTGGTTCCCCGGTCCCCAAATCTTCCGCCGAAAACTGGGGTCCGCCACCCGAGTTTGACCGCAAGATCCGAGTGGCCGCTCGCGCCCTCCGGTGATACCATCAGCCATGATTCTCCGCGCCCCCGAATCCGATGCGGCCCGCTGGTCGGCCGTGACCGACCGTGACCCCGCGGCCGACGGCCGGTTCGTCTATGCGGTCGCCTCCACCCGGGTCTATTGCCGCCCGTCCTGCCCATCCCGGCGCCCGCTCCGGCGGAACGTGAGCTTCTTTGCCACGCCGGCGCAGGCCGAGGCCGCCGGCTACCGTGCCTGCCGCCGATGCCGGCCGCGCGAGGCGGAGACCGACGCCGTCCGTCGGGTCCGCGAGGCCAAGCGGTACCTCGAGCACCACCTGGACGAGCGGGTCACGCTCGAGCGGCTCGGCGCGGCCGTCGGACTCAGCCCATATCACCTGCAGCGCACGTTCAAGCGGATGACCGGGCTTTCGCCGCGGGCCTGGGCCGGCGCCCGACGGATGGATCGGATGAAGACGCGGCTCAAGGAGGGCAACACGGTGTCGCGCGCGACCTACGATGCGGGTTTCTCGACGCTGAGCCGGGCGTACGACCACAGCCGGCGGCGGCTGGGCATGACGCCAGGCTCCTACCAGCGCGGGGGCCGCGGAGTCACCATCCGCTTCACGACCGTGAGCAGCCCCCTCGGGCTGGTGCTCGTGGCCGGCACCGAGCGCGGCGTTTCTGCCGTGAGGTTGGGTGATGACGCGGCGGCGCTCGAGGCGGCGCTGCACGAGGAGTTTCCGGCCGCCACGCTCGAGCGCAGCGACGGCGAGCTGCGGGACTGGGCCGGCGCGGTGGTCGCGATGACCGCCGGCGGCGACGGTAGACGCGTGCCGCTCGACGCGGACGGCACCGCCTTTCAATGGCGGGTGTGGGAGACGCTCCAGCGGATCCCCCGCGGCGAGACTCGGACCTACGCCCAGATCGCCAACGATCTGGGGCAGCCGACCGCGGCGCGCGCGGTGGCGGGCGCCTGCGCGAACAACCCCGTGGCCGTGGTGATTCCCTGCCACCGGGTCGTCCGCGGGGACGGGCGGCTCGGCGGGTATCGCTGGGGCATGGAGCGGAAGCGGGAGCTGCTGGAGGCGGAAAAGCGGGCCTGAGTCAGGCCGCGCCCGCCTCTCGCGCCTCACGCCGCTCGCGCTCCGCGTCGCGCAGCAGCGGCAGCTCGAGCCCATCGCACAGTGCCATCCAGCTCGCCTCGAGGATGTTCTCGCTGCAGCCCACCGTGCTCCAGCGCTCGGCCTCACGTGCGGACTCGATGATGACCCGCGGCCGCGCCGCCGTGCCGAGGTGCTCGTCCACGATCCGCACCTTGTAATCCACCAGGTGCACCTCGGCGAGCCCCGGGTAGTGCGGCAGCAGCGCCTTCCGCACCGCCTGGTCCAGCGCGTTCACGGGCCCCTCCCCCTCGGCGGCGGTGTGCACCATCTCCTCGCCCACGCGAATCCGCACCGTGGCCTGAGCGCGGCTCGGGCCCGCCCCGCGCTTCTCCACCAGGACGGTGAAGTCCTCCATCACGAACGGCGCCCGATAGTCCGGCGCCGCTCGGCGGAGCAGCATCTCGAACGAGCCCTCCGCCGCCTCGAACTGGAACCCCCGATGCTCCAGCTCTTTGATCCGCCGCAGCACATTGGCCTCGGCCCCGACAGCATCGAGGCCGAGCGCCTCCGCCCGGAGCCGCACATTCCGCCGACCCGCGACCTCGCTCACCACCACGCGCATCTCGTTTCCCACGGCCGCAGGGTCCACGTGCTGATAGCTCTCCGGCAGCTTGGCGATGGCGGCGACGTGGATGCCCCCCTTGTGCGCGAATGCGCTCCGCCCGACGTACGGCGCGTGGGGGTCGGGATGTTGATTGGCCACGGCAGCCACCAGGTGGCTCACTTCGGCGAGCCGGGCGAGCCCACCGGGTAAGAGCGCACGGACGCCCAGCTTGAGCTCGAGGGTCGCGACCAGGGGAACGAGGTCCAGGTTGCCGCACCGCTCGCCATAGCCGTTGATGGTGCCCTGCACCTGGGTGCAGCCGGCGCGCACCGCGGCCAGTCCGTTGGCGACCGCGAGCCCGGCGTCATTGTGCGGGTGAATACCGATCGGGACGGCGAACCGGTCGCGCACCTCGGCGATCCGGTCCGCGACCACGTCGGGCAGCTCACCGCCGTTCGTATCACACAGCACCAGCCAGGCCGCGCCGGCACCGGCGGCAGCCGCCAGCGTCTCGAGGGCGTAGGCCGGGTCGAGCCGGCAGCCGTCGAAGAAGTGCTCGGCGTCGTAGACCACCTCGCGTCCGAGGCGAGCGAAGAAAGCGACGCTCTCCGCGATCATCCGAAGGTTCTCCTCGCGGGACGTTTCGAGGACCCGGTCCACGTGCAGGGTCGAGGCCTTGCCCACCAGCGTCACGACCGGCGTCTCGGCGCTCAGCAGGGCCAGCAGGCTCGGGTCGCTCTCGCAGGTGATCCCCGGCCGGCGGGTGCTGCCGAACGCCGCCACACGGGCGTGCGCCAGCGGCGCGTCCCGGATCCGCTCGAAGAATTCGGCATCCTTGGGGTTCGATCCCGGCCAGCCGCCCTCGATGTAGCTCACGCCCAGGCGGTCGAGCGCCCGGGCGATCTTCAGCTTGTCGTCCACCGACAGCGAGCAGCCCTCGCGCTGGGTGCCGTCGCGCAGCGTCGTGTCATAGAGCCGTACCGTCATGACCGCTCCGGGATGAAAAACGACGCGGCCTCTCGTCGGAGAGGCCGCGTCGATCGGTGACTTGGGTCTGGTCGCTACCCGCGCGCCGGCGCGCCTCTCGAGGAGAGCCGGGCAATAATGCCGTGGGGCCGGACCGCGCGGATGTTCGTCATACGGATGAATACTTATACATTGCAGGCAGGGCGGACGTCAAGCATGCCGCCCACGACCAGGGGTACCTTCCGGTCCCGTGGCGTGGCACCTTTCCGGGAGCCACGCGTGTTTTATTACGTTCGTTGCCACTGAGTCGACCATGTCCTCGCTCGACACCCTGATTCCGCGGTTCAAGTCCGCCGACCGGACGACTCGCCTGGAGACCCTGCTGGACTATTCGCGGAAGCTGCCGCCGCTCCCGGCCGAGTATCAGGATGCCAAGGCGCGGGGCGAGCATCGCGTCCACGAGTGTCAGACGCCGGTCGACCTCTGGGTGGAGGTGGACCAGGGCAAGGTGCACATCCATGCCGACGTGCCGCCCGAGTCGCCCACGGTGCGGGGGTTCATCTCGCTGCTCGCGCGCGCCCTCGAGGGCGCCGATCCCGCGGACGTGGCCAGGGTGCCGGACGATCTGCTGGACCAGCTCGGCTTGAGCGAGACCCTCGGCATGACCCGCACCCAGGGACTCACCGCGATTCTCTTCCGGATCAAACGCTCCGTGGCCGCCGCCGCCTGATGCTCGGCGTCCTCGAGCTCGCCGGCCGCGGCAACGGCTTCCTTCGCCGCCGCGAGGCCGGTTACCTGCCCGATCGCGGCGATGTCCACGTCGGGGAGCGGGTGATCCGCCAGTACGAGCTGCGCCCGGGCGACGAGATCGAGGGCCAGACCCGTCCGGGCGGCAAAGGACGTGGCCCGACGCTGGAGAAGGTGACCGCGCTGGGAGGGCGCGCGCCCGCCGACGTCCGCCGCCGCCCCGATTTCAGCCGCCTCGGCGCCATCCATCCCAACGAGCAGCTCCGGCTCGAGTGCGGCCTCGTCCGCCAGGGCCAGCCCGACTATACCAACCGGGTGATCGACATTCTCTGCCCCTTCGGCAAGGGTCAGCGCGCCCTCATCGTGGCCCCGGCGAAGGCCGGCAAAACGATGGTGCTGCAGAGCATCGCGGAGGGGATCAGCACCAACTACCCGCAGGCCACCCTGTACATGCTGCTGGTGGACGAGCGGCCCGAGGAAGTGTTCGAGATGGAATCGATGGGTGTGGGCGAGGTGATTGCCTCGAGCTTCGACAACCCCGCCCAGCAGCACGTCTCCGTCGCGGAGCTCACCCTCGAGCGCGCGCGCCGTCGGGTGGAGATGGGCGAGGACGTGGTGATCATCGTGGACTCGCTCACGCGGCTCGCGCGGGCGTACAACACGGTCGAGAAGGGCACGGGCCGGACCCTGTCGGGGGGGCTCGATGCCCAGTCGCTCGAGCGGCCCAAGCGATTTCTCGGCAGCGCGCGGAAGATCGATGAGGCGCAGGGCGGCGGCTCGCTCACGATCATCGCGACGGCGCTGGTGGATACCGGCAGCCGGATGGATCAGGTGATCTTCGAGGAGTTCAAGGGCACCGGCAACAGCGAGCTGGCACTGAGTCGGGAGCTGGCCGAGCGGCGGATCTTTCCGGCAATCGATCTCGTCGCCAGCGCGACGCGCCGGGAGGAGCTGCTCCTCTCACCCGAGGCGCTGGCCGTGAGCCGGATGCTCCGGCAGCGGCTCGCCGGCATGACCCCGATCAACGCCATGAACGATCTGCTCACCGACCTTCGGCGCAATCGCACCAACGAGGAGCTCGTCCGGGCGCTCGCGGCCGGCTGACCTCGGGGCGTGGTCGTCCGCTGGTCCCTTGCTCCCCTGCCCTCACCCTCACGCCCCTCTTAGCTACGCCCGAGCCGCCGCCGCGCCTTTGTTCGCCCGCTCGAACTCCTTCATGAAGCCCACCAGCGCCTCGACGGCGGCCCGCGGACAGGCGTTGTAGATGCTCGCCCGCATGCCACCCACGCTCCGGTGGCCCTTGAGCCCATCGAGGCCACGCTTCGTGGCCTCGGCGATGAACTTGGTCTCCAGCTCTTCGGTCGGCGCGCGGAAGCAGACGTTCATGAGCGACCGGCTGTCGGGCTGTACCGTGCCGCGGAAGAACTCGCTCGCATCGATGTAGTCGTAGAGCACTTTCGCCTTGCTCGTGTTGTGCTCCGCCATCGCGGCCAGGCCGCCCTCCGACTGGATCCACTTGAACACTTCGCCGACCAGGTAGATGCCCAGCGTGGGCGGCGTGTTGTAGAGCGAGCGCTCGGCAACGAACGTGCGGTACTGCAGCATGGTCGGCAGCGTCTTCGGCCCGGTCTCCGCCAGGTCCTTCCGGATGAGCACGAGCACCGTCCCGGAGGGTCCGAGGTTCTTCTGGGCCCCGGCGTAGATCATCGCATACTTCCGCACGTCGATCGGCCGGCTGTACATGTCGCTCGACGTGTCGGCGATGAGAGGAACGCCGGCGGGAACGGCCGGCTCGCTCTTCCACTGCGTGCCGTAGATCGTGTTGTTAGTCGTGAGATGCACGTACGCCGGGGCGGACGAATAGCGGATCTCGTCGGCCCCGGGGATCCGGTCGAAGTTCGTCGCCTCACTGCTGCAGGCGACGTGCACCTTGCCGCCGAGGATCTTGGCTTCCTTGATGGCCTTCTGCGACCAGACGCCGGTATTGAGATAGTCGGCCGTTCGGTCGCCCGGCAGGAAGTTCATCGGCACCATCGAGAACTGGAGCGATGCCCCGCCTTGCAGGAACAGCACCGCGTAGTCGTCGGGGATGTCGGCCAGCGCGCGGCAGTTCGCCTCGGCCTCCGCGATGATCTTCTCGAACACCTTGCCCCGATGGCTGTGCTCCATGATGCCGATGCCGCTCCCGGCCACGTTCCAGATCGCCTCCTGCGCCTTACGGAGCACGGGCTCGGGCAGGACGGCGGGGCCGGCGGAGAAGTTGTGGATGCGGTCGCTCATGTGGGGTCCTCGTAAGTGTCGCGGCCTGACGAGGCCGCCTATCCGGCCTTCCCATCGATCCGGTTCAGCTCCACGCTGATGATGTCCGGGTTGCCGCCCCGGATGCGCTCAAGGGCCCCGTTGTCCGGCACGCCGTCGAGGTGAATCCGCGCCAGCGTCGCCTGCGCACCGTGGTAGATGATGTTCTCGACCTCTTCCACGTTGATGGCACCGCCGGCGAGCACGCTGAACACGTGGGCCAGCACGCCGGGCCGGTTTCGGTGTCGGATCGACAGCACGTGCGTCGCCGAGCTCCGGGCCAGGCGATTCACCACGTTGGGCACCTCGCCCGTGGCCTGGAACGTCTGCACGATGCGGATGACCTCGTGCGCGATCGCCACCTGCGCCTGATCGGTGGAGGCGCCCACGTGATGCGTTCCGTAGACGCCCGGCGCCTTCACGATCGCATTGCCGAAGGTCCCGGTTTGCCCCGCGGGCTCGCCCTCGAAGACGTCGAGACCGGCCCGGATGCCCTTCTCACGCACCGCCTGCTCCAGCGCCGCCTCGTCCACCACCGACCCGCGCGACGTGTTGATGAGATACGCGCCGGGTCGCATCGCCGCCAGGAACTCGGCGTTCACCAGGTGCTTCGTGTCCGCGTTGGCCGAGACGTTGATGGTGACCGCATCGGCGAGCCGCGCGACCTCGAGCGGCGTCTGGGCGTAGACCACGCCCAGACGCTCGGCCTCTTCATGCGTAAGGCTCCGCGACCATGCGATGACGCGCATCCCGAACGCGTGCGCCCGTGAGGCGATCTCCCGGCCGATCCGTCCCAGACCCACGATCCCGAGCCGGCGCCCATGGAGTCCCCGCGCCTTGGAATACTCGCCCTTGTTCCAGGCGCCGGCGCGCAGATCCGCGGCCTGGTCGGGGATCCGGCGGTCGCACGAGAGGAGCAGACCCAGTACCAGCTCGGCTACCGCGATGGAGTTCTTGCCCGGACAGTTGGAAACGAAGACGCCGAGGCTCGATGCCGTGGCCACGTCGATCGTGTCGATGCCGGCGCCCGCCCGGATGACCAGGGTGAGCGCCGTGCCCGCCCCGAGCGCCTCGGCCGAGACCTTTTTCCCGCGGACGATCAGGATGTGCGGGTCGGCCGCCTTGATGGCCGCGGGAAGGCCCTCGGCCTTCACGTCGGGCTGCGACACCACCGTGCAGCCCAGCTCCTTGAGGCCGTCGATGCCGACCTTCTCGAACTTGTCCGCGATCAACACCTTCATGCGCCGCCGCTCCGCCCGGTTTCGGTGAGCCTACAAGGTATGCACGAAGAGCCCGCTGCGCAGCTTGGGCTCGAACCACGTGCTCTTGGGCGGCATGCTCTGGCCGGCGTCGGCCACGGCCATGAGCTGCTCGACGGTCGTGGGATACAGCGAGAATGCGATTGCCATCTCCCCCGACCGAACCCGGCGCTCGAGCTCGGAGGCGCCGCGGATGCCGCCGACGAAGTCGATCCGCTTGTCGGTGCGCGGGTCGCCCACGCCGAGAATCGGACCGAGCACCCGATCCTGCAGCAGCGACACGTCGAGCGAGGCGATCGGGTCACGCCGGTCGATGGTGGATTCGTCCAGCTCGAGCCGGTACCACGCGCCCAGCAGGTAGAAGCAGACCGTGCCCGGCCGGGGCGGTGAGGGATCGTCGGTGACGGTGACCCGACCGACGTGCGACAGCCGGCCCAACAGCTCCGGCGCGCCCATGCCGCCACAATCACGTACCAGCCGGTTGTAGGGCAGGATCCGCAGCTCGTCGGCGGGGAACAGCACGGCGAGAAACCAGTTGTACTCGCCGCTGCCGCGATGCTGGACCGGCGCATTCCGGAGCTCGCGGCCCGCGCGCCAGGCGCTGGCGGAGCGATGGTGTCCGTCCGCGACGTAGGCCAGCGGCACCGGGCGGAAGGCATCCACGAAGGGTGCCGGGTCGGCGATGCGCCAGACGGTGTGGCGCACGCCGTCGGGCGCGGTGAAGTCGTACAGCGGCGGGCCCTGCGCGGCCGCGCTCGAGAGCTCGCCGATCTCCTGCCGCCCGCGATAGGTCAGGAACACCGGCTCCGCGTTGGCCCGGAGGGTCAGGACGTGGCGGGTGCGGTCGTCCTCCTTGTCCTGCCGCGTCTTTTCGTGCTTCCGGATGATGTCGCGCTCGTAGTCGTCGATGTGCACGCAGCCGACGACCCCGGTCTGGGCAACGCCGTTCATGACCTGCCGATACAGATAGAGCGACGGCTCGCCCTCCCGGATTAGGGTGCCGTCCGCCTGGAAGCGATCCAGCGCCTCGCGCGCCTTGGCATAAATCCGGGGGTCGTGCGGATCGGCCTCGGCCGGCAGATCGATGTCGGAGCGGCCGACGTGCAGGAAGCTGTACGGGTTCCCCTCGGCCAGCGTCGCTGCCTCGGCACGGTTCACGACGTCGTACGGGACGGACGCCACCCTCTCGGCGAGGTCGGGCGCGGGACGAAGGGCGCGGAAGGGATGGAGACGCATGGGGGGAAAGTAATGGGACCCCGCGGCACTACCGCTCGCCCGGTCTCATCACCCGCTCGGCCGCCGCCAGGACCGCGTCGACCACGAAGGCGAGCGCCGCCGCGGGCAGCGCGCCCGAGAGGATCATGCGGGTATCGCTGAGCGCGAGACCCGACGCGATCGGATCGCCCAGTCCGCCGGCGCCGATGAACGCCGCGAGCGTCGCGGTGCCGACGTTGATGACGGCGGCGGTGCGAATGCCCGCCATGATGAGCGGCGCGGCGAGCGGGAGGCGCACGTAGCGCAGGATCTGCCGCGGCGTCATCCCCAGCGCGAGCGCGGCACCCACCGCCTCCGGGGCGGCATCGCGCACGCCGGTATAGGTGTTTCTCAGAATCGGGTAGAGCGAGTAGAGGAACAGCGCGACCAGCGCCGGCACCACCCCGATACCGAGCAGCGGGATCATGAACGCGATGAGCGCGATGCCCGGGATCGTCTGCAGCAGTCCCACCGTCCGGATCACGGCCTCGGCGCTGCGACGGACACGCTCGAGGCCGAGGCCGAGCGGCACGGCGACCAGAATGGCGGCGGCCAGCGATACGATGACGAGCAGCACATGGCGCGCCGTCAGCGAGAGCAGCGTCTGGCGCTCGGACCAGAGATAGGCACCCAGACCTGTCCGCGCGGGGCGGCCCGCCGTATCACCGGGCCCGGGGCGACCGAGTGACGCGGCGCGCGTGAGACCGAGCGAGGCGAGCGCGGAGGCGGCGACCCGCGCCACGGGCTCCCCCTCCACCTCGACGCGCTGGTTGAGCGCGCGCATCGTGGACTCACCCAGGCGGCCGCTCAGCTCGGTCAACGCCGTCACCGCATCCGGCCGCCGGGCGCTGAACCCCGGCGCCACCAGCGCCGCGGCTTGGTAGGGCGGGAAGAAGGCGCGGTCATCCTCCAGCACGACGAGGTCGTACTTCGCGATGAAGCCGTCCGTGCTGTAGCCGTCGATTACATCCACCTCGCCCGCGGCCAACGCCTGATACTTGACCGCGGGCAGCAGCGCGCGGACCGCCCGGAACCGGAGGCCATACACGCGCTGGAGACCCGGCAGGCCGTCGTCCCGCCCGATGAAGTCCGGCGTGAGTCCAGCGCGCAGCGCCCGTGCGACGCGGGCCAGGTCGCTCAGCGTCCTGAGATGCAAACTGTCCGCGGTCGCCCTGCGCACCGCGACCGCGTAGGTGTTCTGGAAGCCGAGCGGCGGGAGCCAGCGCACGCCGTAGCGGGGGGCGAATTCGCGGGAGACGCGATCGTAGACCTCTCGAGGGTCGGCACTCGGCCGGTCGTGGAGGATCGCGAGCAATCCGGTGCCGGTGTACTCCGGATACACGTCGATCGCCCCGCGTTGGAGCGCGGTGAATGCGATCTGCGTGGCGCCCAGTCCGAGCCGGCGCTCGGCGCGGATGCCGCGGGCCTCGAGCAGCTGAGCGAACATCTCGGCGAGCAGGTACGACTCGCCGAACGGCTTCGAGGCCACGATCACCGGGCGATCGGTGGGCCGGTTCTGCGCCGCCGCGGGGGGAAGCGACAGCACCAGCAGCCCTATTGCGCCGCAGGCGAGCGCCCAGACGAGGCGGAGCCCGGCCTTTCTCACGTACTCACCCGCGCGCGAGCGAGCAGCGCGCGCACGTAGTCGGTGGCGGGCCTGGCACGAAGCTCCGCCGGCGCAGCAATCTGCTCGATTCGCCCGCGGTGCATGACCGCTACGCGGTCGGCGAGCAGAAACGCCTCGGTGAGATCGTGGGTCACGAGGAGAGTGGTGAAGCCGAGGCGCCGGCGGAGATCGAGCAGCGTGTTCTGGAGGTCCGCGCGGGTGATCGCGTCGAGCGCCCCGAAGGGCTCGTCGAGCAGCACGATGTCGGGACTCGCCGCGAGGGCGCGTGCCACCGCCACCCGTTGACGTTGCCCGCCGGAGAGCTCCCGCGGCCAGCGCTCGATCACCCCCGCCTCGAGGCCGACGAGCTCGAGCGCGCGCGCGCCGAGCCGCTGGGCATCCGGTGAGCCGCGGAGCCACGGCACCAGCGCGGCATTGCGCCCCACCCGCCAGTGCGGCAGGAGCCCGCCTTCCTGCGGCACGTAGCCCACCCGCCGACGGAGCGCGATCGGGTCCGCCTGGGCGACGTCCGCGCCATCCACCATCACGGATCCGACGTCCGGCTCGGTCAGGCGGTTGAAGCAGCGGAGCAGCGTGGTCTTTCCCGATCCGCTCTCCCCGATCAGGGCGGTGCACTCGCCTTGGCGCACGTCCAGGGACACGCAGTCGAGCGCGAGGACCGCCCCGTAGCGCTTCGTGACTTCGCGCGCGGCGAGTGCAACGGGATCAGACATCGGGACAAGTTACGCGAAGGTCAGTGGCGGCGCCCGTCGAGAGACGAACCTCCAAGGCTCGACCGCGCAAATCTCCGCACCGCACGGACTCCCGCCCCTCGCACGTACGATCTCGCAAACTACGAGGAACGTCGAGCAGCAAATCAGGGGAGGATTCGCCAACCATTGCACGCCTTACGGTGACACCTGGACGTGCCTGATTCGCCATCGTCGCGCCGTACCCGATAAGCGGTTCGCGTGGTGGAGGTTCGCGGTGCGTTGCTGAGGGCGACTCCGCCACCCGCCGCCCAGTCGAGTTCGCGCTCGCCCCCGTTCGCTTCATGCAGAAAGGTGCAGCCAACCCGAGCATGAATTTGGCATCCCAGAATGCATCCCACGCCACCGTTGCCGAGGGAGCATGTACCGGATCGAGCTGACGCCCGGGGAAGTCACTGTGTTCCGGACGATCGAGGAGCTCGCCACCGGCGTGCGCAACGGCCTGATCTCGCCCAAGGCGCGGATCTTCCACAACGCGTCCGCCAAGTGGCTGCCGATCGAGTTCCATCCCCACTACAAGGCGGCACTCGCCCTGCTGGCCGGCCGACCCAGCGACACGACGGTCTCTGCGCCGAAACCGGCTGAGCCGCCGAGCTTCGAGAACCTGAGCTTCCTCAAGCCGCAGAGCGAGAAGCTCTCGGGCGACAAATCATCGGGCGACAAACCATTGGGTGACAAGCCGGCGATCGAGCAGGTGCCGAGCGTCACGCCCCCGGGCGACAACCAGCCCGCGGGAAGTCCCCGGGGCGAGAAGGCTGTGAAGCTACCGGCGCGCGAGGTTCAGGAGCCGGTCAAGTCAGCTCGCCAGACGGACGATGTGCAGGCAGGCCTGTCTCGAAACGCCGCGAGGGTTTTGGCGCGGGACCCGGGAACGCAAATCGGCGCGCCAGAGGTGCCCGGCGCGCCCAGGTCCGGTCGGTCCCCGGCCTCACGGTCGCCGTTTGGCCTCCCATTGCGGGTGGAACTCGAGGGAGAGCCCGAGCACCGACCTGCACCGCCACGGGCGCCTCCGCGCCTGCGCGATCCCTTCTTCGACACCGACGCCTCGGACGAGCAGAGCATGGATGGGGACGCCCGCCTGACTTCCGTGGCGCCGCCCCCGATCGTGCCGCGGTCGCTTCCGAGCGTGACCGCGTCGCCCGTGCTCGAGCTCCCCAAGATCTCGTACCCGGAATTCAGGCCGGCGGAGCCGCCGGTGACCGAATCTTCATCGGCCGGGCGCCCGCGGCGGCGGCTGGTGTACGTCGCGGGTGTACTGGTCGTCCTCGCGGCCGGCGGCTATGGAGCGTCGCTCGTGCTCTCGCCTGCCTGGCACGACCCCGCCAGGACGGAGCGTCCCGCCGCCACGATGCCCTCGCCCGCGATGGCGCCCGACGTGCATCCGGCTGTGAGTGGCGCTGAGGGCGCACGGCGCTCGCCGCCGTCGCCGACGCACGCTGCCGCCTCTCCGAGGAACGCGCCGGCGGTGAGTAACCAGGCCGCAACCCCGACGGCACCGCTCCCGCCCGCCTCCTCCGGCTTCGCGCCCGCGCTCGAGCCGCGCGCGATCGTGTCGACCCCGCTCAAGACCTCGAGCCCCGCGCCATCCGACTCGGTCCCCCACACGGGGCCGTCGATCGAGATGGATCTCGTGATGCCGGCACTCCAGGCCCCTGACTCGCTGACCGGCGCGCAGCCTCGCCAGGGTGACTCCGCGATGAAGAAGATCCTGCGCGCGTTGAACGGCGGAAAGGACGCGCCCACCCAACCCTGAGACACTTTCCCCTGTGACTCATCCCACTGCAGGCCCCTCCCCGGTTATAGATTATCGTGCGGCGTAAGTTGTTATTTATCAACAACTTATGTTGAAAACCCTGTGGAAATCCCGCGCGCCGTGTGGAAAACCCGGCGACCTTCCTCGGAGGGTGCATGGCGAGAGCGATCTGGAGTGGGTCGATCAGTTTCGGCATGGTCAGCATCCCGGTGAAGCTCTACGGCGCGACCGAAAGCAAGGACATCCGGTTCCACCTGCTTCACGCCAAGGACGGCACCCGTCTCAAGCAGATCCGATGGTGCCCCACCGACGAAGCCGAGGTGCCCTGGAATGAGACGGCGCGGGGCTACGAGTACGCCAAGGGGAAGTACGTGGTCCTTACCGACGAGGACTTCCAGAAGCTCCCGCTGCCGAGCCGGCATACGATCGACCTCAGCGCGTTCGTGAAGGAAGTCGAGATCGATCCGGTCTACTTCGAGAAGAGCTACTACCTGGAGCCCGGCGAACGTGCGACCAAGCCGTACGCGCTCCTGCTCAAGGCGCTCGAGGAGAAGGAGCTCACCGCGATCGCGACGATCACGATGCGCAACAAGGAGCAGCTCTGCGCGATCCGGGCGCGGAACGGCGTGATCATGCTCGAGACGCTGTACTACCCCGACGAAGTGCGGAAGGACACCGAGGTGGACCTGGGGGACGTGCGGGTGAACGACAAGGAGCTCGACATGGCGTTCACGCTGATCGACCTCCTTCGAAAGCCGTTCGAGCCTGAAGACTACCACGATCATTACCGCGAGGCGCTCGAGCAGCTGATCGAAGCCAAGCTCGAAGGCAAGGAGGTGGTGACCTCGCCGGAGGCCGAGCAGACCAAGGTGATCGATCTGGCGGACGCGCTCCGCCGGAGCGTCGAAGCGGCGCGGAAGGGCGGCAAGGCGCGCGTGGCGGCACGAACCAAGGCGTCGCGAGGTCGGCAGCCCCGCCCGGCTCGCCGCACCCGCAAGGTGAGCTGACGGTGGCTGCAACCCGTCACGGCGGAGACGGCGAGGGCGCTGAGGCCGCGCCGGTCGGGCGGGCGGTGTCATCTGCCTGCCCTTCCCCGTGCCCTCGGATCTTTCGGGCCTCGCTGGTGAGGCGGTGACGAAGCCGCGCTCGATCAAGAACGTCCGCACGGTCCTCGAGCAGCTGGACACCGACGAGGACCGTGTGACCCTGTCGGTAGATGGGTACGATCTCCCGGTCACGAGCCTCGAGAAGGAGCTCTGGCCCGGCGCGGGCCGCCGCAAGGGCGCCACCAAACGGGACCTGCTGCGCTATCTCACCCGGGTCTCGCCCGCGATCCTTCCACATCTGGCCGACCGGCCGCTCTTCGTGACCCGGTTTCCGGACGGCGTCACCGGGAAGAGTTTTTTCCAGAAGCACTGGGAACCCGCGCCGCCCTTCGCGCGGACCGTCGAGATCCACTCGGCGCAGAACGAGCGCGACGGCGCGTACCTCATCTGCGAGAATCTGGCCACCCTGCTTTACCTCGGCCAGATGGCCGGCCTCGAGCTGCACGCCTGGTTCTCGCGCACCAATCCCGCACCGGATGCCGTGGGCCGAAGCCGGAAGTTCACCGGGTCGGAGGCCGCCCTCGAGCGGTCCATCCTGAACTACCCCGACTTCATCGTGTTCGACCTGGACCCGTACCTCTACTCGGGCAAAGAGGGTCGCGGCGAGGAGCCCGAGCTCAACCGCCGAGCCTTCGTGC
>JBQCGH010000128.1:0-2874 GCA_051955835.1 Gemmatimonadales bacterium
GCTCGCCCGCACGCACCAGCGCGGCCGCGGCGCGGCGGCGGATGGCTGCAGCGTCGCCGGCCTCGGGGTCGGCACGGTAGGCGGCTACCAGATGTGCCGCCACCACTTCGACCACTTCGTCCTCGTCCACCTCGGCGGCCGCCGCTGCCAGGTGCTTGGCCTTTCGGTCACGGCGCGACAGCATCTCGTAGGCCACGCGGCGCATCATGTCCTGGAGGAATCCATATTGCCCGCGCTCGGGCGACAGCGGATCCGCCTGGAGATTCAGCACTTCCTTGCGCACGAGGCCGGTCAGCACCGGCACGAGGTCGTCGCCCTCCAGCCCGCTGAGTGCTCCGAGCGACCCCACCGTGAACGTCTTTCCGAGCACCGCTCCGTCCTGAATCACCCGCCGCTCCTCGGGGGACAGGCCGTCGAGCCGGGCGGCCACCAGAGCGTGCAGCGTCTCGGGTACCTCGAGCGCCTCGACCGAGCCGGTGGGGACGTACGCGGCACCCTGGCGCACGAGCATCCCCCGGTCGAGCAGCATGCGTACGATCTCCATCGCGTACAGCGGCACTCCCTCTGCGCGCTCACGGATGCGGGTGCGCATCTCGTCCGGCAGGCCGGGGACGAGGCCGGCGACCATACGCTCCATGTCTTCATCCACCAGCGGCTCAAGGTAGAGCGAGGTGAACATGCGCTTCCCGGCGCCCCAGGTCGGACGCCGCTCGACCAGTTCCGGGCGGGCCAGCACGAGCACGAATAGGCGGTGGCTCTTCGACCACTCGACCAGGTACTCGATGAAGTCGAGCAGCGCCGCGTCGGCCCACTCCATGTCCTCGAACACCATGACCGTGGGCATCTCGTCGGCCAGCCGCTCGTAGAACAGGCGCCACGCGCTGAACAGATTCTCGGGGTCGCCGCCGGCGCCCTCGTCGAGGCCCAGCAGGTGGGCCAGTCGCGGCTCGATGAACCGCCGCTCGTCGGGATCGGCGATGGCCTGCTCGACTGCTGCCTGGAGTTTCTGCAACTGCACCTCGGGCTCCTCGCCTTCGAGGATCTCGGCGCGCGTGCGCACCATCTCGGCCAGAGCCCAGTACGCGACGCCCTCGCCGTGGGGGAGGCAGCGACCGCGATGCCACCGCACCTGCTCCGCCAGCCCGTCGATGTACTTGAAGAACTCCCACGAGAGCCGGGACTTGCCCGTGCCGGCAACGGCCAGAACGGACACCAGATGCGCCCTGCTGTCGGCCGCGCTGACATGAAACAGCTCCTTGATCACGCGCAGCTCACGGTCGCGGCCGACGAACGGCGACTCAAGGCCGGTGGAGCGCTGCGCGCCGCGGCGGCCGCCGATGACACGCACCGCCCGCCACAGCTGAACGAGCTCGGCCTTGCCTTTGAGTTCGCGGGCGCCGGCGTCCTCGTAGACCACCGCGGCCTCGGTCGCCCGGCGGGTCGCGTCTCCGACCAGCACGGTGCCCGGCTCCGCGATGGACTGGATGCGTGAGGCGGTGTTCACGATGTCGCCGGCCACCATGCCCTCTCCACGTGCGCCCACGGTCACCGCCGCCTCTCCCGTCAGCACGCCGGCGCGGACCCGCAGGTAGGACGCTCCCACCTCCTGGCGAAGCGCCTCCACGGCCGCGGCCAACTCGAGGGCGGCGCGCACGGCGCACTCGGCGTCGTCCTCCATCGCGGTGGGCGCGCCCCACACGGCCATGACCGCGTCGCCGATGAACTTCTCGACGGTGCCACCGTAGCGGACGATCAACGTGCGGCATGTGTCGAAATAGCGGGACAGGAGCTCGCGCACATCCTCTGCATCGCGCGACTCCGAGAGTGTCGTGAATCCGACGAGATCCGCGAACAGCACGGAGACAAGCCGACGCTCGGCTCCCGTCGCCTGCGGGGTCGCGGGAGCGGCCATGGGTGATCCACACTCGCCGCAGAACCTCACCCCGGGAGGATTGCGGGCTCCGCACGACTGACAGGGCCGTGTGAGAGCCGCGCCACACTCCCCACAGAACTTGCGGCCGTCATCGTTGGCCGCGCCGCAGGCCGGACATTCCATCCTGGCAAGCCTACAGCGTGGCAGAACCGGAGACGGTCGGCGTGCTGGAAGGCATGGTCGTGGCGGGTCCGCGGGTCCCCCCAATGCGGCGCACTCGATTGGGGCCACGCATCGTTTTCGGCTAGATGTGTTCGGGAAGACCGAAGCGGCCGGGCAGCGCGGGGTCTGCGAAGAAGGTGATGTGGTCGACCTTGCTGCCGCTCAGGGTGAGCACGATCATCCCCCGAGGCTGCGAGCGCAGGTAGTAGCCGAAGGCCGGCTGGCCGTTGGCGCGGGTCGGGCGTAGCTGTAGCGGGGCCCCGCGGGCCTCGGCGCGGTCGTCGAGGAACACGCCGATCGCGTCGTGTCCGATGAGCTCGCCCGGTTGCGGCGGCATGGTCACGCGAGCGTCGGAGCTCAGCAGAGTGAGGAGGCGCGCTGTGTCGCCGGCTTCGACGGCGTCGCTGAAGGTGGCGAGAAGGTTGCGTTCGGTCGGCGAGTCGGGCAGCGGCGCGTGCTCGCGTTCGAGGGTGTACGAGTCGAGCGTCGCTCGTGCGCGTTGGAGCGCGGCCTTGACCGACTGCGGCGTCGCCTCGAGGATCGAGGCGGCTTCGTCGGTGTGGAAGCCGAGCACGTCGCGCAGCACGAGCGATGCGCGCTGCTTCGCAGGCAGCTGCTGAAGCGCGACGATGAACGAGAGCTGGATCGCCTCGCGCTGCTCGTAGCGTGCTTCGGGTCCGGGAGCGGGATCGGGAAGCGCGCTGTCCGGATAAGGCTGGAGCCAGCTGGGCTCGACCGCGGGTCGGGTTCTCGAGGGTCGCATCGTGGTCTCCGTGGCT
>JBQCGH010000129.1:0-3295 GCA_051955835.1 Gemmatimonadales bacterium
CGCCGCCGCGCCCCGGGCCACGGTCCTGCGACACCGCTCGGCCCGATCGAGCACCAAGCCCGTGGTCTGGGCAGTCGGGGGCGGCCTGCTTGCCCTGCTGGTGAGCGTGGGCGGGTGGCTCGCGTTCCGGCCGCACGGTGACGCCGCCGAGCGCACGGCGACCGCGAGCGAGGAGGCGCCGACCCGCTCGTCCGCCTCGGACTTGGTCGCGGACAGCGTGGGGCCGACATCCTCGCCGAGCCCCACACCCAAGCCCGGTGCGACGGACAGCGGCCGCTCCACTGCGGCCTCCTCGGCGGCATCCAGTGCAGCTGCGTCGGCAGCTTCCCCCGCGGGCTCCACGGCGCCGGGTGCCGGGGCCGCGGATTCGGCGACCCTTCACTTCGCATCGGTGCTCCCCCCGAATGCCCGGCTGTCCGTGGACGGGAAGGCCAGGCCGATCCCGCCCGACGGGCGCCTGGCAGTCAAACCGGGAACGCACAGCATCACGGTTCGCGCCCAGGGCTATCGGGCCGGTAGTGTCCGGATAGACATCGCGGCGGGCGAGACTCGCGAGCTGCCGCTTACCCTCGCGCCTGATAGCACGGTGCCGGTAGCCCGCGCGGCTCCGACGCCCCCCAACGATTCAGGAGCGAGCGGAGAAACGCCGCCCGCCGCTGCGGCGGCCCCCGCTGCGCCGCCCCCGGCTGCGGCGCCCCCTGCCCCCGCGCCGCCTGCCGGAGCTACCCCTGGGGTGATCGTGGTCTCGGGGACGCTGCCCCCCTCGGCGGTGCTTCGGGTCGACGGGAAGCCGTTCCCGCTCGGGAGTCGCACGGCAACGGTGCCGCCGGGAGTGCACCGGGTGACCCTCTCGGCACCGAACTATCCGGGCGACTCGACCCAGCTCGAGATCGCGCCCGCGCAAAGAGCCCAGTGGCTCGTGACCTACAATGGCCCCGGAGGTCAGCCCGACCCGGGGGACGAAGGGTCGGCGCCGGCCGACGCTCAGGCGGCTCCCAAGGTCGCCCAGTCGGCCAAGCCCGGCGCGGCTTCGGGAAACGCTGCGAAGCCGGCCGCGCCCTCTGCTCCCCCCACCGGAGATGCGGCGGTCGAGGCCGGCGCGCGTGCCTTGATCCAGGCGTACGTCAAGGCGATCAACGCCAAAGACCTCAATCAGCTTCGCTTACTGTATCCGGGGATGCCGTCGGACCAGGAGCGCCAATGGGGCGATCTGTTTCGCGATGAGGTGAAGGACCTGTCGGCGAGCGTCGGCGACATCCGCGTCGTCCCGGGCGGCGTGCCTCAGGCCGACTTCACGCTGGCGCTGACCTTTCGGCCCCAGGGAAGCAAGCCTCAGGCGTTTCGCTTGAGCAACCACGCGATTCTTCGGCCCGGCGGCGCGGTCTGGCAGTTCGACCGCGTCGATCAGAAGGGCAAATAGGAACTGGTCAGGGTCGAACGCCGGCTCCCTGCTTGAGCAGCGCCTGGAACGCCGGATCCCCGCGCAACGACTCGAGCGTCCGGTCGATCGCGAGCGAGCCGCGGGAGTTCATCCCCGGATGGCCGAGCAGCGCGCGGAGGCGAGCCACGGCACTCGCGCGCTCCCCGGCCAGCGCATCGATCCGCGCCTGCACGTACGTCACGTAGGCGCTCTGCAGTCCCGGTCCGAGCGGCTGTACCTTGACCGACTGCTCGGCCGCCGCGCGCGCCGCATCGAGCCGTCCCGCCAGCGCCAGCGCCAGCGCGCGGGTCACCATGATCTGCCCCCTGTCCCGCCGCTGACCCCAGGTCGCGAGCATGGCATCGTAGGCGACGACCGCGCTGTCGGCATACGCGCGCGAGCGGAGCGTATCGCCCAGGAAGCTGTGCGCCTCGGCGAGGGCGAGCGCCCAATCCGCGCGGCCGCCGTCCAGATCGTCCGGCGTGAGCGCGGTGATCGCGCGGAGCTGGTCATCCTCCAGCGCCCAGATCAGGTCCTCGCGGAGTGCCACGTACGCCGCGACGGCGCGCCCTCCCGCCGTCCGCTCCGCCTCGCGCAGCACGCTCCGAACGCCGGCAAGGTCGCCCTCCGCGGCCGCGAGCCGCGCCCGGCTGTAGGCGAGGCTCAGACTGTTCGGCCGCAGCGTCCGCGCGCGATCCACCTCGCGCCGGGCCTCGTCGTAGCGGCGCAGCCGCAGGTAGGCGACACCGAGCCAGGAGGCCGCGTCGGGTGAGCGGGGGTCGAGACGCGCGGCATGCTCGAGGTCGGCCACCGCCTCGGGCCAGCGGTCAAGCTCCATCTCTACAATCCCCGCCGCGCTGAGCAGGTCGCTCCGTTGAGGGGCGGCCTGCAGCGCCCTGCGGTAGTCGCGGAGCGCGGCGGGAAAATCGCCTTCGACCACCAGATGGTAGCGCGCGCTGGCGGCGAGCACGTCGGGCGAGCCGGGCGCGAGCGCTTTCGCCCGATCGAGCCAGACCCGCGCCGTGTCGGCGTCCCGCACCATGAGTCCGCCCTGGCGGAACGCCTCCATCTGCACCTGCGCGAGCTCCGCCCACGCGGCCACGAACGCGCTGTCCAACCGGACCGCCGCGGTGAGCTGCGCGATCGCCGCGCGAAGCACCTCGGGCGTCGACTCTCCGGACCGCAGCTCGCGGCTCCTGAGATAGGCGGCGTACGCGTCCAGGCTCTGGGTGGGCACGGCGCTCAGCTCCGCCCGCGCGGAGTCGGTGAGCGCGAGATGGAGCGCGCCCGCCACCTGCCCGGCGATGTCTCCCTGTACCGCGAACACGTCGGTGAACGCGGCGTCGAACGGCTGGGCCCAGCGGGTGACGCCGGTGCGGGCGTCGATGAGCTCCGGGCTGACCCGCACACGGCTCAGCCTGGGCCGCTTCTCCCAGCGCACCGTGCCCGTCAGGAGGTACGGGACGCCCAGTTCCGCGCCGATCTCCGCGGGCAGCTTGCCGCTTCCTAGGTACTGGCGTGAGCTCCCGCGGGCGATGACCTCGAGCCCCGGCAGCCCGGCGAGCTTCGCCCGAACCTCGTCGGCCAGTCCCTCGGCGAAGTAGGCGTCCGACGAATCGCCGAGGTTCTCGAACGGCAGCACCGCCAGCCGGGCGACCGGCTCGGCCGCGGCTTGTGGCGTGGGGCGCGCGCCGCCCCCCGGGGGGGAGGCGCGCGTTCGATCGCGGAGCGCGAGCGCCACGACCGCGGCGGTCGAAAGTGTCGCGACCGCGATCCACGCCCACCGCGGTACGCGTGATCGCCGAGGCGGGGCCGGCTCGGTCAGCGCGCGCGAGAATTCCGCCATCGAGCTGAACCGGTCGGCAGGCGCGAGCG
>JBQCGH010000130.1:0-12112 GCA_051955835.1 Gemmatimonadales bacterium
GGGTGACCAGCTCGAGCTGGAGGCGCATGCCGGCCGGGACACGGAGCACACCCGGATTGCCGTAGGCCAGGGCGTCTGTGGCACCGCGGTCGCCACCGGACAGGACCAGAACGTGCCCGACGTGCGCAGCATCGGCAATTACCTCGCGTGCAACGTATGGACCCGCTCTGAGCTGGTGGTGCTCATCCGTCGCGGGGCCACCATCCTCGGCCAGATCGACGTGGACAGCGACGTGCCCGATCCGTTCACGCCCGACGAGGAAGCGGCCGTCCGGAAGGTCGCGGACGCACACGCCGTGCTGCTCTGACCCGTGCGCGCATGGTCGTCCGCCCGGTTCACGTTCGCCCTCCCTGACGGCCACCGGTTTCCGCTCGCCAAATACGCGCGTCTGCGTGCCGAAGTCATCGCCCGCGGCCTGCTGTCCGCATCCCAGATGGATGAACCCGACCGCGTCGAGCGCTGGGCGCTCGAGCTGGTCCACGACGCCGGCTACGCCGACGCGGTCCTCACCGGGACGCTCACGCCGCCGGCGATCCGCCGCCTAGGGCTGCCGTGGAGCCCTGCGCTCTGCGAACGCTCGCTCCGCACGGTCCAGGCGACGATCGAGGCGGCGCGGGACGCGCTGGACTACGGCCTCGGTATCACCCTGGCTGGCGGCACGCATCACGCCTTCGCCGCCCTTGGCGAGGGGTTCTGCGTGTTCAACGATGTCGCCGTCGCGATCCGCGTGCTGCAGCGCGAGGGACGGCTCACACGGGCGGCTGTGGTGGACCTGGACGTGCACCAGGGAAACGGGACGGCGCACATCTTCTCGGGCGATCCCGACGTGTACACCTTCTCGGTCCACGGCGCACGCAACTTCCCTTTCCGCAAGGAGCGGAGCACGCTCGACGTCGAGCTCGACGACGGGTGTGATGACGCAACCTACCTGGCCGCGCTGGACGACCATCTCGAGCCGGCCCTCCAGGCCGCACTCCCCGAGATCGTGTTCTATCTGGGTGGGGCCGACCCCTTCATGGACGATCGGTTCGGCCGGCTGGGACTCACGAAGACCGGGCTCGCGCAACGGGATGCCCGGGTTTTTCAGGCAGTGCGCCGGCGGGGGATTCCGCTCGTCCTGACGATGGCCGGCGGATATGCCCGGCGGCTCGAAGACGTGGTAGACATCCAGTGCGCGATGGTCGGCGCGGCGCTTGCGACCTATGCCTGACACGGCGGCGAGCCGCACCGAGTCGGTCCTCATTCGAGGCGTGGAGCTGTTCGTGCGCCGGCTCGGCGCGGGACCGCCGGTCGTGGTTCTCCATGGTGGTCCGGGCGCCGACCACGAGTACTTGCGGCCCGGCTTCGACGCGCTGGCGGATGGCCGCGAGCTGCTGTACTACGATCAGCGAGGCGGGGGCCGGTCGGCGGTGGCGCGTGAGGTTCCCGTCGGATGGACCGAGCAGGTGGCGGACCTCGAGGCGCTGCGCCAGCACTGGGGCCTCGAGCGGATGACGGTCGTGGGCTACTCGTGGGGCGGCCTGCTGGCGCTACTCTACGCCGTCCATCACCCGGGGCGCCTCGGGCGGCTCGCGCTGGTGTCACCCGCGCCATCGTGGCGGGCGGCCCGGGAGCGCTTCGAAGCAAGGTTCGCGCACCGGAACCTCGATCCGGTATTCCAGGAGGAGCGGCGCCGGCTGCGCGAGAGCGGCCTTCGCGAGCGCGACCCGGCTGCATTCCAGCAGCGGATCTTCGAGCTCTCCGTGGCTCCGTACTTCTTCGATCCTGCGAAGGCGAAAGATCTCACGCCGTTCCGGGTGACCGGGCGAACCCAGCAGGAGGTCTGGCAGAGTCTGGGCGACTACGACCTGCGCCCCAGCCTGACGGCGCTTCGCGGGGTGCCTTCAGTAGTGCTCCATGGGGAGGAGGATCCCATTCCCCTCGAAGCCGCCCGCGCCACGGCCGAGCTGATCGGGGCCGACTTCCACCCGGTTGCGCGCTGCGGGCATGTCCCGTACGTCGAGGCTTTCGACGAGTTCTCGACCGTCGTCGGCGGCTTCGTCTGACGCCGGGGCCCCACTCACCGCCCCCGCCGGGACCGCTATCTTCCCACCATGCCCCGGCCGACGCCCTTCGACCTGATCTTCACCCGCGCCGCCGACACCGTGTTTCCCGCCATCCGGACGGCGCTCGAGCGCTCCGCGCAGGCTCCGGCCGACCGCGATGCTTTCCTGATGGTCCCCGACGTCGTTGGCCTGCTGCACGAGCTGAGGCCCGAGGAGGGGCTGGGCGAGGGCATGGATCAGCTGGTGGCGCTGGTCCACCACGCCTACCTGCAGTGGGATGCCGGGCTTCTCACACTCCCGCTCTCCGCCGAGCAGACCGCGGCGCTGCTGGACAGACCGCCGGCTCCGGGCGCCGACGCCGACCGCGCGCCGCGGGCATACTACGCCCAGCTCGCCGACCGGCAGGTGTGGGCCAGTGTCGTCGACAACTTCCCGGCCGAACCGATGGACGGCTGCTTCGTGCACACGGCGGGGGACGATCTGCGCGTGCTCGGCATCTTCGGGCTCCGGCCCGAGCGTGAGGGGTTCAGCGCGGTCGAAACCGCCGGCCGCCGGCCTCAGGCACTCGAGCGGCCGGATGGATCGCCGCTTTTCTCACCGGTGCTGGCCGGCGGTGCGGCGGCCGGCCTCCACTCGCTCATCGGCGGCGAGGAGCTGCTCGAGCTTGGCTGGCGCACCCGCGCGCTGGCCGGCGAGTTGTCGGTGCCGTCATGACCGACGCGGTTCGCAGCTTCATGGACAAGAAGGCGGTGGCGCAGGTGCTCGAGCAGATCGCCGCCTTCCTCGAGCTCAAGAGTGAAAATCCGTTCCGCATTCGGGCCTTCCGGACGGCGGCGCGTGCCGTCGGGAGCTTCCCGGGCGACCTGCGGCAAGGTCTCGAGGACGGGAGCCTCGCCGGCACCAAGGGCGTCGGACCGGCCACGCTTCAGATCGTCGCCGAGATCGTCGGCAGTGGGCGCGCGAGCATGCTCGAGGAGCTGCGCGAACAGATTCCGCCGGGGCTGGTCGAGATGCTCGACATTTCGGGCCTCGGCGTCGCCAAAATCCGGCAGATCCACGACGTGCTGGACATCGACTCGATTCCTGAGCTCGAGGCCGCGGCCCTCGACGGCCGGCTGGCAAAGCTGCCGCGGTTCGGGCCCAAGACCAGCGAGAACATTCTTAAGGGGATCGCCTATCTGCGGCAGGCCAGCGCCTTCCGCCTGCTGCACCACGCCGCCGATGAGGCCGAGGGCCTTCGCGCCGCGTTCGAGCGCTTGCCCGGCGTGCTCACGGCGGTGGTGGCCGGCGACGTGCGGCGGCGTACCGACGTCGTGCGTGACGTCGTGCTCGGGGTCGCCGTTGACGTCGCGCCGGCCGACCTGTTCAAACGGCTGAGTCAACTGCCCGGGGTGCACGAGTTCGCCGGGCAAGACGACCGGCGCATGACGCTCCGCTTCGCCGGCGGGGCGAGCGCGCAGATCGTTGTGACGACGCCGGTCAACTTCGGCGCGGTGCTGGTACAGGCCACCGGGAGCGAGGCCCACCTGCGCGATCTGGCCGCGCACGCGACCGACCGCGACTTCGCCCTGACGGGTGCCGCGCTCTGGCGTGGCAGCACGTTCGTCCCCACGCCCGACGAGTCCGCGTTCTACGGCGCGCTCGGCCTCGACCCGATCCCGGCCGAGCTGCGGGAGGGCGCGGGTGAGGTGGCCGCGGCGGCCGAGCACCGCCTGCCCCGCCTGCTGGTCCGGCAGGACCTGCGGGGCTTCCTCCACTGCCACACCCGCTACTCCGACGGCTCGAATACCGTCGAGCAGCTCGCGCTCGCGTGCCGCGACGCCGGCTACGAATATGTCGGCATCACCGATCACAGCCAGGCGGCGGCGTACGCCGGCGGGCTGCGCCCCGACGATCTCGCACGCCAGTCGGACGAGATCGACGAAGTAAATTCGAGGCTCGATGGGATTCGCGTGCTCAAGGGAGTCGAGGCCGACATCCTCCAGGACGGTCGAATCGATTTCGACGAGGAGATTCTCGCGCGACTCGACTTCGTGATCGCGTCCATCCACACCCGCTTCAACATGGGCCCGCGCGAGATGACGGGTCGGGTCCTGGCGGCCATGGACAACCCACATCTCACCATCATCGGCCACCCGACCGGGCGCCTGCTCCTCTCGCGGGATCCCTACGGGCTCGACGTCGACGCCGTCATCGAGAAGGCGGGGGCCACGGGGGTGGCACTCGAGATCAATGCCGACCCGCACCGGCTCGATCTCGACTGGCGCCACGCGCGGCGCGCGCAGGAGTGCGGGGTACGGCTGTCGATCGGCGCGGATGCGCACAGCATCGTCGGTATCGCTAACGTGAGCTACGGGATCGATGTGGCGCGGAAGGCCTGGGTCGGACCGGACGAGGTACTGAACACGCGACCGGTCGATGAATTTCTGGCTCTGGCCTCTCGCCGGACGCGCGCGTGACCGCGAAGACCCGCCGACGCGCGCGTCGGTTGGGCAGCGCCGCAGTGCGCGCGCCCGAGATCCTGACCCGGCTCCGGGCGGCCTATCCGGATGCACACTGCGCGCTCGACTACCGCGACGCCTACCAGCTTCTCGCGGCGACCATCCTCTCCGCCCAATGTACCGACGCCCGCGTGAACATGGTGACGCCGGTGCTGTTCGCGAAGTATCCCACGCCCGCTTCCCTGGCGCGGGCCAAGCCGGCGGCCGTGGAGGAGATCATCAAGTCGACCGGCTTTTTTCGCAACAAGACGCGGAGCCTGATCGGGATGGCCCAAGGGCTCGTAGCCGAGTACGGGGGAGAAGTCCCGCGGACCATGGAGCAGCTGCGGCAGCTCCCGGGGGTCGGCCGCAAGACGGCGAACGTCGTGCTCGGGAATGCCTTCGGCATCAACGAGGGGATCACGGTCGATACCCACGTTGCCCGCCTGAGCCAGCGTCTGGGGCTGACTCGAGACGACGATCCCGTCAAGATCGAGCAGGACCTCATGCCACTGTTTCCGCGCGAACATTGGGGCCTGCTCTCCCACCTGCTCATCTTCCACGGCCGCCAGATCTGCATTGCCCGGCGTCCACGCTGCGCCGAGTGCGTGCTGTCGGATCTCTGCCCTTCCTCAACCGTTTGACTCGCCAAGAGTTTTGGCCACGTGCCGGGGGGGCAGGAATCTTGCTTCCCGGGCGTCCTGCGTCACGCTGAGGCTGCCGGTACACCGGTATATTGCCCTCTTTGGACCCGGTTCCCGCGTCGGCACCACGCCGCGTCGGTTCCGGCAACTCTTTGTTCTACCATCACTTGAACTGCTGAGGGAACGGCGTGATCCAGCCCGTTGACCGTGGCGCCTCCGGCGCCTCCCTGGTTGAGCCGAATGACCGCGATCACGCGGCTTCCGGCAGACTGGGGAGGTTCGCCCGGGGTCTGGCGGAACCCCGCGGCGGACGGCTCCTGGTGGTGGCCCCGCAGCCGTTCTACCAGGACCGGGGAACACCGATCGCGGTGCGTCAGGTGCTTCAGGCACTGAGCGAGCTGGGACGCCAGGTCGACCTGCTGACCTACCCGGTCGGCGCGGACATCGAGTACCCGGGACTGCGCATCTTCCGGGCGAGCAATCCGGTCAGCTATCGAACGGTGCCGATCGGCCTTTCCCTCCGGAAGCTGGTGCTGGATGTGTCGCTGGTCGCCGCGATGCGCACGCGGCTCGCGCGCGAGCGGTACGCGGCGATCCATGCGGTCGAAGAGGCCGCGTTCCCGGCGGTGCTGCTTGGTCGCCAGCATGGCGTCCCGGTGCTGTACGACATGCAGTCCAGCCTGCCGGAGCAGCTCTCGCGGCTGCCGGGTTTCCGCACCGGTGGCGCCCGGCGCATGTTCGAGCGCGTCGAGCGCTGGTTGCTCCGTCGCTCGACGCTGGTCGTAACCAGCGCGGGTCTCGCGTCGCGAGTGCGGGCGACAACGCCACGGGTGCCGGTCCGCGAGTGGCATTTCCCGAGCGCGCCCACCCATGCCGACCGCCGCTCCATCGAAGCACTCCGCGAGCGCCTGGGCATCCACCCCGCGTCGCCGGTCGTGCTCTACAGCGGAACATTCGAGGTGTACCAGGGACTGCCCGAGCTGATCGGCGCCATCCCCGCCGTCCGAGCGTGCTGTCCACGGGCGGTCTTCGTGTTCGTCGGTGCCCATGGTTCGAGCGAGGTGCTCGCGCCGGCCGAGGCACTGGTGAGCGCCGGCGCGCTACGGATCGTGGAGCGTCAGCCGCGGGACGAGATGCCGGCGTTTCTCGGTCTGGCGGACGTGCTGGTCTCACCCCGCGCCTACGGCGGCAACCTCCCGCTCAAGATCTTCGATTATCTGGCCGCCGGGCGGCCGATCGTCGCGACCGACATTCCCACCCACCGGAGCGTGCTGTCGGAAGACCGCGCGGTGCTCGTGCCGCCCAGCACCCCTGCGCTGGCCGAAGGAATCATCTCTTTGCTCGAGGACCCCGCTCGGGCGAGCCGGCTGGGCGCCGCCGGCCGCCACTACGCGGCGACGCACCTCGGCTGGGTCCGGTTCCGGGACTCGGTCGATTCGCTCTACGCCGAGCTCGAACGGCATGCCCTCGCCGGACGCTGAGCCGTCGCCGGCGCCGCCGGCGCGACTCGCCTCCATCGTCATTCCGGCCCGCAACGAAGCCAGCACCATCGGCCGCCTCGTTCGCGCGGCGCTGAGCCAGGCCGCGGATGGGTGGGGGCTCGAGGTGGTCGTGGTGGACGATGGGTCGACCGACGGCACCGCGGACGCCGCGCGGTCGGCCGGCGCCCGGGTCATTCGAGTGGAACCGGGGCCACACGGGGGGAATCCAGCCCTGGCCCGGAACCGCGGCGCGCTGGTGGCCAGCGGCGACCCCTTGATCTTCCTCGATGCCGATTGCCTGCCCGCTCCAGGCTGGCTGGCCCGTCTCCTCGCCGGTCATGACGACGGTGCCGCGGTCGTAGGCGGCGCGCTCGACCTGCCTGGTGGGCTGCCCGCGATGGCTCGCTGCGACTACTACTGCGGCTGGTATCACGTCCACTCCCGTCGCCCCGCGGGCGACGTGCCCAACCATCCGCCTGGCAACCTGAGCGTCCGGCGCTCGGAGTTCGCCGCGGGGCCGGGCTTCACCGAACAGCAACCGGTGGCCTACGCGCACGAGGAGCTGGCGTGGCAGGCTGCGATTCGGCAGCGTGGAGGCCGGATCAGGTTCGACCCGCGGGCCGTCGTGTATCACTACAACCGGCCGGGCTTCCGGAATCTCCTCCGCCGCAACTACCGCTGGGGCTTCAGCGCCATCGAAAGCAAAGCGCCGACCGGCGCGGCTCGGCTCGCGTGGGTGTATCGGTACCCCGGGTTGCTCATCGTGGCCAGCGTCCCGCTCGCGCTCGGAAGCGCCGCCTACATCGTTGCCTGCTGGGTCCGTGCCGGTGTGCTCGAGCCGCTCCTCATGTTTCCCTGGGTCCTGTCCGCTCGCGCGGCCTATTCGGCGGGGCTCGTCGTCGGGGGCATTCGCTGGCTGCGGTTCGGACCGGCCGCCGGGGAGGCGCGCGCGAAATGGGAATGACCGACGCGCCGCGGCTCACCGTGGCCGTGTGCACCCGCGCCCGGTCCGTCCTGCTCGCCCGGACTCTCGACTCCCTGCTGGCCCAGCGTCCGCCGGCTGATGAGATCCTCGTGGTGGACAACGCGCCGCCGGACGATCAGACCCACGAGCTCGTACGCCACCGCTATCCAGGGGTGCGCTACGTGCGGGAGCCGGCGCAGGGGCTCGACTTCGCGCGGAATCGCGCCCTGGCCAGCGCCGGCGGTGACATCATCGCCTTCCTCGATGACGACGCCGTGGCCGACGCGGGCTGGGCGGCAGCGCTCCGCGCCGTGTTCGCCGCGGACCCCCACGTGGCGGTCTGTACCGGTCGGGTCGAGGCCCTGGGGCTCGGCACGGAAGGCGAGCACGTGTTCGAGGCCAACGGCGGGTTCTCTCGCGGCGACCGGCGCATTCGCCTGCCGGCCGACGCGGAACGACACCTCCACGGGAAGCCGGCGCCGCTCATCGCGTGGGCGGTAAGCGTGGGTAGCGGCTGCAGCTACGCGGTCCGCCGCGAGACGGCCCTGTCACTCGGCGGCTTCGACGAGGCGCTCGACCTGGGCGCCGCGCTGCCGGGGGGCGGCGATCACGATTTCCTGTGGCGTGCCCTCGAGGCCGGCCATTCCGTGGTGTATGAGCCCGCCGCCCTCGCGTGGCACGAGCACCGCTCGGGCGCAGAGGGCGCGCACGGTCAGATCGTCGGCCACCAGCGCGCCTTGGTCGCGTTCCTCACGAAGCACGTGGCGCGAGGCGGCCGTGCGCGCGGAGCCGTGGCGGGCTACGTGGCCTGGCGGCTGGTCAAGCCCGGGGTCCGTCTGGTGCGCCGGCTGTTCGGCCGCGATCCGCTTCCTGCGGCCGTGCTGGCCAGCATGTGGTGGAATTGCTGGGTCGGTCTCGTCGCCTACCCGCGCGCGCGCCGCCTGGCACGGGCCCGGCGGGAGGCCCGCGCATGGTAACCTCAACGTCGGCCCGCGTCTTTCAAGTGTGGCGCTTCCGCGAGCTGTTGCGTGGGCTCGTGGTGCGAAATCTCAAGGTCAAATATCAGCGCTCGCTCCTCGGCTTCGTGTGGACGCTGGTCAACCCGCTGATGACGGTCACCATTCTCGTGATCGTGTTCAGCCACGTGGTCCGCATCCGGATTCCCGATTACTGGGCCTTCCTGCTGAGCGGGTACTTCGCCTGGAACTTCATGCTCCAGACGCTGACCACCGGCACCTGGATCTTCGCGGAGCACTCCCGGCTCACCCGCAGCGTGGCGTTTCCGAGCGAGATCCTGGTCTTCAGTGCGGCAGGCTCGCGGCTGCTCGAGTTCGTGGCGGAGATCTCGCTCGTCCTCGCGGTGCTGGTGCTGGTGCATCACCACGGGGTGCCGGCGAGTTACGTGGTGCTGCCGCTCCTGATCGTGCTCCAGTTCGTCATCGCGATTGGCCTCCTGCTCCCGATCGCCACGCTCTCCGTGTTCTACCACGACGTCTATCACGCGCTGCCGATCGCGCTGACGTCGCTCTTCTACCTGTCGCCCGTGTTCTACCCGGCGAGCATGGTGCCCGCGGCGGCGCGGCTCGTCTATTTCGTGAATCCGATCGCCGGCCTGCTCACGCTGTACCATGAGGTGCTCTACCGGGGCCACTGGCCTTCCCTCACCCTGTTCGGCGCGACCGCCGTGCAGGCCGTCATCGTCTACGCCGTCGGCTATGCCATCTTCCACCGCTACGCAACCGTCTTCGCCGAAGTTGTCTGACCGGGTCAGTACCCCGGCAGTCGAGCTTCGAGCGGTGTCGAAGCGGTTCTATTTCTATGAGCACCGCACCAGCTCGCTCCGGGAGTGGTTCATCCGGCGCGTGCTCCGGCGGCCGCTCCACGTGGGGCACACCGCGTTTTCCCTTCGCGACGTGAGCCTCCGGGTCGACCCGGGCGAGGCGGTGGCGCTGCTGGGGCACAACGGTTCGGGCAAGAGTACCGTGCTCCGTCTGGTGGCCGGCATCTACCGACCGTCGGCGGGCGCCATCACGACCAACGGCCGCATCACGGCCGTCATCGAGCTTGGGGCGGGCTTCCATCCGGAGCTCACCGGCGCGGAGAACATCCGCCTCTACGGAGCCGTGCTGGGCCTGAGCCGGCGCGACATGCAGCTGCACTACGAGGAGATCGTCGAGTTCGCGCAGATGCGCGACTTCCTCGATACGCCGCTCAAGTACTACTCGAGCGGCATGGAAGCCCGGCTGGCCTTCTCGGTCGCGGTGTGCCTGCAGCCGGCGATCCTGCTGCTCGACGAGGTGCTCGCGGTGGGCGACCGCGAATTCCGCGAGCGCTGTCTGGACCGCCTGCGCGCCTTTCACGCTCGGGGCGGAACGCTCATGCTGGTCTCGCATGAGCTCGACCAGGTGCGGGACCTCTGCAGCCGCGGGGTCTGGCTCCGGGACGGCTCGATCGTCATGGACGGGGACATCGACACGGTCCTCGACGCGTATCGTGCCCACCCGCGCTGAGACCACCGGGGCGGAGCCGCCGGTGACGGTCGCCGTGTGCACGCGCGACCGGCCGGACGATCTCGCGCGTTGCCTGGACGCCCTCCAGGCCCTGCGCTATCCCCGCCTGGAGCTCCTGGTCGTGGACAACGCGCCGCGGACCGATGCCACTCAGCGGCTGGTCGCCGGGCGCGCGGGCGTCCGCTATCTGCGCGAGCCGCGGCCGGGGCTCGATCGCGCGCGAAACCGCGCGCTCGGGGAAGCCTCGGGCGAGCTGATCGCGTTCACCGACGACGACGTCGTGGTGGACGCGGAATGGGTGTCGGCGCTGACGGCCGTGTTCCGCTACGACCCGCAGGCCGGCGCGGTGACCGGGCTGGTCGAGCCGCTCGAGCTCGAGACCGAAGCGCAGCGCCTGTTCGAGCGCTACCGCAGCTTCGCGCGCGGCGGCGTGCGGGCCCGCGCCGCGGCGGGGCCGGCCGACGGCTCACTCGGCAGCCGCTACGGCATGACGGGCTCGTTCGGCACCGGCGCGAACATGGCGTTCCGCCGAGAGGTGCTGGCGCAGCTCGGCGGGTTCGACCCGTCGCTCGGCGCCGGCATGCCGACCCGCGGTGGCGACGATCTCGACATTTTCTTCCGCGTCCTCAAAGCTGGCTGGGCGCTGGTCTACGAGCCGGCAGCCGTCGTGCGGCACCGGCACCGGCGCGAGATGGACGCGCTGGTGGATCAGATCCGCGATCACGGCGTCAGCTTCTCGTCCTATGTCGTGCGGGTGGTCGGGCTGCACCCGGACGAGCGCTGGGCGTTTGCCCGCCTGTGGACCTGGTGGGCGGCCAAGACCTGCTACCGGGTGGTTCGACCGCGGAGCGCGCCGGCCGCGCCGATGCGGCGTCTCGCGCTGGCCGAGCTGGAGGGACTGGTGCGCGGGCTCGGTCGGTACCACCAGGCGCGAACCCTGACCAGGAACGGCTGATGCCCCAGCAACCGCTCGTCTCGGTCGTGATGCCGTGCCTCAACGAGGAGGCGGCGATCGGGCCGTGTATCGAGAAGATCCAGCGCACCTTCGCGACGGCCGGCATCGACGGCGAGATCGTGGTGTCCGACAACGGCTCGACCGATGCCTCGGTGGCGATCGCGGAGCGCCTGGGTGCGCGCGTGGTGCACCAGCCACTCCGGGGCTACGGCCAGGCCTATCTCAAGGGCTTCGCGAGCGCCCGCGGCCAGTACCTGATCATGGGTGACGCGGACGACACCTACGACTTCACCATGATCCCGCAGTTCCTGTCGGCACTGCAAGACGAGCGGTTCGACTTCGTCACCGGGAGCCGGTACCTGAACGGCGGCGACGCCAACATCACCGCCCTGCATCGCTGGTTCGGCAACCCGGCGCTCACCCGGATCCTCAACCTCCTGTTCGGTGCCCGCTACACCGACGTCTACTGCGGCTATCGGGCGTTCTCGCGCGAGGCGTACGACCGCATCCAGCCGGTGAGCCCTGGCATGGAGTTCAATCTGGAGCTCGCCATCAACGCGGGGCTCGCGGGATTGCGCATCAAGGAGATTCCGATCGTCCTCGCGCCGCGAAAGGGCGAATCGAAGCTGCGCACGTTCCGGGATGGCTGGCGCAGCCTCCGCATGATGCTGCTCTATTCCCCGAACAAGCTGTTCTTCGTGCCGGGGGTCACGTTGCTAACGCTGGGCCTGCTGATTCACCTGGCCGTGCTGCTCGGGCTGGTGCGGTTCGGAGGGCGTCCCGCGGCCGGGGTCACCGCGGTCTTCGCCACCATCTTCAGCGTGGTCGGGTTCGAGATCCTGAGCCTTGGCCTGCACGCCAAGACCTACTCGTGGAGTCGACGCTTCGACCGGGACAACCGGGCGCTCCGGACGTTCTACCGGCGGTTCACGCTGGAAAGCGGGCTCCTGCTCGGCGGGCTGGTGGCGCTGGCAGGGGCGGGGATCCTCGCCGTGATCGTGGTGGAGTGGATGCGATCCAATCTGCTTCCGAT
>JBQCGH010000131.1:0-17452 GCA_051955835.1 Gemmatimonadales bacterium
TCATGGCTCGTGTGCAAACGATCAGCCCATGCCTCTGGTTCGACGATCAAGCCGAAGAGGCGGCCCAGTTCTACACTGGTGTCTTCAGGAACTCGAAGATGGGCCGCATCGCCCGCTACGGCTCCGCCGGTCAGGAAGTCCATGGCCGAAAGCCCGGCTCGGCCATGACGGTCGAATTCGAGCTTGAGGGGCAGTCGTTCACCGCGCTCAACGGTGGCCCGCATTTTCGGTTCACCGAGGCGATCTCGTTCCAGATCTTCTGCGAAACGCAGCAGGAGGTGGACTACTACTGGGACAAGCTCACTGCCGGCGGCGACCTCAAGGCGCAGCAGTGCGGCTGGCTCAAGGACAAGTTCGGTCTCTCCTGGCAGGTGGTGCCGACCGCGATGGCCACACTCATGAGCGATCCCGACCGGGCCAAGGCCGGCCGCGTGATGAACGCCCTGCTCAAGATGAAGAAGCTCGACATCGCTGAGCTCGAACGGGCGGCGGCGGGCTGAGGCCGCCGGAGTTGGGAGGACGCGACCGCCCGGCGACCGGGGGTCCTCGCGTCGAGGTCGGACCCACGCCAATACCTGCAGCTCAGACGTCGGCCTTGACACGTCCCGTTCGTGCACCCCATTCTCCACCTTCCGGCGCTGCCAAGATGACGCCGGTCCACTCGCCGCTTCGATTAGAAGACCCATCCCCTGCCTGGCCTGCTCCCGCCTGGTCGTTCCGCGGCCCGGAGAAGCTTGTCACCCTGCGGGTCCGCTGCGGATACTTACGGAGGTTCTTATGTGGAACGGAGTTCGCCTCGGCGCCCTTGCCGGCGCACTCGCCCTGGGCGCGCTCGGCGCGTACGCCTGCTCGGATCAGACCGATACCACCGCCCCCGATGATCGGCCGGCGCTGGCCCGCGGCGGCGTGCAGGGCCCCGACCTCAACGCCGCCCTCGCCGCCAAGGCGCGCTACACCGACATCCTGCTCCGGCGGGAGGGGGTGGTTGGCACGGCAGTGGGTGTGAATGGGAACGGCGAAGGGGTGGTACGGGTCTACCTCGCCCGCGCGGGGGCCGGCGCCGTGCCGCCGACGCTGGACGGCGTCCGGGTCGAATCCATCGTGACCGGCGAGATCAGTGCCGTCCTTCCCTCAGCCCTGCCCGGGCCGGCGGTCGCGGCAACGCCCACGTCGCGCTTTGCGCGGCCCGTGCCGATCGGGGTATCGACCGGCAACCTGAATGACCTCATCTACTTCAAGACCTTCTGCACAGCGGGGACGTTGGGTGCGCGACTGAAGGGCACAAACAACAAATACTACGCCCTGAGCAACAACCACGTCTATGCGGTTGAGAATCTGGGCAAGGTGGGTGACCCGATCATTCAGCCGGGTCAGGCCGACAAGGCGTGCAGGTCGACCACGGCCGATCAGATCGGCACGGTGGCCGCATTCGTGCCGCTCAGGTTCAGCGCTACTGCCACCAACACGGTGGATGCCGCCGTGGGCCTCGTGACCACGGCGACGGTGAAGAACGCGACGCCCACGGGAGGGTACGGCACGCCGAGCGCGACGACCAAGACAGCGACGCTCAACATGGCGGTCCAGAAGTACGGGCGCACCACCGTGCTCACCCACGGGACGGTGACTGGGCTCGACGCCACCGTCGTGGTAAGCTACTCGAAGGGCAAGAAAGCGACGTTCCTGCATCAGCTCGTGATCAGCAACAAGGGCGGGACGTCGTTCAGCGGCGCGGGCGACTCGGGCTCGCTCATCGTGACCGACAACACGGCCAAGAATCCGGTCGGGCTGCTATTCGCGGGATCGTCGACGACGACGATCGCCAACCCGATCAAGACCGTCCTGAGTGCCCTGGGCACCAAGCTCGGCACCACCCTCACGATCCAGTAGCGGCCGCCCGACGTCCCGCATTCCCTTTGGGCCCGCGGCCGCTGCGGGCCTCATCCTCCTGATTCTCTCGTGCCGCCGGCCGCCGGCCGGCGGTCCGCCCAGCGAGCCGCCCGTGTCCATCTCCGCCACTATCGCGCATCACTCGGCCGAGTTGCTTGCGGTTCCCGGGGTGGTGGGGGTGTCGGAGGGCGAGCGCGGCGGGAAGCCGGTCCTGCAGGTCATGGTCGCTCAGCGCACGCCCGAGCTCGTTGCCCGGCTGCCGCGTACCCTCGATGGTTATCCAGTGGTGGTGGTGGAAAGCGGGGAGATCAAGGCGCTGGAGAGACCGCACGGCAACGCGTGGTGATGTCGCTCGGGATCACTGAACCCCGCCGCGCCCCCTCGTCGGCTCACCCGGTCTCGTACGGCGATTCCGGTGCGTCGTCCTCCGCCGACTCGAGCAGCATCGTCTCGAGATCGAGGTCCCGTTGCACCCGGCGGAGCACCTCGTCGCCGATCGCGTCCTCGTCTCGGAGCCGGATCACCGCCCCGCGCTCGGCGTCGATCATCGCGCGCCGGAGCTGCCGATAGGCGCTCGCCTGGCGCTCCGCGCCGCTGCCATCCCGTCCGGCCAGATCACGGTGGGCCTCGTCATCGGCGCCATGCGCCTCGCGGTCGCGCGCTGACCAGCGGTTCAGGCGGACCAGGTAGTGCCGTCGGAGCTCGGCGAGCAGCCGGGCATCGACGCCGTCTTTCGCTCCCTCCCGCTCCAGCCGCTCGAGGCCCACTTCGGCCGCAATGCGTCGGGCGTGCGCCTCCTCGTCGTCCAGCTCGCCACCATCCTGAAGCCGGAGGGCGCGCAGCACCGGTTTGAGCGTGAGGCCCTGGAGCACCAGCGTGTCGAAGATGACCGTGAAGGTGAGCAGGATGATCAGCTCGCGGCCCGGGAACGGCCGACCCGCGGCGACCTCCAGCGGGAGCGCCAGCGCGATGACCAGCGAGTCGCCGCCGCGCATCCCGGTCCATCCGACGAAGGCCGCCTCCGACCACGACGGCTCCGCGCGCCCGCGGCTGCGCCGGCGCCAAGCTCTGAGCACGAGCACCGCCGCGAACGTGTAGATCAACCGCACGACGATGGTGGCGACGGCCACGAGGGTGCCGTCCACAATGAGTTCTCCCAGCGTGTGCGAGCCGAGCGAGCGCAGCACGTGGGGCAGCTCCAGCCCCACCAGCATGAAGATGAAGCTCTCGAGCAGGAACTGGATCATCGTCCACATCGATTCCGCCTGCACCCGGGTCGCGGCACTCACGATCCGCGGCCCTTGCCGCCCGAGGTACAGGCCCACCGTGACCACCGACAACACGCCCGACAGCTTGAGCCAGTCGGCGGGGATGTAGGCCAGGAACGGCGTCAGGAGCGAGATCGTATTCTCGACGATGGGGAAGTTCGGCGTGCGGCGCCGGACCTGCCCGATCAACCAGCCGATGCCCAGGCCCACCGCGACGCCGCCGGCGCCGGTGACTAGGAACTGAAGCGCGGCCTTGCCCGGCGAGAACGCCCCCGTCACCACGGCCGCGACCCCGATGCGGTAGGCCACCAGGGCAGTGGCGTCGTTCACCAGGCCCTCGCCCTCGAGCAGCGTCGTGATCCGCCTCGGCGCTCCGAGCGTGCGCAGCATCGCGACCGCCGCCACCGGATCGGGCGGGGAGACGATGGCGCCGAGCACGAACGCCGCCGGCCAGGGAATCTCGGGCAGCAGCCCGTGCGCCACCCAGGCCACCGCGCCGATGGTGAGCAGCACGACCAGCGTGCCGTAGCGCGCAATCGGCCAGATCTGCGCGCGGAAATCGCGCAGCGAGGTGGTGAGCGCGGTCCAATAGAGCAGCGGGGGAATGAACAGCAGGAAGAGAGTGTCGGGCGCGATGCCGATCTGCGGCAGCTGCGGCATTGCGGCGAGCGCCACGCCGCCAAGCACGAGGAGCACCGGGTGCGGAATGCCGAGCCGGCCCGCGAGCACACGCAGCGCGGCGGCCGCGGTCAGCAGGATGACGGCGAGCTCCAGACCTTCCATCGCTCCTCCGCGTCGGTGCGTGTATGCTAACGCGGGCCGGGAACCTTTGCGGCACTCGACTGTTCTCCTGCTGTCGCGGCCGCATGCGGCGGCCGCCGTCCGCCACCGCTCCACCGAGGCATCCATGTCGCTCCGCCCCGTCAAGCAGACCATCCAGACCCAGCCGGCCGTCGAGGGAGCCGGCGTGCGGCTGCAGCGCGCCTTCGGCTTCGGGAAGACCAGCGGGTTCGATCCATTCCTGCTGCTGGACGACTTCCGGAACGACGATCCGCGCGACTACCTCGCCGGGTTTCCCTGGCACCCGCATCGCGGCATCGAGACCATCACCTATGTGCTCGCCGGCTCGGTGGAGCACGGTGACAGCCTGGGCAATCGCGGCCAGATGAACGCGGGCGACGTGCAGTGGATGACGGCCGGCAGCGGCATTCTCCACCAGGAGATGCCGCGGGGCGACACACGAGGCCGGATGCACGGGTTCCAGCTCTGGGCCAATCTTCCCGCCTCGCTCAAGATGAGCGCGCCCCGGTATCAGGACATCCCGTCGGAGGCCATCCCCGAGGTGACCGACGACGACGGCACGCGCGCGCGGATCATCTGCGGGGAGTTCTGGGGCCGGCGTGGTCCGGTCGACGGAGTCGCCGCCGACCCCAGCTACGTGGACGTGAGCGTCCCGCCCGGACGGCGGAAGCGGATCGCGGTCGAGACCACGCGGAACGCGTTCGCGTACGTGTTCGCCGGGTCGGGAACGTTTCGTGACGCCTCGGATCCGCGGGCGGTGTTGACCGAGTCCGGCGCGGACCCCGCGGCTCCGGCACGCTACGAGGCCGGCAACCACTCGCTCGTGCTGTTCGACCGGGGCGACGAGATCATCGTGCAGGCGGGAGACGAAGGCATTCGCTTCCTCCTGGTCTCGGGCAAGCCGATCGAGGAGCCGGTGGCCTGGTACGGTCCGATCGTGATGAACACCCCGGACGAGGTGCGCCAGGCGGTGGCCGAGCTCAGGGACGGGAGCTTCATCAAGCACGCGTAGACGATGCGCGGGACGGCGCTGCTCACCGAGCCCGGCCCCGTAGTCACCCGATCGCTACGAGGCGGCCTGCTTGAACAGCGTTCCGTAAAGCACCATCCCGCGGCCCACCGCGGTCGCGATTAGCTCCGCCATGTACTCCGGCATGCCGCCCACCTTGCCGTGCAGCCGGTCGAGTGCCTTGCGCGGATCGTCGCCTTCGCGCATTCCGCTGAACCCGTCCATCAGTCCTGCGCCGACAGCCTCCTGCACCCAGGGCTTCGTCTCGACCGTCGCGGTCGTCACCACCGCATGCGCAATCCGCCCATCCGGCCCGAAGGTGAGGCCCACCTCGAGGGGCCCGTGCGGCGTGTCCACCTGCTGGAACAACGCGACGCCGACCGTCTTGCCGCCGTTCTCTCCGAGAAAAAACTGGACGTCGGGGTCGTCCGGCGTGTAGTCGCTCGCTTTGCGGATGGCCGCGAGATCCCCCTTCCCGATGCTCACGGTGCGCATGAAATACTGCTGCGCATCCGGAACGGTCTGCCGGATGAAATCGGCGTGGGTCACCAGCACCACCTTGGGCGTGGGGTGAGCGGCCGCGCCGAAGATGGCTGCCATGACGAGCGTGAACGCGGTCATGCGATGCTCCTTGCCGGTCGGCCGCCCAAGATGGCGCCGATGGTCGAGGTGAGAACGACGAGGTAGACCAGGGTCATGCCCCAGCCGGAGACGAGGGTGAGCCAGGCAAAGCCACCCAGCCCGAACTTCATCAGCCACTGGCCCGCGAAGTCCAGCGCCCCGGTCCCGAAGGCCGCGACGATCATCGTGTCGCGCCACCAGGGCGGCCAGTCGAGGCCGAGTATGATGAGCGTGAGCAGGGACGCCACCACGGCGTAGATCAGGATGTGGATGTGGCTGTCCTGGATCAGCGTGTTGGTGTCCACCGTGTGCTGCATCTCGGGCACCTGGCCAAGGTCGAGCGGCTGCGTCGTGGCGTGCGACTGCGCCGGCATGTGCATCTCGTCCATGCCGGGCTTCGGGACGTAGGTCGCGGCCACCCGGGTGGGCGTGAGGCCCGACCAGGTACGCACCATGAGAAAGGCGAATACGTAGGAGTAGCCCAGCACGAGCAGGAACAGCAGCACGCCCAGCTTCACCGAACGATCGGCCCGCCGCAAGCTGTAGAGCCCCATGGCCGCCCTCCCTAGAAGGTGGTGACGAGCTGGAGTGTGTACTGCACGCCCCACTGGCTCGGGTCCCCGGTGGTCTCGAAGAAGGGCACGTTCGAGTGGTTGAGCCGCACCTCGCCGCGTATCTGGAATCGCGGAATGCGATACGTCGTGTGTTGGATGGTGGCAAAGATCCCCTCCCGCCCGACGCCGATCGAATAGATCGGCGCGATTGCGTAGGACGTGAGCGTCTGCGACTGGCCGGTGCGCGCGCCGTCCTTGTCATTGAGCACTTCTGCCCGCGCCGCGAGCCCGAAGTGCCGTGACACCTGGCGGTGGACCAGCGCGGTCGCGCCGGTCCAGCGGGCGTTGCCGCCGTCCGGCAGGTCGATGTCCTTCCCGTAATTCGCCCCGCCCGCGACGATCCACCCGCGTCCCGGCTCGAAGGCGTAGTCGGCGTTGAGCAGCAAGCGGTCGTTGCTCTCGTCGCCCTCGCCCTCCGTGCCGTACAGCACGCTGAGCCCGAGGCTCGCCCGCTCGGTCGGGAGCACGCCGAGCCGCGCGCCCACGGTCTTGCCGTGGTTCGGGTCGACCGGCGAGTCCCACCCGTTGGTCAGCATTCCCGTGAGATCCACGCGGCGACTCAGCGTCCATGTGCCGAACACGCCGGTCAGCTTGGACGGGCGCGCCAGCTCGAAGTTGAACGAGGTCGTGGGGGTAAAGAGGAGGACTTCGTCGTCCCGCTCGAAGCCCACTGGCGCGTCGAGCGTTCCCAGCGTGAGGTTCAGGTTCGACGCGCCGTGCGGCGTGAAGCTGAGCAGCAGGTTGTCGATTTCGATCTCGGTGGACGGCTCTTGCCCCGCGCCCGCTGGATCCGAGATCGAGGTGGTGAGCTGGCCGAAGGCGTAGAGGTTGTCGGTAAGCTCCCGAAAGAGGGAGACGGCGACCTTGCCCGCGCCGAACGAGTTGTCGTTCGTCTTGCCGTCGTAGGTGTACCCGCCCACCCCGAAGCCCGTGATCGACAGCGCGTGCTCGTCCTGCCCGGTCGTGGGCTGGAGATCGTTTCCCGGCGCATTGAGGTCCACCGGCTGATCGGGCGTGGCCTGTGCGGAAAGGCCGCCCGCCCCGATGCCGAGGATGACGATCGCGATCGCACCGGATCGCGTGAGTACCCGCATGGGTCTGCTCCCAGATGTGGTGGGCGTGCACGGCCGCATGGCGCGGCACGCGGGCGCCGGGGCGGAGCGCCGGCGCGAGATGACGCGAGGTTGTGCGGCTAGGCCAGGCGGGGAGGCGGCGGGTCGGCGGCGCGGAAGATGGTGCGTGGCGGAACGGAGCGGGCCTGGTGCGGCTCGACCCGGTGGTCGGAGGTGACGGCGAGCACCATGGCCTGGGCCGGGGCCATCGGCGACACGACCTGGAGCTGATCGCGGCGGCCGGCGCTGCTCACGCCGGCGTGGCAGTCGGCCGCCCCCGACGCGGTGGCGCCGTGCGCCATCCCGGGCATGCCGGCATGGTGCTGCTCGACCGCGCACAGCGCCGCGCAGAGCGCCGTGGGCTGTCCGACCAGGAACGCGGCCAGGAGCACGAACGAGACCGAACGGGAGCGCAGGATCCGGAGCATCGTGAGGAAACCTAACGCGGCGAGCGGGCAGCCGGCAGGCGGCCGCGCCTAGCGCGGCGCCTTGATCCCCAGTTCGCGGTAGAAGGCCGCATAGCTCACCGGCCGGCCCAGGAAGCGCCGCACCAGCACCTCTGGATCCTCGGTGCCGGACGGGGCCAGGACGTCGTCGCGGTATGCACGGCCGGTGCGCGGATTCAGCACCCCCTCGCGCTCGAACCGGCTGAACATGTCCTGCGCGTAGACCTTGGCCCACAGGTAGCCGTAATACCCCGCCTCGTAGCCGCCCATGATGTGGCCGAAGCTCGCCTCGGGAATGGTCCCGGCCGGCTGCTTGAACGGCACGAACTGCGGGAACAGGTCGTCCCACAGCGCCGTGAGATCGCCACGGCGCCGCTCCGTGTGGAGCGTCATGTCGTAGGTCGCGTAGAAGGTCTGGTTTCCCCAGCTGTTGCCGTCCGTGAGGTGCTTGAGGGCCAGCATCGTGCGGATCATCGAATCCGGCAGCGCCTTCCCCGTGGACACGTTGCGGGAAATCCGCCGAAGAATCTCCGGCTGCCACATCCAGTTCTCGAGCATCTGCGAGGGCGCTTCGACGAAGTCCAGGCGGTAGCCGCTGGTCGTCGGGTACGGCGACTGGTCGAGCACCGAGGCGATCGCGTGCCCGAACTCGTGGAACAGCACCACGACCTGGTCGTGCGTGAGCAGCGACGGGTGACCCGGTGCCGGCCGCGGCCAGTTGCCGATGATCGCCGTCCACGGCAGCTGCCGCGAGCCATCGGCGCGCTGAAACGTCGGCACCACCGTGAAGTCGGCGAAGTGCTGATACTTGTGCGGCCGTGGGTAGAGATCGAAATACAGGCGCCCGAGTGGCGCGCCGCTCGCCGAGTCGAGCACCATGAACCGGCTCACCTCCGGCGCCCAGCCGCGGGCAGGGCTCACGGCCTGAAAGCGCACGCCGAGAATCTGGCTGTAGAGCCGCATGACCTCGGGCAGCACGTGGTCCACCGGGAAGTACTGCTGCACCTCGTCCTGCGACAAGGCATAGCGGGCGCGCCGAAGCCGCTCCACGTAGTACGCGTAGTCCCAGCCCTCCAGCGGACCCCTGATGCCGTCCCGCCGCGCGTAGGGACGCAGCCTCTCCACCTCGGCGACTGCCTTCTGCCGGAGCGGGGCCTTGAGACCGCTGAGCAGCGCGGTGACGCGCCCGGGCGTGCGGGCCATTCTGGTGCTGAGCTTGTAGCTCGCGAAGTCGGGAAAGCCAAGCAGGTGCGCCAGCGTGTCCCGCACGGCGAGCGCCGTGTCCAACCGGGCCACGTTCGCGGGGCCGCCGCGGCTCCAGAGTGCGGCGAAGAAGCGCTGCCGAGCCGCCCGATCCGCCTCCTGCTCCATGAACGGCTTGCTGGTACTCTCATCGACCGGAACGGCCAGGCTGTCGCCGTCGCGGGTGAGTCCGGCCCGAAACTGCTGGTCCAGACCCGCGCTGTCGCGCAGCGGGATGCGGATGCGGGTGGAGTCGCTGGCGAGCGCGAGCGAGAAGTTTCGCTCGAGGTCGGCATGGCGCTGGAACAGGCGGACGACATGGGCCCGGGTGGCCGAATCGAGCCCCGCGCCCGCGTTCCGTCCTTGCTCGACGTAGAGTTGGGCCAGCCGCCGATCGGCCGGCGCTGCGGAGTCGGTGGTCTCACGCCCCAGCTCGTCCTGTGCTCGGCGGGCCAGCGCGTAGAGCCGCGGATCGGCCGCGATCGTGGTCGACCACTCGGTCACCCGTTGGTCGCAGACCACCGCCGCGGTGCGCACGGTCGAATCGGGCGAGATGACCTGGAGCACGCGAGGCATGGTGGTCTCGAGCTGGAGCGCGGCGCTGGCCAGCTCGACCTCCTGCAGCCGCTTGAACGCCCCGCCTTCCGCCGGGGCGCTGGCGAGCATGGTGTCGAGGCCCTGCTTCGCCCGCGTCACCGCATCCTGGCAGCGCGCCGAGAGCGCCGGACCTCCGAGACGCCAGGTCTCGAGCGAGTCGTCAGCCACGGATCCGGGCACGGCCCCGACGGGGCGGCTTTGGGCCGCGGTTTGCTGGCCCTGGGCGAGCGACGGGGCCATGACGCCGATCGCCGTCAGGCATAGAGCGCGAGCAGCGCGAAAGGGAGCGAAAGCGGACATGATCACCTCGTCAAAGGACCGCGCCCCACCGGCCGGGTGCGCATCTGATCGGGCCGTGGTGGTCAGGCTAGGGGCGCCGATGCGAAGACTATACGCATCCCGCCGGCACCTGGTGTCCGAGCAGCGCCGCCCACTGCCGATGCCCGCCTCGGTGCCTATCTTGCAATCCTCACCCCTCAGGAGACCTCGATGTATCGGTTGCTTGTCGCGCTCGCCCTGTGCGTTCCGGTCGCCGCCTGGGCCCAGGACCCGGGCATGGCGGTCCGGCCCTTCGACCAGAAGCACGGTGGCAGCAAGTCCGTCCATCTCCTGGCCCATGTCGTGAATCACCCGGGCCCATGGAAGGCGGCCGACATCGAGATGGAGCAGGACCCCGGTCGACCGTACGTCTACGTCTGCGGCTTCATCAACTTCACCACCCAGATCTACGACGTCCGCGTGCCGACCCGTCCGAAGAAGGTGTTCGAGTGGACCATCGAGAACCCCGAGTTGCATCGGGGCATCGGCGCCATGGACGGCAAGTACTTCAAGCTCGGCGACAAGTACTACTACGTGCAGTCGCTGCAGTTCATGCAGGGCAGCCCCGACGCCGACCTCGGCGCCGTGGTGTTCGACGTTACTGGTCTCCCCGACTCGAGCAAGGTGAAGGAAGTGCGCCGGATCCGCTATCCACCGGCGCCCGGCGGCTTCCACAACATCTTCGCCTACAAGCATTCCGACGGTCGCGTCCTGCTGTTCGCCACCATCAACGATACCAAGGCCCTGGTCTACGACATGGCCAAGGTGGTGAGCTCCCCGGACTCGAGCACCTGGCTGGCGGGAAGCGTGCCCAATCCGACGCCGTTCAAGCAGATCGGGGCCGGCGGCTACCACGACTTCTACGTCGCGTACGACCCCGGCACGAAGCAGGACAAGTTCTACGGCGCGGGGCTGGGCGGCTACTCGGTCTGGGACGTCACCCACCCCGAGACGCCAAAGGAGATGTTCACGCTCACGGGCCTCGGCTTCGACATTGCCCACACGTTCACGCCGTCGCCCGATGGGCGCTGGGCCGTCACGATGACCGAGTACGAGTACACGCCGCTCCGCATCTGGGACCTCGGCCCCGGGCAGCGCGACTCGACCAAGAACCTCGATCTCGCCATCAGCGCGTGGACGGCGGACTGGCGCGACCTCTCGCACAACCACGAGGTCCGCTGGCCCTATGTCTTCGTCTCGGCCTACGAGGACGGGTTCCAGGTGTTCGACCTCAAGGATCCGAAGAGCCCGAAGACGGATGGCTGGTATTACACCTGCGGCTGCAAGCACGGCATGGGCTTTGGTGGCACCCCGGACAACGGCTGGCAGGGCACCAACAGCGTCGAGCAGGGCGCCTTCGGCATCGACGTGCGGAACCGCGACGGCCTCATCGCCATGACCGACATGCGGAGCGGCCTCTGGCTGTTCCGGCTGGACGGGTTCCACGGCTGGAACGGGAAGGATGTCGGCATGCCGAACATCTCGAGCGTGCAGGACTACGATCATGGGCCCGTCGTGGCCGCGTCCGGAGGCGGCGGAGCGCGCGCGGGACGGTGACGGGCGGCGGACGCTCGCGGTTCGCCGCGTTGACCGGGATGCTCCTCCTGGCCCCGCGGCCGGGACCGTACGACATCGCTCTGCACTCGACCCCGAAGGCCCCCGCGGCGGCAGGGAGCGCCCGGCTTTTCGCGGCCGACTCGCCGTTCGGCATTGGGGTCACGGCCGATGGGCGCGCCCGCTACGACATCCGGGTCACGGCTGCGCGGCTGCCGCGGCCCGGCAGCCTCGGCCGGTTCACCGGATACGTCGCCTGGGCGGCAACGCCCGACCTCACGCAGTGGGTGCGCCTGGGTGTCGTGCGGAACGGCACCTCCATCGTGGGGCCGGTGGAGATGAACAAGTTCCTCCTGGTCATCACCGCGGAGGCCGACTCGGCGTCGGCGACGCATGCGGGTCCCACCGTTTTGCACGGCACCTCGCCCAGCGGCTGGCTTCAGTCCTTCCTCACCCATCCCCTCTTTCGTGGCATCGCACAGTGATCCGCCATGAGGTCGCGCTCATGGCCTGCGCACTGCTCGGCGGCGCGCGGCTCGCGGCCCAGCAGCCGGAGCACGAACATCGCGGGATGGCAGGCATGACAGGACACGAGACACCGATCCCGATGCCCGCCAATATGGTGATGATGCCCGGGCTGGTCGGCCTCGCGCCCGGCGTGAGGGCGTTCGTTCCGGGTCGCGGCGCCGATCCGATGACGTTGCCTCCTGCCCGACCCGCCGTTGTGACCCCGCTCAAGGACGGCGACACGCTCGAGCTCACGGCCGGCCTGGTCCGCCGCACGCTGCGTGGGCACACGTTCGCGATGTACGCCTTCAACGGTCAGGTGCCCGGGCCGCTGATTCACGTCCCTCAGAGCGCGACCATCACCGTGCGCTTCCACAACCGAATCGACCTGCCGAGCAGCGTGCACTGGCACGGTGTTCGGCTCGACAACCGGTCGGACGGGGCCGTCGGTGTGACCCAGGAACCGGTCTCCGCGGGCGCCGACTACATCTACACGGTGCGCTTCCCCGACGCGGGGATCTACTGGTATCACCCCCACGTCCGCGAGGACATCGAGCAGCCGATGGGGCTGTTCGGCAATATGATCGTGGACGCACCCGACACGGACTATTACTCCCCGGCCAACCGTGAGCAGGTCCTGATGCTGGGCGATCTGCTGATGCAGGCCGACTCGCTCATTCCCTACGGCGCCGAGGCGCCCGATTTCGCATTGATGGGGCGGGTGGGCAACGTGTTGCTCGTGAACGGCGAGCCGACCTACGCGCTTCGCGTTCACCGGGGCGAGGTGGTGCGGTTCTATCTGACGAACGCCGCCGGCTCACGCACGTTCAACGTGTCCTTCGGCGGGGCGCCCATCAAGGTGCTCGCCTCCGACGAGAGCCGGTTCGAGCACGAGGCCATGGTGCCAAGCATCGTGCTCGCGCCCGCCGAGCGGTACGTCGTGGCGGTGCGCTTCGACCGCCCCGGCCGCATCCCCGTGCTCAATGCGGTCCAGGCCATCAACCATTTTCGGGGCGAGTTCGAGTCGGAGGTCGACACGCTTGGCATGGTGACCGTAGACTCGACGGCGGTCTCGCCCGACCACGGCGCGGCCTTCGACCGCCTGCGCGTCAACGCCGCGGTCTCCCGCGACATGGCGCCCTTTCGCCGCGACCTGACCCGGCCGCCGGACAAGCGCCTCACGCTCACGGTGCGGACCTCCGGGCTGCCGCTCGCCACCGTGCAGTTCATGACGATCGACACCGCATACTACGCGCCGGTTGAGTGGGTGGATGGCATGCCTGACATGAACTGGCTGTCGACATCGCGGCAGGTCCGCTGGATCATTCGCGATGACGCCACGGGCCGGGAAAACGAGGCAATCGAATGGCACGTGAAGCAGGGATCGGTCGTGAAGCTGCGCCTGTTCAACGATCCCCGTTCGTTCCACCCGATGCAGCACCCGATTCACCTGCACGGGCAGCGCATGCTGGTGGTCGCGCGTGACGGGGTCCCGACAAAGAATCTGGTCTGGAAGGATACGGCGCTCGTGCCGGTCGGCTCGACGGTGGACCTGCTGATCGACGCATCCAATCCGGGCGCCTGGATGCTGCACTGCCACATCGCGGAGCACCTCGGCGCCGGCATGATGGCGGTGATGCACGTCGACCCGCCTGGGCTCCGCCGTTAGCGCTCCGCTCCTACGGCGTGGCGCTCGTGTTCGGGAAGTTGGTTGCCACCCCGCCGTTCCGAACGGTGCGCACGACCCGGTCGGCAAAGATGCCTGCCCCAAGACGTACCATCCGCGACGGATCGCCCTTGAGCTCCGTGGAGTCGTCGAGAACGATGTCGCCGGTGGGAACCCGCACGAGCTGCGCCGAGAGCAGCCAGATGAGGTTGCTCGTCTTGCTCACTTTCGCCAGGACCACCCATCTGGCACCCAGCGCACGGCCGACCGCGACCGCGCAGGCCACCCGGAGGTGGCACGCAATCCCACCCGCAGCCGCCAGGGCGGTGGGCGTCTGCGCGGCGGAATCCACGGCGGCATAGTCGATGACTTGGTTGCCAAGCTCCTTGCGAAGTCCCCGCCTCAGCGTGTCCGTGGCGATGGCGGCCTGGACGGAGTCCGTCGCCTCCCGGACGTTGGCCTGGTCGTTATAGAGCGAGGCCGGAAAGACCGCCACCGGCGCGGAGGGCGCTTCCAGGCCGGGCGGTCGGCCGCTTCCGGAGCCCGGGGCCTGGGCGCGGACCACTGGCACCGGCGCGGCCACGGCAATGGTCATGAGCACGACAAGCGGCGTCAGCCGCGGCACGAAAACAATCATGGAGGGAAGCTAACCCGGCCGCCGCGTGCCGGACGCCGGCGTGTTCCCGCTGGGCCGGTCTTGCCGCCTGCCGCCCCGGCCACATCTTAGGGGCGTCCCCGGAACCACCTTCTCGGAGTGCGCCCATGACACGCCTGGTTTTCGCCGCGGCCCTCGCGTTGGTCGCGTCGCCGCTTCTCGCGCAGGACAATCCGTTCAAGCTCCCCAAGAACAAGATCGGCGCCGTCGACGTCAGCTACACCTACACCGGCGACATGCAGGGCACCGCCGAGCGGGCCATCTCCAAGGACCGGATCGTCACTCACGAGACGACCACCTCGAAGTTCTTCGGCAAGACCACCAACACCGACTCCTGGACACTCTTCACCCCGGACTCCGCCTACACGGTCGACCTGACGAACAAGACCGGCGTCCGGCGGCCTAACATGCTGCCCTACATGGAGAAAGCCTACGATGACCTGGACGGCGCGTCCAAGCAGCGACTGCATCAGAACCTGCAGGACATGGCGCAGATGATCGGCCGGGCCTTCGGCTCCCAGGCGCTCACGACCGGCGAGAAGGGTGAGACTAAGACCTATGCGGGCGAAAAGTGCGTGGAGCACTCCTTCGCGAGCTTCTCGGTGTGCTCGATGGAGGACGCGCCGGCCGTCCCGCTGCACATGCAGGGCGACATCTTCTGCGTCAACTTCGAGGAGACCGCCACCTCCGTGAAGCGGAGTGAGCCCCCCGCCTCGGCGTTCGCGCCGCCGCCCGGCATCACGTTCCGGGAGGACACCAACCTGGCGGTGAAGCCGGACTCGATGGCCCACGGATTCGTCAACTATCTGGCGAGCCAGCAACTCGCCGACTCGCTCGCCAAGGCCAAGGCAGACATGGCCAAGCAGGCGCCCGCCAGCAACGCGAGCAGCGCCGACAAGCCTCACGAGCTCACTCCGGAGGAGAAGGAGCAGCAGCGCGCGGCCTGCGAGAAGCTCAAGAACTTCGATCTCGGCAAGGCGATGGCCGATGCGGGCAAGTCGGTGGTGAACGAGGCGGTGAACGAGACCGTCCAGGAGAAGAAGGCCGAGGCGAAGAACGACGCCAAGCAGAAGATCAAGGGGTTGCTCAAGAAGCCGCACTTCTGAGCGGACGGCTGGCCACCCCGTGACGAACGGGCCTCGACCGCGATACAGTTCGTGATGAGGGCCGCGTACCTTCCTGAGGCGCGGCTGCTGAACTGGAATCGTGTGGCTCGGGCGCCGTCCCTGTGACGGCGCCCGGGGAAAGGGACCGTAACCCCATGCCGTCGAAGTCGCAGGACCCCGACCTGCTGGTCATCAACACCATCCGCACGCTCGCAATGGACGCGGTGCAGGCCGCGAACTCCGGCCATCCGGGCACGCCGATGGCCCTCGCGCCCGTGGTGTACTGCCTCTGGCAGGATTTCCTTCGGTTCGATCCCGAGGACCCGATCTGGCCCAATCGCGACCGGTTCGTGCTGTCCAACGGGCACGCCTCCATGCTGCTCTACTCGATGCTGTACCTGACCGGGGTGAAGGCGGTGAACTCGCAGTACGAGCGGCAGGGCGAACTGGCCGTGACACTCGAGGACATCAAACGCTTCCGCCAGCTCGACAGCAAGTGCCCCGGACACCCCGAATACCGCCTGACCTCCGGCGTCGAGACCACCACCGGCCCACTCGGCCAGGGCGTCGCGACCAGCGTGGGCATGGCGATCGCCGGGGAGTGGCAGGCCGCCCACTTCAACCGTCCCGACTTCGATCTCTTCGACTACAACGTCTACGCGCTCTGCGGCGACGGCGACATGATGGAGGGCATCAGCAGCGAGGCCGCCTCGCTGGCCGGGCACCTGCGGCTCTCGAACCTCTGCTGGATCTACGACAACAACCGGATCTCGATCGAGGGCAGTACCAGGCTGGCCTTCTCGGACGACACCGCCACCCGATTCATCGGTTACGGCTGGAACGTGACCCGCGTGGGCGACGCGAACGATCTCGACATGCTGCGCCGCGCGCTCGGCGTGTTCCGGGACACTCGCGACCGTCCCACCCTGATCATCGTGGACAGCCACATCGGCTATGGCGCGCCCAACAAGCAAGACACCGGCGCCGCCCATGGCGAGCCGCTGGGGGAGGACGAGATCCGGCTGGCCAAGCGGTTCTACGGCTGGCCCGAGGACGCCAAGTTCCTGGTGCCCGACGGCGCCCGCGAGCGACTCGCCGAAGGGTGCGGACGCCGGGGGCGCGAGCTCCATGGTGCGTGGCTCGCGCGCTTCGAGTCGTACCGGACGCGGTTCCCCGACTTGGCGGACGCCATCGATCGCATGCAGTACCGCCGCCTGCCCGATGGCTGGGACGCGGACCTGCCCACGTTCGCGCCGGATCCGAAGGGCATCGCTGGCCGCGACGCGTCGGGCAAGGTGCTCAACGCCATCGCCACGCACGTCCCCTGGCTCATCGGGGGTGCCGGCGACCTCGCCCCCTCCACCAAGACCCGACTCACCTTCGACGGCGCCGGCGATCTCGAGGCCGGCACCATCGGCGCCCGCAACATGCACTTCGGCGTGCGCGAGCACGCGATGGCGGCCGTGGTGAACGGCCTCTCGCTCTCGAAGATGCGGGCGTTCGGCGCCGGGTTCCTCATCTTCAGCGACTACGCGCGGCCCGCCATCCGGTTGAGCGCGCTGATGGAAATCCCCACCATCCACGTGTTCACCCACGATTCGATCGGCGTCGGCGAGGACGGACCGACCCACCAGCCCGTCGAACAGCTTGCTTCGCTGCGCGCGATCCCCGGGCTCATCACCATCCGACCGGCCGATGCCAACGAGGTGGTCGAGGCCTGGCGGGTGATCATGCGGCTCCGGCATCAGCCGGCGGTGCTGGTGCTTTCGCGTCAGGCGCTGCCGGTGCTTGACCGGACACGCTACGCCGCAGCGACCGGCACCGCGCGCGGCGCGTACATCCTGGCCGACGCCGAGGGCGGGCGCCCCGACGTGCTCCTGCTGGCCACCGGGAGCGAGGTGTCGCTCTGCGTGGATGCGTACGAGCGGCTCACGACGGAGGGGATTCGGGCGCGGGTGGTGAGCATGCCCTCGTGGGAGCTGTTCGAGCTGGAAAGCCCGGCGTACCGCGATGCAGTGCTGCCGCCCGAGGTGACCGCCCGGGTAAGCG
>JBQCGH010000132.1:0-4492 GCA_051955835.1 Gemmatimonadales bacterium
CGCCTCGCGTCCGCCCCGGGCGCCGCCCGCCCCCCCCCCCCCCCCCCCCCCCCCCCCCCCCGCCCCCCCCCTGCCCGCCTAGAACGTAAGTGCCAGCACCACGCCAAACGCCCGGTTGCGCACGTCCACGCCGTCCAGCACCGATCGCAGTCCCGCCGTGTAGCGCGCCTCTAGGGCCAGAGCCGATGCCGGCCAGCGCACCTCCAGCCCCCCGCCCACGACCATGCCGATGTCGAAGTCCCGGAACGGGGGCACGTTAGTCTCGTCGCAGCTCGCACGCACGGGCGCATTGGGCACGATGACCTGCAAATCGCACCCGATCTGCAGCGAAGGGGCGGGTCCGCCGAAGATCATCGGCCGGAAGCGCCCCCGCGTCACGCCCGTGCGCAGCAGCACGGGCAGCTCGATGTAGGCGAGCCCGATGTCGAGCTCGGCGGTGCCGCCACCTTCGACGGCGGCCTGGGTACGTCCACCCTTCAGGGCGAAGAGGATTTCTGACCGAAGGAACAACGGCCCGGTAAGAGGTGCCTGGAGGTAGAGCCCGGTGAGGGCCCCCTGTCGACTCTGGACCCGCTGGGCGTCGCCGCCGACCAGGTCCGTGCGCGAATATCCGACCTCCGCGCCGACCGCGGGGCGCATGCTCGAGCGCACCCGGCCGGGCGCCTGCGCCGCCAAGGCCGCTGGCGCCAGGAGGATGCACCAGAGTGCCCCCGATCGACGGAGTCGCATGTCCCGAACATAGCGGCGCCCCTATGCGGGGCGAAGCGCGGCTCTGGTCTGGGCTAGGTCATGCACTTGAAGACGCGCGCCGGCAGCACGTTGAGCGGCTCGAACTCCTGCCGCACCTGCCCGAACACCCGGCGAAGCTCCGGCAGCGCGGAACGCGTGAACTGGTACACCACGAGCACGCCGCCGGGCCGGAGCAGGCTGCGCCACGCCGCGATGAGCGAAAGCCGCGCCTGCTTGGTGAGGCTGCTGAGCGGGATACCCGAGACGAGGAGGTCCACCGAGCCAATGCCCCGTTCCTCCAGCGCCGCCCGTGCCTCCGCCGCCGAGCGATGCAGCACCGTCAGCCGCCGATCGGGGATCTCGCTACGCAGATGGGTGACGAATGCGGGGTTCATCTCGAAGGCGAGCAGGGCCCCTTCCCCCCCGAGCCGCTCAAGGATCGGACCGGTTAGCGTGCCGACGCCCGGCCCGGCTTCGACCACCACGCTCGTCCGCGCCCAGTCCACCTGACGCAGAACGCGGGAGACCAGAAACCGGCTGCTTGGAATGACGGACCCCAGCATTCGAGGGTGCCGCAGGAAGGTACGGCCGAAGAGGAGCGCCGGCGGGAGGGGCCGGCGGCGCGTGTGAACAGCGTAGGTCTCTTCTCCGTGTTCGTTTGTGGCCATCCATTTAAGTACAGCCGCCAAGGCACCCCGGCAAGAGAGGCGGCTCACATCCGGTCGGGAGGGGCTCGTTAGTTTGGGTCATTGCCTTTCTGGGGCTAGGCTTGCCACCTTGTCCGGCAAGCCCCGATCCTGACTTCCGCGTGTAGGTAGCGATGGCCACCCGAGACCCGCTGGTCCCGAAGCGCATCCGCCCGCAGATCCTCCTCGTGGAAGCCGAGCGGATGCTCCGACGCACGATCTCGAAGTTTCTGGAGCGGTCTGGATATCAGGTCACGGCCTGTGCCGACCTCGTGACGGCCAGCGGAGCACTCACCCGCGAGAGCGGCGGCCCCTCGCTCATCGTGCTCGGGGCACGCGCGCTCGATGGCGACACCGCCGATACCGCCTGGCGGCTGCGCGATCTCGCGCCCGAGGTGCCGATGTTAGGCATCGCCGACGTCCCTTACGACGACGGGGGCCAGGAGCCGTCCCTCCCGGAAAACCTGCGATTTCTCGCTCCGCCGTTCGATATGCCCGATGTGTTACGCGCGGTCCGCTCCCTTCTGCAGCAAGCTGGATTCGAGGGCCCCCTCGAGCTCGAAACGTAGACGTGGCGGTGACCAGGCTCACCGCCCCTATCGCTCTCAGAGTCCTATCCATCCGCGACGCCGCCGACGGCGCGCGGACTCGCGGTGAACCGAAGCGAAGACCCCTCGTTTCTCCCCACCTCGACTCGTTTCGTGCACGCCCCGCGGCTCTGGCGCCCAGCGGCCACCCGGCCGCGACGCCCCATTCACAGGCGATCATGCTCGCGGTCAGAGCGAACGAAGTCGGAGGGGGAGGCATGACTACGGCAACAGGGCCCGACATGAGGGTGGGCCAGAAGTACAACGGAAGCAAAGCGCGGCTTCGCCCGGAGGACTGGGGCGGCCCGCAGGAGCGACGTCGTCAAGGTCCGCTGGCCGATCCGACGAGGATGGCCCGCGCGCTGGGCTGGTTCAGCATCGGACTCGGCCTAGCCGAGGTCGCCGCGCCGCGCCGCCTGGCCCGCTTCATCGGGGTGGAGGACGACGATACCCACCGAAACTTCCTGTTGGCATACGGTCTTCGTGAAATCGCCGCGGGTGTCGCCATCCTTGCGGCCGACCGCCCGACAACCGCGGTGTGGGCCCGGGTCGGTGGAGACGTGATGGATCTGGCGTTCCTTGGAGAGGCGATGACCTCCAACGCGTCCGGACGGTCCCGCGCCATGGCAGCCACCGCGGCCGTGCTCGGTGTGACCGTGCTCGACGTGTTGACGGGGCGTCGGCTCGGCCAGAGCGCCGATTGGCGGGCGGAGCCAGCCGCGCAGAGCGGCGCCGTGCAGGTGCGAGAATCGGTCACCGTGTCCCGTCCTCCGGAGGAGGTGTACCGGTTCTGGCGCAACTTCGAGCACCTGCCGGAATTCATGGAACATCTGGAATCGGTCCAGGTGCTGGATGACCGCCACTCGCACTGGCGGGCGCGCGCCCCGGCGGGCTCGAGCGTGGAATGGGATGCCGAGATCGTGGACGACCAGCCGAACGAGCGCATCTCCTGGCGTTCCGTGAGCAACGCGGACGTTCCCAATATGGGCTCCGTGCGTTTCGTCGCCGCACCGGGGGGCCGCGGGACAGAGATCCACGTCGAGCTGCGGTACGATCCACCGGGTGGAAAGGCCGGTGCGCTGGTGGCGAAGCTGTTCGGCGAAGAGCCGAGCCAGCAGGTCAAGAGTGACCTGCGCCGACTCAAGCAGGTGCTCGAGACCGGCGAGGTGGTGCATTCGGACGCCAGCGTGCACCGCGGAATGCACCCGGCGCAGCCGTCCGCCGAGGGAGGGACCGACCGATGAAAGCGAACTGCTGGATGGGGAAGAAGCGTCTCGAGGTCCGCGACGTGCCCGACCCACAGATCCTGAACGCACGCGACGCCATCGTGCGGGTCACCTCGACCGCGATCTGCGGCTCGGACCTCCATCTGTACAACGGCTTCGTCCCCACGATGGAAAAGGGCGACATTCTGGGGCACGAGTTCATGGGTGAAGTCGTGGAGATCGGACCGGCCGTGAAGAACCTCAAGGTCGGTGACCGGGTGGTGGTGCCCTTCCCCATCGCCTGCGGCGCCTGCGGCATGTGCCAGCGCGACCTCTTCAGCCTGTGCGAAAACTCCAACCCGAATGCGTGGATCGCCGAGAAGCTGATGGGGCACTCGCCCGCCGGCTTGTTCGGCTATTCGCATATGCTGGGTGGGTACGCCGGCGGTCAGGCCGAGTATGCCCGTGTGCCCTTCGCCGACGTCGGCCCGCTGAAGATCCAGAACGGGCTGTCGGACGATCAGGTGCTCTTCCTGTCCGACATCCTGCCGACCGGCTACATGGGTGCGGAGATGTGCAACATCCAGCCCGGCGACGTGATCGCGGTGTGGGGCTGCGGACCGGTCGGACAGTTTGCCATCGCCAGCGCCAAGATGCTCGGCGCCGAGCGGATCATCGGGATCGATCGGTTTCCCTATCGACTCCGGATGGCGGCGGAGAAGGCCGGCGCGACCGAGACGATCAACTACGAAGAGGAGAGCGTGCTCGACCGGCTGCTGGAGCTCACGGGCGGCCGCGGACCGGACGCCTGCATCGATGCGGTCGGCATGGAAGCGCACGGCCACGCGGCGATGTACGCGTACGACCGAACCAAGCAGGCACTCATGCTCGAGACCGACCGTCCGATCGCGTTGCGAGAGGCGATCATGGCGTGCCGGAGCGGCGGGATCGTGTCGGTGATCGGCGTGTATGGCGGGTTCATCGACAAGTTTCCGATGGGCGCCCTGATGAACAAGTCGCTCACGGTGAGAACCGGGCAGACCCACGTGCAACGGTACATGCGGCCGTTGCTCGAGCGGATCGAGCGGGGCGAGATCGATCCGAGCTTCGTCATCACCCACCACCTGCCGCTGTCGGAGGCCCCGCACGGCTTCGACATGTTCCTTCACAAGCGGGACAACTGCGAAAAGGTCGTTCTCAGCGCCTGAGAACGACCGATTCTTGCCGGCGCGGGGCCGCAAAAAAGTGGCGGGGGTAGTGTTTTTTTTTTTGTACAATTTGTTGG
>JBQCGH010000133.1:0-15183 GCA_051955835.1 Gemmatimonadales bacterium
CGGTCTCGTCGGCGGTGAGATCCACCAGGACGGGGCGGGTGAGCGCATAGCCCGCGACATGGCGGATGGCTTCCTCCGCCGTGGCCGCGCGGCCGGGCGCGGTCCGCGCGAGCGGGCGTCCCTTCCGCTTTTCCGCGACGAGGCCGGCGAGTCGCCGGGCCCCCAGACCCTGGGGATCGAACACAAATCCCGAGCGGTCGATCACCGCGGCCACCTTGAGGTCGAGCGCGGGACGGCGCACCCGGCCGATCATCCCCGCCAGGCTACGGCCGATCTGGCCGAACCCCAGCAGGACGACTTCCATTCGCTCGGGTCGGATGACCCCGCCGCCGGCGATGCGCGAGAGCTGAAACGCGTCGTGAATGCGGCGCTGAGCCTCGCCCGCCTCCGCGGCGGCGACGACGACGGAGATGTTGAGCTCGGAGCTTCCCTGCGCGATCGCCACCACGTTGATCCGGGGCGCGGCGAGCGCGTTGAACACCGCCGCCGCGACGCCAGGGGTGCCGTGCATGCCGAGCCCCACCACCGCGACCGTGGCCATGCCCGGATCGACCGCCACGCCGTCGATCTCTCCGCGGGCGATCTCGCCCGAGAACTCGCGCGAGAGGCTCGCCTGCGCGTCGTCGGCGAGCGCTTCGGGCACGCTGAAACAGATCGAGTGCTCCGAGCTGGCCTGCGAGATGAGCGATACGGAGATCTGCCGCACGTGGAGCGCGTGGAACGTGCGCGCCGCGATGCCGGGGACGCCGAGCATGCCGTTGCCGGTCACGGTGACCAGCGCCTGGCCGCCGGCGGCCGTGAGCGCCTTCACCGGAAAGCGTCCCGGCGCGATCCGTTCGGAGACCTCGGTGCCGGCGGCGTCGGGGTCGGCGAACGGGCGCACGTAGACCGGAATGCGGCGGCCGGTGACCGGGATCAGCGCGCGGGGGTGGAGCACCTTGGCGCCGTAGTATGCCAGCTCGGCGGCCTCCCGCGCGTGCAGCTGCGGAATCACTCGGGCATCGGGCACCACGCGCGGATCGGCGGTGAGCAGGCCGGGCACGTCCTTCCAGAGGGAGATGCGGGCGGCGGCGAGCCCGCGCGCGAGCAGCGTGGCCGTGAGGTCGGAGCCGCCCCGGCCGAGCGTCGCCACCGCGCCATCGGGCGCGGCGCCGATGAAGCCGGGCACGACGGGGACGATGCCCCGCGCGAGGAGCGGAGCCAAGGCGCGCTGGACGCTGCGATCCGTGCGCGCGAGATCCGGCGCGGCCCGACCGAAAACCCCGTCGGTGTGGACCAGATCCAGCGCGTCCACGTACCGCGCCTTGGTCCCCCGCGCTTCGAGGGCGGCGGCCACCAGCCGCGCGCTCAGCCGCTCCCCGCGGGACGCGAGATCGTCGGTCGTGCGGGGCGTGAGCTCGCGCAGCAGGCGGAGCCCTTGCGCCAGCGCTTCGAGCTCCTCGAAGACGTCTTCGATGTACGCCAGCAGGTCGGCGCGGGCCCGGCCCGACGGGATCACCGACCGGGCGACCTCGGCATGGCGCGAGCGCAGCCGGGCGATCAGCGACGCGACGGTGCGAGCCTCACCGGCCCCCGCCTGCTCGGCCACGTCGAGCAGCGCGTCGGTCGTTCCCGCCATCGCGGAGACGACCACGACGGTGGGCTCCTTGACGTGGCGGCGGATGATGTCGACGGCGTGGCGGACGGCGGCGGAATCGGCCAGCGACGCACCGCCGAACTTGTGCACGTGAGGCGCTCGGCGGGACCGTGGCATAGGCGGTAGAGGATAGCGGGGATGCGGACCCTGCTCAAGGCGATCCGCCGGCTTTGCGGCGGCGCGTCTTGACCCGCTCCCGATCGGCCGCACATTAGACGGGACGTTCCCACCATGATTGCGGAGTTCCGATGCGCATCGGCGTTCCCAAGGAAACCGCCCCGGGCGAGCGGCGCGTGGCGCTAGTGCCCGAGTCCTGCAAGAAGCTCAAGCAGGCGGGGTACGACATCGCCATCGAACGCGGCGCGGGCGAGGCGGCGGGCTATCCGGACGACGGGTACCGCGAGGTCGGGGTCGTGCTCGAGGCCGATCCCGCGGCCTTGCTCGGGGCTGCCGACCTCCTGCTCAAGGTCGGCCCTCCCTCGATCGACCCGGGTCGGGACGAGGTGAGCTGGCTCCGGCCGGGCGCGGTGTATCTCGGCTCGCTCATGCCGTTCCGGCACCTTCGCGCCGTGCGCGCCCTCGCCGAGCGGAGCGTCACCGCCTTCGCCACCGATGCCATTCCTCGGACCACCCGGGCGCAGAGCATGGATACGCTCTCGTCCATGGCGAACATCAGCGGCTACAAGGGCGTGCTGCTCGCCGCGAGCGAGCTCAACAAGTACTTCCCCATGTTCATGACCGCGGCCGGCATGGTGCCCCCCGCCAAGGTGTTCGTGATCGGCGCCGGGGTGGCCGGACTTCAGGCGATCGCGACGGCCAAGCGCCTGGGGGCCAACGTGACCGCGACCGACGTGCGGCCCGAGGTCAAGGAGCAGATCGAGAGCGTCGGCGGCAAATACGTCGGCATCGAGCTCACCGAGAGCGCCTCGGGCGGCGGCGGCTACGCGAAGGAGTTGTCCGAGGCGGACAAGGCCCGCCAGCGGGAGATCCTGGCCGCCCAGATCGCGCAGTCGGACGTGGTGGTGACCACCGCGCTCATCGGCGGCGTGTTCGCGCCGAAGCTGGTCACCGCCGACATGGTGCGTGCGATGCGGCCGGGCGCCGTCATCGTCGACCTGGGCGCGGACGGCGGCGGCAACTGCGAGGTGAGCCGGCCAGGGGACACCGTCACGGTCGGCGGCGTCACCGTGATGGCGCCGCTCAACGTGCCCTCCTCAATGCCCCTGCACGCGAGCCTGCTGTTCTCCCGGAATCTCACCGCGTTCCTCCAGGCCTTCACCAAGGAGGGCGCTTTCCAGCTCGACCTCAACGACGATATCCAGCAGGGCGCGCTCATCACGCACGCGGGCGAAGTCCGGCACGCGCGCGCCCGTGAGGCACTCGCCAAGGAGACGACATGATCCAGACCGAGGCGGCCGCCGCCGCGCCTCCCTCCGACATCTGGGCCCAGCTGTTCGTGTTCGTGCTGGCGAGCTTCATCGGGCTCGGGGTGATTCGCCGGGTCAGCCGGCTGCTGCACACCCCCCTCATGTCCATCACCAACGCCATCTCCGCGATCGCCATCGTTGGCTCGATCATCGTGACCGGGGCGGACTATCCCACGGGAATCCGAATCCTGGGTGCGGTCGCGCTGTTCGCCTCGATGACGAACATCGTGAGCGGATTCCTGATCACCGATCGCATGCTCAAGATGTTCAAGACCGACACCAAGCCGGGCGGGGGCGGCCGCCCATGAGCCGCGATTTCGTCCAGCTCTCCTATATCATCGCGACGGGGCTGTTCGTCTTTGCGCTGCACTGGATGAACGCGCCTTCCACGGCACGGAAGGGGGTCTACGCCGGCGTGGCGGGCATGGTTCTCGCCATCGCGGCCACCTGGGCCGAGCCCGTGGTGATCCATCATTGGTGGATCGTCGGGGCGCTCGTCGCGGGCGTGATCGTCGGCGTCCCTCTCTCGCTGGTGCCCCTCACGGCGGTCCCCCAGCGGACCGCGTTGTCCCACGCGTTCGGCGGTCTCGCGGCCGGCCTGGTCGGGACCGCCAAGTACTACCTGTGGCTGGGCGAGGGGCCGCAGAACCTGACCGCGTTCCGGATGGTCGCCATCATCGTGGAGATCATCCTGGGCTTCCTCACGTTTACCGGCAGCCTCATGGCCGCGGGCAAGCTGCAGGAAGTGAAGTTCATTCCCCAGCGGCCGGTGACCTATCCCCTCCAGAACGTGACCAACGTCGGGTTGCTCCTGGTGGCCGCCGTGGTGGGCCTGGCGCTCATCCTCCACCCGACCGCCGCGTGGGCGCCGCTCACCTTCCCGCTCATCATCCTGCTCGCGCTCGCCTTCGGCGTGCTGCTGATCATTCCGATCGGCGGCGCCGACATGCCGACCGTGATCGCGATCCTCAACGCCTACGCCGGGCTCTCCGCCGTGGCGATGGGCTTCGTGCTCGACAACAAGCTGCTGATCACGGCGGGCGCGCTCGACGGCTCGAGCGGGCTCATCCTCGCGATCATCATGTGCAAGGCGATGAACCGCTCTTTCACCAACGTGTTGTTCGGCGCGTTTGGCCAGGTGCAGCAGGCCAAGGCGAGCGGCGAGGAGAAGGTCTACAAGGCGGAGAGCATCGAGGGTGCGGGGCAGGTGCTCGAGCAGGCCAACCTGGTGGTGGTCATCCCGGGCTACGGCATGGCCGTGGCCCAGGCGCAGCACAAAGTGCGCGAGCTGTACGACCAGCTCAAGAAGCGGGGAATCGCGGTCAAGTTCGCCATCCATCCGGTGGCCGGGCGGATGCCGGGGCACATGAACGTGCTGCTCGCCGAGGCCGACATCCCCTACACCGATCTGGTCGAGATGGACGAGATCAATCCGGACATGCCGCAGGCGGACGTCGCGTTGGTGGTGGGTGCGAACGACGTCGTGAACCCGGCGGCCCGGACCGAGAAGGCGAGCCCGATCTACGGCATGCCGATCATCGACGCCGACCGGGCGCGCACGGTGTTCGCCATCAAGCGGAGCAAGAATCCCGGATTCGCGGGGATCGACAACGAGCTGTACTTTTCGGACAAGACGTGGATGCTGTTCGGCGACGCCAAAAACGTGATCGGTGAGCTGGTGAAGCAGCTGTCTGGCGGGAGCGGCATTCACTAGGCGAGCGGGCGGCGGGGCGGTCGGTGGTGGAGGCTCCCGCGAGAAGTTCGATGCATCGAGCCGTTGCGCGTTCGACGTTGATGGGTGCTGGAAGCACTTGGGCAGGGAAGGAAGGGAGCAGGAAGTAGCGGAAGAGACTACGTAGACAATCTCACCTCCAATGCGCGCCCCCTACGCGGCGGACTGCCAAACCAGCAGCCCAGGCCGTGCCGCATGTGTCCCCCCTTCCCATCGCCCGTTGCACCCACGCAACTATGTTTCCTGACACGTTTTAGCCTAAGGTGTTGATTTTAGGCATCTTAGGCAATATATTGGCCCGTCTTAAATCCAGTCGGTCCCAGGTTCCTTGCTGGTATACCGTGCGGGGACGGGAGTCCAAGGAGGCGAATAGCGTGACAATCAAGGCACGTGGCAAGCGTCGCCCGGTGCGACCGGCGCAAATCGCTCGTGCAATCGATGAAGGCCGCGAGAGCTTGGACCTGTACCTGGATGAGATCAGCCGGGTCCCCCTCCTCAACCGCGAGGAGGAGATGGAGCTCGCCCGCAAGGCGTTCAAGGGCAGCGTGGCCGCCCAGGAGAAGCTGGCCCGCCACAACGTCCGCTTCGTCGTGTCCGTCGCCAAGAAGTTCCAGAACCGGGGCGTGCCGCTGGTCGACCTGATCGGCGAGGGCAACCTCGGCCTGATGACCGCCGCGCGGAAGTTCGATCCCGACCGCGGCGTCAAGTTCATCTCGTACGCGGTCTGGTGGATCCGCCAGGCGGTGCAGGCCGCCATCGCGCGGCACGGCCGGCCGGTACGGGTGCCGCTCAACCGCACCGCCGACCTGCGCCGGCTCGGGCGCACCACCACGCTGCTCAAGGACAAGCTCGGCCGCATGCCCACCACCGAGGAGCTGGCCCGCGCCACGGGGCTCACGGTCGAGGCCGTGCGCTCGCTCAGCGCGCTCAATTCGGAAGCGGTGCGGCTCGACCACCCCACGCGGGATGGCGAGGGCAACGAGCGCATCGAGCGGTTCACGAGCGGTGAGCAGGAGAGCACCGACATGAGCACCATGGCGAACAGCCAGACCCGCGACATCGAGGCCGCGCTCGCCGCGTTGCCCCCGCGGGACGCCAAAGTGCTCCGCCTCTACTTCGGCCTCGATGACGGCAACAGCCGTACGCTCGAGGAAATCGGCCGGATGATGGGGGTCACCCGCGAGCGGATCCGTCAGCTGCGCGATCGCGCCCTCCTGCGCCTCCGGGAGGGTGAGACCGGCGACCGGCTGCGGGACCTGGTGGCCTGACAGGCGGACGGGCGAGCAGGCGAGCAGGTCTGCCGACTCGTGGGTCACTGAGCCAGCTGGGCTCGAGACTGAGAAGCCCCGGGATTCTCCCGGGGCTTCTTTTTTGGCTCGTCCGAACCATACGCGCCCGACCGCCTGACCGCCCCCGACCGCCTGTGCCTTTCACCCCTTCAAAAACTGCCTCAACACCCGCTGCAGAATGCCCCCGTGCCGGTAGTAGTCGAGCTCCACCGCCGAGTTGAGCCGGACCACTGCGGGGAAGATGGTCTCCCTGCCACCCTGATCACGGGCCCTGACGGTGACCGTCCCGCCAGGCTTGAGCCCGCTGGCGATCCCACCGATGTCAAATGTCTCGGTCCCGGTGAGTCCGAGGGATGCCCGGTCGGTCCCCGGCTGATATGCCAGCGGAAGCACGCCCATGCCCACCAGGTTGCTCCGGTGGATCCGCTCGTAACTTTCGGCGATGACCGCGCGGACGCCGAGCAGCGAAGGTCCCTTCGCCGCCCAATCCCGGCTTGACCCGGTGCCGTACTCCTTGCCGGTCAGGATGACGAGCGGCGTGGCGGCCTGCTGGTACCGCATCGCCGCGTCGTAGATCGATACGACCTCTCCCGTGGGGAAGTGGAGCGTCCAGTTCCCCTCCTTCCCCGGAACCAGCGCGTTGGTGATGCGCACGTTGCCAAAGGTCCCGCGCATCATCACTTCGTGATTCCCGCGGCGCGAGCCGAACGTATTCCAGTCCACCTGCTCGACACCATGCTCCTTGAGGTAGCGGGCGGCCGGTCCGTTCTTGGGGATCGAGCCCGCCGGGCTGATGTGATCGGTGGTCACCGAGTCGCCGAGGACGGCGAGCACGCGGGCCCCCGTGATGTCCCGGAGCGGCGGGGGCTCGGGCGGGAGATCGGTGAAGAAGGGCGGCTCCTGCACGTACGTCGAGGCAGGATCCCACGCGTAGCGGCTGCCGTCGGGCACCGTGAGCGCCCGCCACGTCTCGTCGCCCTCGAACACCGCGGCATACCGGTCGGCGAACAGCCGCGGCTTGAGGGCATTCGCCATGGTGTCCCGGATCTCGGTGGGCGTGGGCCAGATGTCGCGCAGGAAAACCGGCCGGCCGTCGGACCCCGTGCCCAGCGGCTCGCGGCTCAGGTCGATGTCGACCCGACCGGCCAGCGCAAAGGCCACCACCAGCATGGGCGACGCGAGATAGTTCGCCCGCACCTGGGGATGCACCCGCGCCTCGAAGTTCCGGTTGCCGCTCAGGACGGCCGCAGTCACCAGGGCGTGCTCGTCGATCAGCCCGCCGATGACTTCGGGCAGCGGCCCGCTGTTCCCGATGCAGGTGGTGCACCCGTAGCCCACCGTCTGAAAGCGGAGCCGGTCGAGGTAGGTCTGAAGCCCGGACCCCTCGAGATAGTCGGTCACAACGCGTGAGCCCGGGGCGAGGCTGCTCTTGACCCACGACTTGGTCGAGAGCCCGCGCTCGACCGCCTTCTTGGCCACGAGTCCCGCCCCGATCATGACCGACGGGTTGGACGTGTTCGTGCAGCTCGTGATGGCGGCGATCACCACCGCGCCGTCGTGCAGCGTGATGTCCGCCCCGTCGAGCTGCCCGCGCACGATGGGCGGCGCGTCGGGGTCCGCCGCGGCCACGGTGGCAGTGGCCTCCTCCGCGCCGTGCTCGCCGATCGTGACGTTGGCACCGCCCTCGCCAACCCAACGTGAATACGCGTTCTGCGCCAGCTCCTTCCGGGCCGCCGGCACGCTCGGCCCCATGAGGCTTGGCAGGCTGACGATGAAGTTCCGCTTGAGCTGGGCGAGCGGCACGAGGTCCTGTGGACGCTTGGGGCCGGCCAGACTGGGCGTGACCGTGCCGAGGTCGAGCTCGAGCATCGAGCTGAAATCGGGATCGGGCGTGGCGTCGGTCCGGAAAAGCCCCTGCTCCTTGGCGTAGCGCTCGACCCGCTCACACACCGTCCGCCCGCGTCCGGTGCGCTCGAGGTAGCGCACGGTTTCGGCATCGACGGGGAAGAACCCCATCGTGGCGCCGTACTCGGGTGCCATGTTCGCGATCGTGGCGCGGTCCGCGAGGCCGAGGCCGCTGAGCCCGGGGCCGTAGAACTCCACGAACTTGTCGACCACGCCCTTCTTCCGCAGCATCTGCGTCACGGTGAGGACGAGGTCGGTGGCCGTGGTGCCCAGCGGCAGCTCGCCCACCAGCTTCATGCCGACCACCTCGGGCAGCAGCATGAAGTAGGGCTGTCCCAGCATGACCGCCTCGGCCTCGATGCCGCCAACCCCCCAGCCGAGCACGCCGAGGCCGTTGATCATGGTGGTGTGGGAATCGGTCCCCACGAGCGTATCGGGATAGGCGGTCGGCCCGCCGAACTGATCCCGGAGCTGCACCACCGGCGCGAGATATTCGAGATTCACCTGGAGCACGATGCCCGTCCCCGGCGGCACCACGCGGAAGTTCCGGAATGCCCGCTGGGCGAACTTGAGCAGCTGGTAGCGCTCACGATTGCGTTCGAATTCGAGCTCGACGTTGAGGCGGAGTGAGCGCTCGGAGCCGTAGGAGTCCACCTGGACCGAGTGGTCGATCACCAAGTCGCATGGGACCACGGGGTTGATGCGATCAGGATCGCCGTGCATGCGGCCCATGGCGTCGCGCATGGCGGCGAGATCCACGACGCAGGGAACGCCCGTGAAATCCTGCAGTACGACGCGCGCGGGCATGAACGGCACTTCGCTCCGTCCGACGCTCTTCGGCGTCCATCCCGCGAGATCGCGCACGTGCGAGTCGGTGACGAAGCCCCGTCCGGCGTGTCGAAGCGCATTCTCGAGCAGCACGCGAATCGAGAACGGCAGGCGGTCGAGGTTCGCGATGCCCTGCCGCGCCAGCTCGGCGAGGCGGTAGACGGTCGCGGTCTCGTCGCCCAATCGAAGGGAGGCACGGGCACCGAAGGGATTGGTCGCGTCGGTCGTCATGTTCGAGAGGGTTATAGTCAAGGGCAATATAGTACTCCGCTCCACATTCATCGCCCCGCCGCGCGGGAGGTTCGCCGTGTCGTTGCCCGTGCCCCACGCCATCACCCGACGCGACGACGGCGTGCTCGTCGAATGGGAGGAGGGCGGCCATGCGGCGCTGTACCCGGCGCGCCCGCTGCGGCTCGCCTGCGCCTGCGCGGAGTGTGTAGACGAGATGTCGGGTCGGGGCCTGCTCGACTCGGCGGCGGTCCCGGACGATGTCCGGCCGGTCTCGCTCGAGCTGGTGGGTACCTACGGGCTCCGGGTCCGCTGGAGCGACGGTCACAGCACCGGGATCTACACCTTCGAACGGCTGCTCGCCTCCTGCCCATGCCCGCGCTGCGCGTCCCGGCGCGCCTGAGGGCCGGTCCGTGCGTTCGATCGCGTGATCTCCGACACATCACACGCGCACATGGCGCCCCACTCTGGACGCAGAGGTGTCCAGGGATCATCGGCTGGAGAGTTGTGATGCGCGTACAGGAGCATTCGACGGTCCGTGAGGGCACCATCGCCGGCGTGATCGGGGCGGTGGTGATGGCGGTGTGGTATCTGGTCGTGGACAGCGCGGGCGGTCAGCCGCTCCACACACCGAACGTACTGGGCAAGATCTTCTTCCGCGGCGACCTCGCGCCGTCAGTCACCCGGATTGTTCCCGGGGTGGTCATCGGGTACACGGTGCTGCACTTCGTGCTGTTCATCCTGGTGGGCATGGGCCTGACGCTGCTGGTCCACCTGGCCGTGCGGAACACCACCCTTCGGATGGGGCTCTGGATCGGGTTCCTCATCGCCCTCGGCACGTTCGCGACCGTCACCTACCTCCTGTCCGCCGCGGCAGGCGAGCGGTTTTCTCCCTGGTCGGTGATCAGCGGGAGCGTGCTGGGTGTGCTCGGCATGGCCGGATACCTCTGGCGGCGCCATCCGCGCTTGTCCCGGTCCTTCCAGGAGTCCCCGCTGGGTTCCGAGGTCCCGCCGCCGCCTCACCCGCCCGAGCGACCGCGGGCGGCGTGAACCGCCCGCCGGCCGGAGGTTCGGGCGCCCGAGCGCCTGCCGGGCGGCTCCCTTGCGCCGGGCACCGAAACGCTCCACTGTCCAATAACGCCTTCTTTCAGGCGGTGCCCGCGGCTCCGGGCCCGCGGGGCGCCGGGACGGGACCCCGGCTCGGCGGATCGTCCGCCCGGGCTTCATCGAGGCTCGCATGCCCGAGAGAGTTCATTCGGCGCTCGGCGAGGGTACCGACGTCGGGCTGATCGGCGGAGCCGTGATCGCCGTGTGGTTCCTGGTGCTCGACACCATCGCCGGACATCCGTTCCAGACCCCCAGCCTGCTGGGCCAGGTTGTTCTCCTGGGCGACCGCACGCCCGACATGCATCTGGCTTTCGGCGCCATCCTGCTCTACACCGCGTTTCACTTCATCGTCTTCAGCCTGATCGGCATCGGTCTGGTGGCCCTGGTGCACTGGGGGACGGACAACCCGGTGGTGCGCTACGCGCTCCTGCCGCTCTTTCTCGTGTTCGAGGTGCTGTTCTACGGTCTCCTGGGGGTGCTGTCGGAGCGGACCCATGAGCTGTTTCCCTTCTGGGCCGTCGTCTCCGCTAACACCCTGGCGGCGGTCGTCATGGCGTACTACCTGTGGCGGCGTCACCCCGCCTTCCGGGAATCCATCCGCAACACCCCGCTCGGCGCCGCGCCCCTGCATTGACGGCGGTGGCTCGGGGGGAAGTCGAGGCGATGCCGTAGCTCGGGATGGTAACCGGGAACGCTGAGCGGTAGGCAAGGGCACATCGGACTGTTCCGCTGCGCCTGTCCCGTTTACCGGTCACCGCTTCCCGGTCATCTCGTTCCTCCATCAGCTTGCCTCGTCCGGCCAAACGGACGGCACAACGTCCCGTGGCCCGGCCGCCCGTCTCACGTTTCCCGCCGGACGGATATACCTTCCGGCTCCACCCTCTCGGCCGGAATTCGTGCGTCGCTGCTCGCGTTCACTCGGGGTCGCTGTTTTCTCGCTCGTCATCCACGCCTCCATCGTACGCGCCCAGCTCGAGCCGCCGTCGACCGGCGGACTGGTGACGCTCGACCATGAGCTGCGCATGCTGGGCCATGACAAGCGCGTGCTGATGATCGGCGCCCACCCGGACGACGAGGATACGGAGCTCCTGACCGTGCTGGTCCGCGGGATGGGCGCCGAGGCCGCGTATCTGTCCCTCAACCGGGGTGAAGGCGGACAGAATTTGATCGGCCCCGAGCTCGGCGAGGCACTTGGGCTGGTACGCACGGAGGAGCTGCTGGCCGCACGTCGGCTGGACGGCGCACGGCAGTACTTCACGCGGGCGTACGACTTCGGCTTCTCGAAGACCCAGGCTGAGACGTGGCAGCACTGGCCGCGGGACACCATCCTCAAGGATGTGGTGCGCATCATCCGGCGGTTCCGGCCGCAGATCGTGGTGTCGGTGTTCAGCGGCACCCCGATCGATGGGCACGGGCAGCATCAGGCCGCGGGGTGGGCCGCGATGGAAGCGTTTCGCGCCGCGGGCGACTCGACCCGCTTTCCCGAGCTCCAGCGCGAGGAGGGGCTCGCGCCATGGGCCCCGCTCAAGCTGTACCGGAGTGCTCGGTTCGACACCGCGGCCACGACCACCGTGCTGCAGGGCGGACAGGTGGACCGCCCGGCGGGGCTCTCCTTTCATCAGATCGCCATGGCGGGCCGGAGTCTCCACCGGTCGCAGGACATGGGCCGACTGCAGGCGCTCGGACCCTCCCCCGTCCGCCTTGCGCTCGTGACCGACCACACGAGCGGCGGTGCTGACCTGTTCGCCGGTGTGGACACCGCGCTGCGGGGCGGCACCGATGGCGCGGCGCCCGACTCCGCCACCCCGGCGGCGCTCCTGGCGCTGCGCCGCCGCTGGTCCGCGTCGGGAGTAGGGGCCGACCAGCTGGGTCACCTCGACCGGGCGATCGCAGCGGCCACGGGCGTTGTGTGCGACGCGCGGAGCGACGATGACCGGGTGGTGCCCGGCGAGCGAATCGCGGTGACGCTCGAGTGCTGGAACACGGGCGCCGCGCCACACGCGGTCGACGTGTCGCTCGCCAGCGGCACCGCGATCGACGCGGACCGCGCCACCGCCACGCTGCGGCTCGCCCCGGGTGAGCTGCTCGCCCGCCAGGTCGGTGCCGAGGTGCGTAGGGACGCCCCGCCGACCGCGCCCTACTTCCGGTATGCCGGCGGCGAGCCCGCCATCTACGACTGGAGCTCGGCGCCGGCGGCGGTCAGAGGCGAGCCCTTCGGTCCCCCGGAGCTGACCGCGCATTTCCTGCTGGATGGCGCAGCCCGCTTCGACCGCGAGGTGAGCTTCCGGGTCAACGACCAGGCGCGAGGCGAGATTCGCCGGCCGGTCGCGGTCGTGCCTCGGGTCGACGTCAGCATCGATCCCGGGAGCGCCGTGTGGCCGGCCAGCGCCCGCTCGCCTCGGCGATTCACCGTGACGCTCATCCACGGTGCGCGAGACACCACTGCCGGCACGGTCAGCCTTGAGATGCCCCGCGGCTGGAGCGCGGTTGCGCCGCAGCCGTTCCGCCTCACGCAGGAAGACGAGCGCGAAACGTTCGTGTTCGTGGTGCGCGCGCCATCGGCGCCGGCCGCGACGATGGTGGAGATCCGCGCTGTCGCACGCGACACGGCCGGGCACCGCTACGAGACGGGGCTCGAGACGGTGGACTACCCGCACATCCGTCCGCGGTCGCTGGTCCGGCCGTCGGTGGCAAACGTGCGGATCACGCCGCTGGCGCTGCCGCCGCTCGCGCGCGTGGGCTACGTGCGCGGCGCAGCCGATCGCGTGCCCGAGGCGCTCGCCGGCGTCGGACTGCCGCTCTCGCTGCTCGACGGCGCCACGCTCGCTCGCGGCGATCTCTCGCGATACAGCGCGATCGTCATCGGCCCCCGCGCCTACGAGACCGACTCGGCCCTCGTGGAGGCCAACCCGCGGCTGCTCGACTACGTGCGGCGTGGCGGTCTGGTGCTGGTCCAGTATCAGCAGCAGCCGTACTTCCACGGCGACTTCGCGCCGTACTCCCTGACCCTCGGCGGTCCGTCGCTCATTCCGGGCGGCCAGCCGGTGAGTCACGACCGGGTGACCGACGAGCACGCGCCCGTCCGCGTGCTGCCGGCGGGCGCCTGGGCATTCCGCGCGCCCAACCGGATCACGGCGGCCGACTGGGACGGCTGGGTGCAGGAGCGGGGACTCTACTTCGCGCGAAGCTGGGACCCGGCGTGGCGTCCGCTGCTCGAAATGCACGACCCGGGCGACGCGCCGCTCGAGGGTGGGCTCCTCGTCTCCCGGCTGGGCCGGGGGACGTACGTGTACACCGGGCTCAGCTTCTTCAGGCAACTGCCGGCGGGCATCCCGGGCGCGTTCCGGCTGTTCGCCGACCTGCTCGCGCTCGGCCGATGAGGTGGCGGGCGCCGCGCGGCGCCGTGGTCGCCGTCGTGGCCGCCCTCGCCTGCCACTCCGACCATCGCACGCCGGTCGTCATCTACTCTCCGCACGGCAGGGACCAGCTCACGCTGCTCGAGCACGCGTTCGAGCGTGAGCATCCCGACATCGACGTCCGCTGGCTCGACATGGGCTCGCAGGAGATTCTGGATCGGCTGCGGTTCGAGCGGGTGAACCCGCAGGCCGACGTCTGGTTCGGGGGACCGACCACGATCTTCGACCGCGGCGTCGCGGATTCGCTGCTCGCGCCGTACCGCCCCGCGTGGGCCCGTGCCGTCGGTCCCCGCGGCGTCGGGCCCGGCGACCTCTACTATCCCGCCTACCGGACGCCGGCGGTGATCGCCTTCAACAAGCGGCTGGTGCCCCGCGACCAGGCGCCGCAGGACTGGGACGACATTCTCGCCCCCCGCTGGCACGACCGGGTGCTCATCCGTGATCCGATGGCAAGCGGCACCATGCGCGCGATCTGGGGACTTATCATCGAGCGGAGCCTCCGCCGCACCGGCGACACCGCGGACGGGATGACCTGGCTCCGCCGCCTCGACGGCCAGACCAAGGCCTACGCGCTCAACCCGGCGATTCTCGACGCGCGCCTTGCGCGGGGCGAGGGCGTGGTGACGCTGTGGGACCTGCCCGACATCCTCATCAGCCGGTCCAAGGGTATGCCGTTCGACTACGTCTTCCCACGGAGCGGAACGGTGGTCATCGACGATGCGATCGGGCTGGTGCGCGGCAGCCGCCATCCCGCAGCGGCGCGGGCGTTCATCGATTTCATCGGCAGCACCGAGGGGCAACTGCTCGCCGCGGCCCGGGTGTACCGGCTGCCGGCCCGGCACGATCTGCCGAGCGAGCAGGTCCCCGCGTGGGTCGACGGCGTCGAGCGCGAGATGGTCGTCGCCGACGTCGACTGGGATCTGCTCGCCCGCGACGGGCCGGCCTGGATGAGCTACTGGGACCAGCACGTACGCGGCACGGGTCGGGCCTGGCCTCAGGCGGGAGCGGGGCGGTGAGCGGGTTCCTGCGGCTCGAATCGCTGGTCAAGCGCTTCGACGGCACGGCGGCCGTCGACCACGTGACGCTGCAGCTCGAGCGCGGCGAGCTGCTCGCGCTGCTGGGGCCGAGCGGGAGCGGCAAGACCACGACGTTGCGGCTGCTGGCCGGGTTCGAGACGCCGGACGAGGGGCGTGTCGTCGTGGACGGCGACGACGTGACCCGGGTGGCGCCGGTCGCGCGCCGGTTCGGGATGGTGTTTCAGCACTACGCGTTGTTTCCTCACCTCGACGTCCGGGGCAACGTCGCGTTCGGGCTCGAGTCCCTCGGCGTCCACGGTGCGGAGCTCGAGCGCCGCGTCGACCGCGCGCTCGCGCTGGTGGACCTGGCGGGCTTCGGACCGCGTCGAATCGCGCAGCTCTCGGGCGGGCAGCAGCAGCGGATCGCGCTCGCGCGCGCGCTCGCCCCCGAGCCACGAGTGTTGCTGCTCGACGAGCCGCTCTCGAATCTCGACCCGAGCCTGCGGGAGCGGACCCGGCGGGAGATCCGCGAGCTGATTCACCGGGTCGGCATCACCACCGTGCTGGTGACCCACGAACAGGACGAGGCCTTCGAGCTG
>JBQCGH010000134.1:0-5029 GCA_051955835.1 Gemmatimonadales bacterium
ACTCGAGGATGCCCGCGCGCACGTAGGGCCGCCACTCGAATGGCACGGTGCGGTCGATGTAGTAGGTGATCGGCTGCACGGGCTCGCTCAGGGCGGCGCCCGGGTTGCGCTTTTCCAGCCGCCACCGGTTGACGTAGCGGACGAAGAAATCGTCGGCCGTGTCGCGTGAGAAGTCCTTGATGGCCGACACGAAATAGCCGACCCGATCGTCGGCCAGGCGCGGCCGCATGGGCTGGGCGGGGAGCTCGCGCAGCGAGTAGTGGATTCCGATCGGGATGGCCCGATAGTCGGGGACCGTCTGCAGCTCCAGGTTGCGCGGCGTCTGAAACGTGAGCCGGACCTCGGCCTCCAGGTTGGCGGCGAAGAGATGAAGGAACTGCAGGCTCGAGCGCCGCTCGTCCAGAGTCACGCTGCCGGGAAGCTTCCGCTGTGAGAGCACAGTCTGGAACACGGTGCCGACGTCGGCCCAGTCCGAGACGAAGAACGGGGCGACGTTGACCAGGATCTCACTGGTGTCACGCGCGGCCACAATGGGAAACGATTGGACCACGGAGTTGCCGAACGAGTAAGCCACGGTCCGCGCCATCGGCGTGCCGGCGGCCGCGGCCACGTGCGGGTTCATTGCCCACAGCTCAACCTTGTCGCCTTCGCGGTGGAAGCGGACCAGGTCGGAGCGGATCGAGGTGCCGCCGTCGAGTCCGAGCTCGCCGATGCCTTGCGAGATCTGTGTGACCAGAAGGTAGTCGCGGTCGAGCTGGCGAGGCGTGAGCGCGAGGTAGATGCTGTCCCGTTTGAAATAGATCGTGAAGACGCCGGTCCCGACCTCACTGCCTTTGATCACATCCGCGATTGGCCGCCCCGGCTCACTTCCGCGCTGAGCTGCGGCCCGGCCGGATCCGCCAAGGGCCGCGAGGGCGAGCAGGAGTGTCGAGCGGGTGAGGCTCACGGAGACTCCGGGACAAGCGGTCGAACGAGTGATGCGCCGGCCGGGACTGGGCCCTTGGTTGGCGATTGCGAGGCCCGCGAGGGGCAGTGTCCTGTTGAGGGCAAGTTGAGGGCCGCCGCGAAGGCGTGCTCAAGCGGATGTGTACGCGGAGGTTCGGGGACCCGGCGTGTCAAAAAGCCCCGGCACGGGGCAAAAAGCCAAGCGGGATGGTCTGGAGGGACAGACCCGAGGGTGTGAAAGATTCTGCACCGACCACACAGGTCGTGGCGGTGTCGTCGGAAATCGGTTCGGGAGCGAGAGTGGGCGTTCGTTTACTCCTGGCAGCCCCGGCAGCGTTCACTCGAAGGTGAGGAAAGGCATGTCGGCATGTTCTCGCCTCGCAGCTGGAAACATCCGATCCCTGGTCGCGCCAGCCGTTCTGCCGTGCGGCTTTTAGGCGATACCGCGGACGTGCCCTCGTCCAAAGCCGAGGCCGTCGCCGGACGACGTCGGTTCGCTCGGTGACCAGGATGGAGAATCACTTGACCTAACCCGGAGTGGCCTCTACATTTGCCAGTCTGTCCCCGATTGGGTTTCCCGATTCGGGCGTCCGTGTTCCCAAGCTCCAGGGTTATGCCGACCATCAATCAGCTCATCCGGCAAGGCCGGAAAATCGTCGAGGCCAAGGACAAGGCGCCGGCGCTCAAGTCGAATCCGCAGAAGCGCGGCGTGTGCACCCGCGTCTACACCACCACGCCCAAGAAGCCGAACTCGGCGCTGCGCAAGGTCGCCCGCGTGCGGCTCACCAACGGATTCGAGGTCACGGCCTACATCCCGGGTGAAGGCCACAACCTGCAGGAACATTCGATCGTGCTGATCCGCGGCGGCCGCGTGAAGGACCTACCGGGCGTCCGCTATCACATCGTTCGGGGCACGCTCGATTCGGCCGGCGTCAACGATCGTCGCCAAAGCCGCTCCAAGTACGGTGCCAAGCGGCCCAAGGCTGCCGCGGGCGCGCCCGCGGCCAAGGGAGGTAAGTAGTGAGCCGGCGCAACAAGGCGGTGAAGCGGCCGGTTCCGGCCGACCCGCGCTACGACAGCCAGACGGTTTCGAAGTTCGTCAACAACCTGATGTTCGAAGGCAAGAAGAGCGTCGCGGAAGGGATCTTCTACAGCGCGATGGATCTGATCGAGGAACGCACCGGCCAGCCCGGCGTCTCGGTCTTCAAGTCGGCGGTCAACAACGCCAAGCCGACGCTCGAGGTGAAGAGCCGCCGCGTGGGCGGTGCCTCGCTGCAGGTGCCGGTCGAGGTGCGTCCGGACCGCCGCACCGCACTCGCCATGCGCTGGCTGATTTCCTTCGCACGTGCCCGCACCGAGAAGACGATGTCCGAGCGGCTGGCCGCGGAGCTCATCCTGGCCAGCAAGGGCGAAGGGAACACCATCAAAAAGAAGGAAGACACCCATCGGATGGCCGAGGCCAACCGCGCCTTCGCTCACTACCGCTGGTAGCCGCGGAGCGGGGGTCTTCTCCACGGGGCGTCCGGTGACCGGACGCCCCGTTTCGTTGGGATGCGCGGGGTTGACAGGGACGTCTAACCCACTACTTTTGCAAGCTTGGCGGTTTTGGCCGCCCGCAGACATCGGATCATGTGACGTCCGGGCTCCGGTCCCGCCACCTCTGATCTTCCGAAGACAACGCGTGGGGACATTTGGCACCCCTCATCCTGGGCGGAAGCCCGGATGTGCGCGGAGCGATACCACCGGACCGCCGCAGGTCGGCGCCGCCGGGTCGGTCGCCCCGCTTTTTCGTTAGGGCTTTTCGCCCGTTAGGGCTTTTCGCTCGATTGGATACGACCCGGCCTATGGCTCGCGAAACTCCGCTCGACCGCTATCGCAACATCGGCATCATGGCCCACATCGATGCCGGGAAGACGACGACGACCGAGCGCATCCTCTATTACACCGGCAAGAACTACAAGATCGGTGAGGTCCATGAGGGCGCGGCCACCATGGACTGGATGGAGCAGGAGCAGGAGCGGGGCATCACCATCACCTCGGCCGCGACGACCTGCTTCTGGAACCGGAACGGCACCCAGTACCGGATCAACATCATCGACACGCCGGGTCACGTGGACTTCACCGTCGAGGTGGAGCGCTCGCTGCGCGTGCTGGACGGCGCCGTCACCCTGCTCGACTCGGTCGCCGGTGTCGAGCCGCAGACCGAGACCGTCTGGCGCCAGGCCGACCGCTACGGCGTCCCCCGGATCATCTTTGCCAACAAGATGGATCGGGTGGGCGCGGACTTCGACCGCTGCCTCAGCATGATCCGCGATCGGCTGACCAAGAAGGCGTACCCGATCCAGCTGCCGGTGGGCTCGGGCGAGCTGTTCACCGGGCACATCGACGTGCTCCGCCGGGTCGAGATCGTGTTCGACGAGGAAACCCTCGGCAAGACCTTCACCGAGATGCCGGTGCCCGAGGCCTACCGCGAGCGGGTCGAGGCGGCGCGGCACGAGGTCATCGAGGCCGCGGTCGAGCACGACGAGGCGCTGCTGGAGAAGTACCTGGGCGGCCAGGAGCTCACCTTCGACGAGATCCAGCACGCCATCCGGAAGGCGACGGTGTCGGGGTCCATCGTGCCCGTACTGTGCGGCGCCTCGTTCAAGAACAAGGGCGTGCAGGCCCTGCTCGACGCGGTGATAGACTACCTGCCGAGCCCGACGGACATTCCGGCCATCCAGGGTCATCTGCCGCTGCACGACGACACGCACGTCGAGCGCTGCGCCTCGGATGCCGAGCCGTTCAGCGCGCTCGCGTTCAAGATCGCCACCGACCCGTATGTCGGCCGGCTGACCTTCTTCCGGGTGTACTCGGGCGCGCTTAAGAGCGGGAGCTACGTCTACAACAGCACCAAGGACAAGCGGGAGCGGGTGGGCCGGCTGCTGCAGATGCACGCCAACAAGCGGGACGAGATCGAGGAAGTGCTCGCCGGCGACATCGCCGCGGCCATCGGCCTCAAGGACACCCGCACGGGCGACACGCTGGCCGATGAGGACAAGCCGATCATCCTCGAGGCGATGAAGTTCCCCAACCCGGTGATCGACGTCGCCATCGAGCCCAAGACGAAGGCCGACCAGGACAAGCTCGCGACGGCCCTGCAGAAGCTCCAGGAAGAGGACCCCACCTTCCGGGTGCGGGCCGATGCCGAGACGGGGCAGACCATCATCGCCGGCATGGGCGAGCTCCACCTCGAGATCCTGGTCGACCGCATGAAGCGGGAGTTCAAGGTCGAGGCCAACGTCGGCAAGCCGCAGGTGGCCTTCCGCGAGACCATCCGGAAGAAGGTCAAGAACGTCGAGGGCAAGTTCGTGCGCCAGAGCGGCGGCAAGGGCCAGTATGGCCACGTGGTCATCGACGTCGAGCCGACCGAGCCGGGCGCGGGCTTCGTGTTCGAGGACAAGGTCGTCGGCGGCGTCATTCCGCGGGAGTTCATCAAGCCGGTCGAAGCCGGCATCCGCGAGGCGCTGGAGAACGGCGTGCTGGCCGGCTATCCGATGGTGGACGTGAAGGCCACGCTCCACTTCGGCAGCTACCACGACGTGGACAGCTCCGAGATGGCGTTCAAGATCGCCGGCTCGATGGCCATCAAGGACGCGGCCCGCCAGGCCGGAGCCGTCCTGCTCGAGCCGGTCATGGAGGTCGAGGTGGTGACGCCTTCCGACTTCCTGGGCGACGTGATCGGCGACCTCTCGAGCCGCCGCGGCAAGATCGGCGGCATGACGCAGCGCGGCGACGCGCAGGTGGTCGCGGCCGACGTGCCGCTGGCCGAGATGTTCGGCTACTCTACCCAGCTCCGCAGCATGACGCAGGGCCGGGCGGTGTACACCATGCAGTTCGATCATTACGAGGAAGTGCCGAAGAACATCGCGGAGCAGATCATCAGTAAGGCGCAGAAGTAGGCGGGCGGGGGAGCAGGCGAGCGGGGCTCAGGCGAGCCCACGGAGCGCCGCGGGCCGGGGCGGCCGACCGCCTCCACTGGGAACTCAACGGGACATCGGGGCAGAGCGCACATGGCCAAGGCCAAATTCGAGCGGACGAAGCC
>JBQCGH010000135.1:0-23219 GCA_051955835.1 Gemmatimonadales bacterium
GGTGGGGGGGGGGTTTCTGGGGTTCCTCACCCCGGGGGTGGTGTGTTTCCCCTTCCCCCTCCCCCCCCTCCCCGCTCACCGTTCGTTCAGGACACGATGCCCGTCCCGAATGCCAGCCACACCCGCCAGGTCTCGCGCGCCGCCTCCACATGAAGGCGCAGCAGTCGGGCGCCCTCGTTGTACTCGGCAGCGAGCTCTACCACGCCGGCCTCGGCCATGCGCTGCTGCAGCAGGTCCGAGCATTCGGTGCGCGCGACGTCGGCCAGACGCTCCTTGCCCCACGATTTGCGCGCCTCGACGCCGCTCTGCGCCAGGAAGCCGAGCAGGTCGCGCCGCGTCCAGGTGCCGAGCCAGCCGGCGATGTCGCTCGCTGGCTCGACGATACCGCTGCCGAGGATCGCGCGCGCCGAGTCGGCGACCTCGAGACCCCGCTTCCGGGTTTCGTATCGACTGAGGCTGGCCAGTGTCTTGGGGACGTGCGGATGGGCGCTCAGGTGGCGAATCGCGTCCACGGCATGGGCGCGCGCACCAAGCGGCAGGGTAAGCAGCGCGTCGAGCAGGCGGCGAAGCTCGGAATGCTCGGGCGGGGCGAGCGGCGGCAATCCATCGGCAGAGAGCAAAGGCCACGCCGCCCAGTAGCTCATCTCCTGACCCATCTCGCGGACGAAGGCGTTGCGGGCCGCGACCAATGCCGGCGGGTCGGCGACCGTGAGCGGGTGGGGCGCCATCACGGCGGCCATGAAATCCGCCGCCTCGCCCGTCATGATGAATCCGGAAAACCCTTCGTGCACCGCCAGCAGGACGAGTCCCACCCGGAGCTCCAGATACGCCGTCTCGTCACCGCCCGGGAGGCTCTGTTCGAGCGGCGCCGACAGCACGCTGTCTGCGAGGCGGCCGAAGTGGGCGCGCAGTCCGTCGGGCGGCTCGCCGACGCCGGGGTTGGCCTCGCGAAGACGAAACAGGTACTCGCCAAGCTCGGCGGCATCACGCCGGCGAACCCGCTCGGCAAGCCAGGAGGAGAAATCGACGCAGGGAACGCAGCTCGCCGGGGCGTGGGTGCGAGACAGGCACGGATAGTCGGGGTGGCCCTGCCCGCCCGCGAAGGTCAGCAAGTCGGCGACCGGCGATGGCAGCAGCGTTGTCGTCATGATCCTCCTGGCCCCAGTGGCACCTGCCCCGGCGCGGGGGCGACGAGGAATGTTCCGCCGAAATCAGCCCGCGGCAAGGGTCGCTTCGGCACGTCGAGGGAGGGACCGGCGGGAGGGAACGGGTCCGGGGAATGGGCGATGAGGGACTTGAACCCCCGACCTCGCGCATGTGAGGCGCGCGCTCTAACCAGCTGAGCTAATCGCCCGGGCGTTGGGAGCGGGAGTTTATCACGGGGCCGACGACGGGGCAAGGCAAAGGGCTGGTGGGAATCTGCCGGTTCCCCGGCACACCCTAACGAGCCCCGCCAGCTCACGTTACGTCGACCATCACCGCCGCGCAGTCTCGCCTGTTGACGGCGCCGCCTGCACGTCGATGGGGGCCGAAATGGCCTCCGGATAGCCCGATGCACGGAAGACGAGGGTCCGCGTGCCTGGATCGCCGGTGACGGCGAGATCGGTGAATGTCGCGCGGCCGGACGGGTCGGTGGTCACGGTCGTCGTCCCGGTCAGCGAGCCGCCGCCATCCTGAATGTCCGCGGTCACCTGCACACCGGCCAGCGCCTGGCTCTGTCCGTCCATCTGGAGCTGAATGATCGGCTGCGTCGCGAAGGCGACACCGATGGTCGCCGCCGACGAAGGCTGCTGCACGATCGCGAGCCCGGGCTGTGGCGCTGGCTGCACGCTGTGCGGCTTCGTGTCACTGCTCGGCGCGAAGTCGCCCGTGCCAGCATAGCTCGCGGTCAGCGTCCGATCGCCGGCCGTGTTGAGCTGGAGCGTGCAGCTCCCCTGTCCGTTCGCGAGCGTGATCGGACACGCGTCGTTGCCGTCCTGGACGGTCACCGTGCCGGTCGGCGTGCCGGCGGGCGAGGTCACCAACACCTGCACGGTGACGGGGTCGCCGACCCGCGAGGGATCGGGCTGATCGGAAGTGATGGTCGTCGTGGTCGCCGCCGGGGGGACGGCGGTCGCGGTCGCCGTGAACTCTGCCACGCCGATGCCCGACACGACGGCGCTCACCGTGTTCTGCCCGGCCGCCGCGCCGAGCGTCCAGGTGGCGCTCGCATGCCCGGCAGCGTCGGTGGTCGAGGTGCCGGGGTCGATACTGCCTCCGCCGACGCCGATGACCCAGGTAACCGCCACGGCGGGAACCGGGTTCCCCTGCGCGTCGCGCACCTCGACGACGAGCGGCTGCAGCAGCTTGGCGCCTACCGTTCCGCTCTGGCGGTTGCCGCCGATCGCGGTTACGCCCGAGGCCGCGCCGGCGGTTGCCGTGGAGACGAATGCCACGGGCGAGCCCGCCAGCCCGTCCACGGAGGCCAACGTGTGCTGCGTGCCCGCGTTGTCGCCGAGCGTCCGGGTGACGGACGCGAGCCCATCCGAGCCCGTCGTCGTAGACTGCTCGCTGGTCGAGCCGCCGCCATCCACGCTCCAGGTCACCGTCACCCCCTCGATCGGATTGCCGAACGCGTCGGCCACGCGCACCACGAGCGGTGCGGGCAACGCGCTACCCACCGGCGCGCTCTGGCTGTCGCCGCTCACGGCGCTGATCGTGTTCGCATTCTCGGGGACGGCGGTCAGACTGAACGGAGCTTGCGCGGCCGTGGTCCCGTCGGCCCCCAGCGCCTCTACCGTGCCGGTCTGTGGACCCGGCCGCGTGCCCAGCACCACGCTCGCGGAGGCATTTCCATCGCCGCCCGTGGTCACCGTATCGGGCGAGACCGATGCACCGGGCGCCGGATCGCTCAGGACGAACACGACCGTGGCACCCTGCACCGGACGACCGCTCGCATCCGTCACGGTCGCGACGAGCGGCCGGGGCAAGGGCTGGCCGACCGGGCCGTTCTGCTGATCTCCCTGCACCAGCGTGACGGTGGTTGGCTCCGCGGAGCCAGGAAGCAGCAGGTCGTCCCCACCGCCACATGCCGCGGCAGCGGACACGAGTGTGACCCAGCGCAGCGCCGTCCATCGCCCCATGCCATCTCCTTGGAATTGCCGTGCGTAGCCGCGCCCGCGTCCGCGACGGCGGGCCCGGGCCGGTCTCGACATTCGATGCTCCCAATGAGAGCTGACACGAAGGGGGTGGCCGTGACCTGGGGCACACCTTCGTCGGGACCCATGTACCTTTCCGCCCTAACTTGTTGGAGGCTCGCATGGTGGCCGCACGTCTCCCGTTGTTTCTGGCGGCGCTCCTGCTCGTCCCCGGCTCGAATGGCGATGTGCCGATTCGCGGTTTTACCCTCGTCAATGCGCGAGCGGAGCTGGCGTGGGAGCGCCGCTTCCTGGGGATCCCGAATCCGGATTCGCTGCGCGAGGCGATGCGCGTGCTCTCGGCGCGCCCTCATCACCTGGGCTCCGCCCGCGACAGCGCCAACGCCGTGTGGATCCGGGATCGCCTGCGCAGCTGGGGACTCGCCGCCGAGATCGAGACCTTCCGCGTGCTGTTCCCGACCCCGCTCGAGCGGAACGTCGCGCTGGTGGGCCCGCGCCGCTTCACCGCACGTCTGCGAGAGCCCGCGATCCCCCAGGACCCAACCTCGAATCAGCAGGCCGAGCAGCTTCCCACCTACAGTGCCTACTCGCCCGACGGAGACGTGACCGCGTCTCTGGTGTACGTGAACTACGGCGTGCCGGAGGACTACACCCGTCTCGCTCGGATGGGCATCTCGGTGAAGGGCGCCATCGTCATCGCTCGATATGGGAGGGGCTGGCGTGGCACCAAGCCGAAGGTGGCCGCGGAGCACGGCGCCGTGGGATGCCTCATCTACTCGGATCCCGAGGACGACGGCTACCACGTGGGCGACGTCTATCCGGCCGGGCCGTTCCGCCCACCCGAGGGCGTGCAGCGCGGCAGCGTCATGGACATGCCGCTCTATCCCGGCGACCCGCTCACTCCTGGTATCGGCGCGACTGCCGACGCCAAGCGGCTCGATCGATCACAGGCCTCGTCGCTGCCGAGGATTCCCGTTCAGCCACTCTCATATGCCGATGCCCAGCCCTTGCTGGCCGCCATCGGGGGCCGGCCCGCGCCCGCGGGCTGGGCCGGCGGGCTCCCGATCACGTATCATGTCGGTCCGGGGCCGGCGCGCGTCCACCTCCGGCTTCGGTTCGATTGGAAGCTGGTGCAGGCGTTCGACGTGATCGCGCGCATTCCCGGCGCGGAGCGGCCGAACGAGTGGGTGGTGCGCGGAAACCATCACGACGCCTGGGTGAACGGTGCGGAAGATCCCGTCTCCGGTGCGGTCACCGTCCTGGAGGAGGCCCGCGCATACGCTCAGCTGCTCAGGCAAGGCTGGAAGCCGCGGCGCACTATCCTGCTTGCGTTCTGGGACGGTGAGGAGCCGACGCTGCTCGGCTCGACGGAATGGGCGGAGAGCCATGCGGACGAGCTCCGAGCGAAGGCCATCGCCTACGTCAACACCGACGGCTATGGACGCGGCCGGCTCGGCGCCGATGGTGCGCCCTCGCTCGCGCGGCTGCTCTCGGAGGTGGCCCGGAGCGTGCCGGATCCCGAAACCGGCCTGTCGGTGTGGAAGCGGTCACATCTTGGCGAGATCGCGGCGGGGCGCACTGCCGACGATCGTCGCCTGGCGCGCGAGCGGAACGATTTGCTCGTCGACCCGATGGGCTCGGGATCCGACTTCACCGCCTTCTACCATCACCTCGGGATTCCCTCGCTCAGTCTGGCGTTCGGCGGTGAAGACGACGGCGGGATCTACCATTCCATTTACGACAGCTTTCACTACTTCACGACCTTCAGCGATACCTGCTTCGTGTACGGACGTGCACTCGCGCAGACCGTGGGTCTCGTGACCATGCGGCTCGCGGGCGCGGACGTGCTGCCCTACGAATTCGGACGGTTGTCGGATCGGGTGGATGCCAACCTGAAGGAAGTGCAGGACCTCTCGAGGACCGTGCGGGATTCGATCATCGAGCAGAATCGCGAGCTCGACGAGAGCACCTTCGTGGCGATGAACGATCCTCGGCGGCCCAGCGTACCGCCGGCGCACGAGGACGTGCCGCCGTTCCTCAACTTCGCGCCGCTTCAGAACAGCGCCGCGCGCCTCAAGTCGGCCACCTCGAGGTTCGAAACCGCGTACGCCGCGGTCTCCTCGGACTCGGCTTCGCTCGACGGGGCCACCGCGGATGGGCTCAACGCGACGCTGCTTCGCGCCGAACATTCGCTCGCCCCGCCGGCTGGATTGCCACGGCGGCCATGGTATCGGCAACTCATCTCGGCGCCGGGCTGGTATACCGGCTACGGCGCCAAGACGCTGCCGGGCGTGCGCGAGGCCATCGAGGCCAAGCGTTGGGACGAGGCCGAGACCCAGGCCGAGGTGCTCAGCCGAGCGCTGGATGCGGAGGCAGCGGTGCTGGACACGGCATCGGCCGTGCTCGAGCGAGCGCATCAGCGGTAGGTCGCGGATCGCGAGCCGAGGCCGCCGGGCGTAGATCGTGCAGCGGTGCCGGGCGTTCGAGGGTCGTGACCGTGCAAACAAGTGCATGGCAGGCCTGCACACGTGGCCAGGGCTGGCTACCATTCGCAGTGGCTGCGCCCGAGTTGACCAGCGGATCACCTCTGCCAGGAGCGCCATGACCATCGACCCCATGCTCGCTATCGCGTCGTTCGGCATCGGTATCGTCGTCGGATTGACGGGGATGGGGGGCGGCGCGCTGATGACGCCGGTGCTCGTCCTGTTCTTCAACGTGCCCCCGCTGGCCGCCGTCTCGTCGGACCTGGTGGCGAGCGCGGTGATGAAACCGGTCGGCTCGCTGGTGCACCTCCGACGTGGCACAGTGCATCTCGGCCTCGTGCGCTGGCTCTGCATCGGCTCGGTGCCGGGCGCGTTCTGCGGCGTGCTCATCGCCCGCGCCATGGGACGTGGCGAGGACGTGCAACAGGTGATTCGGCTCGCTCTGGGCGTCGCGCTGCTGCTCGCGGCCATCGGCCTGATCGTGCGAGCCTACCTCCGGCTGCTCGAGCACGCGCGGGTGCGGGACGGTCGTGCGGGCCCGCTCCCGCAGGGCCCTCCGTCGGTGCAACTCAAGCCGGCACCGACCGTGATCATCGGCATCATCGGCGGCATCGTGGTGGGCATGACGTCCGTCGGCTCGGGCTCGCTCATCATCATCGCGCTGATGGCGCTCTACCCCAACCTGAAGGCGAATGAGCTGGTGGGCACCGACCTGGTGCAGGCGGTGCCGCTCGTGGCCTCGGCCGCGCTGGGCCACATCCTATTCGGCGATCTCCATCTCGATATCACGACGTCGCTGCTGGTGGGGTGCATTCCGGGCGTGTGGATCGGGGCGCACCTGTCGGCCAGGGCGCCCGGCGGGCTGGTGCGTCGGGCATTGGCGTTCGTGTTGCTTGCGTCGGCCCTCAAGCTCCTCAACTTGTCGAACCAGATAACCGGGGTCGTGCTCGTGCTCACGCTGCTGTTCGCGCCGGTGCTCTGGATGCTGGTGCGGCGGCACTACGGGTTCCCGGCGCTGGCGGGACGACGCCGGCCCGCGTGAGTCGAGGTACGTCACCCAAAAGGCACTCGCCCCTCACCGTTGCAGCATGAGCGCAACGGCTTTCGGGTGAAGCTGTAGAGGATTTCCAGGGGCGACGATGGAACCGAGCACCCACGCAGGGCTACGCGCGGTCGACAAGCCTGCAGCGGGCACGGGTGGCGATTGATGGGCCCTCCTGGATTCGAACCAGGGACCGACGGATTATGAGTCCGCTGCTCTAACCACCTGAGCTAAGGGCCCGTAACGACCTTCCAAAAAGCGTCACATCTCGCGGCGGGCTGCGCGCTCCCACCATGATCGATTCAGAACCCGGGAAACATAGGTCAGGGATCGTCGAGCGGGAGGGCGGTCAGGCCCTCGGCGCTCGCTGAGCTGGCGCTCCCGAAGCGGCCTGTCAGGGGTAACACCAGCGCACGGGAACGGCCGCAGAATGCGTTGTCCCGCCCCCAGAGTCATTTCCTGCGTCTTGACAAATGGCAGACACGGCTACATTCACTCAGAATTCACAATTGCCCTTTCATGTGTACCGGGTTCGCGACGGCGCAGTCCCCGCGCGCCCGCCACCAGGCCCTTCGCCATGCCCTGTACGGTGCCGCACGCCCCCCGCGACGCTGCTCGCCGAGACTCGCCCTGCCCGACGTTCCACCTGACGAGCGGCCTGGCCGCTGTATTCGCCAGCGTGCTCATCGCCTGCGGCGGGGGCGGTTCAAACCTCCCGTTAGGAGAGCCGGGAGGCTCCGACTCCACCCCGGTCACCACTCCGCCGCCGAGCACCGGAGACACCACGCCTGTCACACAGCCCGGCGATACGACCCCGGTCACACAGCCGGGAGACTCGACGCCGGGAGGGCCGACATTCCCGCCGCCGGGGCCGGTGCATCACACAGGAATCCCGTTCGGCCCCGCGCACATGCCGGCCGAGCAGTACACGGTGTACAGCGGCACCGTGTACACGGCCACGACGCCGGATTCGCTGCGAGCCACCCTCGTCCGGGCGAACGTGGCCAGCACGCGCCTCTTCATCAACTTCACGGGTAACGAGGTGAACCTTCGCGACGAGAACGGGTTCAACTTCGACAAGTGGAAGGCGCGGGTCGACAAGTTCCGCGGGGTCGATCTCCAGCCGTACATCGACGACGGAACCATCGTCGCGCATTTCATCATCGACGAGCCGCAGGATAAGTCGAACTGGAATGGGCACCAGATCACGCAGGCCCAGATCGAGCAGATGGCCGCCTACAGCAAGTCGATCTGGCCGACGCTCGCGACGATGGCCCGGACCAGGCTCGAGTACCTGCGTGGTGGGCAGTACCCCCACCTCGATGCGGTCCGGATCCACTATGTCGCGAAGTTCGGCGACATTGGCGCCTGGATCGCAACCAACGTGGCGCAGGCGAAGGCGCTCCACCTGGCCATGATCGGCGGCCTCAATGCGCTGAACGGTGGGGCGGAGGATAGCGGGATTCCGGGGCGGTCAGAGGGCAAATTCGCGATGAACCCCGACGAGCTCCGCACCTGGGGCCGACAATTCCTCGCCGAGCCATACATGTGCGGATTCCTGTTCTACGAGTGGGACCCCGGTTATTGGATCCGGCCGGACATCCAGGCAGCCATGAGCGATCTCGCGAACATCGCCGCGCAGCTGCCGAACAAGGACTGCCGTCCCTGACGAGGGGATAGCAGCACGGCCGCCGGCCTCTGGCCGGCGGCCGCGGTTTCAATTGCTCCCCCGAAGATCAGTCTGGCCTCCGGCGACCTGCTGCTCTCGGGCTCGACGCGAGATGCTCTCGGCGCTTACCCGCCTGACGTTCCTCCGTCCCCCACCCGCGTCTTGAGTCCCCGAAGCTCCGGTGGCCGCCTCCCGCCGCCACGAAATTCACAGTGGGCGGGATCGCACGCCCGAGTTGCGGCCTCGCCCTCCCGGCGCACCGCCGCCACCAGTTGCTCGGCCAGCAGCCAGGCCGGCATCCACTCGCCCGCCGGAACGCCCGGATAGAGTGCCGCGAACTTCGATTTGAGTCTGGCCTGCCGCTCCGCTCCCGTCGGCCTTCGTGATGTCGGCATTGCCCTCTCCCGCCCGCGCGGTCAGCCTTTCCCCGCGCGGAGCCGCTGATACAGCTCGATATGACGCTCGGCCATGGCCGCCTGCGTGAAGCGTTCGCTGACCCGTCGGCGGCCCGCCTCACCCATCGTGCGCCGCCGGGCGGCGTCCCGGCTCAGCGACTCGAGCGCCTGCGCCAGCGCGGGCACGTCCCGGAGCGGGACCTCGAGACCAGTCACGCCCGGCACGTTGACCTCGCGCACCGCGCTCGGCAACGCGGTCGTGATGACCGGCCGGCTGGCGGCCATGGCTTCGAGCACGACCAGACCGAACATCTCCTCGACCGTGACCGACGGTAGCACGAGGAAGTCCGCGTCGGCCATGCGCCGCGGAAGATCCTCGTCGGGATACTCGCCGTACCAGCGGACCCGGTCCGTGATCGCGAGGGCCTGTGCCAGCGTACGGAGCCGCGGTCCTTCGGGACCCGCACCGACGACGTCGAGCCGGAGCTCCGGCACGCGCTCGAGCGCGCGCAGCAGGATGTCGAGGCCCTTGTAGGCCACGAGCCGCCCGATGAAGATCGCCCTCGGGGCCGCGCCGGGGGGCGGGGGCGGCACGGTCTCCCACCGCCGCTGATCGATGCCGAAGGGAATGACCTCGACTTTACTCTCCCAGCCCACCAGCTCGCTCGACAGGGCCAGGTGTGCCCGGCTTGGAACGACCACGGCTGCGGCGCGCCGGACGACCAGCCGGGTGACCGGGCGGTAGATCGAGCGCCGGGAGTCGGCATGCTGGGTGACCACGACGGGCGTTCGCCCGGCGCGAAGCAGGCAGGCGACGTCGGCCAGCGGATGGGGATGGTGGACGTGGATGATGTCGGCGCGCTTCCAGGCGGCCGCGATATACCCCGGCGCAATCTCCTGCGAACCGAGCGCAGCGAAGGAGAACGCGCGGGTCACCGACGAGCCTTGGCGCCCCGCGCTGCCGGCCTTGCCGCGGCTCTCGACCGCCACGACCTCCACGTGATGGCCGAGCTCGGCGGCACCCTCGGCCAGGCCCTGGACGACCCGCTCCATGCCGCCTGAGCGCGGCCAGTAGTATTTCGCGAGATGGAGGATGCGCATGGCGAGTCCCGTCCAAGGTCACCATGACCGGCGACCCAAGTCAACCGCGTCGCCACACCTCCCCTTGGTACGGGCGCGGTGCCCGGCGAGATTGGTGGCGTGCGCGCTCTCGTGATCTCACGCGTCTACGCGGATCCCGCGACCCGTGGCAAGCTTCGGGCCCTCGCCGCCCTCGGCGTCACCGTCTCCGCGGCGGTGCCCGACCGCTGGGTGCCCGCCGGGCTTGCCCAGCAACAGCAGACCACGTGGGGCGATGACGGCGGTGTCCGGACCGTGCCCGTGCCGATTCGCGGCCGGGCGTTGCCCACGGCCGACTTCTTCTGGCATGCCGGCACGGTGCGGGGATTGCTCAACGATTTCCGGCCGGAGATCGTCCAGATCGAGGAGGAGCCGGGCAGCAACGCCGCGACGGCGGTTGCCCGCGCCGCGCGTCGCATGCGCGCGCCCTACGTGCTGCTGACTCGCGAGACCTTGCCGCAATCGCGAGGCGCGCTGGCCGCGATCCGCCGCAACCGCGCGCTCGCGGCGGCGGCCGGTGTCGTCTCGGTCAACACCCTGGCCGAGCGGATTGCCCTGAAAGGACGCGCCTCCCTGCCGCACCGGATCATTCCGCAAATCGGCACCAGCTTGCCGCTGGCGGTCCAGCGCGTGCCTCACCAGGGGCTCGCGATCGGGTTCGTCGGACGGCTCATCCCGGAGAAAGGTCTCGACCTGCTGTTCCGCGCGGCAGTGAAGCTCATCGGCCGCTGGACCATTACCGTCGTGGGCACCGGCCCCGCTCAGGAAGAGCTCGAGACGCTGGCCGAGCGGCTCGGGATTGCCGGCCGGGTGACCTGGCTCGGCGCCCTGCCCCGGCGCGCGGTGGACGATGTATGGCCGCGGCTCGACGTGGTCGCCGTCCCCTCGCGGTCGACGTCGCGTTGGACCGAGATCATGCCGCGTGCCGCCCTCGACGCGATGGCCCATGGGCTCGCCGTGGTCGGCAGCAGCGCCGGCGCCATTCCAGAAACTCTGGGCGAGGCCGGCATCACCGTCCCCGAAGAGGACGTGACCGCTCTGAGCGAGGCCCTGCAGCGGCTCCATGACCAGCCGGAGGAATACCAGCGGCTCGGCGCGGCAGCGCGTAAGCGGATCATGGAGGGTTACACCGACGCAGCGATCGCCGAGCGCACGTTCGCGTTCTGGCGCGAGCTCCTGCACGCAACCGCTTGACTTCGGCCAGCTTACGAGCCATCTTCGCCCCCCATGCCCAGTCTCATCTCGGGTAGGAACCTGGCGGCGGGGACGGCGGTCGCCCTGGCCGCGGCGCTGCTCGTGTGCCCCGTCCGGCTCGCCGCACAGGTGCCCACGGGACAACAGCCCCAACTGCCCTCCGGTCAGCTTCCGAACAGCGAAGAAGCGCAGCAGACGCTCCGCAACCAGCCCGAGCTGGTGCAGGAGCTGCGCGATCGGCTGACCCAGTCGGGCCTCACACCCGACCAGGTGCGCGCGCGACTCCGAGCGGCCGGCTATCCCGAGAATATGCTGGATGACTACCTCCAGGGTGCGGACACCACGCATGCCGCGCAGTTCGGGCCGAACACGCTGAACGCGATCCAGGCGCTCGGCGTGCTCACCTCCGAACAGCGCGACTCCCTGGCCCGCGCCGACTCGGGCCAGGTCATGAGCGACTCCCTGCGCGCCGTGGTGGACAGCCTGCGGATCATCCGGGCCGATTCGATCCGGGCCGACAGCCTCGCCGACTCGGTCGCCGTGCTCCGCGGCGGGCTCAAGCGATTCGGCATCGAGACGTTCCGCCGCTACACCACGCGGTTCCAGCCCTCGACGGCAGGCCCGGTGGACGAGAACTACCGGCTCGGCCCCGGGGATGAGCTCGTCCTGATCCTCACTGGCGACGTCGAGCGCGCGTACACGCTCGACGTGACACGCGAAGGATTCGTCGTGATCCCGCAGGTCGGCCAGGTATATGCGGCCAACCTCACGCTCGGTCAGCTCCAGGAGCAGCTCTACGGCCGGCTCGGGAGAGTGTATTCGGGTGTCCGGCGCGCCAATCCCACAACGCGATTCCAATTGTCCATTTCCCGCCTCCGCAACATCCAGGTGTTCGTCGCGGGCGACGTCGTCCGACCCGGCGCGTATCAGATGTCGAGCGCGGGCACCGTGCTCACGGCGCTCTACGCGGCCGGCGGCCCGACGAGCAACGGCAGCTTTCGGCAGGTGACGATCCGCCGTGGCGATAAGCTCGTCGACAGCCTCGATCTGTACGACTATCTGATCCACGGCATCAACCCGACCGACGTTCGGTTGGAGAACGGCGACGTCGTATTCGTGCCGGTGCATGGAGGGCTGGTGGCCGTGGCGGGGCGCGTGCTCAGGCCCGCGATCTACGAGTTGCTGCCCACGGAGACCCTGCGCGACGTGATCGCCTACGCTGGGGGCTTCGACCCCTCGGCCGGCACGGCGCGGGTGACGATCCAGCGCATCCTGCCGCCGGCGTCGCGCGGGCCCGATGGCCGCGCGCGGGTCGTGGTGGCCGTGGGCGCCGACCAGTTCAGCAGCGGTGTGGCGCCGGCGGTGCCGATGGAGCCGGGGGACTCGGTCACGGTGCATCCCGTGGCCGACCGCCGTCGCGGCTTCGTGACGGTGCGCGGCAACGTCTACGTGGAAGGGGAGGTCGGCTTCACTGGCGGGATGAAGCTGAGCGACGCGATCCGGCTCGCCGGCGGCGTCAAGCCCGACGTCTACCTGCCGCGCATTCTGGTGACGCGCATGCGCGAGGACTCGAGCCTGGTGCAGCTCCGCTCCGCCTTCGCGGATTCCACGGGCCGTCTCACGCAGGACCTCGCGCTCGAGGACCAGGACGAGATCCGGGTCTTCTCTAGGACCACGTTCCGGACGGAGCGCTACGTGGCGGTCGTGGGTGCCGTGCGGCGGCCGGGCCGGGTGCCGTTCCGCGAGGGCATGACCATGCGGGACGTCATCCTACTGGCAGACGGACTCACCCAGGACGCTCAGCTCGAGGCGGAGGTGGCGCGGCTACCCGAGAACCGGCCGGCCGGGGCGCTGGCCGGGACGGTGCGCGTACCGCTCGATTCGACCTATCTGCCCGGCCACGCGGCGCCGGCCTCGGGCGGACCCGACGATGCGCCCCTTCAGGCATACGACAACATTCTGGTTCCGCGAAACGGCGAGTTCTCGCTGCAGCGGACCGTGGTGATCGCAGGCCAGGTCAAATCGCCAGGACGCTACTCGCTCCGGTCCAAGACCGAGCGTCTCTCGGACGTCATCGCACGCGCGGGCGGCCTCACCCCCGAGGCCTACGCCGACGGCATCCGGTTCTATCGAGCCTACGCCGGAAACCGGCCCACCGGCGCAGATCGCCTGCCCGTGCTGGATACGGCGGCTCGGCGGCGCGACTCGCTCCCGCCGGGCATGCCCGAGCGCGTGGGCATCGATCTCCCACGCGTGCTCAAGGATCCCAAGTACCGCGACAATGTCATTCTCGTCGCCGGCGACTCCATCTACATACCGGAGTATGATCCGATGGTGCTGGTGCAGGGCGCGGTCAACGCCCCCGGGCCCGTCGCGTATACGCCTGGCAAGAACCTGGACTGGTATGTGAATGCCGCAGGCGGATACACCCAGGCCGGCGATCAGCGGCACGCCTACCTCACCCAGCCCAATGGCGAGCGACAGGGCGTCCGACGAAAGGCCGTACTGGCGGACGACGTGCCGAAGCCCTTGGCAGGAGCGGTTGTCTTCGTCCCCCCGAAGACGGCCGCGGAGCCCGGGAGCAACGTGCTCGGCGTCGTTGCCACGGCCGCCCAGGTGCTTGCCGCCTTGGCGACCCTGATCGTCGTCGTGCGCCAGAAGTGAGCGCGGCTGGCCCGCCAGAGGGCCAAACCACCGTTTCGAGATCGCCCGTATAACGAAAGGGCCGCGCTTGGAAGCCCGGCCCTTTTTCGGATGGTCCCTGGCCAAGCGCGGCGCCGCTCAGGCCGTGCAAAGGGCTCAGTCCGGCAGTGCAGCGATGGTCGCCACCTCGGCCGGAATCGTGGTGTCTCTGAAATCGGGTACGAGCCTCCCGAGCAGGTCGCGGATCACGTCGTCCGGCCGCCCTTTCGCCGCTCCCTCCACCAGGGTCTTGACCATTGTGCTGAGTCCGATCGGCAGGCTGCCGTTCCTGGCGCGCAGCACCTTGGGGTGATCGGTCGGGATGGCGCTCTCGGCGTCGAAGAACAGCTCCTCGTACAGCTTTTCCCCCGGGCGGGCGCCGGTGAAACGGATCTCTACGTCGGTGCCGACCTCGAGTCCCGAGAGCCGGATCAGGTCGGTCGCCAGATCGAGCACCTTCACCGGCTCGCCCATGTCGAGGACGAACACCTCGCCGCCGTGCCCGAACGCTCCCGCCTGAAGCACGAGCTGCACCGCCTCGGGAATCGTCATGAAGTAGCGGCGCATCTCGGGGTGGGTCACGGTCACCGGGCCGCCGTTCTGGATCTGGCGCAGGAACGTGGGGATGACGCTCCCGCGGCTGCCGAGGACGTTGCCGAAGCGCACGGCAACGAACTTCCGTCCGTGCGTCTGCGCGATCTCCTGCACGATCTGCTCGGCCACGCGCTTCGTGGCGCCCATGACGTTGGTGGGGCGGACCGCCTTGTCGGTCGAGATCAGCACCAGGTGCTCCGCCCCGAACTCGGCCGCTAGCTCGGCCACGTTACGCGTGCCCAGGACGTTGTTCGTGACCTCCTCGTCGATGTTCACTTCCATGAGCGGCACGTGTTTGTGCGCGGCCGCGTGGAACACCGAATACGGCCGGTACTGTCCGAACACCTGGCGAAGACGCTCGCGGTCCCGGACGTCAGCGATCACGGGCACGGTCGTGACGGTCGGGAAATGCTCGCCGAGCTCGGCCAGGATGTCGAAGATCGAATTCTCGCCGTGCCCGAGCAGGACGATCTGCGCCGGCTCGAGGCGAGCGAGCTGGCGGCACAACTCGCCACCGATGGAGCCGCCGGCGCCCGTGACCAGCACCGTCTCGCCGGTGGCGAGGCTGCGTACCTGCTCGAGATCGGTCTGAATCGGGTCGCGCCTGAGCAGGTCCTGGATCTCGACCTGACGGAGCGAGGCAACCGTGACTCGGCCGGAGATGATGTCGAACATCCCCGGCACGGTGCGAGTCTTCACACCGACCTCGAGCGCGGCACGGACCACCTGGCGCACCACGGCACCCGACGCGCGCGGCATCGCGATCACCACCTCGTTGATTTCGTGCGCTTGGGCGAGGGCCGGGATCGCCGAGAGTGGTCCCATCACCGGCAGGTCGCAGAGCCGATGGCCGTGCTTCGACCGGTCGTCGTCCACGAATCCCACAGGGTTCAGACCGAGGGCGGGATGTCCGAGCAGCTCCTTCACGATCATTTCCCCCGCCGCTCCCGCCCCCACGATGAGCGCGCGCGGGGCGTCCAGCAGGCGCCGGTGCTGGCGTCGCCGGCCGACCGTCCGTACCGCAAAGCGAGGCGCGGCCGCCGCCGCCGCCGTAAGCAAGCCGTCCAAGAAGAGCACGCTGAGAGGCACCCGCATGACGATGAGCCCTAGACCCGGCAGGATCAGGGCTCCGAGCACCAAACCCGTCAGGCCCGAGAACGAGCTCGCCGATATGAGGCGCTCGACGTCGACGATGCTGGCGTACCGCCAAAGCCGGCGGTAGATGCCGACGCGCCAAAAGATGGCCAGCTTGAGCGGCAGCGAGATGAGCAGGAAGAGGAGGGCGGCACGGTTCTGAGCGGGTCCCCACTCGAAGCCCTCGAACCGGAGGGCGAAGGCCAGGATGGTGGCCGAAGCGAAGAGCAGGACGTCCGAGGCGAACAGGTAGCGGTTACGAAGCCGGCTCGCCACAGGGACCTTCGGGTCAGGTGCCATCCGGAAGATTATCTCCGGGCCGGGGGTAAAGGTCAAGGCAATGACCAGCCTCAGCTTAGACGAATGCAAGCGTTGGCACCGGCTGCCGCGCAAACCGCGGGCCAGCCCCAGACCCCCTAAATTCCGCTTTCCAGGTCCTCCGGACGCGTCAAAGTGACTCTCCTTCGGGACGCTTGTAGCCCGTGACGGGCGGCATCGGACAGCAACGCTCGACGATCAGATACAGCAGGCCCAACCCCGCTACTGCGCCCACGACCAGGTAGCCCAGCCCTGAGTGTGTCCTCACCACGAGGTGGCCTGCGGCGGCGAGGATCGCGCTCAAGCCGGCTATGAGGAGGCTGACCTGCCAATGTCGCCACCCCCCTTGGACCACCCGCTGGTAGGCATGGGTACGGTGGCCGGCGTACCAGCGCTCGCCCCGCACCATTCGTCGGAGCAAGGTGACGGTGGCGTCGACGAAAAAGGGGCCGAGCATGACGAGCCAGACTAACGCCGGCAGGGCGCGCGCGTTCTCGGAGGCGAGCGCCAGCGCGCCGAAGGTGTAGCCCAGGAACCCCGACCCGACATCACCCATGAACAACCGCGCGGGCGGCCAGTTCCAGACCAGGAACCCGGCGGCGGCGGCCGCGACCAGCAGAGCCACCAAGGCGAGCGCTGGCGACGGCCCGGCCAGGAGCAACACGCCGGCGGCTGAGACGATGAAGGCCTCGGCCGCGGCGAGGCCGTCAATCCCATCCATGAAGTTGTAGAGGTTGGTCAGCCAGACGATGCCGAGCATGGCGAGCAGCGTGCCACCGAGGCCAAGGTGCGTCGCCTCGGCGGCAACGGTGAGATTGGGCATTCCTCCCAGCCACGCGAGGGTCCACGCGGCCGCGGCCACGTGGACCACGATCCGGACTGTTGCCCGCAGCTCGTGGCGATCGTCCAGCCACCCGACGACAGCCACGAGAAGTCCACCCCCGAAGAGCCCGAAGGCGATTCGCGGCACCAGGAGGTGTGCGCGCTCGAGAACCACGAGGCCGGCCAGCACGACAGTGGCGATGGCCAGCCCTCCGCCGCGTGGGGTTGGAACGGAGTGTGAGCTCCGCTCATTCGGGACATCCAGCAGCGCGTGAGACAGGGCGTAGCGTCGGACCAGCGCGGCGAGTGCCGCACTCGCGAAAAAGGCGGCCGCGCCGAGGAGAATCGTCCCGCCGCCGAGTCGCATCACGTCTCGTGTGTTCCCTGCTCGCGAAGCCAGGCGCAGGTGATCCGAAGCCCCTCGCGCACCGAATACGGAGGATGGTACCCGGTGGCGCGTCCGAGCTTGGAGGAATCCACAGTCAGCGAGCCCACCAGGCGATCGAGGGCAGCCGTCGTGAGCGGAAAGGGCCCTACCCGGGCCAGCACATCGCCGAGGCCCCCGACTACCTTGAGGGCACCGATGGGCACGGGCAGAATCAACGGCTTCCGGCCCATGGCCCGGCCGATCTCGCGCGCCAGGTCGGCCGTCGACAGATCCTCACCGTCGCTCACGAAGAAGGTGTCATCGCCGGCCTCGTTCGCCAATGTCGCGAGCATGGCGGCCACCAGGTTTCCCGTAAACAGGAAGCTCCGCCGGTTGGCGACGCCCCCCACCGGCAGCGGTACGTGGTGCGCTACCGCCTGAAACAGCCGCAGCGCGTTGGCCTTCATCCCGGGACCGTACACCAGGGGCAGGCGCAGGATCGGCGCATGCAGCCCGAATCGCCGGGCCTGGTCGCGCACCAGTTGCTCGGCCTCGAGCTTGGTCACGCCGTAGGCATCGGCCGGCGCCGGGCGGGTCGTTTCGGTCCAGGGCGCCTCGTTTCGATCTCCAATGGCCTTGACCGAGCTCGCGAACACGAAGTCGCGCACGCCTGCGGCGACTGCCGCCTCGAGGAGCGTACGCGTGCCTTCGACGTTCACGGCGCGATAGGGGGCCGCCGCCTGGGCGTCGGCAGGCGGAATGGTGCCCTGGTGCACGTGAGCCGCGAGGTGGATGACGGCATCCACACCGGCCAGCGCTCGGCGGAGTCCGGGCAGGTCATCGAGGCCGGTCACGGGCGCAAGCTCGAGGCCGGCTTGGGCCACCCCCGACGGACGCCGGATCAGCGCTCTGACCGGGATGCATCTCTCGGCGAATGCCCGGCACACGTGGCCGCCCAAAAAGCCACCCGCGCCGGTCACCAGCACGCGCCGCGGCGGCGGTCGCGTTACCACAGCCTCCAGCCGTGGTGTCGGAAGAATGTCATCGCCGAGCTGATGAACATGCGCCGATGCGCCCACCCCTTCGCGGCCGCATAGCCTCCCGCGTGGACGATCTGAACCTGTGGGACGTACGCAATGTCGGCCACCCGCCCGAGCCTGAGGCTGAGATCGAAATCCTCGAAGTACAGGAAGTACTCGGGTGAAAAGCCGCCGAGACGCTGCAGCAAGTCGCGGCGTGCGAACATGAAGCAGCCGCTCGCGATCGGGATGCCGGTCGCCACCTCGTCGCCCCGGAGGTCGCGCATTTCGTAGCGGTCGAGACGACGGCGGAACGGCCGCCGGAGCCAAGCGGGCGCAAAGCCGCGAAGCGCCAGGACCAGGATGCCGGGATGCCGCTTGCAGAGGTATTCACGGCCACCCTGGCCGTTGTGGACCTGGGGTGTCACCAGTCCGACGCCAGGGTGGGCATCCAGGAAGCGAATGGCTCGGAGGAGGGCGGGCGCGTCGAGCACGACGTCCGGGTTCAGCACCAGATGGTAGGCGCCCGTGGCCTCACGGATGGCCAGGTTGTGCCCGGCCCCATAGCCGATGTTGCCGTGCCCTCGCCGCAGAACCGGCGCGAGCCAAGGCGCTCCGCCGAGCGATTCGACCACTGCCGCGTCGAGCGCCGCCTGATCCGGACTTCCGTTATCAACCAGGTCGACCCGCGCGCGATCGATGATGCCGGCAACACGGGCTTGTTCAAGCGCCTGCCGGAGCGAGTCCAGGGTGGCGCGGAGGGCTGCCAGATCAGAGTGGAACACGACGATGGAGACCGACAGGGCGCGCTGCGGAACGCCCTCGGCAGTCACTTCCCGAACGGGCCCGAGGCGGTCGCGACCCGTGGCCCACGCGCGGTCGAGTCCTCCGGTCCTGCCCCGGCTCGCTCTCGCACGGTGGGTCCACCCGCGAAAACCCGGCGTGCCGCCGCAAGGCAGGCACCGATCGCGAGACCGAGAATGCCGGCGAGCAGCGCCTTCACCAGGGCGAGACGCGAGTCGGGCTTGGCCGGCAGGTCAGGCGGCTCCACGATCGTGATCACCGGCGTGTTGCGCACCTCGTCAATGCGCGCCGCCTCGTAGGATTGGGCGAGCGTTGTGTAGACCTGCTGTTGCATGGTGACCGCACGCTGAAGCCGGTCGTGCTCAAACAGGAGCTGGGGCGCGGTTTGGTAAACTCGATTCCGCTGGAGAAAGGCCTCGAGCCGCTCCTCCGCGGCACGCAGACTGTCCCTCGCCTCGGCCACCCGGCCCTCGACGAATCGGCGTTCGGCGCCCGCCTTGGTCTGACGACGGTGCAGATTGAAATCGCTTACCAATTCAATCATGCGGGTCGCCACTTCTTGCGAGAGCTCTGCCCACGGCGTCTTCACCCTGAGATCAACCGTACCGGTCTCGCGGTCAACCGTGACGTCTGTGTTCTTGAGCAGCTTCTTCGCTGCCAGGTCGCGGCGGACAGACGGACCGTTGCCCTTGACTCGGAATAAGTCGACCAGGGTCCCACGCATTGAATCGGCGCCGACCCGGAACGCGTAGCGCGTTTCCACGGTCTGCCGCAGGACGTCCCGTGACTGGAGGAGCTCGGAATAGAAGCTCGGCGAGGCCCCCTCCTCGGTCGGCAACACCGAGACGCCGAAGGTCGCGGCGAGACCGGAGAGTTGCGAAAGCGAGGACTCGGAGGTCTCAGGCATGAACCGCGCGGTCGAGCTGTACGTGCGTTTGCTCAGCAGCGCCAGCGTGCCGACGACGACGGCGAGGCCGAGACCGACGCCCAGTACGAGCCGGCGGTTCTGCAGGAGAAAAGCCAAGATCCCGAGCAAGGACAGCTCGTCGGTCTCACCGGACCGGATCTCGTCGTCCGCTGTTCTACGCGTCTGGCTCATGCTTCGGTCTCATCGGCAATGGTCGCCCTGATGCGGCCGCGCGGCCCCCCCTCACCGGCGTGCCGAAGATAACGTCACCCCGGTGCTTGCGCCGTGCGGTACGGGCGCACCATGTCGGCCCACTGAACGAGCAGGCAAGCGAAGATCGCCATGCTCACGAAGTTCAGGATCATCGGGTTGGTCATTTCGGCAATCAGCAGAGCCGTGCAGCTCCCGAGGAATGACGCAGCTTCCGCGGGGCGCTGACGACGTGCCCGCCATGCTGTGAGTCCCCAGCCGCTCAGGAACGCCCCCCCGGCCAGCACACCCAGCAGCCCCAGTTTGGCGAGCAGCGCGTAAGGCATGTGCTCGTAGCTATAGGGAGATTCTTGGGACCTGAGATGTCCCGGCGCATAGGCGCCGTAGCCGCTTCCGATTACCGGATGCTCGTACCAGAGCTGGAGCAGAAAGGGCGCCTGCTCGACGCGCGCCCCAATGCTCGGATCGCGGCCGGACGCCGTAGAGGTCACACGCTCGGCTCCGCGTCGGAGCGAGCCAGTCGCGGCCAGCACCGCAATCAGCGCCGTGACCCCGACCACTCCGGCCAGGGTGGCACGCACGAGGCGCCTCCCGAGCTCATACCGGGTTACCGTCGTTGCAAAAGCCGCCACCAGGCCTGCGGCCAAACCCACCCACAGGCCCCGCGAATAGGCAACGAAGAGATCCATGAGCAGCACCCCGCGCCAGAACCATCCAAACCGTGCCCTCGGGAACGCCACCCCAAACCAGAAGAACGAGAGCAGGCACCAGAGTGTCGAAATCCAGAAGACCCGAAAGAAGCCGTCCGGCATCGTGCCGACATAGAGTTGACTGCTGGAGGATGGCAGCACCTCGCTGAGCACAAGCGGCACCAGCGGCTGTAGCCGGCTGACGGTGGTCCCCAGCACCCAGAGACCGACCTGAAGGATCGCGAGCACGAGCGATGTCGCCACCACGAGGCGTTGCAGTTTGGGCACGGTCGCCGCGAGCTGGGACGGCGTGAGCGCCGCGAACACCAGCACGACCAGCCCGAGCACCACAAACGCGAACGGCTCGCGCAGCGCCCAGTGCATATCGCTGCCGGTGAGCGTGGGAACGACCGCAACCCAAATACCGTTCACCGCCACGAAGCCGGCGACGCTCAGGATAGGGATCACATGGGTCCGAGTGACCGTTCCACGCAGGAGCAATGCGAACAGGAACCAGGCACAGGAGGCGGCCAGCAACAGCGTCCGTAGGTGGATCCCCCCGTAGATACCGAAGGGGCCGCCCAGTATAATCTCTATCAGCGTGCAGGCTGGAAGTATCAGCATCACTGGCGCCGGCGCCAGGCGGCTCACAGGGCGCCTCGGCGGCGTGCGACGACCTGCTCGTAGACGCGGCGTGTGTCGAGCGCGCACCGCTCCCAGGAAAACCCCGCGGCGCGCTCGCGTCCGCGGCGCGCGAGTCCATGGGCAAACGACGTGTCCCCGAGCACCCGCAGCATCGCGTCGGCCAAGCCGGGAATGTCGTCGGGCCCCACCAGGAGGGCGCCGTCGCCGGCGACCTCCGGCATTGCGCTCACGTTCGTCGTGATCACCGGCACGCCGCAGTGCATCGCCTCGAGCACGGGTAGGCCGAATCCTTCGTAGCGCGAAGGATAAACGAACAGGCGTGCGCCGCCATACAGCCCGGGCAGATGCTCCTGCGTCACGTAGCCGATGAACCGCACGCGGTCCGTAAGCCCGAGCGCCTTCACTTGGGCGAAGATCCGGTCGTACATCCAGCCGCGCTTGCCTGCAATGACCAGGTCGAGTCCGGGGACCCGAGGCGCCACCCGGCCGAAGGCCGTAATGAGACCGTCCACGTTTTTCCGTGGCTCAAGCACGCCCACATACAGCGCGTAGGCGTCGGCCCGCAGGCCGTACTGGGCGCAAGCCGCCGCAATCGCGGCCGGCGAGGCCGGCTCGTACTCGGACCCCGCGGCCAGGGGTACCGCCGTCACCCGCTCGGGCGCGACACGCCAGAGGCGGACGAGATCGTCGCGGGTGCTTTCGGAAATCGTAATGAGGTGATCGGCGTGTCGCGCACTCCAGCGCATCATCGCGGGGAAGAACACGCGCTTGACCGCTTCATGGAGCTCCGGGTGAAGGATGAACGTCATGTCGCAGAACGTCACCACGGACCCGGCCGGGTGGCGGAAGGGCATCGTGTAGTGCGGCGAGTGTAACACGTCGAGTCCGTGGGCGCGGATGCGTCTCGGCAATCCTGCCTGTTCCCATGCCAGGCGGAGACCGCGCCTCGACAGATCGACCGCCTCGAACTGGAAGTTGGGCCGGTCGATTCCGAATTGGGTGATATGGCTCGGCTGCGCGAAGACCACATACCGCGTCTCGTCATCAACCCGGGCGAGGCCGCGCAGCAGACCATACAGATAGTTGGCTACACCCGTCCGCTGCGGCGGAAGGGCGGTCGCGTCGATGCCGATGCGCATGGACGGCTGGGCGCGCGGGGAGGCGCGGCTCGCAAGGGATCGGGCTTCGGGAATCACCATGCCGAATCTAGTCGAGAAGCCCGGTCTGGACGCGGTTCGTACTGGCCGCGCTTCCGTGGGTTGATTGTGCGAGGTCGACCTGGCACGGGACGGTGCGAGACGGCATCAAGAGGACTCGCGTCCCGCTGTAACTCGGCTGGAGGCATCCTCCGGCGCGCTCGTCGCGGGGTAGCTCGGGCCGGTCACACGACGCACGTAGGCGTCGAGCAAGGCTCGGATAATGAGCCGCACATCGTCCCAGGCGCCTCGGCGGACCGCCTGGGCTATCCGAACTGCCCGGGAGCCGAGAATGTAGCCGTGTGCCACGAGCCGCCGCGCAACACCCGGTGAGTTCCGGCGAATGAACCAAACCCGATTCCGAGTCCAGTAGTACAGCGCGGCCGGCGATGGCCGGACACCTCGCGCCCCGCCGCTGCTGCCCTGGACGTCATGGAGAACCCGGGCCGCCGGCCGATACGCGACCTGCGCGCCTCGCCCCACAGCGCGCGCGGCAAGCTCGGAGTCCTCAAAGTACATGAAGTAGCCTTCGTCGAATGGTCCCAGCTCGCGATACGATCCGCCGCGCACGAGCAAGCAGCACGCATTGGCAAAATCCACCAGGTCCGGACGGTCGTACTGTCGTTGGTCGCGCTCGTCCGTGCCGCGGTCGAGCGAGAGCCCACGCCACCAGTCGAACGAGCCGCCAGCCGACCAGATGGTGTCCGGTCGCGAGCGGTACAGAATCTTGGGTGCGGCGGCCCAGGCGGTAGGCTCCTGTGCGAGCCCGGCCACCAGCTCCGCGAGTGAGCCC
>JBQCGH010000136.1:0-23192 GCA_051955835.1 Gemmatimonadales bacterium
AGGCCGAGCTGATCCGACGGCTGGCACGGTGAAGGGCGGCCGCGCCGCGGCCGTCGGGCTGGTCGCGATGATCGCCGGCTCACCCTCAGCGGGGGCCCAAGCGCGAGGGAGCGCCGGCAATCCGTCCGCGCTCGAGACGCAGCCGTCTCCGGCCGTGCGGGGCAGCGTCGTCTGGCTCTACGCGACGGTCCCGACCGAGCGCGACAGCATCGTGACGCTCGATGGCGAGGCCGGCGGGGAGCCGCTCCACTTCGAAGGACTCGACGACGGGCGGTACCGCTCGCTGCTCGGGGTGCCGCTCGATGGCGGCGATACGCTCGCCATCACGCTGCGCCGCTCGACCGGCGCAGCGGCCGACACCCTCAGGCTGTCGTTACCGGTCGTGCGCCCCGCGTATTCCAACGAGCGTCTGACGGTCGCGCCGAAATTCGCCGAACCGGACCGTTCAGCGCTCGTACGGATCGACGCCGAGGTGGCGCAGAGCCGCGCCATCTCACGTCGCGCGCACGATACGCCGCGGCTCTGGTCAGGCCGATTCGTTCGGCCAAGGCCATCGAAAATCACGAGCGTGTACGGCACGGGTCGGGAATTCAACGGTCGCGTCACCAGCCGACATCTTGGTACTGACTTCGCGGGAGCCGTGGGCGCGCCGGTCCGAGCGGCTGGTCGTGGCGTGGTGGCGCTGGTCGCGCGGTTTTACCTCGCCGGACTGGCCGTCTACATCGATCACGGCGGCGGACTGGTGACCGGCTACTTCCACCTGAGCCGCGCGCGGGTCGCCGCGGGCGATACGGTCGCCAGGGGCCAGATCATCGGCGCCGTCGGACGCAGCGGTCGGGTCACGGGCCCGCACCTCCACTGGATTGCCCGATACGGCGGCATCACGGTAGACCCGATGTCCTTGTTTCGACTGGATCCGCCGAAACGGTTCCGACAGCGTGGGCGTGAGGGGCACGGAGAACTGAGATAAGCAGTGAGCGGGACTGGCAGACCGACGTGGATTGCTGTGCTCGCCCCCTCACAGATGTGTGAGCTTTTCCTGCAGCACGGGTTGCACGCCCTTGGGATCCGCTTTCCCCTGACTCCGTTTCATCACCTGCCCCACGAAGAACCCCATGAGCTTCGCCTCGCCCGACTGGTAGCGGGCAACCTCGTCGGGATGCGCGGCGAGCACCTCGTCCACCCAGGCCCCCAGCGCACCCGGATCGCGCACCTGGACCAGGCCCAGACGGTCGGCCGCGGCGCGGGGATCCTGGTCCGGATGCTGCGCCAGGTCGGCGTAGACTCGGCGCGCGGCCTGATGGCTCACGACGCCCTCTTGCACCAGCGTCACCAGCCCCGCAAGGCGCGGCGCCTCCACCGGAAAGCCGCCGGTATCGTTGAACGTCGTCATCACGTCTCCCATGACCCAGTTGGCGGCGGTCTTGGCTTCGACTCCCGCGGCAACAACCGACTCGAAGTACTCCGACAGACCGAGCTCGCTCGTTAGCACCCGCGCGTCGTACGGCGCCAGCCCGTACGCCGTCTCCAGTCTGGCACGGCGAGCCTCGGGCATTTCCGGCAGCGCGGTCTGCTGTTGGGCGATCCAGGCGGCCGACAGCACCAGCGGCGGAAGGTCGGGGTCGGGGAAGTAGCGGTAGTCGTGGCTCTCCTCCTTGGACCGCAGCTCGCGGACCTCGCCCGTGGCCGCGTCGAACAGGAGGGTCACCTGCGCGATCCGCTGCCCCGCGTCCGCCAGCCCGATCTGACGCTCCCGCTCGGCCTCGAGCGCTCGTTCGACGTTGGCGAAGGAATTGAGGTTTTTGACCTCCGTCTTGGTGCCGAGCCGCGCCGCGTCCGGTCGACGGATGGAGATGTTCGCGTCGACCCGGAGACTGCCCTGCTCCATGCTGCAGTCGCTCACGCCGGCGTAGACCAGCATCTGCCGCAGCGTCGTGAGATAGGCCCGCGCCTCGGCGGGGCTCCGGAGGTCGGGCTCGCTCACAATCTCCGCAAGCGGGGTCCCGGCGCGGTTCAGGTCCACCGCGGTCTTCCCGGGAAACCGGTCGTGGAGCAGCTTGCCGGCGTCTTCCTCTAGGTGGAGACGTGTGATCCCGACCGCGACACGGCCGCGCTCGGGCGACTCGAACGCCACGCGGCCGGCGGTCGCGAGCGGTTGATCGAACTGGGAGATCTGGTAGCCCTTCGGGAGGTCGGGATAGAAATAGTGCTTCCGCGCGAACACGCTCGTCGTATGGACCGTGCACTCGAGCGCGAGGGCAGCGCGCGTCGCGAGCCGTACGGCCTCGGCGTTCGGCATCGGCAGTGCGCCGGGGAGGCCCAGGCAGGTGGGGCACACATAGGTGTTCGGCGCATCGCCGAACGTCGTCCGGCAGCCGCAGAACATCTTGGTACGCGTGCGCAGCTGGACGTGTACCTCGAGACCGATCACCGTCTCCCACGTCATCAGCGGACTTCCGTGTCTGCGGCCACGGCCTGCTCGATCACGGCGGCGGCGGCCAGCATCCGCGCGTCCTCGAAGAACGGGGCGATGAGTTGCGCTCCCACCGGAAGGCCCTCGCTCCGGCCGACCGGAAGGCTCAGCGCGGGCAGGCCAGCCAGGCTGATGGCACAGACGAAGATGTCGGCCAAGTACATCGCGACGGGATCGCCGGTCTTCGCACCCGCGCGGAACGCGGGCGTCGGCGTGGTGGGCGTGAGCAGCAGGTCCACGCCGCCGGCAAAAGCGCGCCGGAAGTCCTCGGCGATCAGGCGGCGCACCCGCTGCGCCTTGCGATAGTAGGCGTCGTAGTAGCCGGCGCTCAGGACGTACGTACCGACCAGAATGCGCCGTTGCACCTCCGGCCCGAAGCCTTCGCCGCGGGTGGCCTGATAGAGCGACCTCAGGTCGCCCGCCCGGCCGACCCGGCGCGGACCGTATCGGACGCCATCGTAGCGCGCCAGGTTCGCGGCCGCCTCCGCCGGCGCCACGATGTAGTAGGTCGGGACGGCAAATGCCGAGTGAGGAAGTGAGACGTCGACCAGCTCGGCGCCGAGCTCCCGGACGGCGCGCCTGGTGCGCTCGAGGCCTGCGGCGACGCCGGGATGGAGGTCGCCCGGGAAATATTCGCGTGGCAACCCGATGCGGAGGCCCGCCAGATCGCGGCGCGGCTCGGGGCGCGGCAGCGGCGGTCGATCCAGCGTCGTCCGGTCGAGCGGGTCATGTCCGCTCATGGCCACGAGCACGCGCGCGGCCTCGTCCACGCTGCGCCCGAATACCGAGACGCAGTCGAGCGACGAGCCGAACGCGACCAGGCCGAACCGGCTCACGCGGCCGTAGCTCGGCTTCACACCGACGATCCCGCAGAAGCTGGCCGGCTGGCGGACCGAGCCGCCGGTCTCCGAGCCGAGCGCTGCCGGCACCACCCCGGCCGCCACCAGCGCCGCCGACCCGCCCGAGCTCCCACCCGGGACGCGGTCTGGGTCCAGGGGGTGCTTCACTCGGCCGAACGCGGAGTGCTCGGTCGAGGAGCCCATGGCGAACTCGTCCATGTTCGCCTTGGCGGCCATCATTGCGCCGGCGGCGCGGAGTCGGGTGACGACGGTTGCCTCGTACGGCGAGACGTAGCCGGCGAGGATTCGGGAGGCACACGTGGTCGGTGCGTCGGTGGTGACGATGTTGTCCTTGAGGGCGATCGGCATCCCGCGGAGTGCTCCGCCCGGCGGCATGCCGTCCACCCGGCGCGCCTCGGCGTCGAGCCCCTCCCGAGACCAGTGAAGCGTGGCGTTCAGTCCGGCGGTCTCGGCCGCGGCGAGACGCGTGCCGGTCTCACGCGCGACGGCCGCCGCGCTCACAGGTCCTCCATCGCCCCGTGGCGCGGAACGAGAAAGAATCCGTCGGCGAACTCGGGCGCGAACTCGGCGGGCGGTCGGGCCAGCGGCACGGATCCTGGGGCGTCCTCCCTGAGCGTGACCTGGTCGGGACCCGGCAGAAAGACCGGGACCGTACCCGCCTCACCGCCGCCATCGGCCGGGAGGCGTTCGAGCTGCGCCACGTAGTCCACGATCCGGTTGAGCTGCTCCACGAGGCGCGGTAGGTCCTCGTCCTTCACCGCCAGCTCGGCCAGGGTGGCGACGTGGACGACCTCGTCCCGGCCGATGCTCACGCGCTCTCCCACTCGCGCTCGAGCCCCGCGTAGGCGACGAGCAGCTGTTTCACGCCGACCTCCGCGTCGTCAAACACGACCGACACCTTGAGGTCCCGGCCCGTGCCGGTGAGCCCCTGGATGGTGCCGCTGCCGAACCGGCGGTGGCGAACCCGCTCGCCCTTCACGTAGCGCGGCGCATCCTGTGACGCGTCGTCGGGCGGGTTCGACGCCGCTTCGATCCGTGGGGCGACGAACCGATCGGCGCGGCCCAGCGCCGACTCGCCCGGCCGGCGTTGGGCGCGGCCGGCCGAGCGCCAGTCGGGCGCCCAGAGCGAGGTCGTGCGCCGCTCGTCCAGGATCGCCGGCGGCAGCGCCCGCAGGAACCGCGACGCAATGCCGGGCCGGAGCTCGCCGCCTCGCCGTCGCGCCCGGGCCCAGGTGACATAGAGCTTGTCTTTCGCGCGGGTCAGGCCGACATAGCACAGCCGCCGCTCCTCTTCCAGGCCATCTGGCTGCTCCTCGGCCCGTGCCAGCGGGAAGAGACCGTGCTCCATGCCCGTGAGCACGACGACCGGCCACTCGAGGCCCTTGGCCGTGTGGAGCGTCATCAGCGTGACGCCGTCATCGCGTCCGACCACGCTGTCGGCCGACGACAGCAAGGCCGCTTCGGCGAGAAACCGCTCGAGCGGTGTCCCGTCGGCGTTCTCGGTGACGACCTCGGACCAGTTCGCCGCGCTGGCGACGAGTTCGCGCACGTTTTCCCAGCGGTCCGCTCCCTCGGGCCCCTCGGCGTGCAGCAGCGCCTCGTAGTCGATGGCGCGGATGATCGCCTCGAGCACGTCGGCCGGCGGGCGGTCGCGGAGCCGGTCGGCATGGCTGTGGATGAACGTGGCGAAAGCGCGAAATGCCTCCCGCACGTTGGGGCGGAGGTCGGGGACGGCGTCCGCGCCCGCCGCCGTCGCGAGCAGCGGCTTGTGCCATTGGGCCGCGGTGCGCTCGAGCGTCGCGAGGCTGGTTTCGCCCAGCCCGCGCCGCGGCACGCCGACCGCACGTAGAAACGCCTCGTCGTCTGCGGGGTTGGTGAGCAGCCGCAGGTAGGCGAGCAGGTCTTTCACCTCGCGCCGTTCGTAGAAGCTGATCGACCCGATCAGGCGATAGGGGATGCCCGCGCGTCGAAAGGCCTCCTCGAGCGCACGGGACTGCGCATTCGTGCGGTATAGCACCGCCATGTCGGCGTACGACCAGTCCCCTGCCGCGCTGCGGCGCTCGAGCTCGCGGACCACCCACTCCGCCTCGTCGCGCTCATCGGCCGCGGCCACCAGCGTCACCGGCTCGCCGCCCTGCCGGCGTGTGGTGAGCGTCTTCCCCAGGCGCCCCGAGTTCTCCGCGATCACGCCGTTGGCCGCGTCGAGCACCACCTGCGTGGAGCGGTAATTCTCCTCCAGTCGCACCAGGCGAGCGCCCGGAAAGTCCTTGAGAAAGTCCTGCATGTTCCGGACGTCGGCGCCCCGCCAGCCGTAGATGGACTGGTCGTCATCGCCCACGACGCACACGTTGCCGTGTGCGCCGAGCCGGCGAATGAGCTGATACTGCGCCCGGTTCGTGTCCTGGAACTCGTCCACCAGGATGAAGCTGAACTTGTTCCGGTAGAGCTCCAGTCGATCGGGGTGCTCGGCGAACAGGGTGAGCGGGTGGAGCAGGAGGTCATCGAAGTCCATCGCGTTCGCCGCCTTGAGCGCCGGGCCCATGGCGGCGTACACGTCGGCGGCCACCTGGACCAGGCGATCGAACGGCCCCGCGCTCGCGGCCAGCTCGGCGGGCGCCACCATGCGGTTCTTGGCGCTCGAAATGAGCGCCTGGACCGCACGAGGGGGAAACAACTTGGTCGAGTGGCTGCGCTGGTCCATGAGTCGCTTGATGAGGCTGAGTCGGTCGTCCTCGTCGTAAATCGTGAACTGCGATCCGAAGCCGAGCCGTGGCGCCTCGCGCCGCAGGAGCCGCGCGGACAGCGAGTGGAACGTGCCGATCCATAGGCCCGACGGATCGCGCGCGAGCAGGCGCCCGATCCGGTGCTTCATCTCGCCCGCCGCCTTGTTGGTGAAGGTCACGGCGAAGATCCGGTCGGGCGGCACACCGTGCCGGTCGATCAGGTGCGCGATGCGCGTGGTCAGCACCCGGGTCTTCCCCGAGCCCGCGCCCGCGAGCACCAGCATCGGACCGTGGACGTGATCGACGGCCTCCTGCTGTGCCGGGTTGAGCGCACGCTCGAGCTCGGGTGCGGGCGTATCGATCACGCGGCGGACTCCGCCAGCGGAATGCGAATCACGAAGCTTGCTCCCTTGTCGGTCGGTTCCAACGCCAGGGCGCCACGATGGGCGTCTTCGACTACGCGACGCGCGAGCGCGAGGCCGATGCCCCAGCCACCGCGCTTGGTGGTGATCCCCGGCTCAAACAGCGTGCGGCGGATGTCGCGCGGGATGCCCGGCCCATCGTCGATGACGCGGATCTCACCCATGCCCTGCTCGGCGCCGACTCGCAGGATAATCGGTCCCGCGCGGCCCTGCAGAGCGTCGATGGCGTTTTTCACCAACGCTTCGAGAGTCCATTCCAGCAGCACCGCGTCGCCGACGACCATCGGCCCCATCCCCGGCGCTTCCAGCCGCAGCTCGATCGGGTTGGCGCGCTTGGGGAGGCGCGGACGGAAGTAGCCGGCCACCCGGTCGGCCAGCGCGCCCAGCCCGACAGGCTCGCGCTTGGCGGGGTTGCCGATCCGTTCGAATCGCTGGGCGACGCGGTCGAGGCGCTCCGCATCCGCCGCCAGGTGTTCGGCCAGGTCGGCGGGCGGCGCAGGCCGCGAGCGCACCCGCTCGATCCAGCCCTGCAGGCTCGTGAGCGGTGTGCCCATTTGATGCGCCGCCTCCCGTGCCATCGCCACCCACAGGCGGTCACGTTGCGCCGCCATCGCACTGCGATAGGCGAAGACGGCCACCGCGACCATCACCGCGATGGTGAGGCCCTGGAGAATCGCGAGCGTGGTGAGGTTGCGCTGGGCGGGCAGCGGCCCGTAGTGCACCGTTCCGACGCTCGGATCCACGATCGGCGGGTTCCATCGGTCCAGTCGCGCCGCGTAGGCCTCCACGCGGGGATCGTCGAGGGGCGCCTGGAAAGGGAGGTTGGCCGCGGCGGTGACTCGGCCTGTCGTATCGGTGACCACCAGTGGAAGGCCGAGGGCCCGCACCTGGGCGCCGAGCCGCAGCAGGGCGTCCGCCTCGGCGCCGGGCCGCGGATCGTTGAGACCGCCGAAGACGCCGGAGTAGAGTCGGCTCGTCGCCGTGGCGTCCGCCCTGAAATGGCGGAGGACCAACAGCCCCGATCCCAGGCTCAGGGCCGCGAGCACGGCCACGAGCGTTACTGCGACAGCGGGAGCGAGCCGCTGCAGCCGCTCCCTACGCACGGGGCACCAGGCGGTCCACACCCAGGTACGGCACCAGTGCCTCCGGCACCCGCACCGACCCATCGGCCGCTTGGTTGTTCTCCAGGAGGGCGATGATCGTGCGGGGAAACGCCACGCCCGAGGCGTTCAGGGTGTGCACGAACTCGGGCTTGGCCTTGGGCGCGGGCCGATACCGGATGTTGGCGCGCCGGGCTTGAAAATCGGTGCAGGTGCTCGAGCTCGACGCCTCGAGCCAGCCGCCGACGCCAGCGGCCCAGACCTCGAGGTCGTAGGTGCGCGCGCTGGTGAACCCGGTATCGCCGGCGGCGAGCTCGACCACTCGGTACGGGATCCCGAGCCGCTGCAGCACGGCCTCCGCGTGACCGGTGAGCCGCTGGTGCTCCACGTCCGAGTCCTCGGGGCGGGCGAACCGGACCAGCTCCACCTTGTCGAACTGATGGACCCGGATGAGCCCGCGCGTGTCTTTGCCGTGCGCCCCGGCCTCGCGCCGAAAACACGGCGTCCAGGCGCAGTACCCGCGCGGGAGGTCGGCGGCCTCCAGGATCTCGTCGCGGTGGATGTTGGCGACCGGCACCTCCGCCGTCGGAATCAGGAAGAGCTCGTCGGCGGGCACGGCGTAGAGGTCCTCTTCGAACTTGGGTAGCTGCCCGGTCCCGATGAGCGAGGCCCGGTTCACGAGGTACGGCACCGTCACCTCGGTGTAGCCGTGCTCGCGGGTGTGCAGGTCGAGCATGAAGGCCGCGAGCGCGCGTACCAGTCGGGCGCCGACACCCATGAGGACGGGGAACCCGCTTCCCGTGATCTTGGCACCGGCCGGCAGATCGAGGATCCCGAGCGCGGTGCCGACCTCCCAGTGCGGGCGCGCCACGAAGTTGAACGTCGGCGGCTGGCCCCAGGTGCGCACCACCCGGTTCTGCGACGCGTCGCCGTCCGGGAGGTCGGAGGCTGGAAAGTTGGGGAGTGCGAGCGCGCGCTGGTCGAGCTGTTGCTCGAGCTCGCGCAACCGCGCGTCCAGCGACTTCACCTCGTCGCCCGATGCCTTGAGCGTCGCCATGAAGCCGTCGGCGGGCTCACCCGCGCGCTTCCGCCGGGCCACCTCCTCGCTCGCCGCGTTGCGCTCGGCCTTGAGGGTCTCCACCCGCACCAGCAGCTCGCGGCGCTGCCGATCGAGCTCGAGGATGCCGTCGAGCAGCGCGCCCACGGACGGGTCACGCCGGCGGAGGAGCGCGGCACGGCTCCCGTCAGGATCCTGGCGGAGACGCTTGAGATCGATCACGGACGCTCAGTTCTTGGGCAGGCCGGGAAGCAGATCCCTGAAGCCGCAATTCAGGTCGGCCAGCACCCTGAAGGTGACGGTGCTGTCCTGGAAGCTCAGGATCTCGAGCTTGCCGTACAGCGGCACGCCGAGTGCCGAGCAGACCACCCGGGACCGTACCACATACCGCTGGCCGACCTCGATGGGCACGGCCGAGTCCGCGGTGTAGCCGTTGCTCGGCGCGCGGTCGATGGCGTCGAAGGTCCGCGTCTGGGCCTGGAGTCCCGGATTGGCGGTCGTGGTGGAGGCCAGGCCGAGCGCGGCGCGGGGCAGGAACACGCGCTGGTAGGTGCCGTCGGACAGCAGGCGCACGTTGTAGGCAAACTCGAAATTCACCGACGTGTCGATGCGGAGTGCGCCGGTCGCGATGTTGAATCCGCTGGGCGTGGAGATGGGCGTCCCCTCGATGGCGCCGAGCGTGACGGTGTCGACGCTGTTGATCTCCGTGGGGTCGCCGAGCGCGTTCGGATTGTTGCAGGCGATGGCGACGCCGAGTGCGAGATAGCCGAGGAGCCGCGGAATTCGGTGCATGGAAGGGGAACGTTAAGGCCCGCGCGAAGGGGGGTCAACTGCCACTCGTTTCTTGACTTCGACCAACGGCGTTACTTACGTTGCGCACGTTTCCCGCTGCCCCGGAGCTCGATCCCGTGATGCCGTTGAGTGAGGTGGTCCAACAGCTCGCTGCCCGCGACGGCGTGGAGGGCGTCCTGCTCCTGAGCGGCGACGGTTTGCCGATCGAGCACGCCGCACAGGCGAGCCTCGACGCCGACACCGTGGCCGCCCTCGCCGCCACGGTGGCGCGCCACGCGAGCCGACTCGGCGAGGGGGCCGGCCTTGGCGAGGTCACCACGGGCGTACTCGAGTACGGGCGCGGCCTGCTGATCCTGGCCCGCGCTGGCGCGGACGATTGGCTGGCCCTCCTCGCCCGCGCCGACGCGGATATCGGCCCGCTGCTGTACGATCTGCGCCAGCATCGTGCGGCGCTGGCCACGCTGCTCTGATGCGCTGGGCCGTTCTTCTCGCCGGCGGCTCGGGCACCCGGTTCTGGCCGCTCAGCACACCTCGGACCCCGAAGCAGCTGCTGCCCCTCTCGGGGGCCGCGTCCACCGCGGAGGAATCGGTGGAGCGCCTCACCGGTCTAATCCCCCGCGAACGCGTGCTCGTGGTGGCCGGGAAAAGCCTCGCCGAGCGGCTGCGCCCGCTGCTGAACCTTCCCACCGAGAATTACCTGGTCGAGCCGCGCGCCGCGTCGACCGCACCCGCGCTCATCTGGGCGACGTGGGAGGCGCGGCGGCGTGATGCCGAGGCGGAGGTGCTCTCGCTCCACGCCGATTGGGTCGTGGGCGACGCGGTCGCGTTTCGTCGCACGGCCGATGCCGCGTTGCACGCCGCCCGGACACATGACCGCCTGGTCACCGTGGGGGTGGTTCCGTCGCGGCCCGAGACCGGTTATGGGTACATCGTGCCTGGGGCAGCACTCAGCGACGGCGCGCGCACCGTGGCACGTTTTTCCGAGAAACCGGACGCCGCCACCGCGCTCGATCTCATGGCGGCGGGCGCGCTCTGGAACAGCGGGCTGTTCGCCTGGACCGCCGTGCGGCTGCTGGCGGAGGTGGAGCGGCATACCCCTGAGATTGGCAGCGCGATCCCGCAACTCGAACAGGGTGACGTCGGTGGCTTTTTCCGCACCGTGACGCCCATCTCGATCGACGTCGGCCTGCTCGAGCGGAGCGACGCCGTGGCCGTGGTGAGCGGCGCCTTTGCCTGGGATGACGTCGGGACCTGGCAGGCGCTGGCCCGGGTGCGCCCCAAGGACCCCAGCGGCAACGTCCTGGTCGGACGCGGCGTGCTCAAGGACACGCACGACTGCATCGTCTGGTCACAGCGCGACCCCGTGGTCTTGTGGGGTGTGAAGGATCTCGTCGTGGTGCAGGCGAACGGCCGCGTGCTGATCATGCCCACCGAACGTGCCGCCGAAATGAAGCAGCTGCTCGATATCCTCCCCCAAGAGGTCCGCGACATCGAGGAATGACGGCGCTCTATCTGCTCGAGCCCTCGGATGCGGGCGCCGCATGGGCGCCCTTCGCGGGCGTGCGGCCTATCGCGGAGCTCAGGGCCGGCGCCTGGCGCATTCGCGAGCGATGGGAGGCCGCCTGCCAGAGCGATGCCGTCGCAATCCTGGGAGCGCACGTGGAAGGGTTCCACGAGGGCGACGAGCCCCCGGTTCGGGCCGTCGGGCCGGTCAACGGGCCGGCCGTGGTCGCCGCGTCATGGGTGGTCCCGACCGGAGATCGGATCGACGAGGTGCTGGAGCCGAGCGCCGCCGGCCGGCTCCGCCATGGCGATCGTACCGTGGCCTGGCTGGTTCCGGCGGGTGAACGATGGGAGGGCCCACACGAGCGGGGCGAGGCCCAGGACATCGAGGGCCTGGTGCTGCGGGGAAGCTTCGACCTCGTGACCGCGCTCGAACGCTACCTGGGCGAGGACTGCGCCGATTTACGGGCCGCGCCATCCACTGGTGTTCCGCCGGGCAGCATCGTCCTGGGCGACCCCGCCCACGTGGTGGTGATGGGCGCCGCCGTGGAACCCGGGGTCGTGTTCGACGTTCGCCACGGCGCCGTCGTGCTCGAAGCGGGGGTCGAGGTGCGCCACGGGACGAGACTGGAGGGGCCCGTCTTCGCCGGGGCGGGCTCGAAGCTGCTCGGCGGATTCATCCGGGCATCGGCCTTCGGCCCGGAGTGCCGCGTCCATGGCGAGGTTTCCGCCAGCGTCTTCCTCGGCTATGCCAACAAGAGCCACGACGGGTTCGTCGGCCACAGCGTCGTTGGCCAGTGGGTGAACCTCGGCGCGCTCACCACCACGTCGAACCTCAAGAACACGTACGGTCCCGTGCGGCTCGAGGTGGCCGGGATCCGCATCGAGACTGGTCGCCAGAACCTTGGCACCCTGTTCGGCGACCACGCCAAGACCGCCATCGGCACCATGCTGGGCACCGGCACCGTGGTGTCCGCCGGGGCGAACGTCTTCGGCCCCTCGAGTCCGCCCAAGTTCGTTCCCCCTTTTGCCTGGGGCGCCGCGGGGGACGCACGGGTCACCCCGGACGGCTTTCTGGTCGTCGCCGAGCGGGTCATGGCGCGCCGGAACGTGGCGCTCACGCCTGAGCGGCGCCGCTCGTTGGAGCGGACGTTCGCCCGCGGCATGGGGACGGTCGCATGATGCGCCTACATGTCCTGGGTTCGGGCTCGCGCGGCAATTGCTTCGCGGTCGAGGCGGACGGCGTGGCGTTGCTGCTCGACGCCGGGTTCAGCGCCCGTGAGATCGAGCGCCGAGCCGAGACATCCGGACTGGATCTCGGCCGCGTGGCGGGCATCGCGCTCACGCACGAGCACGGCGACCACGCGTGCGGCGCCCCGCGCCTTGCCCGGGATCTGGACGTGCCGGTGCTCACCGCACCCGGCACCTGGCAGCGCCTCACCCGTCGGATGGGTGCGGCCACCTGCCTGGGCCTTGGGCTGCAGGCATCGCTGGAGCTCGGACCGTTCCGGGTCCGCGCCTGCCCCACCAGCCACGACGCCGCGGAGCCGCTCGCGCTTGCGGTCCGCACCGCCGACGGCACCGGCGTGGGCGTCGCGTACGACCTCGGTCGGCCGACGGCCGCGGTGCGCTATCTGCTCCGGGACCTCACGGCTCTGGTGCTCGAAGCCAACCACGACGAGGTCGCGCTCCGGACCAGCGGGTATCCGCCCGTGGTTCAGCGGCGCATTGCCGGTTCCGGCGGCCACCTGTCCAACCGGGCCGCCGCCGAGCTCCTCGCCGAGCTCCACCATCCCGGGCTCTCAGTCGTGGTGCTGGCGCACCTCAGTCAGCGGTGCAACACGGCGGCCGAGGCTCGAGCGACGGTCACCCCCGCCCTGCGCCGGGTCGGATTCGCCGGCGCCCTGCACGTGGCGCCTCAGGATGCGCCGCTCTCGCCGATCGACATTCGAGGACCGGGCCGGACGCAACTGCTGCTGGCGCTCTAGCGGTCTAAGCGAGATCCGCCGTGCCGTCAGACGCGACGAGGGACCCTGGCCGGGTCCCTCGTCGCATTCTTGCTTCTTCCGCTGAGCGCCGGGTGATCTGGCCGGGTCGCCCACGGCAATCGGATGGCGAAGCGGGTCTAGGAGGGCTGGGTGGCCGGGTCGGGGGGAATTGGCACCGAGTCCGGGCGCGGACTCGGCGGCCCGACGCGATGAAAGGTGACCGGCTCGTTCAGGTCGCCGCCGGATAGCGTCAGGCTTTTGCCCTTGAGCTTGAGGCTGTAGTTGACCCACTCCCCGCCGAGCGCGAGGGCCAAGCTGTCGCCCACGAGCCGCCACCGAACTGTCTGCGTGCCGTAGCTGGCGCTGCTATCTGGCCGCACGATGACGATGCGTGGTCCTTCCTTCTTCTGGTCCTGCGTGAGATCGAACTTCCACGTGCCGAGAATCGCCGTCTGTTGGGCGGCGCCTGCACTCGGGATCCCGAGCATGGCCGCCGCCACGATCCAGCCGAGTTTCACGTGCCCCCCGAGATGACGTCCGGCGCGCTGCCGGAACCCGGCACAAGTCTAACCTCGCGGGGCACGGCGACCAACGCCTCAGCGCCCGCCGCTGTTCAGCGGAATGCCGAACCCGACGGACAGGTGCACGTCGTTCTGCGTCTTCTTGTCGGTCTCGAAGGTGGTCTGGTCGATGCGGGTGCCGTAGATGTAGTCGTCTGCCGCTACGTAGAAGCTCAGCAGGCTTCCCAGGTGGAATCCCACCGCGGTGCCCACCACGCCGCCGATGTCGTCCTTATCGGTTTGGTCTTGATAGGCCTCACCGCTTCGGCGGACGTAGCTCCCGCCGCCGCTCAGGTTGAACCACACCGGGGCCGTCACCGGCAGCACGAAGTAGGTGGCGCGCACAGAGCCGAAGAACAGATTGGCCTTCTCCTTCGGTTGCTCGCCGGTCTGCAGGTCGATCTTGAGATTGCTCGGCACATAGGTGCCCGTGGTCAGAATGCCGAACCGCGGGCTGAAGGTGAGCAAGAGCCGGCCGCCGACCGCGAGCCCGACCTCCTGCTTGAACGTCTCGCCGTTGGCGGCCTTGACCAGCTCGGTCGTCGGGATATAGACCCCAATCGTAGGTGAGAGCGAGACCCTCTGCGCCGAGGCGGCGGCCGGGAGCAGCGCGGCCGCCAGGGCGAGCACGAGGATGCGAAACGCGGAGCGAGGCATCGGGATCCCCTGTGGAAGTGCCGGCGGTGACCGGCGGCGTCGGACGAGCCACGTGCTCATGGAACGACCGGATCAGGCGGCCAGTCTCACTGCCTCACGCTGTCGGCGACCGCCTGCCCGAGGGCCATCGTTCCGCCCGCGCCGCGGGCGCGTCCGCCACACGAGAGGCAAACCGCCCCGAGCGGTCGTGCCCGGGGCGGTTTGTTCGTGCATTTGTTTTCGGGAGCGGGTTTAGTACATCCCGCCCATGCCGCCGCCCGGAGGCGCGGCCGGCGCCGGCTTCTCTTCCTTCTTCTCGACCACCACGCACTCGGTGGTCAGCAGGAGGCCGGCGATCGACGCCGCGTTCTGCAGCGCCGTGCGGGTGACCTTGGTCGGATCGATGACACCCGACTTGACCAGATCTTCGTAGCTGTCGCTCGCGGCGTTGTAGCCGAAGTTCTTCTCCTTCGACTCCTTCACCCGCGCGACCACGATCGAGCCCTCGGCCCCCGCGTTCTGGGCGATCATCCGGATGGGCTCCTCGAGCGCCCGCCGCACGATGTCGACGCCGATCTTCTCGTCGTCGGTACCGCGCAGCTTGTCCAGCGCCGACTGCGCGCGGATGAGCGCCACGCCGCCGCCGGCCACGATGCCCTCTTCCACGGCCGCGCGGGTCGCGTGCAGGGCGTCCTCGACGCGGGCCTTCTTCTCCTTCATCTCGGTCTCGGTCGCGGCCCCGACGTTGATCACCGCCACGCCGCCCGAGAGCTTGGCCAGCCGCTCCTGCAGCTTCTCGCGGTCATAGTCGCTGGTAGCCTTGTCGATCGCACCCTTGATCTCGTTGATGCGGCCCTGGATCGAATCCTCCTTACCCCGGCCGTCGACGATCGTCGTGTTGTCCTTATCGATCACGACCCGCTTGGCGCGGCCGAGATCGTTGAGGGTGGCGTTCTCGAGTTTGAAGCCGACCTCCTCCGAGATCACCTGGCCGCCGGTCAGGACGGCGATGTCGCGGAGCATCTCCTTCCGGCGGTCGCCGAAGCCGGGCGCCTTGACGCCGGCCACCTTGAGCGTGCCGCGCAGCTTGTTCACCACCAGCGTGGCCAGCGCCTCGCCCTCGATGTCCTCGGCGATGATCAGGAGGGGTCGGCCGCTCTGGGCCACCTTCTCCAGCACCGGGAGCAGCTCCTTCATCGCCGAGATCTTCTTGTCGTGGATCAGAAGGTAGGCATCCTCCAGGACGGCCTCCATCTTCTCCGGATCGGTGACGAAGTAGGGCGAGAGATAGCCGCGGTCGAACTGCATGCCGTCAACGGTCTCGAGCGTGGTCTCGAGCCCCTTGGCCTCCTCGACCGTGATCACGCCGTCCTTGCCGACCTTCTCCATCGCCTCGGCGATCAGGTTCCCGATCTCCTTGTCGTTGTTCGCGGAGATGGTACCGACCTGGGCGATCTCCTTCTTGCCGGCCGAGGGGACCGACAGCGTCTTGAGCTGCTCGACGATGGTCTCGACCGCGCGGTCGATGCCTCGCTTGAGCTCCATCGGGTTGGCGCCCGCGGTGACGTTCTTGAGGCCCTCGCGGAAGATCGCCTGCGCGAGCACGGTGGCGGTGGTGGTGCCGTCGCCGGCGAGGTCCGAGGTCTTGGTGGCGACCTCCTTGACCATCTGCGCGCCCATGTTCTCGATCGGGTCGGTGAGCTCGACCTCCTTGGCCACGGTGACACCGTCCTTGGTGACCGTGGGCGAGCCGAACTTCTTATCGATGACGACATTCCGGCCCTTGGGGCCGAGCGTCACCTTGACCGCCTCGGCCAGAGCGTCGACACCCCGCTTGAGCTTGGCGCGGGCGTCGGTATTGAAGAGAAGCTCCTTCGCAGCCATCTGTGTTTCTCCTTGGTGGGGACGAGCTGGAATCAGCCGAGCTTGGCGAGCACGTCGCTCGCCTTGATGATCACGTACTCTTCGCCGTCGAAGGTGTACGGGGTACCGCTGTACTTCCCGTAGATCACCTGGTCACCGACCTTGAGCTCCATCGGGACTCGGGCGCCCTTCTCGAAGCGGCCGGGGCCGACCGCCAGGATCTCGCCCTGCGTGGGCTTCTCCTTGGCGGTGTCCGGGATGTACAGGCCGCCGCGCATCGACTCCGCCTCCTCGGCCGGCGCGATGACCACACGGTCCTCGAGCGGCTGGATCTTGAGACTGGGCTTGGCCTTGGTCGCAGTCGCCATCTCTGTCCTCCACAGCACTTTTTTGGGGTGGTATAAGCCAGTAACTCACAAGGCGTTAGCACTCAACATGGCAGAGTGCCAAAACTGGTCGCAAAGATAAGGCGGTGAGGCCCTCTGTCAAGCGGCCGGCGATCGCGATGGCATGGGCAAGCCCGGGACCGCGATTCCGGGCCATTTCGGCAGTCCCGTGAGACCGTGCGAGGAGTGAACGACAGGGAGTCGGTCAGAGCGACAGCCGGGAGCCGAGCGGCGGGTGGTGAGAGGGCGGTGAGAGGTGCGCTACAGGTCGAAGCGCAGCTCGCCACCGATATACCGGCTTTCACGCCGAAAGAACTGTCGCTGGGTGGACAGACCGTCGTGCGCAATCAACGCGAGCCCGATCTGACGCCCCCCGTCGGCCCGGGCCAGCGCGATTCCCAGCTTGGCCGAGGTGCTCACCCGCCAGCTCGTCGCGGCCCAGCTTTCGAAGAACACGCCGCCGACGGCTCGGACGGGGGCGCCGAGCAGTCGGCCGAACGGTCGGCCCTCGTAGTCCGCCGCCAGCGCGCCGCCCGGCCGGTCCAGATCGAGCTGATCGATGAGGACGTAGCTCAGATTGCCCGTCACTCGGAGCGGGCCCCGGCCGTAGCTCACCCAGGCGGCGGCAACCTCGCGGGTCCAGTCGAGCCGCGTTTCTCCGAAGCGCTCGCTGTACTCGTCGCCGAGGTGACTGCTTTCGTGATAGATCTCGCCGGTGAGCGACCACGCGCCGAGCAGCGCGGTGGTGTTAAGCTCGACGACCCAGTCGTTGCTGATCAGGGCGCTCTTCTTGTCGCCCAGGCTGAACCGGCCGTACACCTGGGTGCCGAAGCCCAGCGTCAGGGGCCGGGGACCTTCGCGCAAGGCGAGCACCGGGAAGTTCTCACCGATCCCCACGTCCGCTTCGGGCTCGGCGCCGAAGTCGCTGTCGCCCCGCCGGGCGGAGATGACACGCCCCACGATACCGTGCACACGCGGCGACGCCTCGGGGAGCTCGAACGCCGGCACGCGCGGGAACACGCGATCCTGCGCCGCCGCGGCCCCTGTCCGTCCGACCAACAGAATGCACGCGAGCAGTCGCCACGTTCGGCTGCTTGACATTGCCCCCACGCCCTCTGAAGTTCCGCACGCCTGTACGCCCGAATCCGCTGTGTCGGTGGAACGCGCGTAACTTGCCCGACGGCCGAAAGCAACGCAACGCCATGATGGCCGTCCGTCCCTCTTCGCGGAGTCCCTGCGATGTTGTGGAGTCTGATGCTGGCCGCCAGTGCGGTCGCCGGCCCCAAACCGGTCCCCCCGGCGACGGTCAAAGTCACCGTGGACTCGTCCAAGCACGAGTTCATCATCACCGCCGGGCCGTACGATCTGCCCAACATGCCGCCGATGGACGAGCACATGATGATGAACCTCGGGATGTCGCACGACACGCCCGTGCAGCGGTTCGTGTGGCCCATCGATGGCTGGTTCCGCGGCTTCCGCGTGGCGCTGAGCGACGCACAGGGCCATGAAGTGCCTCGCCATGTGATGCACCATCTGATCATGGTGAACTTCAGCCGGCGTCAGCTCCTGTATGACGCGGCCGAACGGCTGATGGGGGCAGGCACCGAGACCGACGAAGAGGTGAGCGTCCCCAAGACCATCGGCGTCCCGATGAGCCCCGGAATGAACCTTGGCATGTACGTGGCCTGGCACAACGACACCGGGAAAGACCTCGACGGCGTCTATCTGAAGGTGACGATGCTGTGGACGCCGAAGAATCAGAATCCTCGGCCCGTCAACTCCATGCCCATTTACATGGACGTCAACCTCACCGTCGGCGCCAGCAACACGTTCGATGTGCCCCCGGGCAAGTCCTCCAAGGCATACGAGTTCACGCTGCCGGTGGGCGGGCGCCTCCTGGGAGTCGGTGGCCACATGCACGACTACGGCGTGGATGTGCGGCTCGAGGACGCGGAGAGCGGCAAGGTGCTGACGAGCGTCAAGAGCACGCGCGACCCGGAGGGCAAGGTCACCAAGATCAGCCGCCGACTGTTCGGCGTGAGCGGCGATGGACTCAAGCTCGAGGCCGGCCACCGCTACCGGGTCGTGGGCGACTACGACAACCCCACCAACGAAACCCGGATCAAGGGCGCCATGGCGCACATGGTTGGCCTGTTCGTGCCTGACGACATGAGCAAGTGGCCGCAGATCGACCCCACGAACCCGACCTATCAGCGGGACCTGGCCTCACTCCAGGTTCGGGGCGACACCGGGCAGGCGGGCCACGAGGGGCACGACGCGATGCAAATGGACCACGGGCAGATGGGCCACGGGCAGATGCAGGCCCAGCCCGCGGCGGAGTCCCACCAGCACTGATTCTCGTGCCCCTGGAAAATGCACCGAGGGCGGACGCCGTAAGGGGTCCGCCCTCGGTGCATTAGAGCCGGTCGAAACTGGGGTGAGCGGTTCGTGTGACCGATGCTCCGCGCCCGCCTATGGCAGGATCCGGCGCACTCCCACCCAGCGGGTGTACCACCAGCGACCGTAGGGGTCGTCAGCGCTCAGGGCGCTCACCTGCACCCCGCGCGTGGCGCTGTGAATGAAGCGCCCATCGCCCACGTAGAGGCCAATGTGGGTGACGGGGCCGCCCCGGTTGGAGAAGGTGAGCAGGTCTCCCGGCCGAAGCTTGGTCGGGTCCTTCTTCACGGACTTCCCTTCCCTGGCCTGCTCCGCGCTTGTTCGCGGCAGGCTGATGCCGTGGTGGGCATAGGCGTACTGGATGAGTCCAGAGCAATCGAACCCCCCGCCGTCCGCGCCCGTACCGCCGTATTCGTAGGGACGGCCCATCACCGAAGTCGCCGTCGCGACGACCGAGTCGGCAAGCCGGAGCGGCCGTGCGGTGGTGGGAGTCGCGACCGGCGGCGAGGTCGTCGGAAGGCGTCCTGCCACGACGCTACCGCCGGCGACATTCTCCAGTGGGTCGCCGGCGGGTGGCTCGTTCGCGGCCGTCGGTAGCAGGTCGGCGGGCGCGCGAGGCCGTGATGCCTTGCCGCCACCGCCGAGGTTGATCGAGAGACCCGCGGCAAACTCGAACCCCTCGCGCCGGTCCAGCGAGATGTGCCGCCAGCGTCCCTCCGCGCCCACGCGGAGAAACTCGGCGGGCGCAAGCTCGTACCCCAGGCCGGCCGACCACGATGTCCAGGTGCTCGAGAATGCCTGTGAGTGCGCGGATCCAAGGCCCGCCCCGATGCCGCCGATGAGGTAGGGGCCTGCTCCACCACCGCGGAACGCGCTGAGATCCAGTCCCACACCGCCGAACGCGCCCGCGTCGGCGCGCACACGGCGCCAGTAATCGCCGTGGACGGTCGTGCTGAACGGCCCCGCGAGCGGCCGGCTCAAGCCGACACGGTACATCGTCCAGCCGTCCTCCTGGTAGAACCGGCCCACCTGTCCTTCGATGCCCTGCGCGGCGACCAGCCTCGGCGCCGAGAGCGAGCCCACGATCGCGCAACCGACCATGATCCATCTCATGAATGCTCCCGCACCGGCCGGCCGGTTCGAAGGTCCACGAGGTAGCTGTCACCCGGGCGGCACCCCTGCGAGAGACGCGCGCGCATCGCGGTGTCGCCGATGAGCTGGGGCGTCGTGGTGGTGTAAAGCAGAGGCACCGGGATCCGGGTGGCGCCCCGGCGGATCTCCACCGCGCGCGCGACGCAGCGGCCCCCGGCGCCACTGTCGTGTCGGGCGAGCGTGAGCCAGATCTGCGCCCCGCCGGGCGCCGTGGCCACGAGCGAATCCGCCGGCGCAGGCAGGGTGGCTGCAGACGCCGCGGCGCTTGCTCGCACAGTCGCGTTCGGCGGATGGTCACGGCAGCCGATGCCGGCAGCCCCGAGGCTTCCGAGTCCACACGTGACCGCGAGTGCACGAGGGCTCATGGGGTTCGGCTCCCGCCGTCGACGCGTCCGATCTCCGACAGCTCGACGGTGTCGGGTGTGCCATCCTCCGTCACGGCCAGCACCTCGCGAGCCTCGGGATTCTCGCGGAGATAGCGTAGCCAGAGGATGATCGCCGCAAAGCCGGTCGCCGCGCCGCAAATGGCAGTGAGGGCAAGACCGTCGATGGGATCGTCCACCCGCATGGCCAGCAGGGCTCCCGCCACCGCACCGAAAAACGAAGCTGCCCACGCCAGGAACGGCGTGAGCAGCCAACCGAAGATGCGAAAGACCAGCCGGAGCCAGCGCATGCCTCAGGCGCGCTTCATCCCCAGCCCCGAAAGCAGTGTGGCCAGGGCCAGGCCGGGCAGGAACGCCACCCCGAACGTGCCGATGCCCCACGCCGCGCCAGGAAAGTGCGCGAGCACCGCGAGGACGGCGAGCACCACACTGCAGACGATCACGAGGCCGAACGCAGCGCCTGGCGATACCGCACGGCCGCCAGCGAGCTGCATGGCGAGCATCCAGGCGCCCATCCAAGGCAGAAATGTGCCCACCATCCACCACACCGGATGGTACCACCAGTTGCTGCCGCCCCCCACGTCCCACCAGCGGTGTCCGTAGGTGCCGATGTTCTGCAGCAGTGTGACGTCCACGAGCATGAACACCATCGCCGCGCCCAGGCCGATGCCCGCCGCCCCGGCGATCCCCTCGATGGTCTGCGGCCGGGTCCAGATGCCCGGCAGCATGATCACGCAGGCCAGGCCTGCGAGCACGATGAGCGCAAGGAGCACGGTCTGCAACGCGCCGTTCGGCAGGAGGTGCGAGACGATCGAGACCAGCAGCACGATGAGGCTCTCGATCAGGCCGAGTCTCACCGAGCCTCCAACGATGGCCGGGATGTCGGTCAGGTCGTGATCCGTACGCAGCTCTACCGCCGGGTGCATGCCGTCTCCGGGAGGGGAAGGAATGGCGAAGTATACGCAACGGGCGATCGGCCGGCCAAGGGCTCAGGTCCCCCAGGCGAGCACCACGGCCAGGTCGGTGACCGCCCACGCCCCGAGGGCCTGGTACATGCCGCGCTGATGCTCTGCCGCCGTCCATCGTGCCCAGTGCAACCGCCACGGCACGAGCACCAGCGCCCACGCGCAGAGCGCGATGGCCAACGCGGCCCAGCGCCAGGCGGCGTCCGTCCCGCGCCAGCCTGCCTGTACGCCGGCCGCGGCGAATATGGCCCCGGCAACGAGCGCCGCGCCCAGGGCCACCGAAAGACTCCGCCTGATTCCTAGCGCCGACGCGAGGGTGCGATCGCCCCGGCGGAGATCCTCTTCCACCTGATACAGCTGCGTCAGCGGATACAGCGCCGCGAACAACGGACAGAACGCCAGCAGCACCAGCCCCCGCGCAGGCTCGAACGGCATGCCCGTCGCCGCCCAGCCAGCCGCCGGTGTGAGCGTCCCGAAACCCCACATGTTGATGAGCCAGTCGGCACCGGCTACGGCCTTGAGCCGGAGGGGCGGGACCGAATACGCGAGCGAGAGCACGAAGCAGATGCCGTACAGCATCGGATACGGCGCCGCGAGTCGGAACGCGAGAATCTGGCCGGTGCCCATGAGCGCCAGACTGAAGCCCGCGAGGTTCGCGGGCGGAGGCGGTGGATGGCGCAGGTAGGCAATGTCGCCCTCGTCCCGATCGAAGGCGCTATTGAGCCCGAGGGTGCCGCCGTTGAGGCAAACCACCCAGAGCAGTAGGCCCAGGAGCGCGGGTGCGACCCGCTCGCCGCGGGCCGCTCCGGCGAGCCCGACCGCGAGCAGGTAGCCCACCACCGTGTGCGCCGCCATGATCGGCCACTCGGCCGGCCTGAGGTGCAACACGTAATCGAGCCGGGGACCGAGCAGACGATAGGCGGCGGCGCGAGCGCGACTCACCACGCGAGGCCGAGGTAGCCCGCCGCCGCGCGCAGCCCGCGTAGCGTGAGGTCGGGGTCGGCCGCCTCGATGGTGCTGCAGAGCGGCGCCACCAGCGGGGCCAGACCACCGGTCGCAACGACCCCGGGCTCCCGCCCGTCCGGCCATTCCGCGCGGATCCGGCGGACCAATCCGTCCACGGCGTCGGCCGCACCGAACAGCACGCCGGCCTGGATGCACTCCTCGGTTCGCCGGCCGATGACCCGGGCCGGCGCGCGGAGCTCGGTAGCGGGCAGCTTCGCGGTGCGTTGCGTGAGCTGGTCGGCCGCCGTCCGGAGGCCGGGCATGATGACGCCGCCCAGGAATCGCCCCTCGGCCGTGACGCAGTCGAACGTCGTGGCGGTGCCGAAATCCACCACGATCGTGTCGCGGTGATAGAGCTCGACCGCAGCCAGGGCGTTCACGATCCGATCGGCCCCGACGCTCAAAGGCTCGTCCACATCCAGCGCCACCGGCAGCGGCGAGCGCGCGCTAATCTGGACGCCGCTGCAACCCGTCGCCCGGGCGATACCGGCCATCAGCGACTGCGTGACGGTCGGCGCCACCGACGCGAGACACACGGCGCGCACCTCGTTCGGCGAGCGGCCGGCCGCGACCAGGAAGCCGCTGATCGCGCTGCCCCACTCGTCGGGCGTTCGGCCGGGGTTGGTCGTGAGCCGCCAGTGCTCGTCGAGCTCGGTCCCGCGGAACAGCCCGACCGTGATCTCGGTGTTGCCGATGTCCAACGCCAGCAGCATGGCGACTCCGCGAAGGTGGAGAACAGGATGCAGCCCAGCGAGGCCCGCCGCGGGCCGCTCAGTCCGGGAGCGGTGCCACGCCGCCGGCCAGCACGACGGTGCCCGCGCGCGCCTCGATCGCCTGGCCCCCCGGCGCGCGGACGCGAAGCGCGCCGTCCGGAGTGATGCCGTCGGCGATGCCGGCCACCGGACGCTCGATGACCCGCCCACGCAG
>JBQCGH010000137.1:0-22917 GCA_051955835.1 Gemmatimonadales bacterium
TGGCCGCGGCCGTCTCTCATAAGGACGTGCTGACGCAGTACGGCCTGTCGGATGCCCTGATGCAGCTCTTCACCGAGCAGCTCGACCAGTTCGATGCGGCGATGCAGGACGCCGAGGACGGTCGCGCCGCCCAGAAGAGCGCCACGGCGGTGATCGACACGCTGGGCGCCGAGGCCCTGCGGCTGGTGCGCCTGCTGGATGCGCGTAACCAGCACCGGTTCAAGGGTGACCCGGACGTGTTGAGCGCCTGGCTCGACGCCAGCACCGTCTTCGGCCTGCCGCAAGGCCAGGACCCGGCGGACACACCGGCGCCGTCACCGGCGCCCGGCGCACCGCAGGGCCAGGGGAGCTCGCCGGCTCCGGGTGGTGATGTGAGGCCCGCTGCATGACGACTGGAGTGGTCAACCGGTCGAGCAGATTCGGGGAAGGACGCAGGTGCAGGATGCACGGCTGAACCGCCGTCGAGAGAACCGGACTCTCGGCGGCGGTTTGGTTTACTCGCAGTCTGTATTTCGAATGTGGCCGTAGGGGCTTGGGCAGGTCTCACTGCTACATGGCTTCACGAAGCCCCTCGGACGAGTACAAATTGACAGGGGGTGCGATAGGCGAGGCCTTGGAACGTTAGTCGCGTGAGCACGGTCACCTCAGCGTCACTTGGATCCGGGATAGCTTGGCCGAAGCTTCAACGCCCAGGGTATCCAGACGACATACACTCGGGCTCCGCTCCTGAAAGCGCCGCATCGGCGCGGGCGACATCCTATCCCGGAGGGAAGTATTCATGGCTCAGACAACTACCCCCAAGGCAACCACGACTTGGCAGCTCGACCCCACCCACTCAAGCATCGAGTTCTCGGTCAAGCACATGATGATGACCACGGTTCGGGGCCGCTTCAAGGAGGTACAGGCAACGCTGACGGGAGACCGCGACCACCCGGATGACGTCGGTGTCGAGGCGACCATCGCCGTAGCGAGCGTCGATACAGGGGTGCCGGACCGCGATGCGCACTTGCGTGGTCCTGACTTCTTCGACGCGGACCGCTTTCCGCACATCACCTTCCGCTTCACCCGGATCGAGGGCACGCCGCCGAAGAACGATGGTGACCGGTTTAGTCTAGTTGGCGAGCTGGTAGTAAAGGACAGCACCATGGAAGTGGTGCTCGACTGTGGGTATGAGGGTCGGGGGACCGATCCGTGGGGGAAGACCCGCGCGGGCTTCAGCTTCAGAACCGAGATTGACCGCCGGGAGTGGGGGCTGAAATGGAATCAGGCGCTCGAGACTGGCGGTGTGCTGGTCGCGAACAAGGTTCGCATCGAGGGAGAGGTGCAGTTCGTCCGACAGGGCGAGTGAGCGCGGATGAGCAGAGTGGTCCGCAGCGGCGGACTATGCTGACGCGGGTCAGCGCAAAGTCATCACAAATTGAAGGGTCGAACGCCCCTTTCAGCCGCTGAACGAGGAGAGCTACATCCGAACGCGACGATCGCCGCAGCGGGAGGACGTGAGCGACGCGCCCTGAACATCGACTTCACCGCGGATCTCCTGAGCGCTTGGCTGGACGGCGGCACTCTTCGGGCTGCGGCAAGGCCAGGACCCTTCAGGAAAAGGCAGCGCAGTCACCGAAGCAGGTATCTCAGCGCGTGCGCTCGTGGCGATTCAGGCGGAGAGCGTGGGGGTACCGTCTCGCTCGTCGGCGCCTGGACTCCGGCCCGCGGTGACCAGGGTCATTACGAAGAGGGCCAGCATCGCCCAGGCGCAGACGCTGTAGCCGCCGGCGTCGACGTACGCCCGGTCGCCCATGAGGTCTCGCCCGCTGAGGCCGCAGATCAGGATCGCCACGCCGACGACGACCGTCACGAGGCGGCCCGCCGTGGTCGCCGGGGGAGACCACGCGGCCAGCACGGCTGTGAGTATGAAGAGCAGGGGAACCAGATGGGTCGTGAACGTGATCGGACTGAGCAGGAGCGCGACCAGAAACCCCATCGCCAGCTCCAGCGCGGTGATCGGCGCACGCTCGCGGCGGAGCCGCACGAGCTTGACGATGTATGCGATCAGGAGGCCAACCCACAGCGTGCGATAGAGCAGCTGGCCCGTCGCCGGGTCCGCCGGCAGCCATTGGTAGGGGGAGTCGGTCCCCAGTCCGGGCTGAGTCATGCGGCTCACCAGTCCGGCCACATTTTGTCCCGCCATGTAGGCCCCGATGTCGCCGTGCTGATGCTTCTCCAGGAACACGTGGTAGTACTCGGTCAGCTCGGCCGCTCCCCGCGCGGGCCCGCGGAGCAGAAGCGGAATGACGATGCAGGCCAAACCGAGCGGAACCATCGCGATCGCCGCGCGCCGGCGCGCCCGGATCGCGAGCCAGCCGACGAAGAAGACGGGTGTGATCTTGATCGCCGTGGCCGCCACGACGAGCCCCGCCGAGGTCGCGTCCCTGCCGTCGAGATACGCGCGGATGGCGAGGAGCACCAGCACGAGGGTGACCTCGTTCATCTGCGCGTGATGGAAGTTGTCGAGGAAGTACTGCGCGCTCAGGATGACGCCAAGGATCAGCGGCACCCGACCGCCGCGCCGGTGCGCCGTGGTTCGAGCGACGATGTCTCGCGTCAGGTACACCGCCGCCACCCACAGTCCCAAATTGAGCAGCGAGACGAGCACGCCAGCGATGGGGAGCGGGAAGAGCGCCAGCGGCGTGAACACCAGCGCGGCGAACGGAGGGTACTTGAGCGGGCGTGCCCCCGGGAGGGAGTCATGGTACAGCGGCGCGCCGGTGAGGAAGTTGTGGCCGGCCTGCCAGAAAACGTGGAAATCGTCGCCGACGTGCTGGCGCGTGCCGACCGGAACGGCCAAGGCAAGGGCGATGCCCACGCTGGCCGCGGCGATGGCGGCGGTGCGGGCGGACCAGAGGCCGGAACGATTCACGGCGGAGAATCGGGGCGTCGGTGGTTCAGGCGCCCAAGGCAAGATGTTGCTCGCATCCCGGCACCTCCCAGCCTCAGGCAGCCACCGGCATGCGCCAGGCGAGCCGGACCCGCCCTCAAGGATGCAGGAACGCCCCGGGCACTCAAATGTGACGGCGGCAGATGTTCGGCCGCGAGCCGCTAGGCAAGGACTCTGCGAGGGACGGTCAGCGTGCCCTACGGATGGATGTGAAGCTGGATCCGGGTGAGCTCGCGGCCGATGTTGAACAACGCCTTCGCCCCGAACGACAGGGCCGTCCCGGTGAGCACGTCTCCGGCGGTGCGGTCGTGCCGCCAGGCGAGCTCGGTAAAGCCCTGGGCGTAGCGCGACGCAATCCGCGGGACCGCGAGCGCTCGGCTGCCATCGTCGCGAGGGTCGGTGAAGGTCTGGACCAGCGCGTGCGCCACGCGCGGGCCGAAGCCGCGGCACTCACAGAGATGGTACCTGCTCTCGGTGCTCACGTGCATCACCGCGGCCAGGCCGTGGCGGACACTCGTGCCCACCAGCCGTTCCGTACCCCTGAAGGCGAGCTCGTCGCCAAATTCGGTGCGGTCGTGACGCAGCCGCTCGAGCGCGGCGCCTCCAACCATGCCGGCCAAGCCGCCCGGATTGGCCAGCTCGTGCAGGTAGGCGCTGACACGGGCGTTTTCGGGAGTGATGCGGATGGGCGACTGAGCCTGGGCCGAGACGCTCGCGAGGGCGATAGCCGACAGCGTGACGGCGATACCCCAGCATCGCGCGACACAGTGAGATCGGGTCGGGGCGTTCACAGTCACCTGCCTCTGCTTGCCGAGAAGGACTGCATGCCGTGCCATGATAGGGCGACGAGGGCGAGCCTTCCGCCTGGCGCCGGAAGGCGCATCGCGACCCGGGAAGAATACAGGGTAGGACCTCGACGGGCGACAGCCCCGCGCCCGGGCCGAAACTCGCCCCCGTGCCCCGGCGTAGAGGCAGGTGCCCCCACACTCCGGAGCTCCCGTGCCCGGCGTCATCGCTGCTCCGTCGGTTCGCGCCCGTCCTCGCGACCTTGCACCGCTGTTCATCGTCGCAGCGCTCCTCGCGCCGCTCGCCGCCGCCGCCCAGATGGCCGGTGCGATCGCGGTGCCGCCCGACTCCTCGCGCTGGATCTTCGAGGGCACCGCGGGCGTCGGCGAGTATCTGGGGCGTCGCTGTGTCATGCTCGACGGTGGCGCGGCCACCGTGAAGGACGTGGACCTGCGGGACGGTGTGATCGACATGGATGTCGGCACTTCCGCGAAGCGCGGCTTCTTCGGGATCCAGTTTCGGACCGACAGTGTGAACGGAGAGTACGTCTACCTGCGGCCGCACAAGTCAGGGCTTCCCGATGCGCTGCAGTACACGCCGGTGTTCAACACGGGGCTCAACTGGCAGTTGTACAGCGGGCCCGGGTTTACGGCGCCGGTGGACATCCCGCGCGACGCCTGGTTCCACGTCCGACTCGCGATCGTGGGCGCCCAGGCCCGGCTCTACGTCGGCGATACGACCAAGCCCGCGCTCGAGATGCCCGATCTCAAGAGCGGCAACGAGCGAGGCCCGGTGGCGCTCGCGAGCCTGATCGGCGCCACCTGCGTCTCCAATTTCGAGATCCATCCGACGGCCGATGCACCGTGGGAGCGGCACCTGCCGCAGATGCCGCCGGGCACGCTGGTGCACTGGAGCCTGTCGCCGTCGTACGACGCGCTCACGCGCGATCCCGAGCGCCCGCTCTCCGCCGCCGACCGCGCGGCGATGCACTGGCAGGCGGTGGACGCGGAGCCGCCCGGCATCGTCGCGATCTACCGCTATCGCATGGCCCCGCACCCGCACGTCACCTTCCAGAGCGACTGGTCCACCAGGCTCGATCCCCAGCCGGGCACCCAACTCGTCTACGCGCGCACCGCCATTTCGGCCAGCCGCGACGAAGTTCGGAAGCTGTCGCTCGGGTACAGCGACGAGGTCAGCGTGTTCCTCAACGGACACATCCTGTACCGGGGACGCAGCGCGCAGAGCTTTCGCGATCCAGGGTTCCTGGGCATCGTGAGCGCGGACGACGACGCGCTCTACCTCCCGCTCCACAAGGGATCGAACGAGCTGGTGCTCGCGTTGAGCGAGCTGGGCGGTGGGTGGGGGTTCGTCGCGCGCCTGGCAGACCCGAAGCGGTAGGCTCGCCCGCCGACGCCGGGCACGCGGTCGCACGGGCGACCGATGGCGGATGATCGGGTGCCGCATTCCCCCGCCGCGCAGCGTCGAGGGCAATCCTCAGGGCGCGCGGGGCCGAGGCGTGCGCGGCCGCGGGCCGGCCTGGGCGAGGCTCCGGAACGTGAGCGAGTACCGCAGCGCGTCCACCGCCGGAATGCTATGCTCCCACTCGGTGCGCGAGGGTCCCCGCAGCAGGTACGCCGACCGCGGCTCCGCGACGAGCGACACACGCTCCCACGCCGTGCCGCTCTTCCTGCGGAGCCGGAAGCGACAGGGCGCGAGCAGCGAGATCCCGATCACGTCGCCGAATACCGCCTTGTCCCGATGCCAGCCGATCGCCGCACCGGGTCCGTACTCGAGCACCAGTACGTGTGGAAGCTGCTCCGGCTCGAGTCCGGCGAACCCCGCGGCGGCGGCGCGCACCGGGAGCAGCCAGTCGGGAATGGCCTCGGCGTGCTCGAGCGCCCGCCGTCCGAAGTCGTAGTGCCACCCGAACGAGATCGTCCGGCGCCGGGCCGTGTAGCCGTGGAAATCGAACGCCGAGAGCGGCAGGCCCGCGAGGCGCTCGACGAGGCGGCGCTCGTCTTCGGTGGTGAGCAGGCCGGGCCGATACGCGAAACCCTCCGGCAGCGGCGGTGCAGCTCCGAACAGATCGAGCGCGTCTCCCTCCATACCGGAACATAGTCCGCGGCCATTCCCGTTGCGGCCTGCACACGTGGGGCTGGCCGCCGTTCGGACCGGACCTCATATTCCACCCCGATTCACCGCTCCCCACCACGCCCGTCGTCTCTCCTGCGCCGGCCGCCGATGAGCGAGTTTCGCTCGCCCCTCTGCCGCGAGCCGTGCCGGCCTTGGAAGACGCTGATTTCAGCCGACAGGAGGCGCCCATGCCCAACATCTTCGTGGATACCGCTCACGGTCCGACCAACAAGCTGTACGACGGCTCGAAGGCGGGCGCCGCCTCGGGCAAGGCGGAGGCGAAGATGCAGGCGGTCGTCAAGGACCAGATCGACCACGCCGCCGGCTTCACGACGGTCAAGGATGCCAACGCGAAGGGCTATATCGTCCGGCTCGAGATCTCCAAGGTCGAGATCGCAGACCATAAGACGAAATGCAAAATGTCCGGCTCGATCACGCGATACCCCAAGGGCGTCGCCATGGGTGGCGCAGGCAAAGGCGACGAGATGGTCAGCCTGGGATGGGGCGGCAGCGCCATGGCCGACGGCACGAACGAGTCGGCGATGCTCGACTGTGTCGAGGCGATCACGGAAGACATGTTGAAGAAGACCGGCATCAACGCGATGAGGACGGACTTCGCGAAGCGCTAGCTCCTTCGGTCCATGTCGTCCGGGGAGGCGACCTCGCCCGATGCAGCGAGATCGCGGGGTGGGGCCGGCCCTCGTGCCAACCGGCCGGGAATCCGCGCGAGGCAGGTCGCGATGTCGGCCCCCTCAACCTCCTCCCCGGGCCCCGTCCTTTTCCGTGCTCGCTACGCCTTTCGCCGGCTCTACCTCGACCTGGACGCGCGGCATTCCCACGATCTCGTACGTCCCCGATGCAATCGAGATGCCCGCGGCATCGAGCTCCGTGAGAATCATCCGGCTCATCGCGTCCTTGATCCCTCGCACCCCGCGCTGAGGCACGAGGAACCGAACCGCCAGCTCCAGCCAATTGTCGGTGAGCTGCCAGAAGACGCGCGGCTGGAGATCCGCCGGGTCGACGAAATAGTGCCGCCGGAGCTGCCGGCGGGCCTCGTCGGGCACGGCGCCCGGCTCGACGCCGTGGCGCTTCGCCGCGTCGAGCAGGATCTGCTCGGCCCGGGCGTAATCGGCGTGGTAGGGAACGGGCAGATGCAGCTCTTCCCAGATGTAGGGAAAGTCGCGGGTGTAGTTGTACACCGGCGTATCGAAGATCTTGTCGTTGGTGATGGTCACGAGCCGACCCGTATGCTGGCGCGCCTCGACCCACACCGCAGGCTCATCGCTCTGGGCCGGCGGCGGCTGACCCATCTCCATGACGGTGGTCCGGACGAAGCCCAGCTCGACCACGTCGCCGCGCACACCGCCCATCACGATCCGGTCTCCCACGCGGAAGAGACGTCCTCGCAGGATGGTGAAATAGCCTGCGATCGACGTGACGAACCGCTGCAGCGCGATGGCGAGGCCCGCGGAGACGAGGCCGAGGGCCGACGCGAGATGGCCGGAGTCCTCGAACCAGATCGAGAGCAGCGCCAGCAGTGCGACGGCGGCAGTCACGATCCGGATCGTCTGCTGCGCCCAGAAGCGTCCCGGGTTCGCGCGGTCGCCGTGGGTGGCGAGCCGGACCGTCAGTCGGAGCAGGGCAGACAGCACCACAAGGCCGACGATCACGGCCACGCTCAGCAGCAGCTTTCGGCCCGATGCGGCCGTCAGTCCGAGGAGGCGAATACCGAAGATCTGAAGCGGGCTGCCGGGAGCGGCGGGCGATGTGGGTAGAGGCATGGCCGGACGACGGGTCGTTGCGGCAGAGCGAGGGAGGGAAGGTGATTTTGCGGTGAGCGGGGCCGGCACAGCGCACCCCAGGCGTGCGTGCCGGTCCCTCCTGCGCCTTCCAGCTCACCGCTGACTGCAACTGCTGACGGCAACCTGCTGACTGCAACTGCTGACTGCAACCTGCTGACTGCGACCTGCTGACTGCGATTTACACCTGCGACTAGCACCTACGATCTAGCTGACCTGCACCTGCGAACCACAACTGCGAAACCACGCGCAACGACACCTGCACCTGCGTCCCGCACCTGCGTCCCGCACCTGCATCCTGCGCCTGCATCCTGCGCCTGCATCCTCACTGGACCCTGCGAAGCTGCCGCCCCCGAGATCCCAAGCAAGCGGCGATCAACTACAACCTGAGGGCACAAACAACAGCCGCGCCGTTGCCGCCGCGGGGTTCCACGTCACCTTTTGCTGCTGCACGCCTTGCACCCGAGTGCGCGGGCCGTGCTGCATGGGCAGAATGGACTAGAGCACGCCGGCGAACTCCACTCGGCGCGAGCCCTCTAGGTCCTGAGGTGAGCCGCGGGCGACCATTGTGGTCGCATACCCGAGTGGGGTAACGTAGGACTGACGCCCATCCAGACTGGTCGATGATCCGCGCTCTAGCCTCGCTTCCGCTCGCCGCCCTTCTGCTCGCGACTGACCGCGTCCTCCTGGCCCAGACCGATCTGGCCGCACCCATGGCGGGCTTGAGCAATCACGGTCGCACCGGTGACCGGCCCTACGTGGCCGCTGGCGATCGCGCCTATCTCATCGGCACCCAGGACGGAAACTTCCCGGATATGGGCGGCCACGTGCGCGGCGAGATGGGAGGCCTCTGGCTGCACCCCATCAAGCTGATCGACGGCTTTCGTGCGACCGTCACCGATTCCGCGATGCAGCGCACAGTCGTGCTGAGCCGTGCCGCCGAGTTCATCAACTATCCCTACGGCAACCGGGTACGGTATGGGACCGTCCTCGACAGCCTGACGCTCGATCGCTTCCAGTTCAGCCCGGACGGCCGGCAGGGCGTGGTGGTGCAGTACGTGTTCCGCAACGATGCCGCTCGTGCCAGGCGTCTGGGCCTCGACTTCGTCGTCAAGACGGATCTCCTTCCCGTCTGGTACTCCGACCAGCTCGGCATCCACGACGCGCCCGACGCCGTCGCCTGGCACGGCCGGCCGGGCGTCTTCGTCGCCCGCGACCGCGCGCATCCCTGGTTCGCCGTGTGGGGCGCGGCTCCGCCAGCCGCCGGCCGGCCGCTGGATCGGCCGGATTCGATCGCCACGAGCGGGCAGGGCGCAACTGGTGCCACGCGCTATCATCTCTCGGTCGCGCCGCACGACTCGGCCACGCTGACCTTCGTGCTCGCCGGCTCGGACACGAGCGAGCGCGACGCGCTCGCGAGCTGGGCCGGCATCGCGCGGGACCACGTGCGCCTCCTGCAGGCGAAGCGTGACCGCTACGCGTCCATGCTGGCCACGGCACGCATCAGCATTCCCGACCAGCGGCTGCAGCAGGTGTACGACTGGGTACGGATCAACACCCAGTGGACGGTGCGCGATGTGCCCGGCATCGGACGCGGCGTCGGCGGCGGGCTCATGGAGTACCCGTGGTGGTTCGGTACCGAGACATACACGCTGCAGGCGCTCGTGGCGTCGGGCCGGTCCGATCTCGCGGAAACGACGCTCCGCCTGCTGCGGAGCCAATCGCAGAAGGCGAACGGCAACGGGCGGATACTCCACGAAGTCACCACGAACGGCGGGGTCTCGAACCGCGGCAACACCCAGGAAACCGCGCAGTTCATCCTCACCGCCGGCCAGGTCGTCCAATGGACCGGCGACCTGGCCTTCGCCCGCGAGATGTACCCCGCGATGACCCAGGGACTGCATTGGCTGCTGGTCGACGTGGATCGAAACCACGATCTCTTCCCTGAAGGCTACGGAATCACCGAGATCCTCGGCCTCAACGCGGAGCTGATCGACGCCGCCGCGTACACCCAGCAGGCGCTCGCCGCCACGGCCAAGGTCGCGGCACTGCTCGGCCACCCGGCCGACGCCGCGCGGTATCGCGCGCTGGCCGGGCGGCTCGAGACCAGGATCAACGGACGCTTCTGGCGTTCGGGCGACAGCTCCTACGCCGACTTCTACGGGACCAGGGCCCAGGCGGTGAGCGCGGCGGAGGGGTCGATCAAGCAGATCAAGCTCAAGGAGGCCGACGGAGACACCCTCACGGCAAGGGACCGCGAACGGATCGCCTACTACGAGCGGCTGGGCCGGCGGTTCGCCGCCATGCCCGACAGCTCGGGCGCATGGATGACCAACAAGAACTGGGTCGTCGCCACGCCGATGGAGATCGGTATCGCGCCGCCCGAGCGCGCCCGCCTCGCGCTGGACAAGATCCGGCGGGACGACGTCGGCGAGTACGGGCCCTTTCTCTCCGCCGTCGATCGCGGAGCCATGATGACCATCTCGACCGGCGTGTTGGCCGTCGCCGAGGGGCGGTACGGGCGCATCGATCGGGCGAAGTGGTACATGGACCGGATCGTCGACACCTTCGGTCGGACTCTGCCGGGCTCGATCTCGGAAATGATGCCGGACTACGGCTGCTTCGTCATCGCGTGGACCAACTACGGCATCATCGTCCCACTGGTCGAGGAGGTGTTCGGCATCGCGCCCGACGCGCCGAAGCGCACGGTCGTCTTCGATCCGCAGGTGCCGAGCGGGTGGAAGCGGATGCGCATCGACGCACTGCCGGTGGGAGACAACACGATCTCCTTCGCCTGGGCCGAAACGGAGCGGGGCGTGGAGTACGACATCGGCGGTACGAAGGAGGGCTGGAGCTTCATCGTGAAGGCGGACACGACAGGCGGGACGAAGTACTATCTGAACGAAAGACCGGTGACCCCGTCCGCCGGGGCGATTCGGATGAGCGGGTTGCGGAACACGCTAGTGGTGACGGGCGGACAGGCGAGGCGAGCGGGCGAGCAGGGCGATGGGCCAGTAACCCCAACCCCGTAACCATCTACCCGCCCGACAGCCTGACCGCCCACCTGCTCACCCGCTCGCGCGCTCGCCTGACTTCTCACTGCCGCGCGTTGATCTCGACGACCGCTGCTCGCCACACCGCGGGAAGCCGAAGCTCGAGCCCCTCGCCGGCCAGGCTCGCGCCGGTGACCGGTCTGGGCGGTCGCCCGTCAACGGCGACGTCGTAGGTCGCCTGCGGGCGCAGCCCCCGAAGCCGCAGCGTCTTCGCGGGGGTGCTTCGGGCCAGACGATATGCCATCACGACGGCGCGCCGGCCGCCGGGCTCAACGTACTCCACCGCCGTCCATCCCGCCGGTGCGTTCCGCCGAGGCGCCGGTGTCAGGTGGTAGACGTCGGCGCCGGCGATGACTCCCCGAATCCGCTTGTACAACGCGACGTTGGCCGTGGCGCGGGCCCGCACGGGAGCGCTCCACTCGGGGATCCGTCCGGAGATCCCGAACTGCCCGTTCATCGGCACCCGCAGCATGAAGTCCCACCACCCCGGGGGGTTGGTGGGATTCACGACGCCGCTGTCTGCGTCGCCGACCATCCAATGGTTACAGATCTCGGGCGCGAACTGCACCGTGCAGCCGTATCCCAGCGCGACCGATGCCACCGGATCCACCACGTCGGACAGCCAGGCCGTGTGCGAGTGTCCCATGACGCCCACGTCGAGACGCAGGCCGCCGCTCGAGCAGTTTTCGACCACCAGGTCGGGGTGCCGGGCGCGGATCGTGTCGAGCCAGGCGTAGTACGCCGCCACGTGGTCGTGCAGCCGCCGGCCCGCCTGTCCGCGCTGCGCCGGATCGAAGCGGTCGCCGACGTCGATGTTGTAGTCGATCTTGATCCAGTCGAGCCGGTAGCGCGTCACCAGGCGGTCCACCGTCGCGGTCGCCCACTGCCGCACGGCCGGGTTAGCGAAATCGAGCTGACAGCGATTCGCGGTGATCCACGGCTTCCCATCGTACGGCAGGCACCAGCCCGGATGCTCGTGGAACAGGCGTGACTCGATGCCGGCGTTCTCGATCTCCACCCACAGGCCGAACTTCATGCCCTTGTCGTGCACGTGCTCCGCCAGCTCCTCGAGCCCGTGCGGAAACTTCCGGGGATCGGGCTGGTAGTCGCCCAGCGTCCGTTCCCAGTCGCCGCTCCCGTACCATCCCGAGTCCAGCACGTAGACCTCGGCGCCGACCGCCGCGGCGGCGTCGGCCGCCTGGACCGTGGTGGCGATGTCGACCTTCGGGCCGATCGGAAACCAGGTGTTGAACTGCACCATCGGGGGCTGGTTGCTGCGCGCCCGGGGCACCAGGTAGCCGCGCTGATAGCGGTGCATCTGGTTCGCCGCGTCGTCGAGATCGCCGGTCGTCGCGGTGAAGACGGCGCGCGGGAGCGTGAGCGTGTCGCCCGGGAGCAGCGTCAGCGGGCCGCCGAAGTCCGAATGCATGCCGAGGTCCGCGCGCACCACCTGGCTGTCGAGGGGCGCCGCGCCGGTGCCCGGCTGGCGCTCGACCTGCATCCACCAGTTGCCCGACCACGCCAGCTCGCCGAGGTACTCGATGCCGAGTGAGCGGTTCCGGAGCGAGAGCCAGGGCACGTAGCCGTTCGTGGCACGGCCACGGCGCTGTTCGAACCGTCGCGCGCCGGCCGCCAGCGCCTCGGTCGCGAGCTGTCGTTCCTGCCCCCAGCTGCCCCAGAGATAGCGCGCCGTGTAATCGCCGCCCGGAAGCTGCCCGTTCATGCTGGCGAGTCCGGTGACGGCGAGCGGCCGGTCGCCGATGTTGGTGAGCCGGATCTCGCGGGAGAAGACGCCGGTCTCCCCGTACGCGGCGTAGCGCACGTCGACCTGCAGCGGGGCGCGCGCGTGGATGAAGTGAAGCCGGAGCTCAGGCTGGTCGGGCGACGTCGACACGACCGAGTCCGAGCGCAGGTCGAGGGAGACAGGATCGATCGGCTGGTCGGCCACGATGCCCGTCAGGTCCGAGCGGGGCGGCTGCACGGTATCCGGTGCAGGACGCATGCGCGCCGCCGGCCCGAACCAGTCAAACGTGACCTGCCGGTCCCGCCGAACCAGACGGTAGGACACCGCCCCCGACGTCAGCGTCCAGGTGCCAGCGCTGGAGTCGTAGGCGATCCGCTGTGCCGCGGCGGACTGCGCCCACACCGTCGCCAGGAGCATCATCGCGGAGAGTCGGCGAAGATCCATGCGCTGAAGCTATACCGGCCACATCGTGCCGGACGACTCATCGACTACCCGACCGCCTGACCGTCCGCCCGACCACCTGCTCGCCCGCTCGCCTGCTCGCCCGCTCGCCCGCCCGCCTTCCCAGACCTTCGCCACTCCCCCACATTTCACCCATCATCCCCGCCCGAGGTCCGCCCCATGCCAGTCGATACCATGGACGAGCTCACCCGAATCCTCGCCCAGCACCACGAGGCCGTCGAGGCTGCGAGACGCGCCGCCGCGCAGCGGGCCCACGACGACGAGCACACCCGCCACGATTGCGAGACGCCCCTGCGCGACATCGCCCTGCCGGTACTGCGCGAATGGTCCAAGCGCCTTGCCGTCGAGGGCTACCCCGCGAACATCGAGGACCTGCTCGGCTGTCGTCCTCCGGCCCTGGTATTCCGGCTTGCGCCGCGCGGCGGTCCGGAGTCGTCCCTGACGCTCGCCTGCGAGGCGGGTCCCGCGGTGAGGTTCAGAATGCACGTCGACGGCCGGGAGGTCGACGCCGGGGCGCGCACGCCGCTCGCCGAGCTCCGGCCGCCGGTCGTGGTCGACGGGCTTGCCAGGTTCGTCGAGACGGCCCTCGCGGCCACCATCCCCAAGCGGAGCGACTGCGGCCCCTGAGCGGCCTCGCGCAGCGGCGCTCGATCAGTAGAGTGTTCGATCGGGCCGCCGCCTGAAGCACGAGAGGCCGCCTCCGGAGGGAGGCAGCCTCTCGCGACCCATCTACTGCACTTCGATCAGCTGCCGCAGCTCTTGCCGTACGAAGGGTGGAACCCGGCCGCCTTGGCGTCGGCCTCCGACATGTACTTCCCGTGCTTCGTGGTGCCGTACCACTTGGTGCCCGGGCAGTGATACGCCTTGGTCGACGTGTTGACCCAGACATCGGTGGGGTTCGTCGGGGCCTGCGCCGGGACCGCGGCGGGAGTCGTGGCGCGCGCGTGCGAGGCTGAGGGTGCGGCGGTCGGTGCCGGCGCCGCGGGCGTCGGGGCGGCGCTCGCCGCCGGCGGGGGCGGGGCAGCGGCTGCGGCGGCATTCTCGTCGGCGGTCGGCGAAGTGCCGCCGGCCGCGGCCGCGCCGCCGTACCAGGTCTTCACGCCGCCGTGCTTGAGGCACCCGCGCGCCTGGGTCTTGGCCGTGGTGTAGCTGCCGTCGGTGCACTCACCGGTTGCGTCCTTCGGCTTGGCGCCGCTCGACGCCGAGGCCGTGCGCTTGCCGCTCGAGCTCTCCTTCCCCGGCGCCGTGCTGGTCGATGAGGTGCCACTCTGCTCGTTGCTCTCAGTGGCGGCCGGCGCCGTCGCGCTCGCATACCATGTCTTTACGCCGCCATGTTTGAGGCAGCCCTTCGCCTCGGTCTTCGCGGTGGTGTAGCTGCCGTCCGTACACTGGCCGGTCGCGTTCTTGGGCGCCGAGGTCTGGGACGCCTGCTGGGCGGCGAGCGTGCCCGTCACCGTGAGGGCGAACGCCACCGCCGCCGTGCCGCCCAACATTCTGATCGCGCGCATGAGGCCTTCCTGGAGGGAGTTGAGTCCGTCGGATGCCCGACCGCGGCGGTCGGGTGCGAGCCCGGAAGGCAATCGGTGGGCCAGTCAGTGGGAGGGCCGGAAGGGGGCCGAGCGAGGCGATCGAACACGTTGGAAAGCCAGAGTGGCGCGTGATCGGGGGGCGCCGAGACACAATGTCCTGTCAGGGGACGGCGGTGACGAGGCTGGGCCGTCGCGATGGCATCAGGAGGCCTGCCCGGGCCGGCCGGACCCTGGGCCGCCTGCATCTATCGCCTGGTCGATCTGACGGCTCAGCGCCTCCGGCTGCGTCGCCTCCCCCAGCACCTCGACCTCCGGGTCCGGCGTCACCATGGCGCCGACGGCTTTCCCGATCTGCTCCAGCAGCATCAGCATCTTGGTGTTCTCCTGCTCCGACAACAGGGTCAACTGGAGGTCGAGGTGGCTGCGCTTGTCGCTCACGCGGGCCGCGCGATTCTGGCTCATGAGGATGAAAATCGAGAGAAAGGTCGCCTCGATCGACAGCACGAGGGTGAGCAGCGGGAACGGGAACGGATCCAGCCGGTCGTGCCGCGGCAGCATCAGGTTGGCGCCGATCCAGCCGCCGATCATCAGGAGCGTGATCCAGACGAACGCGATCGACCCCGAGAAATTCGCGATGGCGTCGGCGACCCGGTCGCTCGGTGTCGCCTTGCTGTGCTCGCGCGCTTCGAGCGCCTGGATCCGCTCGACATTCCGGCGGGTAAGGGCCTCGGCGGCGTCGGACGTTCCGGCTTCGGCCGGATGGGCCCCGGCCCGGTCCGGGGTCGCTTCCCTCGCGTTGAGGTTCGGCTTCATGGTTGCTTCTCCGGCCGGGTTTACCCGCCGATTCAGTTCCGGTTCCGCAGGCATCGCCGCACCTCCGCGAGGAACTCCGGTTCGACCAGCGGCTTCCGGAGGACGCCGCAGGGAGGCGTCAAGCCAAATTGCTCCAGCTCCGGCGGCGCGTACCCCGAGATGAGCACACAGGGCAGCTCCGGGATCTCGACCGCGAGCACCTGCATGAGCGCGATCCCGTTGAGCCGCGGCATGGCGATGTCGGCCACGACCAGGTCGAGCAACTCCGGGGCGGTGCGTACGAGATCGAGCGCCATGCGCCCGTCGCCGGCCTCGTAGACCTGGTAGCCGCTCTCCTCGAGCATGCGCTGAATGATCCGCCGCACGCCAGGCTCATCATCCACGACGAGAATTCGCCGTTGACGCAGGCCGCTGCTCACGTTGGCTCCTCGGGGCTACCTCGGTTGTGTTCGCGCTTCTTGGTAGAGCGAAGCTATTCCCGCACCCGGGCGCGTGACTAGAGTGCTTACCGTACCCACGATGCCGGCGCTGGCCGGCTTACCCCTCCGCTTGACAGCCGCCAGTCACCTTCCCCTTATGTTGGCCATGACCACCGCCACCATCCTCCACGCCGACCTCGACGCGTTCTACGCCTCGGTCGAGCAGATGCTCGACCCGTCGCTCCGGGGAAAGCCGATCGCCGTCGGCGGTGGTGTGGTGCTGGCGGCGTCCTACGAAGCGAAGGCCTTCGGAGTGCACGGCGGCATGCCGGGACGGCGGGCGCGAGAGCTGTGCCCCGGCCTGCTCTTTGTCGGCGGGCACTTCAACGAGTACCAACGGCTAGGCGACGCCGCGATCGGCATCCTGGGTGATTTCACGCCGCTGGTCGAACGAATCTCGATCGACGAGGCATTCGCCGACGTCGCGGGCTGCACGCACCTCTTCGGCACGCCGGCCGAGATCGCCGCGGCGATACGTCGGCGCGTGCGCGACGAGCTGGCCCTCCCCATCTCCGTCGGCGTCGCCAGCACGAAACACCTCGCCAAGATCGCCTCGCAGGTCGCCAAGCCCGACGGGCTGGTGGTCGTGGACCCCGGGACCGAGCTCGCGTTCCTCCATGATCTGCCGGTCGAGATGATGTGGGGCGTCGGTCCGGCGACCAGGGTGCGGCTCGCCGAGCGCGGCATCACGACCATTGGTGATTTGGCGAAGAGCTCCCCGGGCGCGCTGGCCGGGCTGCTCGGCCGCGCCGTGGGCGAGAAGCTCGCGGCCTTCGCCTGGAACCGCGATCCGCGCGCCATCAGGACCCAGGTCCGCACCCGCTCAGTCGGCGCGCAATCGGCCCTCGGCCGCAGGCCCTGCGAGGCCCGGGTCATCCGTCCGGCGCTTCGCCATCTGGCCGACCGGGTCGGCTCGCGCCTCAGGGCGAAGGGCAAAGCCGGGCGGACCGTGACGGTGCGCGTGCGCTTCCCCGACCTCCGCTCGGTCACCCACGCCGTGACGCTGCCCCACGCTGTCGCCGCGACGGCTATCCTCGCGGAGATCGCCGAGGACCTGGTGCGAGCCGTGCTTAAAGGCCATCCGCAAGAGCACGCGATCTCCCTGCTTGCCATCTCGGTGTCGCACATCGAGGAGCAGCCGGTGGTGCAGCTCGATCTGCCGCTGGGTCTCGCCGACGAGGCGCGGCGCCCGGGGGCCAGGGGAGGGATAGCGCACCTCCTGGCCGACCGCGCCATTGACGCGATCCGGGACCGCTTCGGCTGGGAATCCGTGGGCTACGCCTCGGTCGCCCTCGCCGCCCGTCGCGCCGTTCCCGACGCGTTCCGCGAGCTGGCGCAGCGGGAGTTGTAGTCTGGGACGCCTAGCGAGATTCAATCCACCGGCTGCTGCCTGAGGCTGGCCGGCAGAGCGCGCGATCGTTCGACACGGACTCGCGAGGCGATGTCGTCGCGTCACGCCTCGGGGTCCCCTCGTCCCGCCACGGTGCTCCGGCGGCGGGCCACGGTGCGAGGCTCAGGCGGGTCGAGGCTTGGCGCGGGCCAGTGTGTCCGCGCCCGCCCGGCGTGCGGGCGGGCCTCTGGCTCTCTCTTGCCCCGACCGTAGATTGGAGCAACCCACTCCATCCCGGGGCCCCGAACGACGGACCTGCGGCTGCAGATCCCCCTCGACCGCCTCTGGGCCGCCCTGGCCGACCGTTACCGCAACGAGGGCGAGCTCGGCCAGGGCGGCATGGCGACCGTCTACCTCGCCGAGGACCTGCGGCATCGGCGGAAGGTGGCCCTCAAAGTCCTCAAGCCCGACCTCGCCGCCGTGCTGGGGGCTGAGCGGTTCGTCCAGGAGATCACCACCACCGCGAGCCTGCAGCACCCGCACATCCTGCCGCTGTTCGACTCCGGCAGCGCCGAGGGCTTCCTCTATTACGTCATGCCGTTCGTGGATGGCGAGACGCTCCGCGCCAAGCTCAACCGCGAGACCCAGCTAAGCATCGACGAGGCGGTCGGCATCGCCACCAGCGTGGCCGACGCGCTCGACTACGCCCACCGCCACGGCGTCATCCACCGGGACATCAAGCCCGAGAACATCCTGCTGCACGACGGCCGCCCCGTCGTGGCCGACTTCGGCATTGCCCTCGCGGTGAGTGCCGCGGCCGGGGGGCGCATGACCGAGACTGGCCTCTCGCTCGGCACGCCCCACTACATGAGCCCGGAGCAGGCCACGGCGGAGAAGGAGCTGACCAACCGCTCCGACATCTACTCCCTGGCCAGCGTGCTGTACGAGATGCTGAGCGGGAGCCCGCCCCACGTCGGCTCCTCTGCCCAGCAGATCATCATGAAGATCGTGACCGACGAGGCCCGGCCGGTCACCGAGCTCCGGAAGTCCGTGCCTCCTTACGTGGGTGCGGCGCTGGCGAAGGCGCTGGAGAAGCTGCCGGCGGACCGGTTCGCCACGGCGCACGAGTTCGGCGAGGCGCTGCACGACCGAGGCTTCCCCCTTGGGCCGGGCGGCACGGCCGTCGTGAGCGGCGCCGGCGTCCGGTCGGCGACGCGCCTGGGCTGGCGCGGGCGCCTGCGCGATCCCGTCCTGATCATCGTCGGTCTGATCGCCGTGGCGGCGCTGGTCGCGGCCGCGGGCCTGGCCCGACGCCAGCCGACGGCGCCGCTTCCGCCGATCCAGTTCGTCCTGGCGACGTCCGACAGTACCCGTCCAGCCGCAAGCTTCCCGTGGCCCGCGGCGATCTCGCCCGATGGCGGGACGGTGGTGTACTCGGTCGGACAGACGTCCGCGAACGCTCTGCTCACCCTCTACATGCAGCGCCTCGGCGAGCTCGAGCAGCGGCCGATCCCCGGTACGGCGGGGGCGTACCAGCCGTACTTCTCGCCGGACGGACGATGGCTCGCCTTCGAGGTCGGCGGTCAGGAGCGGAAGGTGCGGCTGGACGGGAGCGCGCCTGTCGCGATCGGCCCCGGGGGCAGCGCGAACGGTGGGACCTGGACGCCCGGCAACGACATCGTGCTCGGTGCGCAGAGCTCTTTCAGTGGACTGTCGCACATGAGCGCCGCCGGCGGCGAACCGGTCGAGTTCACCCGGGTCGACAGCACCAAGGGCGAGGTGAATCACCTGTGGCCGATCGCGACGCCCGACGGCAAGGCGATCGTGTTCACCATCTGGTCCGGCACCCTCCCCACCTCCAAGCTGGCCATGATTTCCTCGGCCGGCGGCGCGGTGACCCGACTCGGGGTCGCCGGCATTCGTCCGCTGGCGGTGCTCGACGGCATGCTGGTCTATGTGCAGGCCGACGGCGCGGTGATGGCCGTGGCGCTCGACGTCGGACGCAGGCGCGTCCGCGGTCAGCCCATCCCGGTCCACGATCCCGTCGCGGTCTCCGCCGCGGTCAACGGGAACTCCGAGATCTATGTCTCCTCAGGCGGCGCGATGATCACCTCCCGCGGCGGCGCCCTCAGTCGCCTGGTGTGGATCGGCCGTGACGGTCGAGCGGAGCCGCTCACGTCACGCTCGCGCGCCTTCACCTACGTGCGGCTCTCTCCCGACGAGCGCCGCGTCGCGGCCGTCATTGCCGAGAACCTCAAGACCGACGTCTGGATATACGATCTCGGGCAGAAGACCTTCTCGCGGCTGACCACGGCCGGTACGGTGACCTCCGTGGACTGGACCCCGGATGGGTCAGGGGTGGTGTTCACCGCGCAGGGCACCCGGTCACCGATCGCAGTCTGGTCGCAGTCGGCGTCCGGGGGGACCCAGGCGAAAGAACTCTCGACGGAGGGCGGCCAGACGGCCTCGGTGACCACATCGCCGGATGGCAAGTCGCTCCTGCTCACCACCATTCCGCAGCTCACCTGGGACCTCTACCGCGTGAGCGTCGACTCACCCGGCGTCATGCGGCCCTACATCGCCACGAGCGCGCAGGAGCATGCACCGCGATTCTCTCCCGACGGGAAGTGGGTGGCGTTCGCGTCCGACGAGTCGGGTCAGGACGAGGTGTACGTCCGCTCCTATCCCGATCCGTCCTCGAAGATCCAGATCTCGGTGGGCGGCGGCTTCGAGCCCATGTGGTCGCCCGACGGAAACCGTGTCTATTACCGCTCCGGCACGGCGCTGCTCGCGGCCCGCGTCTCACGCGCATCGGGCTTCTCGCTGGCGGGTCAGGACACCGTCATTGCGTACGGCTTCACCACGGGGACCCTGCAGGGGGGATACTTCTCCGGCACCTACCAACCGTCTCGCGACGTCAAGCGCGTCCTGACGATCCAGGCGGATCGCAACGACTACCAGCTCGTTGTGGCGCCCAACTGGATCGCCGAGCTGCGCCGCCGTGTGGCCGAGGCGGGCAGCCGCCCCTGACGTCCCCGCGATGGGCCTCCGGGTGATCTCACTCACCGTGCCCGCGCGTGCGCCGGCGCTACGCTACGGGTTATGCACACGCTCCGGGGGGCGGCCCCGCTCCTGATTCTGTGCGCCCTCGGGTGCGGCGGCGATGATCTCGTCCTCCCGCCTAACATCGGGCCGGTCCAGGTCATGATGATCCAGGGAGATCACCAGGAGGGTGCCACCGGCGCGCCCTTGCCCGACTCGCTCCGCGTGCGATTGGTGGACACGCTCGGCAACGGCGTCGCGGGGCGGCAGGTGTCCTGGGTGGTGGCGCTCGGGGGTGGAAGCATCGCGCCCGAGACGGACACCAGCGACGCCGACGGTTACGCCTCGGCGGAGTGGACGCTGGGGCAGGAAGCCGGAGCCAATGCGGCGAGGGCCGTCCTCCCTGAGGCAGGGTTCGTCACCTTCACGGCTGTCGCAAGCAAGGGAAAATCCGGCGGGGGCGGCGGCGCCGGCGGCGCGACACCGAGCCCGGACCGGTCGAGTGTGTCGGCGACGCCGGACTCCATTGCCGTGGGATCAGCGAGCTCCACGATCACCGTCACCGTGCGCGATGCCCAGGGCCATCCTGTGGCCGGCGCGGTCGTGTCGCTGGCGACGAGCGGCGCCGGCAACACGCTAACCCAGCCGCCGGGCCCGACCGGCGCTGACGGCGTCGCTCAGGGAACGGTCGTCGGCACCGAGTCCGGAGTGATCGTCGTGACCGCGACCGTGAACGGCTCGGTGCCGCTCAACCAGACGGCGCAGGTGACGGTGACCGGCGGCGGGACCTCGGTCACCCACCTCGTGTTCCGGCTGCAGCCCCCGCATGACGTGGCCGTGGGCGAGCAGATGCGGCTCGAGGTGGCGCTCGCGGACGCGAACGACAACGTCGTGCCGCTCACCGGAATCCTGCTGTACCTGGGGCTGTTCTCGGAGCCGGGCGACGTGACCACCAACAAACGGCTCATCGGCAACCGGTTCGTGGCGACGGATAGCGGTGTCGCCGTGTTCGAGCTGGGGGTCAACACGGCGGGGAGCTACGTGTTTCGCGCGCTCACCGATCAGTTGCCGGAGCTTGGACCGCACGGGCCGGAGCCATATCTGTTCAGCCTCCCGTTCAACGTGCACTGAGGAGCACGGGAGGCCACGACGCATTCGTCTCAGCGGCGCGCGGCCGCCTTCCCGTACTCGTCGTGCCGCCGGATCCAGAAATCCTTCTCGTTCCGCCCCTTCGGCGCCCGATCCAGCCACTGGTACATGTTCCAGAGACCGTCCAGCCCGCGCGAGTACGCCGAGTAGGTGTGATAGACCGTGCCGTCCTCCAGCGCGAACGCGCTCATGCCGGGCCGCTCGCGGGTGAAGGTCGCCAGGTCGGTACCGGCCATGGCCGCGACCTGCGCCACCGGTCCCTCGTCGTCGCGCTTCTCCCAGGTCTGCACGTCCTTCCCGGCCAGCGGCTCTGGTGCCGGCTCCTCACGCCGGTAGTTGTAGTCGATGGTGTGGGTCTGCTGCTGCTCTTCGGTGAAGTAGACGCTGAAGTCCGCGTTGAAGTCGCTGCCGGACGACGACCCCCACGGGAAGCTCCAGCCCATCCGCCGCCGGTACGCCTGCAGCTTGGCCAGCGGCGCCCGCGACACCGCGGTGAACATCACGTCGTGATTCGCCAGGTGCGTCGCGACGCCGTTGAACCCGTCGGCGATCGACGAGCAGGCCGGACACCCCGCGGTGTAGTCGGGGCCGAACATGAAGTGGTAGACCAGAAGCTGTGAGCGACCGCGAAACAGGTCGGCCAGCGTGGCGGGGCCCTCGTCCGTGTCGAAGCGGTAGGTTTTCTCGACTCGCACCCAGGGCAGTGCTTGGCGCTGCCGCGCCAGCTCGTCGCCGCGCCGCGTCAGCTCTTTTTCGGCCTTGAGCAGCTCGACTCGCGCGGCGAGCCACTGGTCTCGGGTACCGGTTGTATGGTCGGGCATGTCGCTCTCCTTGCAGAAATCTCCGGAAACGTGCGGAGCGGTGGGCGCGGTGGGAGCCTCTCACCGCAGCCGCCGTGCGCACCCGCGAAACTCCATTGCTACGGCCCGCCGGTACGCCAGTCAAGCACCGGTGGCGCTTCCCGGTCCGCGCGATAGCTTGGAGCACTCGCCGTTCACAGTGGGCTGACACTTCGTGAGAGAGGAGGTCCGTCATGACCGGCCGCATCCCACTTGCGCTGCTGGTAGCGCTCGCGCTCGGCTCGCCGCGGCCGGCACTCGCGCAGAATGGCGCAAGCGTCCGGCCCCAGATCGAGAAGCTGGATAAGGAATGGGAAAGGGCGTTCAACGCGGGCGATGCCGCCGCGGTCGCGAAGCTCTATAGCCAGGATGCCAAGGTCATGGCACCGGGCGCGAAGCCCGACGTGGGCATGAGCGCGATCCGGGCCAGCCTGGACGAGGGCGTCAAGCAGGGCGCAAAGTTCACGCTGACGGCCGACGACGTCGAGGCGGCGGGCAACTATGCCATCGAGACCGGCAACTGGGTGGCGACCGCGAAGGACGGCAAGCACCTGGACCACGGTCCCTACGTGACGGTCTACAAGAAGGAGGGCGGGGCGTGGAAGATCTACCGGGACATCTGGAACAGCAGCATGAATAACACAAACAAGCCATAGCGCGACGCACCATTCGCACGGTCTTGCGCCCCCCTGAACCGCGCACCACATTGGCGCTGTTCTCCCCACAACCCGCCGTGCAAAGTCCCCGCCGCCCATCGGTCGGCGGGGCGGGAAGGGTTCTCGCAAGGGCCGTCGGGGGGTTCCATGGCCATGAAAGGGATGGGCGCG
>JBQCGH010000138.1:0-10790 GCA_051955835.1 Gemmatimonadales bacterium
AGAGCAGGCCGGAGGGGAGGAAGGCGAATGAAACCAAGAAACTCCCTCCCCCCTTGGGGGGGGGGGGGGGGTGTGGGGGGGGGGGCGGGCGGCGCCCCACCCCCCCGGGTGTGCGGGCGCGCCCCCCCCCCCCCCCCCCCCCCCCCCCCCCGTTTCCCCTGCCTGCCTGTCTAGAACAACCAGCGTCCTCCCACCTGGAACTGCCGCGGCTCGCCCAGGCCGCTCCGGATGGTGCCGTCGAACACGAGGAACGTGCCCCCGGTGGCCGGGTCCTTGAAGTTGTCCGCATTGGTCACGTTGAACACTTCGAAGATCGCCTCGAAAGTGCCCTGCCGGCCCAAGTTGAACGGCCGTGAGAGGCGGATGTCCCACGAAAAGAACCCATTGTCCCGCCGGATGGTGTTGCGCTGCAGGATGTGCCCGTCCGGGCAGATGCGCTGCTGCGGTGTCGCGGCGCGCTCCCCCGTCCCTACGTTGTCCGCGCCGCACACCTCGGAGGCCGGCTGGGCCGAATAGGCGCTCACGCGGTTGTTCAGGTAGAAGTCGCCCGGAAGGACGGACAGCACCCAGGCGTTGAAGCGGTGCCGCTGGTCGCGATCGCTCCAGTTGTACTCGCGCTGCAGCGAGTCGGCCTGGGCATAGCGGAAGGTGAACGGATCCCGCTCGTTGTCGTCATCCGACTTATCGAACGACAGCGTGTAGTTGGCCTGGAACTGTAGATGCTGGCCGATCGTGCGGCGCAGCTCCGCCGTGAAGGCGTTGTACCGCGACTTGGCGCTGCTCTGCACCACCGTCAGCGTGCCGATGCCGTTCCCGCCCGGCAGGCCGGTGCCCCATGGCGCTCCGAAGACGGGGTCGTTGCCGTTGATGAACCGGGTCAGGTGATCGGTGCTCGCATGCGTGTAGCTGATCCCCGCGGCCAGGCCCGGCGTCAGCTCGCGATCGTAGCCGAGAGTCGCGCTGAAGGTCCGCGGGTTCTGGAAATCCTTGTCGAACACGAAGACACCCGGCTGGAAGGGCACGCCGGGTGGCGTGGGCAGCAGCTCGCCGTAGTCGGGGGGCGGCCCCAGAACCCCCGTCAGCGCACTGTTCCGGAACAGGGTTTGCCCGCGAGAGCCGTCGGTGCTCCGGCTGCTCGCCAGATTGAGGCCGGGAATGCGCGCGTAGTACAGGCCCGCGTTCGCCCGAAGCACCTGTTTGCCATTGCCCTTGAAGTCATAGGCGATCCCGAGCCGCGGCTGGAACATGCCGTAATCGCTCGGGATCGTGCCGTTGCCCGGGAAGGTGAACGTTCCCACCGAATTGGTGACCGTCTGCCCGATGAACGGCGCGTAGAAGAGCTGGGTCTTGGGGGTGATCAGCCCAGGCTCGATCTGCGCTTCCCACCGAAGTCCGTAGTTCACGGTCAGATTGGCCTTCGGCTTCCAACTGTCCTGCAGGAACAGCGCGAGCTCGTGCTGGATGATCTCCTGCGTGCCGGCGTCGGCCACCGTTAGGCCGCCCACACCGGCCTGCTGGAGATAGAGAGCTACGGGTCCCGTGATGACCTGGCCGGAGGGGCAGGCGCCGGTGAGCTGGCTCGGCGCCGGCGCGCCGGTGGCGCTGTCCGCGCATTCGACATAGCCATTGCCCTTGGCCACGTAGTTGAGAAAGCCGTTCACCGACGTGAACCCCATGCGGCCGTTGGCGAACCCGAGAAAGGTCTGGTTCACGCCCGTGCGGTTCCACTCCGCGCCCGCCTTGAACAGATGATTCCCGCGGAGGAGCGACACGTTGTCCACCAGTTGGAACCGGAAGTCGTACGCCGTGTGGAGCGGGATGAAGAACGGCATGCCGATCCGGTAGCCCGCGAACCCGTCCGGCCCGACGAAGCCGATGTCGGTGTCGGGGAACGGGCGGCCGGTTGCCGGGTCGTTCGGCCCCTCGTAGGGGCGGGGCCGGTCTTCTCGTGCCCACTGGAAGCGGAACTCGTTGGACAGCGCGGAGGAGAACAGCGAGGTGAGGCTGCCGTTGACGGCGTGCGAGTGGTCCTGCTCCAGCGCGTTGGCGCTCCGGCCCCAGAAGTCGACGTCGAACGTGCCGTTGTCCTGGCTCGACTCCGTGTAGTTGTACTTGATGGTCGCGTTGTGCTTGGGGCTCAGGCGGAAGTCGAGCTTGCCCAGGAATGCCTTGGCATCGTTGGTCCGGGTAATCGCCCCGAAGTCGTTCTGCAGCGGCGCCGAACTTCCGCCGAAGGTCGCCGTGTCCACGAACGCCTGCAGGGCGGGGTCGATCAGGCCCAGCCGGTCGGTCTGCTTGGTGTCGTTGTACTCCTGCTGGTCATAAGCCAGGAAGAAGAACGCTCGGTCCCGGACGATCGGTCCGCCCACGGTTGCGCCGAACTGGTGCTGCCGGAAGTCGGGCACGAAGCCCGTGGTCGCACCGCCGGCAAACGTGTGCTGGTAGTCCGCGCTGAGGCCGTCGTACTTGCCGAAATAGTGGGCCGACCCGTGGAGCTGGTTGGTGCCGGACTTGGTGATCACGTTGATGAAGCCGCCGCTCGAGCGGCCGAACTCCGCGTTGGCGCCATCGGCTACCACCACGAAGTCTTGCACGGCATCCAGGTTGAACGTGAAGGCGGGCCGCTGGCCGCCCCGCTGTTCGCCGAAGAACGGGTTGTTGAAGTCGGCCCCGTCCACCGACACGTTGTTGTGGATGCCCTTCTGCCCGCCGATGCTGATCTCATCACCATCGGGCCCCTGCACGATCGCGACGTGAGGCGTGAGCGTCGTGTAGTTGAAGATGTTGCGCCCATTATTGGGGAGGCCCTCGACCGCCTCGGTGCTGAGGCGGGTCGAATTCTCCGATTTTGTGACATCCACCGGCGGCTCCGCGCCCGCGACAGTGATTTCCTCGAGCTGGACGACCTGCGGAATCAGGGCGAAGGATGCGTCCTGCGTCTCACCCAGCCGAACCTCGACCCCGGTAAGACTGTCCTCCTGAAATCCCACCGCGCGGGCGGTGATGTCGTAGCGGCCCACCCGAAGGAGCGTAGCGACGTAGACGCCTCGCTCGTTGGTGGTCAGCACGCGCTCGGCGTTGGTTTCGGCGTTTCGCAGGCGCACCGACGCGTTCGGCAGCGGAGTGCCGGCCGTGTCGGTGACTGTGCCGCGGACTACCCCCGTCGTGGCTTGCGCCTGGGCGGCCAGCAGCGAGGGCAGAGAGACGAGGGCGAGGACGAGCATGATGAGGACATGGCGCAGCGGACGAGGCACCGGCATGGGCGAGCGTCCTTTCGCACGGCGAGGAAAGATGCGCGGCTCGCCACGATCCGGGCGGCGCCGGGGGCGGGCGAGGCGGCATGGATGGGCTGTTGGGTCGGGGATAGCATACCGTCGTCTCGGGCCATCGGCAAGCCGGTGTAAGCCGCATCACAGCATTGTCATCAGAGCGGATCGACCTTGCATCGAATCCCGTGCCGGTTCACCGTCCTTCACCTGATCACCACCCCGTCCCGGCCGCCGCCATGGATCAGACCTTGTCCCATCGCAGCGCCCGCACGAGCGGCGAAATAGCGAGCCCGTTCACACGCTGGCTCGGCGGGGTGGCGGAGCCCGACTGGGTGGCCATCGGGACCGCCGTGCGGGGACCGCTGCTCACACTCGTGGCCGTCGTCCTGCTCGACGTGCTCCGGCGGCACGAGGTCGGGCTCTTGTCGCCCTTCCCCATCTTGCTCCTCATCGTCGTCTACGCGGCGACCGTGGGCGGGCTCCGCCCCGGGCTCGTGAGCGTGGTCGTCACGTCGCTGTACGCCGTACACTTCTTCGCCGAGCCGGGGCTCCCGCTGCGCTACGACGCGCAGGGTGGGGCCAGCTTGCTGGCGGTCGCGGCGGCATCGCTCGCCACATGTCTCGTGGTCGCCCGGCTGCGTGACCGGGCCCGCAACGCCGAGGCCACGGCGCTGACCGCCAGCGACGCCGCGGCCCTGGCCCGTCGCTACGGGTTGCTCGAGCAGGCCTCGCTGGTCTTCACCTCCACACGTGACTTCGAGACGATGTTCCGCGATTTCAGCCGGCTGGTCGTGCCGACCCTCGCCGACTGGTGCACCATTCACCTCGTCGGCGACGATGCCATGGTGCGCTTTGTGGCCGGCGCGCACCGGGACGCCTCGCGAGACCTGGTCGTGCGCGCCCAGGCGGACTACCGCCGGCCGCCGCCGTTCGACCGTGCCGCCCTCGTGCCGGAGGTGGTTCCCGTGTCCGACACGCTGCTTCGCGAGATCGCGGTGGACGACGAGGAGCTCAAGCTCTATCGGGCGCTCGCGCCAACGGCCGTGCTCCGTGTTCCGCTGGGCTCGTCGCCCGCCGGCCTGCTGACCCTGGGGATGGTGGCAGACACGGGTCGGCACTTCGCCGCGGCCGATATCGGGCTGGCCGAGGAGATCGGCGAGGCCGTCGGCCTCGCGGTCGAGAATGTGCGCCTCCGTGACGACGCGCAGCAGGCGGCGCGGCGGGCTCGCCTGGTGTTCGAGGCCCACCCGCAGCCGATGTGGGTGTTCGACGTCGACACCCTGGGTATCCTCGCGGTGAACGATGCGGCGGTCTACACCTATGGCTGGAGCCGCGAGGAATTCCTGGCCATGACCATCATGGACCTGCTCGCGCCGGATGATCCGAGCCCCGGCCTTGCCGGGACGGTCGAGCGCGTGGGCCAGCGCGGCGAGTCTGCCCTGGCGCGGCACCGTCGGCGCGATGGCTCGGTGGTGGAAATGGAGATCATCTCGCACGAGCTCGAGCTCGACGGACGGCGGGTTCGGCTGGTGCAGGCCACAGACATCACCGAACGGACCCGCGTGCGCGCCGCCCTGCATGAGAGCGAGGAGCACCTGCGCCGGGTGCAGCGCGAGGAGGCGATGGGACGGATTGCGGGTGGGGTCGCGCACGACTTCAACAACCTGCTGACCACGATCCGCGGCTTCGGCGAGATGCTGCTGCTCGACATGGTGCCCGATGACCGCCGCCGCCATGACGTCGAGCGGATCTGTCAGGCGGCGGACCGGGGGGCGCTGCTGACCCGCCAGTTGCTCTCCTTTGGCCGCAACCAGACGCAGGAGCCTCGGCCGGTCAACCTGAACGAGGTCATCCGCGGCATGGAGCCGCTGACCCGGCGTTTGGTTGGGGCCGACGTCGAGCTCGACGTCCGCCTGGCGGCCAATCACGGGCAGGTACGGATCGACCCGGCCCAGATCGAACACGTCGTGGTCAACCTGATTCTCAATGCCCGCGACGCGATGCCCGCCGGCGGCCGACTTACGATCGAGACCGGGGAGCGCCGCATCAGCGGCTTGAGCCGCGGGCGCCCCGTGCGACCCGGTCGATACGTCGTGCTGGAGGTCGGCGATACGGGCCCTGGCGCCGACGGTGAGCAGGGCGGCGAGGCCGGCGCCCAGCGCACCGATCTCGGTCGGTCAATCGTGTTCGGGATCGTGCGGCAGTACGGCGGCGTGGTGCGGGTCTCGAGTGAGGCGGGGGTCGGCACGATGGTGAAGGTCTACCTGCCCCGGCTCGAGGCGTCCGAATCGGTGGAGGAGGTCGACCTCGACCCCAGCTCGCTCCGCGGTGCCGAGACGATCCTGGTAGCCGAGGACGAAGACGGCGTGCGCGAGCTGCTGCGGAAGGTGCTCGTCGAATTCGGATATACCGTGCTCACCGCGCGCCACGGGCGCGACGCTCTCATGCTGGCGCGGGAGCGACCGGGCGCCATCGACCTCCTTGTCACCGACATCGTGATGCCCGAGATGAGCGGGCGCGAGCTGGCGGAGACGCTCACCGACCAGGCGCCTGACCTCAAGGTGCTCTACATCTCGGGGTATACCGACGACGAGGTGCTGCAGCGAGGCGTGCGGGGACGGGAGGTGTCGCTGGTACGGAAGCCGTTCGCAGCCGAGGAGCTGGTACGCCGGGTTCGAGCGATCCTCGACGGCGGCGCTTGAGCGCCGCCGTCCGGTTCAGCGAACCCGCGACCGATAGGTGCGGAGGACGTCCGTTGGCGCCTCCCCATTGAGCCAGATAGCCGTGGCCCCGATGGTCCAGCTCAGTGCCGTGGCGGGCGGCGGCGTCTGGCCCGAACGGAGCCGCTGCTGGTCCAGCAGGATCAGCCGCCCCTGCGAGTCCTGGTAGACCACACGCACGACGGGGCGCCCCGCGTCGGCGCCGGCCACGCCGGTACCCTGCACCAATCCCATGAACAGCGGACTGAGTCCTTCGATCACGTGGGCTGGGCCCGCGAGCTGGCGCGAGGCCTCGTCGAGTCCAATGCGCAGATAGATGCGGGCCCGCTGCTCGAGAGTGGCCGGCGTCGGCGCCGCGGCCGGTGCGGAGCGGGCAACGGTCACCGGGGCGGACTGTGGCCGTCGTTTCTGCGCATCGAGCGCCGCGGTTGCGGCCGCGGCCTGCTTGACGCGGCGCTCGCGGTCCAGGTCGGCCAGAGCCTGTGAGGCCCGGGCACGCACGGTGGCCACATCTTCGGTGCCGGGGTTGGCGGCTTCGTTTGTATCGGGCTGGTCTGCACGCTGGGCGGAGTCCGTATTCACCCCGCTGTCAGCGTTCTCGGCGGCGGTGCTGTCGGCACTCGCCGCATCCCGAGTCGCCAAGGCCTTGGCCTCGGTGTCCTTGACCGTCGACGCCGGCCGAACCGGCTTGGCCGTCCGAACTGCGCCTGTCGTCGCCGAGGGCCGCGGTGCCGCCGGCTTCCGCGCCGCCAGCGCCGTGGGCCCGGAGGTGGAATCGGCGCCCCTGCTGAACCCATTGGGGGCCGAGGCTGCCGGCGACGTGCTGTCCGGACGCACGGTTTCCTCGGGAGACACCACCGCCGCGGCCTTCGGTGTGGCGCTATCGGCAGGGAGCGGACCCACGGGCATCATCTTTCGCGCTTCAACCCACCCAGCGCCGGCGATCACCAGCACGATCGCCGCCCAGCCAAGCCGGCGCATCCGGCGCATCCGCTTCTCGGCCGCAGACTCGTTCTCGGGAATCAGCAGGACGGGCGGCGGCGGCTCGTTCCACGGCTCCCACTTGGCGGCTTGCGTCGGCGGCTGCGGACGGACAGCCGCTTCCAGCGTCTCGGGCTCGACCCGCGGAGACGCCGAGCCGGCAACCGGGGCGGCCGGCATCGGGGTGAGTCGTGGCGCTGGCGGCGTCGCCGAGGCGTCGAGATTGACCGAGGCGATGAGACGATCGGCTTCCGAGAGAAACTCCTTGACCTCCCGGAGCCGGAGACCGCAGGACGAACACGCGCCCAGGTGGGCCTGAATCTCGGCGACCTCGTGACCATCGAGCTCGCCATCGAGCAGCGCGTGCAGCGTGCCTTCGTCAAGATGCGACATTCTTCCCTCGTTCCTTGGCCTTGCCGCGCTCCTGCGCACGGTAGGCCTCGACCAGACGGCGCCGGGCACGCGCGAGGGTGGTTCCGATGGCACCCTTGGCCAGCCCCAGCGTCGCCGCGATCTCCTCGTAGTCGAACCCCTCGGCCCGCAGCAACAATGCCTCGCGGTCGCGCTCGTTGAGCGTGGCGAGCGCGGCCCTGACCCGGCCGGCCTCCTCTTTCCGCTCGAGCTCTGCATCGGGCGCGTTCGAGGGCTCCTCCTGCTCCGCCCGGAGCAGTTCCAGCCGCCGTCCTCGCGTCGAGGTCCGACGACCGTCCTCCCGCACGAGATTGAGCGCGACCGCGAACAGCCAGGGTCTCGGATTGTTGGGCGGAGCGGCCACCGCGCGCGCGAACGTTTCCTGCGCCAAGTCCTCGGCCCGATCCCGGTCGCCCACCCGGCGGTACAGCATGCGCACCAGCGAGGCGTAGTACTGCTCGAAGAGCTTCGCGAGATCGGCCGTCATGAGCCCCTGCGCTGGTGGACGAACGTCCCGGACCGCCCAAAATGACCGCGGGAGGACAGCTGGACCGTGATCCGCATCCTATTGGGCCCCTGCTCGGGAGTCCATCCCACCGGCCATCTGCGATGCAAGTTCCATTCTGAGATGCACTTGGCAACCCTGGCCACCGTCGGCGTGCGTACCCGGGCCGCTGGAGATGCGTTCGCGGCAGCGAGTTGCACGTCTCGTGCCCGCCGGGTGGTCAGCGAGTGACGGGCCGAGCAACGCGGCGGATGGCGCGGGTCAGGTCCTGCGGGAGGAAAGGCTTCTGGAGGAAGGCGGTGGTATCCCCGGCGCCGTTGATGAGTTTGGTGGCCACTTCCTGCTCGGTGTAGCCGCTCATCAGCACGACCGGGAGGCTGGGCCTGTGCTCGCGAATGTGTCGCAGACAATCGGCGCCCCCCATCCGGGGCATCGAGAGGTCGAGGAGCACAACGGTCACCTCGGTGGCCGCCTGTTCGAGCGCTTCGAGCGCGGCCACACCGTCGTCTGCGGTGCGTACCCGAAACCCGAGCCGCTCGAGCATCCGCACCACGACCTCGCGTACACCCTCTTCGTCCTCGACCACGAGCGCGGTGCCACGGCCGCGCCAATAGGTGCCCGACGTGTGCCGCGGACTCGGCTGCTCCTCGGCGGGAACGGCGGGAAAGAGAATGCGGAACCCCGTGCCTTCGCCCGGCGAGGTCCGGATGCGGATGTGTCCTCGATGGCTTTCCACGATGCCCATGACCGCGGCGAGGCCAAGGCCCCGGCCCGTGAACTTGGTGGTGAAAAACGGATCGAAGATGCGCTGAAGAGTGTCCGAGTCCATGCCGACCCCGGTGTCGGCCACTTCGAGATAGACGAAATCGTCGGTGTCACCGCCGGCCTGGGCGTCCCGCGCACGCCCGGTGCGCAGGGTGATGGTGCCGGGCTGATCACCGAGAGCATCCGAGGCGTTGGTGATGAGGTTCATCACCACCTGGCGGATCTGGGTCGGGTCGGCGACGACCGCCGGCAGCTTGGCGTCGAGGTCCCATACCAGGGCGGCCTGCTTCGAGATGGCGGTGCGGAGCAGGGTCGCCATCTCGCGCATTTCATCCGACAGATCCAGGTGCCGCGTCTCGAACGAGCCCCGCCCCGAGTACGCCAGCAGCTGCTGGGTGAGCTCCGCGGCGCGCTGGGTGGCGCGGATGACCTCGTCGAGGTGCTCGGTGGCCGGCGACTCGGTCGGCAGGTGCAGCCGGGCCAGGTCGGCGTTGCCGAGGACGACGTGCAGGAGGTTGTTGAAGTCGTGCGCGATCCCTCCCGCCAGGACCCCGATACTCTCCAGCTTCTGCACGTGGCGGGCGTGCGCCTCGCTGGCCTCGGCTACCCGTCGGGCGGCCTCCTCGCGGGAGCGCAGTTCCTCGTTCTGCTGTATCTGGGCGGAAACGTCGCGCACGAGCCAGCGAAAACCGATCGCCGTATCCTGTTGGCCACCCCGCGCCACCGACAGAGCGATCGCCGCATCGAAGGGATCGCCGCCTCTCGGCTGCAGCTTGACATCGAGGGTCTTGGGGGTGGGCTCCGAACGCCAGCGGCCGAGCTCCGCGCGCACGCGGGGCCGGTCCTCCATCGCGACGAAGGAGACCAGCGCCTTGCCGACCAGATATTGGGGTTTGACCCGGAGCAGCCGCGCGGCCGACAGATTGGCCTCTCGGACGATGCCGGTGAGGTCGGTCAACAGGTAGGCGTCGGGCGCATAGTGGAAGAGCTGCTGGTACCGGCGGCGTTGCTCATCGAGCGCGTGATGGGCCGAGGCGAGCTCTTCGTTCTGCTGGCGCAGCTCTTCCTGCGCCACGCGCAGCTCCTCGACGGCGACCATCAGCTCCTCGAAAGTCTCGGCCGGCACCTGCCGGCTCGGCGACATCTTCGCGAGGTGATCGCGCATCTGCTCCAGCTTGCGCGCAAACTCTTCTGCGTTCACCCCAACCTCAACTGGAGCGGACCGGCCTCACGAGCGCCCGTCCGTCTCCTCCATCAATAGGATCACGCCCATGGCCTCCTCGGTCGGGACGGCACCGAGGGGCGTACAGCTGACCCGGACTTGAATAGGCCGGCCGCGGCGATTGACCGCGTCGACGACGACGTCCGTGAATTCGGCCTCACCTGAGAGGCAGGCGCGTATCGGCGCGCGGAGGCGCTCGACCGGCAGGCCGATGTCCAGATTGAGGAAGTTCTTCAACAGCACCTCTTCCGACCGAAGGCCCCAGAGGTCCTCCGCCCGATGACTCCACTTGCGCACGTGCAGGTCCCGATCGACCACCGCGACCGCGCTCTTGAGGGACGTGAGAATCGACTCGAGGAATGCGTTGAGCTCGGCGAGCTGGTCGCCGCGGTCCCGCGCCTCCTCGTTGATCGTCTGGAGCTCCTCGTTGGTGGACTGGAGCTCCTCGTTCATCGTCTCGAGCTCCTCGTTGGTGGACTGGAGCTCCTCGTTGGTGGTCTCCAGCTCCTCGACCGTCGACTGGAGCTCCTCGTTGGTGGTCTCCAGCTCTTCATTGGTGGACTGGAGCTCCTCCAGGGCCGTCTCCAGCTCCTGGTTGGCCCGGTGCACCTCCTCCTGCAGCCGACGCTGGCGGGAGACATCGAGAAAATGCACGCTCACGCCGAAGGGCGTGCCCGTGGGGTCGAGCAGGGGCACGACCGAGAGCTCGAGGAACGTGGGCTGTCCGCCCGAGCCGGTCCAGCGACCATCCGCCGCAGACGTTGCCCGACGCTCGGCGTAGGCGCGTTCGATCGCCGAGCGCAGCTCGAAGGGTCGGTACGACAGCTCGAGATCCTGCAGCGGCCGGCCGATGTCGCGGGTGGTGAGGCCGAAAAGCGCGCGCAGCTGATGGTTGGCGTAGACGACGATGCCGTCCC
>JBQCGH010000139.1:0-12049 GCA_051955835.1 Gemmatimonadales bacterium
AGTGCCACTGCGTCGGCACCGTCATAGACATAAGGAACGGGCCTGTCGGGGCTGCACGCCTTCCCCCGGGTAAAGCCGATCACCGAGGCGTAGCCATTCGCCGCCCCCCGGCGCAGCTCGCCGAGCAGCGTGCTGGTGTCCGCGTAGATCGTGAACTGGAGCAACGCCGGGCGGCGGGCGGGCCCCTTCCGGGCCCGCCACACCATGGCGCAGATCGTGGCGCCGTCGGGCGCCCTCACCCGGATGTCTGTGTGGATTTCATAGCGCCGCCGGTCGTCTTCGCGCACCAGCGGCAGCGCTGCGGGGCCCAGCTCGCGATAGGTGTCCGCCGTCTGGACCTGGCGCAGCCACCTCACCAGATCCCGCGGGGCAACCGTGGTGTCTCGCGACGACCGCTGAGCCGAACCCCACGGCGTCTCGGTCGCGGGCGGCGGGGTCACGGTGAGCGCTCGGGCAACAAGCCCGGCCGTGCGGTCGTCGAGTTGCGCGAACCGCTGGCGCGCCGCTCGCCCGAAGGCGTCGGCAAAGCTGAGCGAAGAGTCGCTCTGGAGCTGCTTCGCCCCCAGATAGATCTCGTACTGCACGTCGAGCGCACGCGCCTGCGGCGTTGTGTCGCCCAGCGCCGCCTGGGCCGCGTGAAACTCGGCGAGCGAGGCCGCCGCATCGGCCCGGCGGCCGGCCAGCATCTGGAGCCGGAACCGGTTGCCGAGCAGGGCCAGCCGGTTCGTATCCCGGTAGACGTCGGCCGCCGCGACGGCCAGACGGGCAATCTCGCGCTGGCGGCCGCCTGGGGCATCAAGCGCGGCAGCCGAGACCGCCACCGCCTGCGCGGCGAGCGGGACCGCACCGAGCACGATGGCCGCGAGCAGAATGGGAACCGCGCTCTTCGAGCGCAGCGATGGTGGCATGTGCCGCGTCCCCGGATCGGGATACGTAGGAGATCCGTCCCCCCTCGGACGATGCAATCTGTTCGAGGGTTTCCTTCCGCGCCGCCCAGGATATGTTAGTGGCCATGCTGGCCCATGTTCGCCGGTCACGCGTTCTGATCCTGCTGCTCCTGCTGCTGAGCCCGGGGCTCGGTGGCTGGACCGCGCAGGTGGTGCACGCCTGCCCGGCGGATGCCGCCCATGCAATGGGCCACGCGGCGGCCGACTGCACCGGGCATTCGACCCCCGCGCACGGCAGCCACAGGGCGGACTGCCATTGCTTCGGCTCGTGCCACGCGAGCCCCACCTTCCAGCCGGCCACCGCCCCCACGGTCGCCGCTCCGGTCCCTTCGTTCGCTATCGCCGTTCGGCGTCCCCCGGAGCCAGAGCGCCCGGTCGCCAGCCGCCTTTCTGCACTCCAGCCGCCCGCCACCGCTCCACCCCTCCTGTCCTGACGCTCGACCGCCGATAGCCCGGCGCGGACGGCACCCGTTCGCGCCAGACGAACCGCGAACGACAGGACGGATATCATGCTTCCATCGCTTTGGCGCGCCCGGCGCGCCGTGCAGTGGCTACCCGTCGCAGCGCTCGTTGCTGTCCCGGCCTCCGCCACGGCCCAGCAATCGGGCACCATCACCGGCATCGTCCGCTCGGCGCTGACCGATTCGGTGCTCCCCGGCGCACTCGTGTCCCTCGAGGGGGGCGGCGTCAACCTCCAGGCCGACCCGCACGGCCGTTTCCTGATCCGTTCCGTGCCGCGTGGGCGCGCCCGCCTCACGGCACGCCTCCTGGGGTACACACCCGAACGCCTCACGGTGTCGGTGGTCGCCGGCGATACCACCGTCGTCGACGTTCGGCTCCGCCCCGCGGCCACCGAGCTCGCGGAGCTCACGGTGATCGGCACCGACCAGGACCTCGACGAACGGCAGAGCCGGCTCGAGCGGGTGCCCGGCAGCGTGGCGCTGGTGCAGTCGGCCCAGCTCCGCGAAACGCGGCAGGCCAACCTGAAGGATGCGCTGGGCTACGTGCCGGGCGTCTACGTCCAGTCGCGCTTCGGCGCGGCCGACGAAAGCCAGATCTCGATCAGAGGCTCGGGGCTGCGCAACAACTTTCACGCGCGCGGCGTGAACCTGCTGGTCAACGGCATGCCGTACCGCAACGCCGACGGCTTCACCGACTTCGAGTCGCTCGAGCTCCTCACCACTGAGAGCATCGAGGTCTACAAGGGCGCCAACGCCCTGCGCTACGGCGGCTCGACCCTGGGCGGGGCGATCAACCTCGAGACCCGCACCGGTTACAGCTCGCCCAGCGTCTCGGTAGCCACCGAGGGCGGAAGCTTCGGCTTCCTCAAGTCGCAGCTCGCCTCGGGAGGCACGGGCGGCAAGCTCGACTGGTACGGAAGCGTCGCCCGCACCACGCTCGACGGCTATCGTGACTGGGCGCAGCAGGGCCGGACCCGGCTCAATGCGCACTTGGGCTACGTGCTCTCGCCGGCCGCCGACCTGCGCGCGTTCTACTTCTTTGCCCGGGCCTCCGAGCAGCTCCCCGGTGCACTCGCGGCCGGCGAGCTCGATGCCGAGCCGACGGCCGCCGACCCGGAGAACCGGACCGGCCACTGGGGCCGGAACTACGATCTCCACCACCTGGGCGTCCAGCTTCGCTCGCAGCTCGGCGATCATCAGCGGCTCGAGATCAGTCCGTACGCACAGTACCGGAACATCGACCACCCCATCTTCCAGGTGATCGCGCAGGAGAGCCGCGACTGGGGCGCCGAGGTGCGCTACGAGAACTCGGCGGCGCTGTTCGGTCGCACCAACCGGCTCACGCTCGGCCTGCAGCCGGCGTGGCTCGACATGGACAATCGCCAGTTCGAGAATCTGGCGGGCACGCACGGCGAGCTCAGAAAGGACCAGAAGGACCAGGCGGTGAGTCTCGCGCTCTACGGCGAGAACGCGCTCGCGCTCACGCCGCGGCTCACGGCGGTCCTGGGCGCCCGGGTCGAGCACGCCATCCGCAAGAGCCGCGACTTCTACCTCGCCGATGGCGACCAGGCCGACCACCGCGTGTTCGACGCCGTGCTCCCCCGGGTGGGCATGCTCTACGCTCTGCCCACCCTCGGCGGGAGCCTCTACGCCAACGCGAGCCGCTCGTCCGAGCCGCCGCATCTGCTCGAGCTCAACAGCCGGGCCGTGCCGGGCGTCAAGGACCATCGGGCCCAGAAGGCCTGGCAGCTGGAGCTCGGCATCCGCGGCGGCACGCACGGTGTACGCTGGGACGTGGCCGCGTTCGACGCGGAGCTGGACGACGAGGTCCTCAACGTCAACGTGCAGCCATTCCCCGGAGCGCCGTTCACGGTGCCGGCCTACCGCAACGCGGCGCGCACCCGCCATTACGGACTCGAGACCGGCCTGGAGGTCGAGCTGCCCGTGGGAGTCGCGCGGGTGGCGTACACCTTTGCCCGCTATCGCTTCGTCAGCGACTCGCTGTTCGACGGCAACGAGATCCCCGGCGCGCCGCGACACCACCTCGCGGCGCAGGTTCGGCTGCAGCACCGGTCCGGCCTCGCGCTCACGCCTTCGGTCGAGTGGGTGCCGAGCGCCTACTTCGTGGACAGCGGCAACACCGAGCGGAACGCGGGCTGGGCGACGCTCGGCCTCCGCGGGGAATACGCGGTAACACCGCTCGGCCTCACGGCATTCGTCGCCGGGCAGAACCTCACCGACCGGCGGTACGCCGCGTCGGTGCAGGTCGACAACGCCGCCGGGCGCTCCTTCGAGCCCGCGGACGGACGCGCCTTCTATGCGGGGTTCCAATGGTCGCGATGAGACTGGGGGCGGGGTCGGTGCTCCTCGTGCTGGCCGCGTGCGGTGGCCTGGAGGTCAGGTCACTCGCGCACTCGCCGGCCGCGGGTCAGGCGCTTGCCACCGATCCGGCGCAGCGCGACCTGCTCGTGAGCTGGGTGGGCGATGACGGCACCGGCTGGCGAATCTGGTTCGCCCGCTCGAGCGACGGCGGCGAGACCTGGTCGCCGCCGGTCCGCGTCACGTCGGACACCGGCGAGGTGAAGCCCCATGGTGAGGGCTGGCTCGGGCCGTCGTGAGTCGGTAGGGTGCGTCGCGGAGTCTTGCGCGAAGTCGTCCGGAGCGCGGCGAGCGAGCCATGGGTGGAAGCCCGGCGCCTTCGTCGCGTCCCGGAACGACCCCCGGGCTTACCGGCCGCTCTCGACCTCGACGTACAGCTCGAGCGGCTCGCGTACCGTGTGCTTCGCTTTCGCTTTCTCGGTGTCCGGGTGGGCGAGCGCCGCCTCGAGCTTCGGCAGGTCCACGTTCTCCCACACGATGGCGACCTTGTTGCCCGTCTGCTGGCGGTAGATGCGATAGCTGCTCGAGAACTGCTTGAAGAGCTGGGCGCGCTCCTCTCCCCCCTTGAGCCAGGTATCCATGTTGCCGACGGCGTGGGTGAGGACGACTCGTGACATGTACCCCTCCTGTCGTGCGTGTGAAGAAACAGCTGGCCCGGCAACCGTCATCATAGACCCGGCGGTGAAGGAAGCCAAGAACAGGCGCGCGCCGCTATACTGACAGAATGTCTCGCGCGGGTTCCGTCTTCGCCCCGATCGACGTCACTGCGGACGGCTTCGTGCGCGTGCGCGGCGCGCGGGTGCACAATCTCAAGCACGTCGATGTCTCGATCCCGAGGAACGCGCTCGTCGTGTTCACCGGCGTGAGCGGCTCCGGCAAGTCGTCGCTCGCCTTCGGCACTCTCTACGCCGAGGCGCAGCGCCGCTATCTCGAGTCGGTGGCGCCGTACGCGCGGCGGCTGTTCCACCAGGTCGGCGTGCCCGAGGTGGACGCCATCGACGGGCTCCCGCCCGCGGTTGCGCTTCAGCAGCAGCGCGGCGCGCCGACCACCCGCTCGTCGGTCGGCAGCGTCACCACGCTCTCCAATCTGCTTCGCATGCTCTACTCGCGTGCGGGCGACTACCCGCGCGGCCAGGGAATCATCTACGCCGAAGGGTTTTCGCCCAATACGCCCGAAGGCGCCTGTCCCCGCTGCCACGGGCTCGGCCGGATCTACGACGTGACCGAGCGGAGCATGGTGCCCGACGACGCACTCACCATCCGCGAGCGCGCCATTGCGTCCTGGCCGCCGGCGTGGCACGGGCAGAACCTGCGCGACATCCTGGTCACGTTGGGCTACGACGTGGACCGGCCCTGGCGCGAGCTGCCGAAGAAGGCTCGCGACTTGAGCCTCTACCCCGCGGAGACGCCCACCGTTCCGGTCTCCGCCGGCTACACGCCGGCGGAGACCCGCCGCGCGCTCAAGCGCAAGGAAGAGCCGAGCTACATGGGGACCTTCACCGGCGCGCGGCAGTACGTGCTCGAGACGTTCGCCAGGACCGAAAGCCCGGCCATGAAGAAGCGGGTGGCCCGTTTCATGGTGAGCGCCGAGTGCCCGGAGTGCCACGGCAAACGGCTCCGGCCCGAGCCGCTGTCGGTCCGGTTCGCCGGACTCGATATCGCCGACATGTCCCGCGAGCCGCTCAAGCGGCTGCGACGGATCTTCGGCCCCTACGCCGACGAGACGGCGCCCGGGTGGAAGAAGCTCGAGGCCGAGCACCCCGAAAAGGCCCTGGTCACCTGCCGCATCGCCCGGGACCTGGTCGCCAGGCTCGACGTGCTCATCGAGCTGGGCCTCGGCTATCTCTCGCTCGAGCGCAGCACGCCCACGCTCTCACCCGGCGAGCTGCAGCGCCTTCGGCTCGGCACCCAGGTCCACAGCAACCTGTTCGGCGTGGTGTACGTGCTCGACGAGCCGTCGGCCGGCCTCCACCCGGCCGACACCGAGGCGCTGCTTCGGGCGCTCGACCGGCTTAAGGCGGCCGGCAATTCCATCTTCGTGGTCGAGCACGAGCTCGACGTCATGCACCACGCCGACTGGATCGTGGACGTGGGCCCCGGTGCAGGCCAGCACGGCGGACGCGTGCTCTACAGCGGCCCGGTCCCGGGGCTCGCCGAAATCGACGCGTCGCGCACGCGGCAGTACCTCTTCGGCGGGCATCGCCTGCCGCGGCGCGAGCCGCGCGAGCCCAGGGGCTGGCTCCGCCTGGAGGGAGTTACCCGGAACAATCTCCGCAACCTGAACGTCGGCTTCCCGCTCGGCCTGTTCACGACGGTGACCGGCGTCTCGGGCTCGGGCAAGTCGAGCCTCGTGAGCCAATCGCTGGTCGAGCTGGTGCAGCGGCATCTGGGGCACGAGATCGAGGAAGCCGAGGCCGAGGGGCCGGAGCTGGAGCGCGGGCCGATCGAGCAGACCGGCGGCCGGATCACCGAAGGCCTGGAGCGCATCCGGCGGCTGGTCGTGGTGGACCAGAAGCCGATCGGCCGCACGCCGCGCAGCAACCTCGCGACCTACACCGGCCTGTTCGACGGCGTGCGCAAGCTCTTCGCGGCCACCAGGCAGGCCCGCGCGCGAAGGTACGATGCCGGCCGGTTCTCGTTCAACGTTGCCAAAGGACGCTGCGAGACCTGCCAGGGCGAGGGCTTCGTGATGGTCGAGCTCCTCTTCCTGCCGAGCGTCTACGCGCCCTGCCCTACCTGCCACGGCGCCCGCTACAACGCCCGTACGCTCGAGGTGACCTACCAGGGAAAGAACATCGCCGAGGTGCTGGCGATGACCGTGGACGAGGCGGCGGCGTTCTTCACGAGAGAGGCCGGCGTGAGCCGGTCGCTCGAGATGCTGCGGAGCGTCGGGGTCGGCTATCTCCGCCTGGGCCAGCCGGCGACCGAGCTCTCGGGCGGCGAGGCGCAGCGCATCAAGCTCGCCACCGAGCTGCAGCGGACCACGCGCGGCGACACACTCTACGTGCTCGACGAGCCGACGACCGGCCTCCACGCCTCCGACGTCGAGAAGCTCGTGGCGCAACTCTCCGAGCTGGTGGATGCCGGGAATACGGTGGTGGTGGTCGAGCACGACATGGGCGTGATCGCGGGCAGTGACCGGGTGATCGACATCGGACCCGGCGCCGGCGAGGAGGGCGGGAAGGTGGTCGCGGAGGGAACGGTAGAGCAGATCCTCAACGCCGAGCGAAGCCAGACAGCGCGCTACCTGAGCCGGTTTCTGGACGGGACCGGCTAGAGAGTCACCCTGATCGGGGGATCACCGGAGTGGATCGCGCAACCGTCCACGACGCGCCGGCTACCGCACCGATGACGCAACCGGAGCCGGTGCCCGCCCCGGGCCCGCCGGAGGCCGCGGCGCCGGGAGACTCACCAGCACCGCCGTCGCCACGAGCACCAGCGTCGCCACACTCAGCTCCATCACCGACGACCGCCGGATCAGCCCCGCCGCTTCCTCGCTCCCGAGTCGCGGCCGCTGGCGCCGCCAGTTCCACGCGCCGAGCGCGAAGACGACCGCCACCAGGCACAGCTTGACCAGGAGCGCGTAGCCGTACGGCGTCGTCCAGAGCGAGGCGAACGGATGCAGATGCATCAGCGCCGTGGTCACGCCGGTCAGCACGAGCAGCGGCCCGCACACCAGGGCGAGCGGGGAAAACCCGTTCACCATCTCCGCCACGACCGGCCCTCGCACGCTCACGGGCCCCCGCAGCACGATCGCGAGGCCAGCGATCACCAGCACGGTCAGCGTCCCGAGCCAGAGCCCCGCGAGCAGCTGGTGCACCGGATTCACCAGGCCCGCCCACCGGCCGGACAGCACGACGGCCAGCTCCGAGCCCACCAGTCCCACCGCGGCCGGCAGCCAGCCGCGCCATCGCCGCGCCGCCGCCATGGCGAAGCCGACGATCGCCGCGAGGAGCAGTACCCACCGCGCAAGGGTGACGGGATCCGTGGTGAGCAGGCGGCCAGTGGAGAGGTGCGCGCGCTGAGCCAGATGCGGAAGCTGGGTGACGAAGAGGACGGCCTGCATCAGAGCGCCGAACAGACCCAGCGCCGCCGCGCGCTGTGTGGCATCCCCGTACAGACGCGCGGCGCCACCCTCGCCGGTGAACGTGAGCCGGCGCCCCACGGCTGCATACCGGAACCCGATCGCGCCGTTGGCGAGAAAGAGGGAGACGAACCCGATGAACTCGGTAACCGGTTCGGACCACTGCAAGGCGTGTGTGGCCTGCATCTGCGGCACCTATGGCGTGACGGACCCTGAGGCAGCTGCGTCGCTCTCCGTCACGGGTCCGACACGCGGCGGAACGTCGCGGGAGAGTAGCCGTTCCGTGTGCGCCGAGCGGTGACCTGCGCCACGGGACCCGCGTCGGGGCCCGTGGCAGGCGGGCGGGCGAGCAGGTGAACGGGCGGTCATACCAGCACACCAACCTGCTCCGGTGTGCCTGCCCGACCGCCCGTCGCCTGCTCGCCCGCCCGCCTGTCCTCACCGATCCACCTGCGCCATCTGCTGCGCATTGTAGCGCGGCCCGGCGACGTTCTCGGGGCGGAGGGCCGCATCCAGCGCACGCATCTCCTCGGTGGTGAGCGACACGCGCGCAGCGCCGACGTTCTCCTCCAGATACGACCTCCGCTTGGTGCCCGGGATCGGCACGATGTCCGGCCCCTTGTGGAGCAGCCACGCGAGCGCGATCTGTCCCGCGGTCGCGTCCTTCTGCTCGGCCAGCGCCTGCACCGCCTCGGCGGCCCGCATGTTCGCGTCGAAGTTTTCGCCCTGGTACCGGGCGTCGTGTCGCCGGAAGTCGCCCTCGGGGTATTCGTCGGCACGCTTGGCGGTGCCGGTGAGGAAGCCGCGGCCAAGCGGCGCGAACGGCACCAGCCCGATGTCGAGCTCGCGCAGCAGCGGGATGATGTGCGGCTCCAGGTTCCGCTCCCACAACGAGTACTCGCTCTGGAGCGCGGAGATCGGGTGCACCGCGTGCGCCCGCCGGATCGTCTGCGCACCCGCCTCAGACAGACCGAGGAACCGGACCTTGCCGGCGCGCACCAGGTCACCCATGGCACCGACCGTGTCCTCGATCGGAACCGCCTTGTCCACCCGGTGCTGGTAGAGGAGATCGATGTGGTCGGTCCCCAGCCGGCGGAGCGAGCCCTCGACGGCCTCGCGCACGTGCTCGGGGCGGCTGTCGAGTCCGGCGTTCCTGCCGTCCTCGATCCTGAACCCGAACTTGGTCGCGATGACGGCCTGATCGCGCCGGCCCCGGAGCGCGCGCCCCACCAGCTCCTCATTGGTATAGGGCCCGTACACCTCCGCCGTATCGAGAAAGGTGCAGCCGAGCTCCAGCGCGCGGTGAATCGTGGCGATCGACTCGCGGTCGTCGCGCTCCTCGGCGGCACCGTAGAACTGGCTCATCCCCATGCAGCCGAGCCCGAGCGCGGAGACGCTGAGGCCCTGGGTTCCGAGCGTGCGTATGGGCAGCATGCGGCGACTCCTATGGCGTGGGGGCCCGGCGTCGGGCCCGGTACTGTTCGTCGCTGACCTGTTCCATCCATTCGACCATCCTGCCGTCGAGCCGCTCCTGGATGGCGATGTGCGTCATGGCGGTGGTCGCAGTCGCGCCGTGCCAGTGCTTCTCGCCCGGCGGGAACCAGACGATATCGCCGGCCCGGATCTCCTCGAGCGCGCCACCCCAACGCTGCGCCAGGCCGGCCCCGGCGGTCACGATGAGCGTCTGGCCGAGCGGGTGGGTGTGCCAGGCAGTGCGGGCGCCGGGCTCGAACGTGACGCTCGCGCCCGCGACGCGGCCCGGCTCGCCCGCCTGGAACAGCGGGTCGATCCGCACGCTGCCGGTGAACCAGTCCGCCGGTCCCTTTTCCGAGGGTCGGCTGCCGCCTCGTGTGATGTCCATCTGATTGCTCCGTTTCAGAATTCCTGCCGGGTGGGCCGGAACAGGATCTCATTGACGTCCACATCCTCGGGTTGGCTCACGGCGTACAGCACGGCCCGCGCGAACGCGTCCGCGGGAATCCCCAGCTCGCCGTACATCTTCTTCAGATTGGCGGCGACGTCCGGCTCGCTCGCGGTGTTCGGCAGCTCCGACGTGACCACGCCCGGCGAGATGATCGTGGTGCGGATGTTGTACGGCTTCACCTCCTGCCTGAGCCCCTCGGACAGCGCGCGCACGGCGTGCTTGGTCGCCGAGTACACGGAGCCGCCGGCTCGCACCTTGTGCCCGGCCACGGACGAGACGTTGATGATGTGCCCCGACTTCTGTCGCTGCATGTGGGGGAGCGCGGCGGCGATGCCGTACAGCACGCCCTTCAAATTGACGTCGATCATCCGGTCCCACTCGTCCACCTTGAGCCGGTCGAGCGGCGAAAGCGGCATGAGCCCGGCGTTGTTGAGCATGACGTCGACCCGCCGGTAGTTGGTCACGGCCGCCTCCACCAGCGCCTGCACCTGCTCGAACCGGCTCACGTCCGTGGCGACCGCCAGCGCCTTGGCCCCGCTCCGGGTCAGCTCGCCGGTGAGTGCCTCGAGACGCTCGGCGCGCCGGGCACCCAGCACCACCGTCGCGCCCTCCGCGCTCAACAGCCGGGCGGCCGCCTCGCCTAGGCCGCTGCTCGCGCCCGTGATCACCACCACTTTGCCCGCCACGTTCTCGTTCATGCCCTCTCCGTCGTCGCCTTACTTGACCCAGCCTCCGGCGGTGGTAACCTCTCCTCCGGAAGGATAGACGGTCGTCCCGGGAATCACGCGAGAGGCTGCCATGACCGATCCTGCGCATCCGGAGCTGGCCGGCTGGGAGAGCTTCTACGTCATCGTCGGGTCCTCCGGTGCGGCGCTCATCGGCCTCCAGTTCGTCGTGCTCACGCTGCTCGCCGAGACGCGCACCCAGCGCTCGCCTGCCACGATCAAGGCGTTCGGCACGCCGACCGTGGTCCACCTGGGCGGCGCGCTGCTCATCTCCACCATCATGAGCGCACCGTGGCCGACGCTCTTTTCCGCCTCGGTGGCTCTCGGCGCCTGCGGCATCGCCGGCGTCGTGTACGCCGCGACGGTGGTGTACCACGCCCGGCGGCAGACCAGCTACCATCCGGTGTGGGAGGACTGGCTCTGGCACGTCGCCCTGCCGAGCTGCGCCTATGTCGCGCTCGCGCTGGCGTCGCTGTACGTGTCGTCGAGCAGCCGGATCGCGCTCTTCGTGGTGGCCGGTGCCGCGCTCGGCCTGCTGCTGATCGCCATTCACAATGCGTGGGACACGGTGACGTACATCGTGCTCTCGGACACCCAGACGAAGCCGGGACGCGGTGGTTCGGGGTCTCGCACGCACCGCCGAGGGCAGCACGAAGACACGGAGGGCCAGGGACGGGGGGGCGGCCAAGGCCGGTGAATGAAAGCAATGGCGGGAGGAGGAGCGCACCCATGCGGATCGGCATTCTGGGATCGGGGCTCATGGGCGGGAAGCTCGGCACCCTGTTCGCGCGGGCGGGTCACGACGTGGTCTTCAGCTACGCGCGCAGCAGCAAGAAGCTCGAGCGCCTCGCCCGCGACGCCAGGGGCACGGCGGCGGCCGGCACCCCGGCCGAAGCGGCGCGCGAGGCGGACGCCGTGCTCCTGGCCGTGCACTGGTCGCGGGTGGGCCACGTGCTGCGCCAGGCCGGCAAGCTCTCGGGCAAGGTGGTTGTGAGCTGCTCGCTGCCGATGAACCGGCGCGACACCGCGCTGGTCGTGGGCAAGACCTCGTCCGGCGCGGAGCGCCTCGCGCGGCGCATCCCGCGGGCGAAGCTCGTGGCGGCGTTCAACACGGTGCCGAGCGAGGTGCTGTTCGACGTGTTCGAGGCCCGGCGGCGCGCGCGGCGGCCCAGCCTGATCTACTACGGCGACAACGCGGAGGCCAAGCGCACGGCGGCGCAGCTCATCCGGGACGTGGGGTTCGATCCGGTGGACGCGGGGCCGCTCAAGGTAGGGCGGTATGCCGAGCCCTTCGGGCTGCTGGTGGCGCAGCTCGCGTACGAGGGAAAGGGCGGGCCGGAACTGGCGTATCGGGTCGAGCGGTTCGGGGGATAGCACGGCCACGCCTGCAGCAGGGTCCTGAACGCCAAACCGCCGCCGAGAGTCCGGACTCCCAGCGGCGGTTCAGCGTGCCCTGCACCGGGCTGGTCGCGCCCGGGTCATGCGGCGGGCCTCACGTCGCTGCCCGCGTTCGGCGTGGTGCCCTGCGT
>JBQCGH010000140.1:0-17581 GCA_051955835.1 Gemmatimonadales bacterium
TCTACGCCCCAGATCCGGAGGCGGTCGCTCGCGCTCGCGGCCCCGTCGTAGCGCAACGTGAGGTGACAGAGCCCTTTCACACGCGCCAGCAGGCGCTGGTCCTCGGCGGTGCGCTCCCTGAAGAACGGCGTATCGGTCCGGTCGAACACCGCAAGTGCGACCTTGCGCCCACGGGCGAGCATCCTTGGCACGTCCTCGCTGCGCAACTGCGCGAGCTCCAGCCGCGGGCGCTCGGACTCGGCCTCGGGGAACAGCTTCCCGGTCGACAGCAGGTTCGTGACGACGATCTCGTCGGGCCGGGTGGCTTCGTGGATGGCACGTGCGAGCCTGGCTTGCGCCAGGCTCCATCGGCCGTGGACGACGTGTACGCCGAAGGCGGCGGCCACGATCGTTGCCGCGTAGAACGCCACCCCGCCTCGCCCCCACCGGCCGGCGCGGGCGATCCACGGGGGCAGGGTCCGTGCCGCCGCGACGGCGAGGAGCGGAGCCAACGGAATAAAGAACCTCGGACCGACGACGAGTCGCCTGATTCCGCCGCTCTCGAGCCCGCTGAATGAGTAGGCCAGGAAGAAGCCGACGTAGAGCAGGGTGGCGACCACCAGCTCGGTGCGCCAGGGTCCGCGGTAGCCGAGGGCTGCCGGCAGTCCCGCCGGGATCATCACGACCAGGGCGAACAAGTAGAGCGGTGCATTCTGGGCCACGGCCGCCACGGACAAACCGTAGCCCGGATCGCGGTAGAAGAGCGGGTCGCCGTAGATGAGCCAGGCCGAGACAAGGCGAGCGGTAACCCCGACCACGCCGCCGGCCACGAGCAGCGCGGCCCGGGGGCGCCTCCGCAGGACCGCCCCGGCGACGAACGGCACGAAGAGCAGGGCGTCGGTCTCACGGAACAGCAGGGACAGTCCTGCGAAGAGCCCCGCCAAGAACGCTGGCCAGCGAGAGTGCCGGGCTCCTGGAGTGGACTCCTGGTCGCGCCAGAACAGCCATAGGCCCAGCGTGACGACGAGTGCCCCGGGTACGTCGCTCATCGCAGTGCGCCCAAGCACGAGGGTCGGCAGAAAGCCGAAAAAGAGCAGAGCTGCGAGCGGAGGGCCGCCGGCAAGATCGATCCAGCGGACCAGCGCCAGAACTGCGGCGGTCAGGGAGAGCGCGGAGACCAGGGGCGCGGCGCGCCACCCACCGACGCGAACGAAGGGGGCCTGGAGGAGCGAGGTGCCGACCGGATAGGTGCTCGGAAGGATGCGCCGCGGCTTTCCAGAGATCGGGTCGTCGATGCTGTCCGCGATCTGTCCTTCCGCGAACGCTTGGGCCTGATGGACGTAGAAGACTTCGTCGTTGATGCCGAGGGCCGACGGGGGGAACATCGCGAATCCGAGCCTGTAGCACACGAGGGCGACGGCCACGATGCCGGTCTGGAGGCGGGCGGACCTCTCGATAGAGACGGCCAGGTGCATGATCGACTCGGGTCCGGGCATCGGACCGCGAACGCGGGAATGGCGGTGTGGTGGCAACCACCAGGATATATTCCGCCGCGACTTTAGGGAATCTGCCCGGGCCGGCGAATCCACGATTCCAACGCTGAGGCGAGATGTTCTATCACTGGCTCGCGCCGCTCGGCAAGACGTACATCATTTTCAATCTCTTCAACTACATCAGTTTTCGCGCCGCGGGTGCTACCGTGACCGCGCTGCTGCTCGCCTTTCTCGTCGGCCCGCCCGTGATCGCGCGGCTGCGGGCACGAAAGGTGGGGCAGATCATTCGGGCCGAAGGTCCGGCGAGCCATCAGAGCAAGCGGGGCACGCCCACGATGGGCGGCCTCATCATCATCCTGGCCACCGTGGTACCCACGCTGCTGTGGGCGCCGCTCAACAACCGGTTCGTGGTCGTGGCCATGCTGTCCATTCTGTGGATGGGCTGCATCGGCTTCCTGGACGACTATCTCAAGATCGTGCAGGGGAAATCACGCGGGCTGGTGGCGAAGTGGAAGCTGGCGGGGCAGGTGAGCTTCGGCCTGCTGCTCGGCTTGTTTCTCGTCTTCTTTCCCCTCGTCCCCCGCGACACCATCCCGGCGACGGCGACTACCTTGCCGTTTTTCAAGTACCTGGTGGTGAACTTCGCGCCGCTGGTCTACGTGGTGTTCGTGACGCTGGTCATCACCGGCAGCAGCAACGCCGTGAACCTGACCGATGGCCTCGACGGGCTGGCGACCGGGCTGGCCGGCATTTCGGCCGCCGCCTTCGCCACGTTCGCCTACCTGTTCGGGCGGGTGGACATCACCTCGTACCTCAACCTCTTCTATCTGCCGGGCGCTGGAGAGCTCGCCGTGTTCTGCGCCGCGCTCATGGGCGCGGCCATCGGATTCCTCTGGTTCAACGCCCATCCGGCGCAGGTGTTCATGGGCGATACCGGCAGCCTTGCGATCGGTGGAGCGCTCGGGACCGTGGCGATCCTGCTGCGCGCCGAGTTCCTGCTCCTGCTGATCGGCGGCGTATTCGCGGCGGAGGCGGTGAGCGTGATGGTGCAGACCGGCGTGTACAAGTGGTACAAGCGCACGCGCGGGCGCGAATACGCCGATAGTCATCGGGTGTTCCGCATGGCGCCGCTCCACCACCACTTCGAGAAGCTCGGCTGGGCCGAGACGACGGTGGTGACCAGGTTCTATATCCTCGGCCTGCTCTGCGCGCTGGTGGCGCTTTCCACGCTCAAGGTGCGCTGAGATGCCGATCGCGTTGCTCGAGCGTTGGCGTGCCACGGGCCGGGAGGTGGCGGTCGTCGGGCTCGGGAGGAGCGGGGTGGCGGCAACCCGCCTGCTGCGGCGCGAGGGGCTGACGGTGTATGCGTCGGACACCGGCACCGGCCTCGCCTACGAAGGCTGGGCAACCGAGCTTCGAGGCATGGGCGCCGTCGTCGAGCTCGGCGGTCACGATCTTGCCCGGGTCGCGCGAGCCTCGGCGGTGGTCGTGGCGCCTGGAGTCCCGCCCGACGTGCCGCCTCTCAGGGCCGCGCGCGAGGCCGGGCTCGCGATCTACGCGGAGGTGGACATCGGCTTCCTCGCGCTTCGCGGCACCCACTGCGTCGGCATCACGGGTACCAACGGCAAGACGACCACGACCTCGCTCATCGCGCAGGCGATGGCGGCCGCTGGCGTCCGGACCGAGACCGCGGGAAACATCGGGCGGCCGCTCTGCGACGTGGCGCTCGCCCCCGATCCGCCGGCGTGGCTCGCACTCGAGCTGAGCTCGTTCCAACTGCACGACGCTCCGCACCTCGCGCCCGCCATCGGGGTCCTCACGAATCTGGCGCCCAACCATCTCGACCGCTATCACACACTGGAGGAGTACTACGGCGACAAGGCGCTCCTCTTCCGGAACGCTACCCCCGAGAGTCTCTGGATCAGCAACGGCGACGACGCCGCGGTTCAGGCGATGGTGGCGCCGGTGCCGGGGACGCATCTGCGCTTTTCACTCGAGCGCCGGGCCGACGGCTGGTTCGATCGGTCGGCCGGTCGCCTCATGCTCGGCGATCAGGCCCTGATGCCCCGAACCGAGCTGCCGCTGCTGGGCGATCACAATGTCGCGAACGCGCTCGCGGCCGCGCTCGCGGCCACCCGAGCCGGCGGCGACCCGACGCAAGTGGCCGCGGGCCTCCGGGCGTTCCGTGCCATTCCCCACCGGGTCGAGCCGATCCGGGAGGTGAATGGTGTCCTCTGGATCAACGACTCGAAGTCGACCAACATCACCTCGACCGAGGTCGCCATCGCGGCGCTGGATCGGCCATTCGTGCTCCTGCTGGGCGGCCGGCACAAGGGTGAGCCGTATACCCGGCTCGCCGGGGCGCTGCAGGGGCGGTGCCGCGCGGTGGTGGCGTACGGCGAGGCCGGACCGATCGTGCTGCAGGACTTGAAGGAACGGGTCAAGGTCGTCCCGGCCGGCGATTTCGCCGAGGTGATCGCGACGGCCCGTCGGCTGGCGTCCCCGGGCGACGCCGTGCTCCTTTCGCCCGCCTGCAGCAGCTACGACATGTTCGAGAACTATGAGCAGCGCGGCGACCGCTTTCGCGCCGCCGTGGAAGCATTGTGACGGGCTCCCGGCCGGTGCGCCATCCGGGCGAACTGCGGTGGGAGACGCGCCTGCTTGGGGTCGTCACGCTGGTGCTGCTGGCGTTCGGGGTCGCCGCGACCTATGGCGCGGCCAGCCTGGTGACGGTGAAGGGGCAGAACGTGGGCCTGGGGTTCGCCGTGCGCCAGCTGAGCGGGGCGGTGCTCGGTGGCATCCTGCTGCTGTGGGCCTCGCGACAGGACTACTACCGTTGGCGACGGTGGGCGTGGCCACTGCTGCTCGTCACGATCGGCTTCCTCGTCATCCCCCTCCTGCCGTTCACCCGCTCGATCGCCCCGCCTCTCAATGGCGCCCGGCGGTGGGTCGACCTCGGACCGCTCAACTTCCAGCCGTCCGAGCTCGCCCGGCTGGCCGTAGTCATCTGGTGCGCCATGCTCGCGTCGAAGAAGGGCGCCCAGGTGCGCGAGTTCAAGAAGGGGGTCCTGCCGTTCCTCGTCGTGCTCGGCGTGGTGGCGCTGCTCATTCTCCTCGAGCCGAATCTATCGATGGCCACGCTGATCGCCCTGCTCGGCGGCCTCGTGCTGTTCACCTCCGGCGCCCGCATCGGTCACTTCATCCTGCTCGGAGGGGCCGGCGTGCTGCTGGTGTTCCATCAGATCAAGGATGCGCAGTATCGTCTCGCTCGAGTGCTCACCTTCCTCAATCCCGGGGAGGCGACCACGGCCGGCGGCTTCCAGATCTACCAGTCGCTGGTCGGCATCGGATCGGGCGGACTGTTCGGCACCGGTTTCGGGGAGGGACAGCAGAAGCTGGGGTATCTGCCGTACGCGTACTCGGACTTCCTGTTCAGCACCATCGGCGAGGAGTGGGGGTTCCTGGGCGTACTCGTGGTCGTGTTGCTGTTCGCCTTGTTCTGCTGGCTGGGGTTCCGCATCGCGCGGACCGCGGCCGACCCGTTCGGCCAGTACCTGGCGGTCGGGCTGACCGCCACGATCGGCCTCACGGCCTTCATGCACATGGCCGTGTCGCTCGGGCTGATGCCGACGACCGGGCTCACGCTGCCGTTCATGTCCTACGGCCGATCGAGCCAGGTGATTTCACTGCTTGGCACCGGCATTCTGATCAATATCGGGCGGCTACGCGGCAAGCCGCGGGCGGCCATGGGCCCGCGCGAGGACGCGGCCCGAGCGGCGGCAGCCGCGGGTCGGCTCGCTCGAGACGTGAGGTGACGGCGCCCGCGCCACGAGCTCGCATCCTCATCGCCGGTGGCGGTACCGGAGGCCACCTGATGCCGGCGCTGGCCATCGCGCAAACCCTTGTCGAGCTCGCCCCGCAGGTCGAGCCGGTGCTGGTCGGGGCCGTGCGCGGAGTGGAAGCGCGCCTGCTGCCCACTCGCGAGCACCGCTTTCACCTCCTTCCGTCCGAGCCCATCTATCGCCGAACCTGGTGGAAGAACGTGCGCTGGCCGCTGATCGCCGGGCACCTGCTGCGGGAAGTCGGTCGGCTGTTCGCACTCGAGCGGCCGGCCGCCGTCCTCGGCACCGGGGGGTACGCTTCCGCACCAGTCGTGTGGTGGGCCGCCCGGCACGGAGTACCAGCGGCGATCCAGGAACAGAATGCCTATCCCGGCCTCGCCACACGGCTTCTGAGCCGGCGGGTACGCCACATCTATCTCGGCTTGCCGGAGGCGCGCGCGCTCGTTCGGGTGGGGCGGACGACGGAGGTCTTCGACACTGGCAATCCCATCACGCCGCCCACACCCGAGCGGCGGGCACAGGCGCTCGCACGGTTCGGGTTGCGCGGCAGCAGGCCGGTGGTTCTCGTCACCGGCGGGAGCCAGGGCGCACTCGCGATCAACCGCGCGGTCGCAGGATGGCTCGACGCCGGAGGCCCCCGCGATGCCGATCTACTCTGGGTCACCGGGCGCGGGACGTACGCGGAGTTCGCCTGGCGCGACCGGTCTCCGACCGTCCAGGTCATCGATTTTCTCGACCCGATGGCTGATGGCTACGCGGTGGCCGATCTCGTGGTGTCGAGGGCCGGCATGATTACCGTAGCGGAACTCTGCGCATGGGGGCTGCCGAGTGTGCTGATACCACTGCCGACCGCCGCCGCCGATCATCAGACGCACAACGCACGCGTACTCGCCGAGGCGGGCGCGGCCGCGCTGCTTCGCCAGGCCGAGCTCACGCCGTCGTCACTGGCTACGCAGGTCGAGGGCCTGCTTCAGGACCGGGAACGGCGAAGCGCGATGGCTGGTCGGGAGCTTGCCCGCGGGCGGCCGCATGCCGCCGCGGACATAGTGTCGAAAATCTTGACGCTCCTTCCAGTCGCCGCACTTTCATAACACGTCGCAACTACTTACATTGTCGCATCCCCATGAACCTGTTCACCCCCACGGATAGGCGCCCCGTCCATTTCGTCGGCATCGGCGGGGCCGGGATGAGCGCGCTCGCGCTCATTGCCTGTCGCCGGGGGGTCGTCGTGAGTGGATGCGACACCGATCCGTCGGGCGCGACCGACGTGGCCGCGATGGGCGCGCGCGTCTGGCGCGGACACGATCCGGCGCACCTGGAGGGGGCCCGCGCGGTGGTCGTCAGCGCGGCGGTACCGCCGAACCATCCGGAGCTCGTGCGCGCGCGCGAGCTGGGCTTGCCGGTGGTGCCGCGGAAGGAGGCCCTGGCCGCACTCATCGGGCCGGCCCGCTCGGTGGCCGTCGCCGGAACCCATGGGAAGACCACGACCACGGTGATGACGACCGAAGCGCTCACCGCGGCCGGGCTCGCGCCGACCGGCATTGCCGGTGGCCGCGTGAGCACCTGGGGCGGGAACGCGCGTGTCGCCGGCGACGACCTCTTCGTGGTCGAGGCCGACGAATACGATAAAGCCTTTCTCACGCTGCATCCGACCGTCGCGATCGTGAACAATGTCGAGCCCGATCATCTGGAGTGCTACGGCTCGATGGCGGCGCTGGAGGACGCGTTCACGGAGTTCGCCGGCCGAGCGGAGACGGCGGTCGTGAGCTCCGATGACGCCGGCGCGCGCGTCATCGGCGGACGACTCGCCCGCCCGGCGCGGCGCTTCGGTTTCGCGGCGGACGCAGACGTCCGAATTTCGGACACCGTCCAACACGCCGACCGCACCGAGGCCACCGTGCGGTGGACCGACGGCCGGGAGCATCGGATTCGGCTCAGGGTCCCAGGGGTCCACAACCTCCGCAACGCCGTCGGTGCCTTGACGGCCGCCGATGCGGTCGGCGCGGACCTCGCGCGCGCTGCGGCGGCGCTGGCGGAGTTTACGGGGGTGGGCCGACGCTTCGAGCGGCTGGGAGAGCACGGAGGCGTGGCACTGGTGGACGATTATGCCCACCATCCCTCTGAGCTCGCCGCCACGCTCGCCGCCGCCCGCCAGGCCTATCCCGGCCGCCGCCTGGTGGCCGTGTTCCAGCCACACCTGTACTCGCGCACTGCCGCCCACGGGCAGGCCATGGGCGAAGCCCTCGCGGCTGCGGACCTCGTGGTCGTCACCGAAGTCTACGCCGCCCGTGAGCAGCCGATCGACGGGGTCAGCGGCCGCCAAGTAGCCGACGCTGCCCAGCGTGCCGGCGCCGACGCGCGCTTCGAGCCCAGCCGGGCGGATGTCGGCCGCCGGGTGTACGAGGCGCTCGCGCCGGGCGACGTGGTCCTGACGCTTGGCGCGGGCGACATCACGCGCGTGGGTCCCGAGCTCGTGCGGTGGCTCGGGGCCGCCTGAAACCCGGCTGGAAGAGCGTCGGCGCCCTGGCACTCGGGGTCGCGCTCTGGGTCGGGCTTCCCCAACTGCTTCGTGGTCTCGATTTTTTCCGGGTGAGACGGGTGGAGATCGTCGGATTGCAGTATCTTGATCCGGCGAAGGTGATCGCGGCGCTGACGCTGTCGCCGACAGCCAGTGTGTTCGACGACCCCGCGCCGCTGGCCCATCGACTGGCCGCCATGCCGGGTGTCACCTCGGCCGAGGTGGGTCACCGCTTGCCGGGGACGCTGGTCGTGACGCTGGTCGAGGCGGTGGCGGTCGCGCTCGCGAGTCGGGGCGACGCGCTGGTCCCGCTGGACGCGCGGGGCCGCGTGCTTCCGTTCGATCCGGTCCGCTCGGCGCCGGACCTGCCGTACGCGGCCAATGGCGACGAAGTGGTCACTGGCGTGCTCGCGCGGGTGCGGGACGATGATCCCGACCTGTATGCGCGGATCGGGGCGGCCTGGCGGGTGGGGCCGGACGTGGTACTCGAAGTCGGGGGGCGGCGCTTCTGGTTCGGCGCGCAGGTTTCCGCGGAGGACATTCGAGCGGTGACGGCGGTAGAGCAGGATCTCGCCCGGACCGGGCGGCCTTATCAGGAACTCGATGGGCGCTTCGCCGGCCAGGTGATCGTGCGCCGGACCCGCGCATGAGCACGCAGCCGCAGCGGCTGGTGGCGGCGCTCGATCTCGGCTCGACCAAGATCGTCGCCGCCATCGCCGAGGTCACGGGCGACGCGCGCGATCCCGGCGCCCGCATCCTCGGCGTCGCATCGGAGAAGACCAGCGGCATCCGCCGCGGCGTCGTGCGCGACATCGAAGAGACCACGCGGGCCATCGACAGGGCGATGAAGAGTGCCCAACGTATGGCGGGCGTGGAGGTGGGCTCGGCCTACTGCGGCATCGCCGGCGAGCACGTGGCCGGCCGCAGCTCGCACGGCATGGTGAGCGTCACCGGGGACGAGATCCGGACGAGCGACGTCGCCCGGGTCAACGACATGGCGAGCAACATCAGCTTCGGCCGGGATCACGAGCTGCTGCACGCCATCCCGCAGGATTATCTGATCGATCAGCAGGGCGGCATCAACGAGCCGATCGGGATGACGGGCTCCCGGCTGGAGGCCGAGGTCTACCTGGTCACGGTGCTCTCGAGCGTCCTGCAGAACCTCAAGAAGTGCGTCGAGCGGGCAGGGTATCACGTCCAGGAGTTCGTGCTGGAGCCGCTGGCGGCGTCCCTGGCGGTGCTGACGCCCGACGAGATCGAGCTGGGCTGCGCCATCGTCGAGCTGGGCGGCGGGTCCACCAACGTGTCGATCTTCCACAATGGAAAGATCCGGCACACCGGGTCGCTGCTCTGCGCGGGCGGGCACGTGACTGCCGATATCGTGCACGGCCTCCAGGTCACCCAGCTCGACGCGGAACGGTTGAAAGAACGGTACGGCGGCGGGTTCGAGCCGCTGGTGCCGGAAAGTGACGTGTTCGAATTGCCGAGCACGCCCGGACAGGGCGCTCGGAACGCGCAGCGACGGGTGCTGGGGCACATCATGCACATGCGGCTGCAGGAAGTGCTCGAGTACGCGCTCGACGAGATCACGCGCGCCGGCTATCATCAGCGCCTTCCCGCCGGCGTCATCCTCACGGGCGGCGGCGCGCTGACGCCCGGCATCGTGGAGCTGGCGCGCGAGGTCTTCGCCATGCCGGCCCGATGCGGCATCCCGGGCCAGCGGCTTCGCGGCCTGGCGGACAGCGTCGAGTCGCCGCGCATGGCGGTCTCCGCGGGCCTCGTGCTATACGGGGCACGGCAGGGGGCGGCGAGCGGTGGTGTTGGCGGGGGCGGGCGCAAGGCGCCCGCCGTCGAGAAGGTGCTCGCTCCGGTGAAACGGTGGCTCCAGGACTTCTTCTGACGGGCCGAGGGAACACACCATGAGATTTGAGCTGGAAGAGAGCGGCGTCCAGACCGCCCGGATGAAGGTCGTCGGCGTCGGCGGGGGCGGCGGCAACGCCGTCAACCGCATGATCGAGGATCAGCTCGGCGGGGTCGAGTTCATCTCGGTCAACACCGACGCGCAGGCGCTCGCGATCTCGAAGTCCGACGTCAAGATCCAGATCGGGCGAAAGCTCACCCGCGGGCTCGGCGCCGGGGCTCGTCCCGAGATCGGCCGTCAGGCGATCGAGGAGAACCGCGACGAGGTGGCGCAGGCGGTCCAGGGAGCCGACATGGTCTTCGTCACGTGCGGCATGGGCGGCGGCACCGGCACGGGCGCGGCGCCGGTCGTGGCGCAGATGGCGCGGGAGACGGGGGCGCTCACCGTCGGCATCGTCACCAAACCGTTCCTCTTCGAGGGGCGACGCCGGATGAAGCAGGCGGAGCAGGGCATCGCCGAGCTGCGGAAGAACGTGGACACCATGATCGTGGTGCCGAACGAGCGGCTGCTCGCGGTGGTGGGCAAGGGCATCCCGTTCCAGGAAGCGCTCAAGAAGGCCGACGAGGTCCTCCTCCACGCCACCCAGGGCATCGCCAGCCTCATCACCAGCACGGGCATCATCAACGTGGACTTTGCCGATGTCCGCACGGTGATGCAGAACGGGGGCGCGGCCCTGATGGGCACCGGCATCGGCCGGGGCGACAATCGGGCGCTCGAAGCGGCCCAACAGGCCATCTCGAGCCCGTTGCTCGACAACGTGTCCATCGCCGGCGCCACGGGCGTCCTCATCAATATCATCGGCGGTGACGACCTCACCCTCGGCGAGACCACCCAAATCAACGACATCATTCACGACGCGGTCGGTGACGACGCCGAGATCATCTTCGGGGCCGGAAACGACCCCGCCATGCACGGCGAGGTCAGGGTCACCGTCATCGCCACCGGATTCGACCGCGCCGCGCCGGTCGAGCAGCCGTCGCTCGCGCGTACCTCGGGCGCGGCCGGCGTGCTCACCTTCCCGCAGCGTCAAGGGCGGCCGTCGTCGCCGGCCATGCCGGCCCCGCCGGCGGCCCAGCCGGCGCCTGCCGCCGCACCACGGACGGCGCCGCGGATGCCGCAGGCGCCGCCCGCGGGCGCAACAGACGTGCCCGAGATGGAGATCCCGACCTTCATCCGCAGGCAGATGGATTGATGCGGGCGGCCCGGCTGGGCGTCGCGGCCGCGGTCCTCGTGGCGGCCGCCGCATTCGCAACGGCCGGGCGCTGGCCCTGGCGCCGCCTCCCTTCACCGGCGCCGCCCGCCGCCGCCCCACGGCCGGTCGTGAGTCGCCTCACCGAGATTTCCGACACACTCGACCGAGGCGAGACCGTCTCCGAGCTGTTCGCCCGGCACGGCGTGACCGATCTCGATCTCCTCCGCGTCGACACCTCCCACTCACTGGATCCGCGCCGTCTCCGTGCCGGGCTCGTATTCAGCTTCCGGCGACCAGACAGCGCCGCCGCGCCCACCGAAGTCAGCGTCCGGACCGGCCCCGCGCGCCGGCTGGTGTTCGCGCGTGATACGGCAGGCTGGCACACGTCGGTAGACTCGATCGCCTGGCGCTCCGAGACGATGCGCATCGAGGGCGGAATCGACAACTCGCTGTACGAGGCGCTCGACGCGCAGGTGGGCGACGACCAACTCGACGGCGCGGACCGCCAGCGCCTGGCCTGGGACCTGGCCGACGTCTACGCCTGGCAGGTGGACTTTACCCGCGACATCCAGCCGGGCGACCGGTTCCAGGTGGTCTTCGAGCGGCTGATCTCGGAAGATGGCGAGATCCGGTTCGGCCGCGTGCTCGCCGCCGACCTCACGATGTCGGGAAAGAGCCTGACCGCCTTCCGCTTCGAATCGGACGGTCGGTCGGCGTTCTATGACGCGGACGGCAATTCCCTGCGCCGCGCGTTCCTCCGGGCGCCGGTGCAGTTCCGCCGGATCTCGTCCGGGTTTGCCCGCGCGCGGTTCCATCCTATCCTGGGCATCATGCGGAAGCACGAGGGCACCGACTACGCCGCCGCCCCCGGGACGCCCGTGATGGCCGCCGGCGACGGGGTGGTGGTCCGCGCCGGCCGTGCAGGAGGCTACGGCAACCTCATCGAGCTGCGCCACCGGAACGGCATCACGACACGCTACGGTCACCTGCAGGGGTTCGCGCGCGGGGTTCACGCCGGCGCGCGCGTCGAGCAGGGACAGACGATCGGGTACGTGGGCTCGACGGGGCTGGCAAGCGGGCCGCACCTCCACTACGAGTTCAGGGTCAACGGCGTCGCGAAGGACTCGCGCCGGGTGGACCTCGGCAACGGCGCCCCGATCAGCCCGGCGCTGCGCGCGGATTTCTCAATCGAGCGCGACCGGCTGCGTGCGCTGCTCCACCCAGGGGCACCCGCGTCCGTCGCCCAGGCGACGCCCGCCAAACCGCTGGAAACCCAGGCCCGGTGGCACCCGTAGCGATCCAGTAGTGGACCTCTTTCCCGCCATCGACATCCGACATGGCCGCGTCGTTCGCCTGAGCCAGGGCGAGGCGACGCGGCAAACCGTTTATGGGAATGATCCGGTCGCGGTCGCGGCGCGGTTCGCCGATCAGGGCGCCCGCTGGATCCACGTGGTGGATCTCGACCGTGCATTCGGCGACGGCGAGAACCTGGCGCTCGTCCGGCAGATCGTCGCACGGGCCGGCTGGCATGCGCGCGTGCAGCTCGGCGGCGGCCTCCGGTCAGTCGCCGCGGTCCGTGAGGGTTTGGCGCAGGGCGTGACCCGCATCGTGCTGGGCACCGCGGCGGCCCTCGATCCGGAGATCGTAAGCGCTTCGGTAAACGCCGAGGGCGGCGAACGGATCGCCGTGGGCATCGACGCGCGCGATGGGCGGGTCGCCATCCGCGGGTGGACCGAGACCTCGCCGATGAGCGCCGACGCGCTGGCCCGGCGCGTGGCCGGCGAAGGCATCCGGACCGTGATCTACACGGATGTCGCGCGCGACGGCATGCTGGCCGGCCCCGATGTCGACGGCGCTCGTCGGCTCGGTCAGACCGGCCTCGATGTCATCGCGAGTGGCGGCGTCTCGTCGATCGCGGATCTGCGCGCGATCGCGGCTGCCGGCCTGGCCGGCGCCATTGTGGGTCGGGCGCTGTATGAGGGCCGATTCACGCTCCGCGACGCCCTGGCCGCGGCCGGCGCGCCTCCTCCGACATGATGCTGCGCGCGCTCCTCGTCCTGCTCCTGGCGGGAGCCGCGGCTGCGCTCACCTATTTCGGGCTCGAGCGCGCCGACCGCCGCGGCTGGATCCCGCTCGGGTTCCGTGCCGTCGCCTGGGCGGCGCTCGGGCTGCTGCTGCTCAACATCGGTTGTCCCGTCGCCCCGCCGGTCCGGCGCCCGCTGGTGCTGCTGGACGCATCCCTCAGCATGACGGCGGCCGGCGGCCGCTGGAGCGCGGCACGCGACTCGGCGGCGCGATGGGGCGACGTCCGCCGGTTCGGGGATGAGCGCCCGCACGACGATACGCTGCCATCGCGCGGTCGCTCGCTCATCGCTCCCGCGCTCACCGCGGCGGCCGCGAGTGATCGGCCCGTGATCGTCGTGACCGATGGCGAGCTCGACGACGTGGCCGACCTGCCGCCGGACCTGCTCTCGCGCGTCGCCGTCCGGCTGTTCCCTCGCGCCCGCACACCGGACCTCGCCCTGTCGGACGTCACCGGGCCGGCTCGTGTGACGGCGGGCGATACCATTCCGCTCCAGGTGGAAGCCATCGCCCTCGGCGGTGCCAGGAGGGACAGCGTGGTTGTCGAGGCGAGCGCCGGCGCGAAGCGGCTGGCTCGCCGGGCCCTTCGGATGAAGGGCGGCCGGGCGCGCGGACGGCTCCCGATCGCGTCCGCGGCGGTCGGCCCCGGACAGCACGCGATCCGGGTCGCTCTGGTGGGGACGGGCGACGCGGAGCCGCGGACCGATGAGCGGTGGTATGTCGTGAGCGTCGCGGCAACTCCAGGCGTGGTGCTCCTGGCGGATCCGGCCGACTGGGACAGTCGCTTCCTGTACCGGACCCTCAAGGACGTCGCCCAGCTTCCGGTGCGCGGGTTCGCCCGGATCGATCTCCAGCGCTGGCGCTCGATGGCCGACCTGAGCGTCGTACCGACCGACGAGGTCCGACGGGCGGCTCGCCGCGCCGATCTGCTGATCGAGATGGGGCGCGCCGGCGGTGTGGCCCAAGGCACCACTGCACGGGGCATCTGGACGTGGCCGGCCGGGTCGGATTCAAGCGCGCTGCCTGGCGACTGGTACCTGGCCCCTGGTGACGCATCACCGGTCGCCGGCGCCTTTCTCGGTCAACCGGTCGACTCCTTTCCCCCGGCCATCCAGCTCACTCCGATCACGCCGGCGGCGGACGACTGGATAGCGCTCAGCGCGCGTCTCGGCCGACGAGGAGCGCCACGTCCGGCGGTCACTGGCGGCGTCGCGGGGCGGCTGCGACGGAGCACAGTGGCGGTGGACGGCCTCTGGCGCTGGGCCTTTCGTGGCGGCGCGAGCGACCAGGCGTACCGCACCTGGGTCGGGGCCACGACGAGCTGGCTCCTCGGCGGCGCCGATTCCAGCATCGGGTCAGCCCGTCCAGTGCGAGCGGTGGTCGAGAACGGCAGACCAGTCGTGTTCGAATGGGCCACGCCCGAACCGCCGACGGCCCTCGGCATTGCGTGGTCGGGAGGGAGGGCACCGGCGACCGACACGCTCCGCTTCGACGGCAGCGGTCATGCCAGCGTCTGGCTCCGGCCGGGCGTGTACCACTACCGTCTCTCGGGCGGCGGTGGCGGCACCGTCGCCGTCGAGACGTTCTCCGACGAGTTCCTCCCCCGGCCAGTCCAGGTAAGGGCGCACGAGGCGCGCACGCCGCTGGCGAACGAACGGCGGTCCGCGCGCGACGGGCCGTGGCTCTTCGCGCTGTGCATCGCCGCGCTGGCGGGCGAGTGGATCGCGCGAAGACGGCTCGGGATGCGCTAGGAGGGGTGTAGATTTCGGAATGGCCAACGGCAGACTGACCGACCGGAAGGACTCGCTGTGGACTCGCATCAAGCGCGTCGCCATGACGGACGTGGGCGCGCTCATGCGGGGCCTGAACGCAGACGATCTCGAGCGCATGGAACGTGTCCTCATCGAGGCGGACTTCGGCGTGCCGGCCACGGTCGAGCTGACGCAGGCGCTCGAGGATGAAGTCCGGAAAGGCAAGCTCAAGACCGAGGGCGATCTTCGCCGGGCGCTCGAGGGCCGGCTTGCCGGACTGCTCAACGGGCGGGCCGATCCGGGCACGATCGCGCGCGCCGAGTCGGGTCCAACGGTCGTGCTCATGGTCGGCGTGAACGGCACCGGCAAGACCACCAGCGCCGCCAAACTGGCTCGGCGCCTGCAGGGTGAGGGTCGGCGCGTGTTGCTCGCGGCGGCCGACACGTACCGGGCAGGCGCCATCAGCCAGCTCCAGGTCTGGGCCGATCGACTCGGCGTCGACTGCGTCGCCGGAGCGCCGGGTGGCGATCCGGCGTCCGTCGCCTTCAATGCCATCGATGCGGCCACCTCGCGTGGCCTGGACACGATCATCGTGGACACGGCCGGCCGGCTGCACACGCAGGAAGGGCTCATGGACGAGCTGCGCAAGGTCGTTCGGGTGACGGCACGCCGCCTGCCCGGCGCCCCTCACGAGACCCTGCTCGTGCTCGACGGCACGGTGGGACAGAACGCCGTCCAGCAGGGCAAGTTGTTCACCCACGCCGTGAGCCCGACCGGCCTCATCGTCACCAAGCTCGACGGGAGCGCGCGGGGCGGGGCGGTGGCCGCCCTCCGTCGGGAGCTCGATCTGCCCATCCGCTTTCTCGGCGTGGGCGAAGGGCTGAACGATCTCCAACCGTTCAACCCACAGCGATTCGCGGCTCACCTGCTGGCGGAGAGCCCGGGGGCGGCGTCCTGACAACGTGCGAACGGCGCCCGGAGGCTCGATGGCCTCGGTGAATCCGGCCTGAATGCCGGCGCGCGCCCAGGCTTCCGCGGGCGTTCTCCGGCTCGACACGCCCGTCAAGTTCCTCAAGGGCATCGGCGAGCGGCGAGCCGAGCAGCTGGACCGCCTCGGCATCCGCACGGCACAGGACCTTCTCTGGCATCTTCCCCACCGCTACATCGACGCCTCCACCGTTACCCCGCTGGTCCGGGCTGAAATAGGCCAGGAAGTCGCGTGCGTGGGTCGGGTGATCGCGAAGGGCGTTCTGCCGACGCGGCGCGGTCTTCGCATCTTCCACGCGGTGCTTCGCGACGACAGCGGCGTGCTCGAATGCGTGTGGCCCGGGCAGGCGTTCCTCGATCGCAGCATCGCCGTCGGCCAAACGCTCCTCGTATCGGGCCCGGTCCGGTTCTATCACGGGCGGCAGCTCGCGCCCCGAGAGTTCGTCATCCTAGCCGATGCCGAGGGCGAGGCCGAACCCCTGGACGCGGGCAAGGTGCTGCCGGTGTACCCGGCCACCGAAGGCCTGAGTCACAAGGTCATCCGCGGCCTCATCGACCGGCACCTGGACGCGCTGATCTCGGCGTCGCGCGACGTGCTGCCCGAGAGGCTGCGTCGCGCGCTCGACCTGCCCTCGCTCGCCGAGGCGCTTCGAGCGGTGCACCGGCCCGCCTCCGCGGCGGAGGCGGAGCTCGGTCGGCGACGGCTCGCCCTGGACGAGCTGCTGGACCTCCAGCTCATGCTGATCCGCGCGCGGCTCCTGGCCAAGCGCAGCCGCAGCGGGGTGGCCTTTACCCTCCGCCGAGACCTCACGTCGAAGCTCCGCGAGTCGCTGCCCTGGCACCTCACTGAAGACCAGCAGCAGGCGCTCCGCGAGATCACCGCCGACATGACGGCGTCCGAGCGCATGCATCGCCTGCTGATGGGAGATGTGGGAACCGGCAAGACCGTGGTCGCGCTCTTCGCCATGCTCCTCGCCGTCGAGAACGAGTACCAGGCCGCCCTCATGGCGCCGACCGAGCTCCTGGCCGAGCAGCATGCGGCCACCTTGACGGGACTGCTGGCGCCCCTCTCGATCCGGCCCGAGCTGTTGATCGGGCGGCTGAGCGCGAGCGACAAGGAGGCCGTGCGTGGGCGGCTCGCGGCGGGTCAGGCCCACGTGGTCGTCGGCACGCACGCGCTCATGCAGGAGAGCGTGCGCTTCCATCGGCTCGGTCTGGCCGTGATCGACGAGCAGCACCGGTTCGGTGTGGAGCAGCGGGCTGCGCTGATCGGCAAAGGGGCGGCGCCGGACGTGCTGCTCCTCACCGCGACGCCGATCCCGCGCTCGCTGGCGCTCACGCTGTACGGCGACCTCGACGTATCGACCTTGCGGCACCGGCCTCCCGGCCGCGGTCAGATCCGCACCGCGCTCCGAACGTCCGGACAGCGCGACCGCGTGCTGGAATTCGTCCGAGCAGAAGCGGGGAAAGGACGGCAGGCCTATGTGGTGCTTCCGGTAATCGAGGAATCGGAGCGGGCCGACCTGCGCGCCGCTACGACGATGGCGCAGAGTCTCGCGGCTCGCTGGCCCGACCTTCGCGTGGGCCTGGTCCACGGCCGCCTTAAGGCGGAGGAGCGGGACGACGTGATGCGGCGGTTTCGCGCGGGCGACGTGCAGGTGCTGGTGGCCACCACAGTCATCGAGGTGGGGATCGACGTGCCGAATGCAACCGTGATGCTCGTCGAGGACGCGGACCGCTACGGAATCTCGCAGCTGCACCAGCTCCGCGGGCGGATCGGTCGCGGCGCGCATGCGTCGCTGTGCCTGCTGTTCGG
>JBQCGH010000141.1:0-5304 GCA_051955835.1 Gemmatimonadales bacterium
GGATTGAGCAGACCGACACTCGGCGCGTCGCCGTCGGCTGGGCCGAGCGGCAGGCTCACGACCTCGTAGAAGCCTTCAGCGACCAGCCCGCGCCGCACCTGCGCCGTGACCGCCTCGCCGGGCGCGTCGGGCAGGCGGCCCAGCCGAAACGGGCGGAGGTCGGCCGGGAAGGCGTCGTACCCATGAAGCCGGGCGAGCTCCTCGATGAGGTCGATCTCCCGCACGAGGTCCGGGCGCCAGCCGGGCACGTCCACCGCGATCCGGCCATCCTCGGGCTTGCTGACCGCGGTCGCGCCGATGGCCACGAGATGCCGCTCGATCTCCGCCCACGGCAGCTCGACACCGAGCACCTGGGTGACGCGGGAGGGGCGAAGGAAGATGCGCGGCGGATGGCCCGGCGTAGGGCAGAGATCGACCGGCGGCTCGGCCAGCGTCCCGCCCGCCGTGGCGAGCACCAGCTCGATGCAGCGGCGCATGGCCGCCTCCCCGCCCCACCGGTCGATGCCCCGCTCGAACCGATAGCTCGCCTCGGTGGGCAGATCGAGCGCGCGGCGCGTCCGGCGGACCCGTGGCGGGTCCCAGTACGCCGCCTCGAGCAGGACGTCGTGCGTCTCGCCGCTCACCTCGGTCGCGGCGCCGCCCATCACGCCCGCGAGGCCGATCACGCCCCCGCCATCCGCGATGGCCACCATGAAGTCGGCCAGCTCCCGGTCCACGTCGTCGAGCGTGACGAGCCGCTCGCCGGCGCGCGCGCCGCGCACCGTCAGCGCGCCGCCACGCAGCCGCGCGAGGTCGTACGCATGCATCGGCTGGTTGAGCTCGAACATCACCCAGTTGGTGGCGTCCACCACGTTGTTGATCGACCGCACCCCCACCGCCTCCAGCCGCCGGCTGAGCCACTCCGGCGACGGGCCGACCGTGGCGCCGCGAATGACTGCCGCATGGAAGCGCGGGCATGCCTCGGCGTCTTCGATGGTGACGCGAAGGCCGGCAAGCGTGTCGGACGCGCCGGTATGTCGCGCCGGCGGCACGTCGACATTCTCTGCGCCGGGAATTCGCGGCAGGCGAAACGGCACACCATAGGAGGCGGACAGCTCGCGGGCGACGCCTTTGTGTCCCAGAAGGTCGGGCCGGTTGGGCGTGACGTCCACGACCAGCCGCGTGTCGCCGAGGGGCACGGCTGCGAGCAGCGGTGTGCCGGGCGCCGCGTCGGTGGCGAGCTCGAGGATGCCGTCATGCTCCTCGCCCAGGCCGAGCTCTCGCGCCGAGCACAGCATGCCCTGGCTCACCACGCCGCGGATCGGCCGCGCCTCGATGGTGAACCCCTTGGGGCCCGGCATGCGCGTGCCCAGGCGGGCGAAGGGATACCGCCGGCCCGCGGTCACGTTGGGGGCGCCGCAGACGACGGTCAGCGGCTCGCCCGTGCCGTCATCGACCTTGGTCACTCGCACCTTCGTGGCCTTGGGGTCGGGGTGCGGCCCGACCTCGAGCACGCGGCCAATGACGAACGGCGCGAGGTCGGCGTGGAGCGGCTCGACCGCATCGACCGGGGCGCCAAGCATGGTCAGGCGGCGGGTGACGTCGGCCGGGTCGAGCTCGCGCCGGAGGAATTCCTCGAGCCAGCGGAGGGAGACATTCATGCCGGAAGGCCTCGCGGTGGCGCGGCCCGTGTCGTCCCGCGCCCGGCGCTCCAGATCAGCGGCACGCCCACGGCCCTGGTCATCTCACGCATCGTCACCGCGCGTTGCCCCCGGCCCACCGATCTGCTCCAGGAACCGCATGTCGCCGCCGAGCAGGAGCCGGATGTCGGGCACGCCATAGCGCAGCAGCGCGATTCGGTGCGGGCCCATGCCGAATGCCCAGCCGCCGTAGCGCTCCGGGTCCACGCCCACATTCTCGAGCACCTTCTCGTGCACCATGCCGCAGCCGAGGATTTCCATCCAGCCGGTGCCCTTGCACGCGGGGCAGCCGCCGCCGTGACAGAGCTGGCACTCGACGTCCATTTCCGCCGAGGGCTCGGTGAACGGGAAGAAGGAGGGACGGAATCTGGTCTTCGTGTCCGCGGCGAAGAAGCGGTGGGCGAAGTGGGTGAGCGTCGCCGTGAGATCGACAAACGAGATGCCGTCGTCGACCGCAAGCCCTTCGATCTGGGAGAAGGCCGGCAGGTGCGAGGCGTCCATGGTGTCGTTCCGGTAGACCATCCCGGGGATCACCACCCGGACCGGCGGCGGCGAGCGCAGCAGCGTCCGGATCTGAACCGGCGAGGTATGCGTCCGGAGCAGCAAGCGTCCCCCCGGATGTCCCTCGTCGACCGTCGGCGCGTCCAGGTAGAGCGTGTCGTGCATGTCCATCGCCGGATGGTCCGGCGGGAAGTTGAGCGCGAGGAAGTTGTACCACTCGGTTTCGACTTCGGGCCCGATGGCCACGGCAAAGCCGAGCTCGCGGAAGATCTCGACGATCTCGTCGACGACACGGGTGACCGGGTGCTCCGCGCCGACCCACCGTCGGCGGCCCGGCATGGTCAGGTCGAGTCCGGCCGCCTCGCGCCGGCGCCGCTCGGCGTCGAGCGTTTCGCGTCGGGCCGCGAAGGCCGCCTCGAACCGCTGCTTGAGCTGGTTCACCGCGGCGCCGTAGCGCCGCCGCTCCTCGACGGGGAGCGTCGCCAGGCCTTTGAGCGCCGTCGTGAGCACCCCCCCCTTCCGCCCCAGCACGGCGGTATGCTCCGCCTCGAGGGCGTCGGCGTCGAGCGAGCCGATCGCCTCGAGCCGCGGCAGCAGCGCGTCGAGATCCGCGTAGGTGGTCGATGAAGTCATGCCACTCCCTGCCCTGTCTCGGTCTTTCCGACGTCGCCGTCCCGACGCTCGGTCCGCTCGTCGGGCGGCCCTCATCCTGTGCATTGGGGCCGCCCGCCGAGCGCGAACGGCCCCATCGGGCGGGACGGCGGAGTCGGACGGGCCTACTGGTGGTTCTTGGCCACCTCGGCGAGACGGCCGAACGCGTCGGCGTCGCGCACGGCGAGGTCGGCGAGCACCTTCCGGTTGATCTCGACGCCGCCCTTCTTGAGCCCCGCGACCAGACGGCTGTAGCTCAGCCCGTGGATGCGCGCCGCGGCGTTGATCCGCGTGATCCACAGCGCCCGGAACTCCGACTTCTTCTTGCGCCGGTCGCGGTACGCGTACCGCATGGCGCGCTCGGCCGTTTCCTTGGCCGCCTTGTACAGCTTGCTGCGGCCGCCGCGGGCGCCCTTGGCGGCCTCCATGATCTTCTTCTTCCGCGCGTGGTGGGCCACGCCGCTCTTGACGCGGGGCATGGTCGCTCCTCAGGCCTGGAGTAGGCGGTGAACGCGGGGGAAGTCGGCCGAGCTCACGAGGTCGCCCTTCTTGAGCCGGTTCTTCCGCTTGCGGACCTTCTTGGTCAGGATGTGCGAGTGGTTCGCGTGCCACCGCTTGAGCTTGCCGCTCCCGGTGGCCTTGAACCGCTTCATCGCCGCTCGCTTGGTCTTCTGTTTGGGCATCGGTTCCTCGAGTCGCGACGGAGACGACGGAGAGGCGTCCTCTCCCATCCGCGTCTGCGCGGATCTCCCCGTCTGCTTCGTCTGTCCGCCGCTCCGCCTTACCGCGGAGCGATGACCATCGTCATGTTGCGTCCTTCGAGCTTCGCGTCGGACTCGATCTTGCCGACGTCCGCGAGGTTCGCCGCCACGCGGTCCAGCACCGCCTTCCCCAGCTCGAGGTGCGCGATCTGCCGGCCGCGGAACATCATCGTCACCTTGACCTTGTTCCCGTCGCCCAGGAACTCGCGCGCGTGGCGCGTCTTGAAGTCGAAGTCGTGATCGTCGATGCCCGGGCGATACTTCACTTCCTTGAGCTGGATGACGTGCTGCTTCTTCTTGGCGGCGCGCGCCGCCTTGGCTTCCTCGAACTTGAACTTCCCGTAGTCCATGATCTTGACGACGGGCGGCCGCGCGGTCGGAGCCACTTCCACGAGGTCGAGCCCGCGTTCCTGCGCCGCCGCGAGCGCTTCTTCGATGGGCAGGACGCCCAACTGCTCGCCGGTGGCTGTGATGACCCGCACGGGGCTGATGCGGATCATGCGATTGACGCGCACTCGCTTTTCGCGGTCGTTCGTGGACAGTGGGCGTGCCTCCAGCCAAAACGTGAAACGGGCACCCTCTCGATCGATCGGGTGCCCGCGACGCCATACCCCTCGGCGGCCGGGTTGGCCTGCCTGGGTGACTGCCGGGACCCGGGTGCACTGCGGCGCCGGGCCGGCAGGCTGAGGGTGGGGGAGCTGCCTCCCCGCTTCTATGAGGGCGTGAAGGTAGTGGCGGTAACGCCTTGTGTCAACTCGCGATCCCCGTGCCAGCCGCGGCTGGCGGACCCGCGACCGAGACCTCTACATTGACCACGTCCCGGAGGGCCACGCCCTTCCCATCGGGCGTGACGACGCCCGATGCGATGACCGGGTCGTGCTCGAACACCAGGCGCCATCCTCCGGCCAACGCGTCGCTCAGGAATGCGCGCTTGCTCTCCAGGGTCCGGAGCGGCTCCAGGTCGTAGCCCATGATCCAGGGGAGCGGCAGATGGGCGGCCGTCGGGATCAGGTCGGCCATGAAGGCGGTCGTGTCCCCGCCGTCACGGATGATGACCGCCTGATGGAACGGGACGTGGCCGGGCGTGGGGCGGACCGTGATGCCGGGAAGCACGTCCGACTCGCCGTCCACCAGGCGCCACCGGTCGGCGGCGGCAATGGGCTCGAAGTTGGCCGGGAGATAGCTCGCCCGCGTACGCTCGTTCGTGCGGCGCGCGAACTCGAGCTCGCCCCGTTGCACCACATAGGTGGCGTTGGGGAACGCCGGCCGGACGTGCCGGCGAGGATCCTGCACCAGCTCGGGATCGATCGTCGTGTTGCCGCCCGCGTGATCGAAGTGCAGATGCGTGTTCACCACCCAGCGCACGTCCGCCGGCAGGTAGCCGGCGCTCGCGAGCGCGTCCTCCAGCTGGGTGGCGCCCTCAAGCCCCCCATTCTCGACGCCGTAGATGTCCAGAAACTTCCGGTCCTCCTTGTTCCCCAAGGCAGTGTCGATCAGCACCAGCCCATCGGGATGCTCCACCAGAAGACAGCGCATCGCGAGCGGAATCCGGTGGCGCTCGTCGGGCGTCACCCGCGTCTGCCACAGCGTGCGCGGGACGACGCCGAACATGGCGCCGCCGTCCAGCCGCTGACGCCCGCCCTCCAGAAGGTGGCAGCGCAGCCGGCCGACGAGGAACGTGCGGGTGAGAGACATGCGCTCAATCTAGGAGT
>JBQCGH010000142.1:0-5972 GCA_051955835.1 Gemmatimonadales bacterium
CACGGGGGGAAGCCTGTGTGCTCCCAGCGCCCCGCGCGTGACCGCCGATGGTAGCTGGAGTTGGTAACTCCAGGTCAGAATGAGTGACCGGGGCCGGGCTGGGGCCGCCTTGAGAAATCGAACCCAGACCTACGCATTACGAGCGGGTTCTCGTGCGTTCTCGCGGGCTCAAACTCGTGCCAGCTTCGGGTCTACAGGTGGCTGCTGGTGGCGATCGTTGGCTGTTGACGGCGTCCGGGGACTCCTGGCCGGCCCCGATCTCGGCGAGCGTCCCGCACCAGCGCGGATCGAGGTTGATGCGCAGGGCCTTCTGATGTGTGTCGGACTGATGAGTGCCGGCGATGAGCTCGGTCATCCGTCCCCCCTGCCTGCTCACCCACGTTCGTGGCCCGACCGTGCCACGCCACGTGATTCGAACGCACCAACGAAATGGGTTCTTAACTGGGTCGTCTTGGGAATCGAACCCAGACCTACGCATTACGATGAGGATTCAGTCTGTCCACCGTGATCCAGATGGTGGTGCCTGCCTTGCTTTCCTAGTCCTCGGTTCCGAGGCAGTCCATCGTGATCCAGGTTGGTGTTAGCACATGCGTTAGCAGGCCGTTCTAGGAGTATGACCTCGCCGAGTTCATCCTCTCCCACGCGGCGGTTCATCCGGGATTGGTACACATCTCCGACGGGGCGTTCCACCCGTCAACATGGAGGCGGCAGCGTCGGTGCGATGACGCTCGACAACTGCCGCGATGGTGCCGGAGGCACGAGCTGGAGGTCGTAGTCCCTTTCTGCTGGCCCGTTCCTGCTGGGGAGTCCAGTGCGGTGCGGGATGGTGAGGGCAGAGTTATGTGTGGGTGTCGAACCGACGAGGAGGTGCCGTGGACGGTTTCTCGCTCACCTATGACGGCTTCGATCCCGGGGCTGAAGGGCTTCGTGAAGCACTCACCTCGACGGGCAACGGCTACCTGTGCACACGTGGTGCGGCGGAGTGGGAGGAGGCGGACGGCGTGCACTATCCCGGCACCTACGTACACGGAGGCTACAACCGCGAGACGACGATCCTCGGCGGCCTGCCGGTGCTCAACGAGGATCTTGTCAACCTGCCGAACTGGCTGGTCCTCCAGCTGCGCATCGAGGGCGAGGACGCGATACGGCTCGCCGACGTCGAGCTGCTCGACTACCGCCACGAGCTCGACATCCGGTATGCGACCGTCGTCCGCCGCCTTCGTTTTCGCGATCGCAGCGGCAGGCAGACGGCGCTGCAGAGCCGCCGGTTCGTCAGCATGGCCGACCACCACCATGCAGGGATCGAGTGGACACTCGTCCCGGAGAACTGGTCGGGGCGCGTCGAGGTGGTCACGGCAATCGACGGCCGGGTCAGGAACGGCGGCGTCGCGCGCTACCAGCAGCTCGAAGGTCGCCACCTGAGCCCCGTCTCCCCGCGGACGTTCGGGCCTGAGGTCATCGGGCTGAAAGCCGAGACCCGGCAGTCGAATCTGTACATCAGCGAGGCGACCCGCACGCGCGTGTTTCACGGCGGCCAGGCGCTCCCGGTGACGCGGGCGCTCCACCAGATGGAGGACTACATCCAGCAGGTCCTGGCCTTCGACGTGCGGGAGGGTGCGGCGACGCGGGTCGAGAAGATGGTGACGTTCTACACGTCACGGGACCCGGCGATCAGCGACACGCTGGTAAAGGCGGCTACGTCGGTGGCCCGCCTCACTGACTTCGCCGGGTCGCTGGAGCGGCACACTGCGGCCTGGGAGGAGCTGTGGCGGGTGTGCGACGTTCGCGTGTCCGGGAACGAGCGTGTGCAGCTGCTGCTGCGGCTGCACATCGCGCACATTCTCCAGGTCTGCTCGCTTCACACCGCCGACCTGGACGCCGGGCTACCCGCCCGCGGGCTCAACGGCGAGGCCTATCGCGGGCACGTGTTCTGGGACGAGATCTATGCGTTCCCGTTCTTCAACGTCCGGCTGCCCGAGGTCACGCGAGAGCTGCTGATGTACCGCTACCGCCGGATAGGCGAGGCGCGGGCAGCGGCCCAGGCGGCAGGGTTCCGGGGCGCGATGTTCCCTTGGCAGAGCGGGAGCGAAGGCACCGAGGAGGCCCAGCGTGTCCACCTCAACCCGCTGTCGGGCCGCTGGGAACCTGACCTCAGCCGCAACCAGCGGCACGTCAACGCCGCGATCTTCTACAACATCTGGCACTACTTCCGGACCACCCGCGACCAGACGTTCCTGAGCGACTACGGCGCGGAGATGATGCTCGAGATCGCGCGCTTCTGGGCGTCGATCGCTCATTTCAATACCGAGCGTGAGCGCTACGAGATCCACGGCGTGATGGGCCCCGACGAGTTCCACGAGAAGTACCCGGATGCCCGCGACGGCGGGCTGCGCAACAACGCCTACACCAACGTCATGGTGGCGTGGCTATGCAGCATCGCCGTCAGGGTGCTGTCACTGCTCCCGACGAGCCGCGCTGAGGCGCTGCGCGGGCGGCTGGGCATCGGCGATGACGAGCTGGCGACGTGGCAGGACATGAGCCGCCGGATGTTCGTCCCGTTCCACGACGACGGAATCATCAGCCAGTTCGAGGGCTACGCCGACCTCCAGGAGCTCGACTGGGACGCGTACCGCGCGAAATACGGCAACATCCAGCGGCTCGACCGGATCCTGCGCGCGGAGGGCGACGACCCCAACCGCTACAAGGTCACCAAGCAGGCCGACACGGTGATGCTATTCTTCCTGTTCCTGCACGAAGGGCTACACGAGATCTTCGAGCGACTCGGGTACGACTACCGTGCCGACACGGCAAGGCGGAACGTCGCGTACTACGACCGGCGCACCTCTCACGGCTCGACGCTAAGCTTCGTCGCCCACGCGGGGGTGCTCGCCGCCATCGACCCCGAGAGCTCATGGGACCGGTTCCTTGTCGCGCTCCAGAGCGATGTCGACGACATCCAGGGCGGCACGACGAAGGAGGGCATCCACATGGGTGTCATGTGCGGGACACTCGACCTCGTGCAGCGCGGTTACGCGGGCACCCACGTCCGCGAAGGCGTCCTGTACTTCGATCCCCGGCTCCCGAGGCAACTCGACAGCCTGTCGTTCTCGATGCAGTTCCAGGAGACCCCGATCCTCGTCACGCTCACCGACGATCGGCTGACGCTGGCCATCCACCCCGAGGGCGTGAGCCGCCCCGTCAGCGTCGGGGTCCGCGACGACGTCCGTGAGCTGTGCCCGGGCGACCGGACCGTGTTCGAGCTCAGCCAAGACCCGGCACCTACTGGGCCGCCGACCCACGACTGACAGGAGGGCGCGTGCCGAAGTTCCGAGGAGCGATCTTCGACGTCGACGGGGTGCTGGTCGACTCGCCGCACGAGAAGGCGTGGCGCCAGTCGCTGCGCGAGCTGATGGAGTCGGACTGGGCCGACATCCGCGACCGCACGACGTGGTCGCCGGAAGCGTTCACGTCCCCTGTTTACCAGGAACACGTGTCAGGCAAGCCACGCGCGAGCGGCGCCCGCGCCGCGCTCGACTACTTCAAGGTGCCCGGCGCCGAGAAGCGCGTCGCCGAATATGCCCAGCGCAAGCAGGAGATGGTCGTGCGTCTCATCGAGGCGGGTGAATTCACCGCGTATCCCGACGCGCTGCGATTCGTCATCGCGACCAAGGACGCCGGCATGCTGATCGCGGACGCGTCGTCGTCGAAGAACGCAGGGCTTTTCCTGCGCAAGATCCGGCTCGATACGTTCGCGCAGGAGCAGGGGATCTCGTCGCCGTCGCTGCGGCCCGGCCTCTCGCTGCTGGACTACTTCGACGCCGACGTCTCGGGGCGCGATTTCGCGCACGGCAAGCCCGACCCCGAGATCTTCCTGACCGCCGCGCACGAACTCGGCGTCGAGCCGCGCTCCGCGATGGTGCTCGAGGACGCGTCTGCCGGTATCGAGGCCGCCAAGGCCGGCGGCATGGCGGCGATCGGAATCGCACGAGCCGACGACGCCGGACTGCTGACCGCTGCTGGCGCCGATATTGTGGTCACCACGCTCGACGGCATCGACACCGCCGCCCTAGCCGAAGGAAGGCTGGCGACGCGGAAAGCGTAGTGGTGCGGCCGCCTCGCCACATTCGGGCCGGGACGGCTCAGCGGTGTGCCAGCCCCCAGACTGCCTACGCGGATGCGCCTGGCGCGGGAGCCTGTTCGCCGGGCCAGGATCGTATGGAATGTGCAGATAGCCGCACAGCACATCGACGCAGGTCTGCTGGTTTTCCTCCCAGTCATCCGCCAGCCGTGACTCGCCGTACGTGACCTCATTACGGGCACGTGGGGGCACGCCGCTGGCTTCGCCGGACTCCGGCCGACGGCGTCCGCGGCAGGACGGGACCGGACCCCGATGCTCACGGGATTGATCACTAGGCTCCCGCAAGAGGCCGGGGCCACGACGTACCGGATGGGACGCCATGGCCCCAAGGTCAGTGGACCTACCGATGCTGCTGACTCAGGCGGGCATAGCCGGATGCGGCAAAGAACACATCAGCCATCACGGCGTACCCGGCGTCGGTCGGGTGCACGTCATCGTCGGTGCAGATGAAGGTGAGCTCGCAGACACGCCCGGTGCCGTTGATCGCCGCGAAGGTGTCAGCGGCCCTGGCGCGGTGCCCGGCGGCGATGCGCGTGATCAGCGCGTTCATCGCCAACCACGCCCGGTCGCTGCCGGGCACGATGGACTCAAGGGGGTTGAAGGGCACCAGCACGATGATCTCGGCGTCCGGCGCCGCTGCCCGCAATGCGGTGAGGATGTGCTGCAGGTTCTTCCCCAGTTGCTGGAGGAGGCCGCTGCTGGCGACGCAGTCGGGGTCGAAGTTGCAGTCGGAGAAGAACAGGTCGACGCTGCCGATGGATAGCGTGATCGGGCTGACCTTACCGCGATGGGCACGCAGGAACGCGACCGCGGCGTCCAACTGCGACCCCGGGTAGGTGACGTGCAGCGCGAGCCCCAGTTCCACGGTGAAGAAGCAGCCGCCGCTGATCATCGTGGCAGTCGTCTCGCCCGGGCAGGACAGATTGACCACCTGCTGGCCGGGGCGCAGCTGCCGCATGCGAGCGGCAAAGTCGTCGGTGTAGCCGGTGTTGAACGCGTCCGGGGTGTAGGTGCCGGCGTCCAGCAAGGCCGACAGCTTTGGTCCCTGCAGGCCGAACCCTAGCGAGTCACCCAGGGAGAGATAGTACTGTTTCGGCGGGTTGAACTTGGGCTTCGGTTGGGTGCCCGCCCCGGCTGTCGACGTGGCTGTTAGCAACAGCGCCAAGAGCGCGACCAGGCTTACCAGTAGACCGATCCGTCGTCCCATGACGACCTCCCCCCTGCGGGCCTTGGCCCCTGCCACCCAGCACCGCAACTCGCGTATGCGCAGGAGCGATGCAGAACGTATGCAGACGGTATGGAGATCCTCGGCCCGGCAGCGGCCCGCCTGGGCTGTATAGGCTACCCGTGATACACGTGGCCACCACCTCCGGCAGGTGGGGAGATGATCGCGCGCCCCAATCGAGGCTTCCTACGGGCCGGACAGTGCAGCTCACCTACCAGAACCGGCCCGGGCAAACGTTGGCTGCTGCGGCACTAGTTCTCGCCGCGGGCGGCCTCTTGGGTCCAGTAGGCGAGTTCGTGGCGGGTGACCTGGGTTTCTGGGTGCTCAGGGCCGAGGACCCGCTCGCGGATGGGCAGTAGCGCGGCGTATTGGTCCTTCCCCATCCCCTGATAGGCGCAGATATTGATCTCGCCCGGGTTCAGTGAAGGGTTTGCCCGCAGGGCCGCCGCTAGGCGCCCTTGACGGGTTCCGGGCGGATCAGACAATGATCAGCGCTGGGGATGGGGAAGCCATGACCTGTCCCTTCTGACTGTGGAATTTCTCCGTTTCCCGCTGGAGCGCTGGGAGGATGGCTCGCTCTTGCAGCTCGCGCGCCTGGCGCTGATCGTT
>JBQCGH010000143.1:0-15617 GCA_051955835.1 Gemmatimonadales bacterium
CTCGACGTCGAGACGGTCGAAGTAGCGCGGCGGCAGGATCGCGCGGTGCCCTTCGCGGTAGTCCGCGATGATGCCGTACACGACCGGCGCCGGCGCGGCGACGACGGCGGACTGGGAAACGCAGATCTGGGGCATCGCGCTCACACGTCGAGGTCGGTGGCCCGCTCGACGATGCGGCCGACCAATCCGTACCGCACGGCCGCCTCCGCCCCGAGCCAGAAGTTGCGGTGGGTATCCTCCTCGATCCGCTCGAGCGGCTGGCCAGTCTCCCGGGAGAAGATGCGGTTCAGCCGGTCGCGCATCCGGAGGATCTCGCGGGCCTCGATGTCGATGTCGCTGGCCGAGCCCCCGGCACCGCCCGCAGGCTGGTGAAGGAGGAAGCGCGTGTTGGGCAGGCACCAGCGCCGCTCGCGCGGGACGGCGACGTAGATGAGCGCGGCCGCGCTGGCGACCCAGCCGGTGCCGATCATCCGCACCGGGGAGCGGATGAATCGGATCAGGTCGTGGATGGTGTCCCCTGCCTCGACGTGGCCGCCCTGCGAATTGATGAACACGGTAATGTCGGCCGCGGCCTCGGCGTCGAGCGCGAGCAGCTGGCTCGAGACGGTGGCCGCGAGCCGCTGCGTGATCTCGCCGCTGACGACGATCGTGCGGGCACGGAGTAAACGCTCGCCGATCGGATCGTATCCAGCGGCCCGTACGCTCTCGGACTCCGACTGGGACGGCATGGGTCATGTCTCCTGGAGAGGGATACACGCATGAGCGGTCTGCGGGCGTGGCCTGGCGCTCGTCACGGGCGGCTGCTTCCGACGAACCGCATCTCGTTGGTCGGGACGAAGCCCAGTCGCTCGTACAGCCCGCGGCCCTGGTCGGACGCATGCAGGACGAGTCGGTCGAGGCCCTCGGCGGCCGCCCAGTCGAGCACGCGGCGCATCAGGGCCTCGCCGACGCCCCGCCGTCGCCAGGACGGCTCGGTGTACACGTTCACCACGATCGCATGCCGCCCGGCCGCGACCTCGACGCGTCCGTCCGCGAGCGGCTGGGGGTGCGGGAGCACCAGCCGGCGCTGCACCCCTGCCCCGCCGATCACGCGCTCGTCACCCGGCGGCAGGGCCAGCCAGCCGACGTATTCTCCGCGGGCGAGCATCTCGGTCAGCCGGAACTCCGCGGCCGCACGCAGCACCTCGAACGTTTCCGGTGGCAGCCGCCCCAAGTCCGCGAACATGCGCGCCCGATGCTCGGCGATCACGGCCGCGTCGGCGGCCGTCGCGCCCCGGACACGGACTCCGCTCGACATGTCGTCGGACACTCCGACCTCTATTCGAACCGCGCGCAGGCCGGCGTCCGCTCGCGGAGCACCGCCTCCTGATGGAAGCGCCGCTTGTACTCGGCGGCCAGCTCGGCCACGGCGCGGCGATCGGTCTCGTTGCCTGCGTGGAGCACGGTGAGCACTTCCGTGCGCTCGTGTTCCACGACGCCACTCCTCCCCCGCCATTGCCCCGTGGCCTCGACGACGCTGAAGCCCGCCGGAAATCGTGGCGTGACCACTTGATCCAGGAACGCCTGCCAGTCGGCGTCGCTCACGGTGCCGCCGTCGGGACGGTTTCGGCCGAAGTAGACGACGTCACGCACCAACATCGAGTCACCCGCCGGGCACGACGCGGCGGGCGCAGCGGAGAGCGCAGGACGTCGCGGGCCGCAGGCCAGCCCGGCGCCTAGGAGGCACAGCGCCGCACCGGCGGCTCGTCGGGCGGAGCCTGCCCGGCGCGTCGCCCCGTACGTAGATCGAAACGCCGCCATCGGCACCAGGCGCATGGCGTCCGGCCGCCCTAGCGAGTGCGGATTCGTTCCAGGTCGACGATCGGCCCCACCTGATGGATACCGAGCATGTCGGGTCGACGGCGCGCCACGGCTTCCACTGCGAGTCCGTCCTTCTGGAACGCGACAGGCAGATTCGTCGGATCGTAGGTGATGCCGTCCGACCCGACGATCGCATAGAATCCGCCCTCCAGCGCCACCCGGCGGACCACCCCGACGATCCTCACGCTCGAGCCAACCGTTTCCGAGTTGCTGGATGGCGGCGTCACCCAGTCGTTGCTTCCGCCGCCGCACGCGGCAATCAGGATCAACGGGAGCAGATATACGCGATTCATGGTTCCTCCGAGGTGTCGCCGCCCTCGGTCTACTCGACAGCGCGTTGCATCGTGTCCGCGGCGGGCGCGGCGCGCTCGCGGACGCGACGCTCACATCGGCTCCAGCTCCCACCGCCCGGGATATCGCCGTACGAATCCGTCCTTGTCCACCTCAAGCTCGGTCGAGAAGGCGCCGTCCGCCTCGTAGCGGTAGGTGCCTTCGCCAGTGCGCCGGTACGTCTGCTCGAGTGGCTCGAGCTGAAAGGCTGGGAATGCGAGCCATGCCGCCCGTGCCGAGCGCCCCTGGCCAGGCGCAAGGCCGAGCCGCCGGATCGCCAGCATGTTGGTGGACGGGCTGAAGGCGAGATCGATGTCCTCGCAGCCGCCGAGCTCGGGCTGCGCCCGGCCGTCCAGATGCCATCGGCGATCGGCGGTGACGAGGAGGTCGACTCGCACGTGCCGCAGGCCGACCCACCCCACCACCCACGCGTGCCGCGTCTGCCAGGCGGCGTCGCACACGACCGCGTACTCCAGCCGGCAGGCCTGGTCCTGGTACGCAAACACCGCCATTCCGCTGAGCTGCCAGAAGGGCTCATGGAACACCAGACGTGCGGCCTCGTGCCCGGGCTGGTCGAGCCGGCGCCACAGCAGCGTCCGGCCGGGCTGCGTCATTGTCGCGACCGGCCAGCGGCGTGGTCGCGGATCTTGCGTCCGTGCATAGGTGGATCATAGCCGGATGACCGGTCCGCGTCGCCCACGGCGCCACGGAGACGGCGCGCCTCCGCCTCGGTTTCCCGACGTACGAGCGCCTCGATCCGGCGGCGAAAGGCGCCGCCGAAGTAGTCGGGCACGCTCTCGGTCAGACCCAACTCGCCTGGCTCGCCGGCCCAGGTCAGCCTGGCGGCGAACGGCTCGAGCTGGCGCCGGACGTGCATGAGCGCGAGTTGCAGCGCGTGCACCCCGTCATCTCCGGTCACCCGGCCCGTCCGGCTGCGGCCCAACCCTCGAATGCGATAATCGCAGCGCCAGGCGCCGCGGGGTCCCTCGGCCGGGGCGTCGATCTCGATCACCACGGGGCGGCCGCCGGGAAGGAGCGAGAGGCGGCGGGTGACGAACGGCGCACCCTCGCGGATCATCTCGCCCCGGCTCCGAACGCCTCGTGCACCCCGCTGAAGACGAACTGCACCGCCACGGCGGCGAGGATGAGACCCATAATGCGGGTGACGACGCGAATGCCCGTCTTGCCGAGACGCCCCAGCAGCGGCTCCCCGAGGCGAAGTGAGAGGTAGGAGATCAGCCCCGTGAGCACGATCGCCCCATAGACGACCCCCGTCTGCGCGGCGCCGCGGGCCTGCCCGGCCACGACGATTGCCGTCGAGATCGCGCCAGGTCCCGCGAGCATCGGAATCGCGAGCGGAGTGACGGCGACGTCCTCCTTGATCTGGCCCTCGTACACCTCGTCGCGCCCCTCCTGGGTGCGGCGTTCGCCGTGCAGCATGTCCATGGCCACGAACCACAGGATGAGACCGCCGGCCGTACGGAACGCGGCGAGTGTGATGCCGAAGGCGCGGAACAGCATCGTGCCCGTCATGCCGAACAGGATGAGGAGCACGGTCATGGCGATGCAGGCGCGGCGTGCCGTGCGGCGGCGCTCCTCGGCGGTCTCCTGCTGGGTGATCACCAGATAAGTGGGGATGGCCGCGATTGGGTCCACGATGAAGAGGACTGACGTGAAGGTCACGAGGGCGAAGCGCGCCAGATCCTCCATCGCCGATCAGACCCCCCGTGCGCGCGGCGCCAGGGCGCCGGTCACCGGCGACGCCGCTCCCGCGGGTCGGCGGCCAGCCGTGCGGTCTCGGCATCCAGCAGGGCGCGCAACGCTTCGAGCAGCGGATCGGCGGCCGTGTACCGGCGGCCGTACTCCAGATTGAACGCGTAGTCGAAGTCAGACGGGTTGCGGCCCTGGGTGTGCTGGAGGATCGTCTCCAGCTTGTCCAGCCCTTTGGCGATGCGCGCTTCGGGCGTTGCCGCGGCCTCGTAGTCGTCCCACAGCGCCACGATCTCCGCGCGGAGGGCCGCCGGCAGCGACTGCGTGAGTCGAAGCAGATCGGTGCGCTCCTGCCCCGCCTTCGGCGCCGACACATCCTGCTCGGGCGCCGGCACATCGCCGCCAAGCGCTTCACCCAGGTCATGGATCAGGCACATGCGGAGGAGACGAGCGAGGTCCACGTGGGGCGCATCGCCGTACAGCAGCATCGCCATGAGGCAGAGTCGCCAGGTATGCTCGGCCACGCTCTCGCGCTCGCCCTCGGAGGTCCAGCCGCTCCGCCGGACCGTCTTCAATCGCTCGGCCTCGCGCAGAAACGCCAGGAGGCCGTGGAGCTCGTCGGTCGCGATGGGCATGAGGGGGATAGTGGCGGGGCGCGTGCGCGCGCGCCAGCCCTCGTTCACCAACGGGCCCACTCAGACTGGACCGCCGCCGATGAGCAGCCGGCGTCGTCGCGCGGCAGATGCTCTCTAATATCGGAACGCGAACCGTCGAAGCGCGCCGAACTCCCGCGCCAAGTCGGGGAGCTGATGGTTGGCGTTGAGCCCGCTCGGGTTGGGAAGAACCCACAGGGCCGACGCTTCCAATCGTTCCGGCTGCAGGCCGACCACCGCACGCGGCCGGCCGAACGCCGTCCGATAGGCGCCCACCCCGAGCACCGCGACGCAGCGGGGCCGGAGTCGTCGAACTTTCGCGCGAAGCCGTCGGCGGCCACGTTTCAGCTCATCCACCCCGAGCTCCGCCGCGCCCGCCGTGGCGCGCGCGACGAGGTTGGTGACGCCGAGCTCCAGCTCGAGCAACTCGGCTTCGTCACGAGGATGTAGCAGCCGGCCGGTGAAGCCGGCCGCGTGGAGCGCCGGCCAGAACCGGTTGCCCGGTCGTGCGAAGTGGTGCCCCGTCGCCGCCGAGTAGAGTCCGGGATTGATGCCGCAGAAGAGCACGCGCAGGTTCGGCGCCGTCAGGTCGGGCACCCGCCACCCCGCCGCGGCCGCGACCTCGGACGGCGTGGGCCGGTCGGGGCGGGCGAGACGTGGCATCGTGCTAGGGTGGGAATGCCGCCGGGAAGAGCGCGTTGCTGCCATCGAGGTCGCCGGTTTCCCCGTACGCCAGCGGCGCGAGAGACCCGTCTCGCACCGCGCCGCCGACGACGCGGGCGACGATGAGCTCGTGATCGCCCGCCGCCACCGTGTCCGTCACGCGGCACTCGAGCCAGGCGGCGGCCTCGAGCAGGAGCGGCGCGCCGAGCGTGCCGGGCCGCCAGGCGATACCGGCGAGCTTATCGGTCTCCCGGCCCGACCGCGTGCCGAAGCGACGCGCGAGCTCCATCTGGCCTCGCCCGAGCACGCTGACGCCGAACGCCCGACTCGCGGTGAGCATCGGGTAGGACGCGTGCTCGGGGTTGATGCTGAGCGTCAGCAGCAGCGGATCGAAGGCGACCTGGGTGAGCCACGCGGCCGTGAAGGCGTTGACCCGGCCTTCATGCGCGACGCCGATGACGTACACGCCGTTCGACAGCCGGGAGAATACCGCCGCCGGCGCGCTCGAGTCCGTCACCGCGGCCGCGACTCGTTCATTCCGCGCCCTCTCGGACTTGAGATCGCGCTTGGCCACCCCGCGAGCGCCTCACGGCTCCGTCAGCCGGAAGGTGAACATGACGGGCGGATCGGCCATGTCGACGCCACCGACCGCCTCGTACAAGCGCACCGCCGGACCATTCGCGTGACTCGTGAGCACCCAGGCCTCGCGACAGCCGAGGGCCCGGCCGCGATCGAACAGCGCCTGAAGCAGGCGCTTGCCGAGGCCTTGCCGCTGGTGGGATGGCGCCACCCCGACTTCGTTGACCCACAGCTCGGCTGGCTTGTCCGGGTGCACGTAGTGGACGCCGGAGGCGAACCCCACCACGGTGCCCCCGTCGACGGCCACGACGAGATGGTGCCGCCGATCGCCGAGGAACTCGGCGACGAGTGCGGGATCGATCGCGTGGTCGAACACGCCTGGATCGACGCGCTCCAGGACGCCCTCGTCGCCCGCTCCCAGATGACGGATCTCAACGCTCACGCGATTCTCCCGGCGCCTGCGGCGGCCTCCGCCTGTCGGAGGCCGCCCGCACCAGCGAACGAAAGGCTGCGGACACGCCCGCGGTCAAGCGGGCGATGGGTTCGTTGGACTACTGCCGAGGTTCGAGCCGCTTGCGGTACGCATGCTGGGTCTTGACCCGCGCGTAGCCCAGCCGTTCGTAGAAGGGATGCGACTCCGCTCGAGCCACGTTACTTCGCACCGACACGAGCTCGAGCCCGCGCCGGGCGGCCCATGCCTCGACCGCGGCAACGAGGCGGCGCCCGATGCCTTGGCCACGTTGTCGGGCATCCACCACCAGACCCAGGAGCTCACAGCGGGGCCCGGACTCCAGGAAGTCCTGCTCCGAGCCGTGAACCCAGCCGACCACGTCACCACCCGTCTCGGCCACCAGGACGACATCGCCACCGCGGGCGAGCACGCGGGTGAGTCGGCCGGCGAGCGTGTCCACGGCGACCGGATAGCCCAACTCTCCGCTCAGCGAGGCGAGCCGGGCAGCGTCACTGGGCGCGGCGGGACGGATCGCCGTCGGCAGGACCGAGCTCATTTTGTGCGCGACGTGAGCCGGCCAGCCAGGGTGCGTCCCTTCCAATTCCACCACCGGAGGAGCTCGGGTCGCGGTCGAGCGGTCCGGGCGGCGTACGCGGCGCAGCGAAACGCGTAGAGAACGCACGGATCCTGACCTTGTCCACGCAGCCGGTTCAGCCGCCGGTACAAGTGCTCCGGGTCCCGGCGTTTGAGATCAGCGACGCGACGAATCCCCAGCGCGCGGAGATCGTCGGCCAGGCTGGGACCGATGCCGGGCAGGGTTTGCAGCTCATCGGTGCGGCGGGTAGGCACGGAAGGTCCTCCGGAAAGGCGCTCGCGAGGCAAGCCCGAGGCTGGGTCGCCGGTTCCTGCGGGCGCTCACGACAGGGGGTCGGACCACACCGCCAGCTCGTGACCGCCGGGGTCACGAAAGTGAAAGCGGCGGCCGCCGGGGAAGTCGAACGTCGGCCGCGTGATGCGGCCGCCCGCGGCCTCGATCGCCTGAGCGGTCTGCTCCAGATCCACCGCGTAGATGACGACCAGCGGGCCGCCTTGCCCGGCCGTCCCCCCGCCGCTGAATCCGCCGCTCAGGCGCCCATCCTCGAAGCTGGTGTAGTCGGGCCCGTAGTCGGTGAACCTCCAGCCGAACACGCGCTCGTAGAACCGCCGAGCCGCGGCGACGTCGGGTACCGGGAATTCGATGTAGTCGATGCGGCGGTCATTTTCGGGTGCTGCCATTGTGCCCTCCTGCCCGTCCCCTCGGCGGGCGCCCTTGCGGTGGCCCTTGTCTCCGAGCCACCATCCGGCATGGCGAGCTCCGATGCACCGGACGGCCTGCCGCCGCGCGTGCTCCTCATCATGCCGGAGCAGTGGCCCAGAGCGCTGCTCCGCGCCGCGCTGCGGGAGGCCGGTTACGACGCGCTGGGCGCGCCCGGCCTGGACGGAGCGCTCCGCTATCGCGCCCGCGTCGAGGGACGCGGGCCGGTCCGGCTCATCGTGATGGACCAGACGCTGGTGCACGACCAGCAGTCCGCGGAACGACTGGACGCCCTTCGCCGGCGGCATGACGATCCGCCGCTCGTGCTGCTCGCCAGCGCGGTTGGGCCGGCCGCCGCCCGTCCCGACGCGCCATCCGGCGCTGTTCGAGTGCTGCGCCGACCCGCCAGCATCGCCGACCTGGTAGCTGCGGTGCAGTCGGCCCTCCCGCTACCCCCGCCCCCGTTGCCGCTCGATGGCTGAGGCATCGGCCCGATCAGTGCTGGGCTCTCCCCCAGCGCATCCGCCGACCCGTGCGGGCCACGCGAAACCAGACCCACCCATAGGCGATCGCAAGCAGGCCCAGCGCAACGGGCAAGATGTGGGGATGAAGGATCAGGCCCAGCACGACCGCCGACAGCCCCGCACCGGTCCACAGCGCGGCCAGGCAGGCGGCCACGGCTCGTCCGCCTCGTCCCAGCTCGTTCACGCCACGACCTCGAACGTGCCTTCCACAGGATACCACTGGTCGCTGGACGACGCGATGCCGACGATTCGAGCCGTCGTCGTGTCGAGCACCACCGTGAGCGTGAAGCCGGACCGCTTGGCCAGATAGCTCACGAGATGGATGCTCGGGGTCACCTCGAAGGCCGCAAACGGCACCCGTTCGGCCTCGGAGACGGGCGCCGCTCGAGCCCCGGCATCATGCCAGTCCACCGTGCCGTCGTCGTGAAACACGTGCTCATGGACCATGCCCGCCGTGGGACCCGCAGTCCATCGCCATCGCATCGTTCCCCGGATAGCCGGGGATCGCGGAATATCCGTCATGGCGGTTCGATCTCCTTGAGGCCTGCCGGCGCGCGCTGCTCGGCGCGAGCGCCCGGATGAGCGGATGACGGTCAGCGGGCCCGGTGGTATCCGCGCTCCCCGAACGGGTTGAGCTGCTGCAGCCACATGGCCTCCAGCAGCTTCAAGTCCTCGCAGGGGTCGCACACGGCGTGGTCCGGCCGAGTGATCGTGTCGAGCAGCTCGAAGGCGAAGGCCTCGTCGCCCAGCTCGATCCAGTCGGCCTGCAGCTCGCGGTTGGGGTGAACGCCGAGGCGTAGCTGGGCCCGCTGGCGGTTGAGCATGGCGGGCACGTCGGTGGTCGCGCCAATCAGCACCTTGCCGGTCCGGCGGTTACGGACTTGGAAGATCCCCATCGTCGGGAGCCGTTCCCGATACTCCCGGATCATTGCCTTACGGTCCATCGTTCGCACCCGCTGTTTCGCGGATCGGCGTTCAGTCGCCGGTCGGGACGATCCCCGCGGTTTCCACCATGAGAATGACCGTGGGCTCCGGCGCCCTCGGCCGGTGGCGCACACCCTTCGGCACCACGGCCCCCTGTCCCGGGCCGAGGTCCAGCGTTCCATCGTCGAGATCGATCAGGAAACGGCCCTGGACGACGTAGAAGAATTCGTCGTCCGCATCGTGCTTGTGCCAGTGATACTCGCCCTGCACGATCCCCAGCCGCACCACCGATTCGTTGACGCGGCACAGCGTCTGGTTGAACCAGCGGTCGGTGCACCCGGCGACCAGAGCCGGCACGTCGATGCGCTCCAGGGGGCCGAACTTGACGTCCAGCCGGGTGACGTAGGGGTATGCGGTCGGCGTGGCAGGCTGTTCCGGCATGCCGGAATCCTCCGGGAAGGGCTGATGTTGCATGCACGAGGCTGAGTGACCACAAGCTCACGGGTGACATCCGACGCGGCGGTGGCGAATCCGGTCGCTGCCGAATTCCTGTGGCCGTCCAACCCGCCACGGCGTCGGCCGGGGGTCATGGCGGCGCTGGGCCCGTCGATGAATCCTTACCGCTCGCCACGAACATCGGCGGTGGCCGGAGAATGGGCGCTGCCGAATCGGGGCGCTGCTGTCGTCGGTCGACGTAGCGGGGGCCCAACGTCCAGCACGACGTCGGCGCACGGAACCCGCAGTCTGCCGCCGACCCGCGTGGTGTCGCCGATGTCGCCGCTGCAGCACACGCCGTGAGGAGGACGACCACCATAATGAGCCAGCAGCCCAGGCATCTCATGTGTCAGCTCTCGACCGGGACCTCGAATGGCTCGCCCGTGGTGCCGACGGCTTGCGGCGCGTGGTCGCCGGCTTCGCGCGCTTCGTGCGCCGCGTCCTGGCGCCTGCCGACCGTCGCGAGCGCCGGGCGCTGCGTCGACGACCCGCCTGGGAAGATGATGCCGCGGTTCGGGCCCGGCCAGTCGTGGGGCGTTTGAACAGCCGCCGCAGTTCGTCCTTCGCCGCCTGCAGGCGCCGGCGTTGAGTCGCGGGCAACGTCTTCCCCGCGCGATTGATGTAGAACGTGAGCATCGACATGGCCGAGCGGAACGCGTCCGTTTTCCGGCGCCGGCTCCGCTCGGCGGAGCGCTTGAGCGACCGCGCGATGCTGCGCGGGTCCTTCCGCGCGAACACGCCGGCATCGAGATCCAGCGCGTTGCTCGTTTCGGTCACATGCTGGGACCACCGTCGCCTGGGCATCGGTCCGCCTTTCGCACAGGAGCTCTCGCGACCGGGCGTCAACTGGAAGATGGTCTCACGGTCGCCGATGGGGCAGATCGCTGCCTGACGCCGGCGCAGCGGCCGGACGGGTTAGTCATCACGGCGTCCCAGGTACGAGCCGCGCAGGTTGAATCGGCCGGGGGTGACCAGTCACCGTCCATCGTCTCGTGGGGAGGCACCATGTCCGTCGAACCGCTCGCCGCGTACCTGAACGACCACCTGACCGCGTCGATCGCGGCGCTCCGCCTCATGGACGCGCTCGCGGATCGGGCGGAGCCCGAGCTCGGAGGTATTCTCCGCAGCGTGGCGCGCGAGGTGCGCGAGGACCAGCAGCTCCTCCGCGAGGTGCTCGACCGCATCCGCGCCGGGGAGCGACGGCTGGCGCAGGCGGCGGCCCTCGTCAGCGAGAAGATGAGCGAAGGCCGGCTTGCCCTCGCCGCACGGTCTCATCCTGCGCTTGCCACGCTCGAAGGGCTCGAATCGATCGCGCTCGGGCTTCAGGGAAAGTTGGGACTGTTCCGCGTGCTGGAGGAGGTCGCGCCGCACGACCCCCGGCTCGCGGGGCTCCCGTTCGCCGCGCGCGCCGCTCGCACGGAAGCCCAGCACGCCACGATCGAATCCGAGCGTCGCGCCGCCGCGCGCGAGGCGTTCGACGGGGCCATGCCCGGAGTCGCCAGGTGATCGTCCGCGTATGGCACGGCTGGACCTCGCCGGCGAACGCCGACGCCTACGAGCACCTATTGCGAGAGGAGATCTTCCGCGGCATCCAGGCCCGTGCGATCCCCGGCTACGTCGGGATCGAGCTGCTGCGCCGCACGTCCGACGCCGAGGTGGAATTCGTCACCATGATGCGGTTCGAGTCGCTCGCAGCCGTCCGGGCCTTCGCGGGCGAGGACTACGAGCGGGCCGTCGTCCCTCCGGCCGCCCGTGCGCTCCTCGCCCGCTTCGACCCGCGTTCGTCGCACTACGAGTTGCGGACCGACGCCTCATCGACGCATCGCTGAACTCGCGGCGCTAGGCCGGAGCATGCCCCAGACCAGCGGCGCCCTCTACGCCTCCCCGACGGGACGCGATGCGCCGATCGCTCGCCACCTCGATCCTGCTCATCAGCTCATCATGGGTGAACGGCTTGGCGAGGAAGTGGACCTGCGCATCCTCCAGGCCGTGCTGAACCAGGATTTCCGCGGGGTACGCCGACATGTACAGCAAGTGGAGCGAGGGCCACCGGTCCAGGATGTGACGGCCAAGCTGGACGCCATTCACCGCCGGCATCACCACATCGAGCATGATGAGGTGCACGTATCGGTGCGCCTGCTCCAGGACGCTGAGCGCCTCGTCGGCGCTCGCCGCCTCGAACACGCGATACCCTTCCTCGGTGAGCACCCGATAGATCAGACGTCTGGCAACGCGCTCGTCGTCCACCACGAGGATCGTGGGGCCGAGCGCGGGAAATGGGACGGGCAAGTGGTTTCCTCGGCACGTGTTGCGGCGCGCCGTCCAGCCACGACCATCGGGCGCCAGGGTGTTGCAAAGTAGCTCTCGGTGGCGGGCCGTCGTGTGACGAGGGTCACCGGTGGGGAGGGAGTGCCCGGGGTGGGATTCGAACCCACACGGCCCGAGGGCCAAAGGATTTTAAGTCCTGAGCGTCTACCAGTTTCGCCACCCGGGCGGACGGCTGCCTGAATCTATCCTTCCGAGAAGAGCCGCGCGCGTTGCCTCACGCGCCTGCACCGGTCGCCCAGACCACCGGGTGGCGATCGCGGCGGGAAGCTGCGAACTTGCGGTCCCACGGCGGACATCCGTCAGCACGTCGCACGACATCTCTCGGGAGGGATTGTGGGGCATTGCGCGCGGCGCCTGGCGGTAATCGCCTGCCTGCTCGCGCCGACCGCGGCGCGCGCGCAGCTGGCGCCGGTGGGCGTGCCGGCCGGGGTCCTCCGGGTCGAGCTCGACGGGCAGATGGCCATCTGGGACCACCGCTGGCGCGACGGCACGCGCGAGCCCCTTGCCGCCGACATCGCGAGCTCGGCTCTCGGGAGCGACCTGTTTCCCTTCCTCGCCGATGCCGACGCCCGGATCGCCCGCATCATCGGCCAGTCGGGGTATCAGTTGAACCTCGGCGCCCTGACCGCCGACGCCCAGGATAACGAAAGCCGTGGCTCCGTCGGCCTGGCGCTGGGCCTGAGCCGGGCGATCACCGTGTTCGGGCGGCTGCCCCTGGTGCAGGTCCGCACCCAGATTCACTACTCCCTGGCGCCGGGCACCGCCGACGCGGGCGTGAACCCGGGGACGGCCCAGCAGGGCGAGTTCTTCGGGGAGTTCGACGCGTCGCTCGCCGCGCTGAGCACCCGCATCGCGGCCGGGGACTTCGACGGCGACCCAGCGCTCAAGGCGAGCGCCGAGGCGACGCTCGCGAGCGGCACGTCGCTCCGGGACGACCTGTTCGGCCTCCTGGGCGATCCGACCACGGCCTCGCCGTTCGTACCCATCGCCGCAAGTCCGGCCGGAGCCGCAATCGATGCGCGCGTCGCCGCCCTCCAGACCGCACTGGCGAGCGACTTCGGCATCGGTGGCTTCACCGCTCCCCCGGCGCTCCCCGACGCGCTGGCCGGCGCCGACGCGTTCGTCGGGGTGGTGAGCGATCCGCTGGGTCCATTTGGCCTTCGACCCGGCGGGAGCAAGGTGACCTTCCGGGGCGACGCCGAGGCCGGCGTGGCGCTCACCCTGGTCGACCACTGGGACCGCACGCGAACCTCGGGCGGCTTTCGGACGGCGGTCGAGGGCCTGGTCCGGTTCCCGACCGGCCGCCTGGCCCAGCCCGACCGGGTGCTGGGGCTCGGCACCGGCGAAGGACAAACCGACATCGAGTTCCGACTCACGTCCGACCTCGGGGCCGGTCGATGGGGCGTCCGGGCGGAAGCAGACTACAATCGGCAGCTCGCCGCGGACTACGTCCTTCGCATTGCACCTCCGACCCAGCCGCTCGCGAGCATCGACCTGTTGAGCGCGGTGCACCGCGACCCGGGCGACATCGTGAGCCTCGCCGCCCGGCCGTTCTTTCGGTTCGCGCCGACGTTCGCGCTCCAGGCGTCCGCCACCTACTGGTCCAAGGGGGCGGATCAGGTGGCCTATCTCACGAGCGCGGATGAGATCCCCGGCGTGGACGCGTCGGTGGTCGCGCAGGACAGCAAGGCCACGGCGGCCACCCTGGGGGTTGGCATCACCTACAGCAATCCCGGACGCTATCGGTCCGGCGGGCGCGGGCTGCCGGTGGACGCGAGCTGGAGTTACGAGCGGGTGGTGCGGTCGACCGGCGGGATCGTGCCCGACCGGCACGTCATGCAGGCGCGGTTTCGCGTGTACTTCGGGGTGTTCTGAGAGGCGGAACAGGACGCTCCGATTTGCCTGGCCGTGCTAGCGCGCTCTTCGTCCCTTCTCCCCCTTCCCCACGCTCTCCGTCCGCTCCGCCCTCAACAGCGCTTGCGCATGTCTCCGTGCGGCATTGCCCTCGGCGTCGCCCAGCATGCGGGCGATCTCGTGCACCCGATCCTCGCCGTGGATGAGCAGCACGTCGCTCGTCGCGATGCCGCCCCTGGGCTCCTTGCTGACCACCAGGTGCTGGTCGGCCCGGGCGGCGATCTGCGGCAGGTGCGTGATCACGAGCACCTGATGGCGTTCCGCCACCTGGGCGAGCGCGGCGCCGACCTGCGCGCCCACTTCCCCACCGATGCCCTGATCGACCTCATCGAACACCAGGGTCGCGATTGCGTCGTGCCGCGCCAGCACCACCTTGAGCGCCAGCATGAGGCGCGACAGCTCGCCGCCCGAAGCCACCCTCGCGAGCGGCTTGGGCTCGAGTCCGACGTTGAGCTGCACGTCGAGCTGCACCGTCTCCTGGCCGTGTGACGCGGGCTCAAGGAGCGAGACCAGGGTGACTCTGACCTTGCCGCCCGGCAGGCCGAGCTGCGGCAGCAACCGGTTGACGCCGAGCGTGAGTCGCTCCGCCGCGTCCCGTCGTTTGGTGGAGAGCGCCGCCGCGGCCGCGCGCAGGGCCGTCTCCGCGGCGCTCCGCTGCGCCGCCAGCGCCCGCAGGTCGACGTCGGCGGTGTCGAGCAGGTCGAGCTCGGCGGCGCTGGTATGGCGGGTGGTGAGGACCGCCTCGATGTTCGCCCCGTACTTGGCCGTCAGCCGGAAGATGACGTCGCGGCGACGCTCGACCTCCGCGAGACGTGCCGGGTTCTCCTCCACGTCATCGGCATACGCCTGCACCTGGCGAGTCAGCTCGCTCAGGTTGGTGTAGGCCGAGTCCAGCATCTCCCGCCACCCGGCCACGTCCGGGTCGATCCGCTCGAGGCCGCCGAGCGCGCGCTCCACGATGCCGAGCGCGCCGAGCGCGTTGCCCTCGCCCGACTCGAGCGCGTCCACGAGACGCTGCGCCTGCTCGCCGAGCGCGCCGGCCTGGCTCAGACGCCGAGACTCGTGCTGCAGGGCCTCGTCTTCGCCCGGGTGCAGCCTGGCGTCGTCGATCTCCCGGACGACGTGGCGGAGGTAGTCGGCGCGTCGCCGGACCTCGTCGCGGCGCGCGGCCAGTGCGGTTTCCTCGGCCCGAAGCTTGGCCACCGCGGCGTGGCTGTCGGCCACCGCGGCACGCTCCGGTTCGGCGTGGGCAAAGGCATCGAGGATGTCGCGCTGCGCGTCGGGGCGCAGGAGCGACTGGGTTTCGTGCTGCCCGTGGAGATCCACGAGGAGCGCGCCGAGCTGGCCGAGGACGGAGGCCGTGGTGGGACTGCCGTTGACCCACGCCCTCGACCGCCCTTCCGCGGAAACCTCACGGCGCACGACGAGCCGGCCCTCTTCGACGTCGAGCCCGAGCGATACCACCGCGCGGCGGGTGGCGGCGTCGAGCCCCTCGAAGGCGCCCTCGACGATGCTCTTCCCCGCGCCGGGCCGCACGCTGCCGCTCGCGGCCCGCTCGCCGAGCAGCAGGGCGAGTGCGTCGACCAGCATGGACTTGCCCGCGCCGGTCTCGCCGGTCAGCACGTTGAGGCCGGGGCCAAGCAGGAGGGTGACGTCGGCGATGGTGGCCAGATCGCGGACGCGAAGCTCGGTGAGCATAGCAAGAAAGGTAAGCGGTGAGCGGTAAGCGGTGAGCGGGAAGGGGACACCAGACTGGTTCGGTGTGCTGGTCCCGCTCACCGCTCACCGCTCACCGCTCACCGCTCACCGCTTACCGCTTACCGCTTACCTTTCTTGCCATGCTCACCGAGCTTCGCGTCCGCGATCTGGCCACCATCGCCGACGTCACCCTG
>JBQCGH010000144.1:0-3046 GCA_051955835.1 Gemmatimonadales bacterium
CGGAGAAGCTGACCCCCCACACCCTCGGCGCTCTGGTCGCGCTGTACGAGCACAGCGTGTTCACCCAGGGGACCATCTGGGGCATCGACTCGTTCGACCAGTGGGGCGTCGAGCTGGGCAAGGCGCTGGCGGTGGCGATCATCCCCGAACTCGAGAGCGCCACCGAGCCCGAGCTGAACCACGACTCATCGACCAACACACTGATCCGGCGCTACCGGGCACTGAAGGGCTAGGGGAGAGGGACATGGCGACTGACAGGCCCATGCAGCTCGGCATGATCGGGCTGGGCCGGATGGGGTCCAATCTCGTGCGGCGGCTCATGCGCGACGGGCATCGCTGCGTCGCCTACGACGTGAACGCCGACGCGGTGACCAGGCTCGAGGGGGAAGGGGCGGGGGGCGCCACCTCGCTCGAGGACTTCGTGGCCAAGCTGGACAAGCCCCGCACCGCCTGGATGATGCTGCCGGCGGGCGTCGTGGAAGCGACGCTCGACCGGCTCGTCCCGCTGCTGGAGCCCGGGGACACGGTGATCGACGGCGGGAACTCCTACTACCGCGACGACACCACGCGGGCCAAGCGGCTCGCGCCAGAGAAGATCCATTATCTGGACTGCGGGGTGAGCGGCGGGATATGGGGGCTCGATCGCGGCTACTGCCTCATGATCGGCGGGGAGACCGAGGCCGTGCAGCGGCTCGACCCCATCTTCAAGACGATCGCGCCGGGGGTCGGCAGCGTCGATCCCACCCCCAGCCGGACCCGGGGCGGCACCGCTCCCGAGGGGTACCTGCACTGCGGCCCGAGCGGCGCGGGGCACTTCGTGAAGATGGTCCACAACGGGATCGAGTACGGGATGATGGCGGCGATCGCCGAGGGCCTGAGCATCATCAAGCACGCCAACGTCGGCAAGATGATGCAAGACGCCGACGCGGAGACCACTCCCATCCGTGACGCCTGGGCCTACCAGTACGACATCGACGTCGCCGACGTGGCGGAGGTCTGGCGGCGGGGGTCCGTGGTCTCGTCGTGGCTGGTCGACCTGATCGCCGAGGCGTTCGCGCGCACGCCAGACCTGCACACCTTCACCGGGCGGGTCTCGGACTCCGGGGAGGGCCGCTGGACGGTACTCGCCGCCGTGGACGAGGCCGTTCCCGCCCCGGTCATCACGACGTCGCTGTACGAGCGGTTCGAGTCGCGGGGCCTGGGTGAATTCACCGGCAAGATCCTGTCTGCGATGCGCAGCGAGTTCGGCGGTCACGCCGAGCGGAAGCAGTAGGCGCGGCATGCATCACGAACTCGAAAACGCTGCCCGATCCAGCGGCCGCGTCGAGACCGCGGCGTCGCTGGCGATGGCCGGCAGCGCGGCGGCCTGAGGCCCGGATGCCGCCGCAGGGACGCGCCAGCCGGTCAGGACAAGGTGCGCTCGAAGTCGGTCCGGCCGACCGATTCGCCCCGGCCCACCAGGACCGTCGCGACCATCTCCGGCGGGAACAGCCCGTGCCCGACGATGCCGGGCGTTGCGGCGAACCGGGCGGCCAGGGCCGCCGGATCGCCCACCGGCCCGTGGTAGTCGGCGATCACACCGCCATCGGGGCTGAGCGGGACGTCTCGCAACGAGGCCGGGGTGACCCGGCGCAGCGTGGCGCGGAGCCCGAACGAGAGCAGCTCCAGAGGGACCGGGCTGTGCAGGTCCTCGACCGGCTTGGACGAGTCGGCGATAACGACGAAGCGGTCGGCCGCCGCGGCGAGGATCTTCTCACGGGTGTGCGCCCCACCGCCGCCCTTCACCAGCCAGCCGTCCGGGGCGATCTGATCCGCGCCATCGATGGTGATATCGAAGCGGTCGATGTTCGCGAAGTCCTCGATCCTCAGGCCCAGCTCGCGCGCGGCGTGCTCGGTACGCGGCGACGTGGCGGCACAGAGAATGTCGAGCGAGCCGCGCGCCAGGGCCGGGAGGAGGAACGCCACCGTCGAGCCGGTGCCCAGCCCGACGGTCATGTGGTTTTCGACCAGATCCGCTGCCGCTTCCGCGGCGACCTGCTTCTCCCGCTCGATGCTCACGACGTGAGTGCTCCGGAGGTCGGTTGCGGTGGTGGAAAGGGACGGAGCGGACGGCCTCAGGCTATAGCAAGCCCCTGCAGCTTCTGGACTCGCCGGACCAGCCCGGAGGCAGGATGGCTATCCGAATGCTCCTCGCCGGCATGGACCGCACGCTCGTATCCCAGGACAAGGGCCTCACGAGCCGGACGGGCCACGACAGGGGGATGACATGGCCGCACAGGCGACCACGACCGCAGAAGTCCTGGTGATCTTCGGCATCACCGGGGATCTGGCGGAAAAACAGACCTTCCGGGCCCTGTATCGCCTGGAGCGCCGGGGGAAGCTTGGGTGCTCGATCGTCGGCGTCGCCCGCGACGAGTGGTCGGCCGCGACGCTCCGGGACCACGCACGGCAGGCCATCGAAGACTCCGGCGAGACGATCAGCGAGCACGTTTTCCAGCGGCTGGCCGGGCGCCTGTCGATGGTCTCGGGCGACTACCAGGACCCGGAGACCTACGACCGCGTCGCCCACGCCATCGAGGGGCGGCCCAGCCCCGCCTTCTACCTTGAGATTCCGCCATCGCTGTTTGGCCGCGTGGTGGAGGGCCTGGCCGGGGCGGGTCTCACCAAGGGAGCCCGGGTCGCGGTGGAGAAGCCCTTCGGCCACGACCTGGCCTCGGCCCGGGCGCTGAACGCCGAGCTCCACACGTTTCTCAAGGAGAGTCAGATCTTCCGGGTCGACCACTTCCTCGGCAAGGAACCCACGATGGACATCCTGTTCCTCCGGTTCACCAACGCCATCTTCGAGCCGTTCTGGAACCGCGACCACATCCAGAGCGTCCAGATCACCATGGCTGAGGACTTCGGCGTGGACGACCGGGGGAGCTTCTACGACCCGGTCGGGGCGCTCCGGGACGTCGTGCAGAACCACCTGCTGCAGGTCCTCGGGCTGATCGCCTCCGAGCCGCCGAGCGTCGCCGACGCGGACGGGATACGCGACAAGCGGGTG
>JBQCGH010000145.1:0-8033 GCA_051955835.1 Gemmatimonadales bacterium
ACCGACAGCCTGCCGCAACTGGTGGACCGGCTGGCGGCCCAGCTCATCACCGAGAGTTCGGAGAGCTCACAGCTCGACGCCCTCGTCAACACACCGCTTCCCGCGCTCCGCCTCTACCTCGAGGCTCTGGCGGCGCAGCGCCGGGGCAACTATCCCGATGCCGTCGCTCGCTTCGGCCAGGCGCTCGACCGGGACTCCACCTTCGCGCTCGCGGGCTTGAACCTCGCGAGCGCCGCCGGCTGGACGGCGATTCCCGGCGCAGGGCGGCGCGGACTCGCGCGTGCGTGGGCCAGCCGCGACCGGCTCAGTCCCCGCGATCAGGCGCTCCTGGCCGCTGAGACCGGGCCGGAGTACCCAGCCGTGTCCCCGCTGGCACGATACCCGGAGGCGTGGGAACGGGCCGTGGACCTCGGCCCGGACGATGCGGTCCGGTGGTACGAGATGGGCGATCTCTACTATCACAACGGACCCTACCTTCAGATCGAAGGCGCGGAGCGGCGGGCGGCGGAGGCGTTCCGCCGGTCGGTCGCCATTGACTCGGGGGCCGGACCGCTCGGGCATCTCATAGACATGGCGGTGGTGACGGGCGACAGCGCCATGGTCCGCCGCCTTGGGGCGATCTACCTGGCGCGCGATACCAGCGGCGAGCTGCTCGACCTCTACCGTTGGCGCATCGCCGACGGCCTGCACGACGAGCGGGCGCTCGCGGCGCTTCGAGCCCGCTACCGTGAGATGAAGCTGCCGAGTCTGTGGCGGATTATGAACTACGCGGTGCTCGACGGGCGGCGGCTCGAGGACGCGGAGTCCGCCGCCGTCGCGATCCGTGTCGTGGCGGGCCGCGCATCCGACTGGCAGCGCAGCAAGACCTACCTGCACGCGTTCGACATCAACCGCGGTCATCCGTCGGCGGCCCTGGCCGACACGGCGAGCGCGGACGACACCGAGTATGGTCCGCACGCGGCGCTGTACGAACGAGTACTCGACGCCCTGTACGGCGACGGCGACCGCGCGAACGGTGCCGCGGCGGCGCGCGAGCTGGCCCGGATGTCGGGGGCACCGCTGCCCTCGCACGGCGAAGCACTGGCCGTGGCGCAGACCGATCTCTGCGTCGCCACGCTCTGGCGTTTGAGCGAAAGCGAGACGGCGGGGGCGGTCCAGGCCGTGACCACGCTCCGGAGGAACACGCCGGACGAAGCGCCGACCGCGCGAGCCGGCAACGCGGTGTGTGCCGCGTTGCTCGAGGCCAAGCTGGCGGCCGCGCGCGGGTCGCCGATCTCGGCCGACACCACGCAGGTGGACCGGCTGGACGACCTGATCCGAAGCGGCCCCGGCGGCAATCGGAACGGTCCTCCCGTGGCGTTCACGCTGAGCCCTGCGTACGTGCGGTCGACCATCGGCATCAGCCCGGTGGGCTTCGAGGACTTCGCCAACCTCGAGGTGGCGCGCCTGCGGGAGCGCCAGGGCGATCTGGCGGCCGCGCTCCGTGCGGTCCGGCGGCGGTTCTACGCTTACCATCTCAGCGACTACCTGGCCCCACACCTGCGCGAGGAAGGCCGGCTGGCGGCGCTCACCGGCGACACCGCAGGGGCGATCCGCGCGTGGCGGCACTATCTCGTGATCAGATCCGACCCGGAGCCGAGGCTCCGCCCGGGCGTGGACTCGGTGCGCGCGGCGCTGGTCAAGCTCGATGCCCACGCCGTGCCCTGAGAGGCACTGCGTCGGAGCGTCCGAACTGCCTGCGGTGCGTGTGCAAGGACCGGCCGGCGAGACATCACCCCAGCGCCTTCAGCCGGAGAGCCCCTCATGTCGAACCCCTCTGTCAACACGGACCCAGCGGAGCAGTTGGTCCGCCTCGAGCGGCAGCAGCGCCTGCTGCCGGCGCTGACCGCTTGGGCCCTCATCTCGCTCATCGTAACCGTTGCGGGGTTTGTCGCCCGTGGGCCGGGCGTCATCCAGGCGGAGCGCGTCGAGCTGGTGGACGGGCACGGCGCGGTTCGCGCCGACTTGGCCACCGACACGGCCGGTGTCAGCCTCACGGTGTACGACAAGCGAGGCCAGGTCACCGGGTCAGTTCGGCTGAATGGTGAGCCGCGCCTGGCAGTCCGGGACGCGGTTGGCCGTGAAGTCGCGGCGCTCGGGGCGCCCCGCGTTCAGCACCTCGTGCAATAGAAGGGCATCCATCGCGCATCACCGGAACGGCCGACGGCAACCGCGCACCGTTCGCCCGGGTGGCGGAGCTCCACTTCCGCCGCCGCAGGCACTGCAGGCGCTCCAGGACCGAGACGGCGAAGCGGGCCCTCGCGCACGCGATCTCGATCTCGACGGGGGGCACCGGTGTTTCTGATCGCGGAGGAGGAAACCACCACGTTCAAGTAGTCGAGGGGCCGCTTCAGCCACGAACACGCCCGTCTCGAGCTCGAATCCCGAGTCCGCCACCAGCTGACCCACACCGTGACGAGATGGTTACAGGTCTGTACGGTTGACGACCTTCAGGCGCGTTCCTATGATGCGCAGCTCACTCACAACCTGCACGCCACCATCACGTCGAGCACGCGGAGGGCCTGATGCCGACGATCACCACGATTGACGGGACCGACATCTACTACAAGGACTGGGGCAGCGGACAACCGGTCGTGTTCAGCCACGGCTGGCCGCTCACCGCCGATGCCTGGGAAGATCAGATGCTGTTCCTGAGCCAGCACGGCTTCCGCTGCATCGCGCACGACCGGCGGGGACACGGACGCTCGGGCCAGCCGGCGGATGGTCACGACATGAACACCTATGCCGACGACCTCGCGGCGGTCGTGCAGGCGCTCAACCTCAAGCACGCGATCCACGTGGGCCACTCGACCGGTGGCGGCGAGGTGGCCCGCTACGTCGGCCGGCACGGGACCTCGCGGGTGGCCAAGGTGGTGCTGGTGGGCGCCGTGCCGCCGCACCTGGTCAAGACGGCGGACAACCCCGAGGGCATTCCGATGGAGGTGTTCGATCAGCTTCGGAGCGCCGTTCATGCCGACCGGTCGCAATTCTTCAAGGACTTCAGCGCCCCGTTCTACGGCGCCAACCGCACGGGCAGCACGGTGTCGCAGGGACTGCGCGACACATTCTGGCTGCAGGCCGTGCAGGGAGGCCTCAACGCCATCTACGACTGCATCAAGGCGCTGTCCGAGACCGACTTCACCGACGATCTCAAGAAGTTCGACGTGCCCACGCTGCTCATCCACGGTGACGATGACCAGATCGTGCCGATCGACGTCGGTGGCCGGCGCCAAGTCAAGCTGATCAGGAACGCGAAGCTGGTGGTGTACGAGGGAGCGCCGCACGGACTCGCCTCGACCCACAAGGATCGGCTAAACCAGGACCTGCTGGCGTTCTTCAAGGAAGGTGCGGGCGCCGGCCAGCGCGAGCTGGCGGGAAGCGCGGCCGGCTGACCGGCCGGCCCACGAGCATGGACAAGCCTCGCCTCTTTCTGGGGTCATCGGGGAAGCAGCAGAAGCTGCTCCAGGCGCTCACGCGTGGTCTCGAGGACGTCGCGCACGTCGAGCCGTGGACGACGTCGTTCAATCCCGGGACCACTACGCTGGAGCGGCTGCTCGAGCTGACGCGCGAGGTGGATTTTGCGGCGTTCGTGTTCGCGCGGGACGACTGGACGACGGGCACCCCGCCCCCCACCTCGGAGCCCGCGACAGCCGGCCAGGCGTCTCCGCGCGACAACGTGGTATTCGAAGCCGGGCTCTTCGGCGCCGCGCTTGGCATGCGCCGGACGTTCATTCTGCACGCGAACGGCGCGAAGCTTCCCAGCGATCTGCTCGGCCTCACGTGCGTCCGCTACGGCGATGCAGCCACGGCGTCCGAGATCCGGGTCGTGAACGAGAAGCTTCGGAAGGCGATCGAGAGCGAGTGGGGCGCCGACCGGATCGAGGGCCTGTGGTGGCAATTGTCGCTCACGGCTCGAAGCGCCCTCGAGCCATCGGCGGTGAGTTTGCTCAAGATCTCGCGCGACCGCGACGGCGCGCTGGAGCTGAGCGGACGGTCGTGGCAGGAGGACGCCACGCTCTCGGCGCGCTACTGGAGCGAGGCGGTGAAGGAGCGCCGGGAGCCGCCAGGCATCTTCTATTATTGGAAGGGCGAACGTCCCCGCGACCCGAACGCGCCGCAGGTGTTCGGCACGGGCGAGATCCGGCTCAACTCCGCCGAGCGCGCGACGGGGTACTGGACGACGCGTTCCGAGACCGATCCGAGCGTCAACGCGCGGACGTCGGGGGTCTACCTGCGGGCTGATCCCGGGGATCTGCGCATCCTGGATGGGGCGGACGAGCAACAACGCGCGGAGCTGATCGCGATGCGGCTGGCGCAGTGGAAAACGGGGGCGAACGCATAACGCGCTGAACCGAACACCGCACTCTCATCGATCGAAGGGGTCGGGCGCTCGCTCATCCCGCTCCAGCTGAAACCGCTCAAAGTCGTGCAATGCGGTCTCCACCTGTTGTCGATGTGCCTTCGACTTCGCCCGCCCCACCCAGTTCCACCCTCGCACTACGAGCTGCCGTCGCTCGCGATCGGCCTTGAGATCGAGCCCGGCGACGATCCGGTTGCCGATGAGGACCGGGCACACGAAGTAGCCGAACACCCGCTTGTCCTTCGGGACGTAGGCCTCGAAGCGATACTCGTAATCGAAGAAGAGCCGCAGCCGCTTGCGCTGGATGATGAGCGGATCGAACGGCGAGAGGATGTGCACCGACTCGGCACCTGGAACGGGGAGAGCGTCGAGCACGTCCGGCCGGGCCCAATGCTCCACCCGCTCCGCTCCTTCCACCTGTACCGTCACCAGCTCCTTGCGGCGGACCCGTGACCCGACGAGGCGACGCATGGCCGGCTTCCGCGCGGGATCCTGATAGCAGACAGAGTCCACGCTCACGACGCCCTGCGACCGCAGGGCCCGGTCGAGCAGGTAGTCGAGCGTCTCCCGCTCGCTCGCGGCGCGCGGCAGACGGTTCCACCCGAAGTGGCGCGTGAGCAGCTCGTAGGTCTTGAGCATGCCCGTGCGTCGGCTGACGGTCACCAGGCCCTTGTAGAAGGCCGCCTCCAGCACCCGCTTGGCCGGCTTGCGACTGCCCCAGGCGTGGGTCTTGTCCCCCAGCGCCTCGTTGTCGATGTCGCGAATCGTGATCGCACCGTCTCGCCGGATGCGCGCCAGCAGCCGGCGCAGATCCTGGGTGGTCACCTGGCCCTGCCAGACCCGCCGCTCCCAGTCCTGCCGCATGTGGCGAACGTAGAAGCGGAAGGTCTCGGTCGGGAGGTAGGAGAGCGCATGGCTCCAGTATTCGAAAACGGTCTTGTCGATGCTCTGCGCCTGCTGCAGGTGCGCGCGCCGGTACGACGGGATGCGGGTGTAGAGGATGTGGTGATGGCTGCGCTCGATGACGTGGATGGTATCGATCTGCACGTATCCGAGGTGTGCCACGGCCGCAGGGGTCGCCTGCGGGCCGGCGCCGAACGGCTCGGCGGCGTCGAGGCCCTGTGCGTGCAGCCAGATGCCGCGGGCCCGGGCGGAGGTGAGTCGGACGGGCTCGTTCATCGGTGATCAAGATACATTCGCAGCGTGGATCGCCTTGACGATCTTCGTACCATCCCCTACCGTCGAACCCCGATGCCTATCACCGATGGCCGTGATCGCCGGCGCGACCCCAATCGGAGGTGACCAATGGCGTTGTTCGAGCTCGTGTCGCTCACGCTGGCGCTTTCCTCGGTTCCTCCCGCGACACACCCCTCGCCCGTGCGGACCAGCAATCGAGTCACCATTCTGTACGACGCGTTCGGGGGTGGCCGAGGTCTCACTCGTGACTGGGGGTTCGCCGCGCTGGTGGAGTATGGCGGCAAACGGATTCTGTTCGACACCGGAAACAACGCCGACGTGTTCGCGCGCAACGTGCGGGCGCTCGGGGTGGATCTCCGGCGGCTCGACTTTGTCGTCGTCTCACACCGGCATGGCGACCACACGGCCGGCCTCAACTACCTCCTTCAGCTGAATCCACACGTGAAGATCTATGCGCCGAGGGAAGGCTTCGGCGTGTTCGGTGCGGCGCTTCCCGGGAGCTTCTACCGCCGCGACTCCACCCTGGCCGATTCGATGCGGTACTTCGACGCCGCCGCGCCGGCGGAGCTCAGATTCGGCACGCCCTGGCCCGAGGCAAATTTCATCTGGGTGGACAGCCTCACCGAAGTGGCGCCAGGCGTGGCCATCGTCTCCACCGTCTCGAAGAACCCGGGCACCCTGGAGCTCCACGAGCTCTCGCTGGCCATTCGAACTCCCGCGGGAGTGGTGGTGCTGGTGGGGTGCTCCCATCCGGGCATCGAGACGATCTTGGATGCCGCGCGCCCCTGGGGCGACCACGTGCACCTGATCTTTGGCGGCCTGCATCTGGTGACCAGTCCGGATACCACGGTGTCCCGGGTCGCGGGGGCACTCCATGATCGTTGGCGGGTCGACGGCGTTGCGCCCGGACACTGCACCGGGGAGCCGGCGTTCGCGGCGCTGAAGCGAATCTTTGGAGCACGCTACGTCTACGCTGGGCTTGGGACGCGGACGGTGCTGCCGTAGACGTCTGCCCCTGCCGGTGGTCCGACGTCGCGCTCTCGTTTCCATTCATATGGACGGCGGGTCCATATGGAGCGGCGGGTCGGCTGGGTTGGTCGAATGGTCGCCGTTCGAGGCCGTGCTAATGGACGTGTTCCAAGTCCAGGCCAAGAATGGTTTGCCGGCTAATCCAGCGATGCGCGTGGGCCGGTGAGCGCTTGGCGGACAGCAACGGGGGCGGATCGAACAGGTGCCTTTAGTGGATTCGGCCACACTCGAGGCAGAAGGTATGAGTGATCATGCGCCCCGGGTGGTCGGCGGCTTCACCCCGGAGTGGCCATACTGGCCGCGCTCCCCGTCAGTCTATCGAGCTTCCGGTTCAACGCCGCGAGTTCCCGCTCCAGCCGGTCGAGCTGCCGCGAACCGGCCAGCTCCCCCTTACTCGAGTCGGCGTCCTGCGCCACGAACAGGCTCGCGATCGTGGCGGTGATATACCCGAAGACGGCGAACCCGTACACGGCGAGCAACAGGTAGAGCAGGCGGCCTTCGGTCGTGTGCGGGAAGTAGTCCGAGCCCATGGTGGTGAGCATCATCGCCGTCCACCAGAGCGCGCTTCCGAAATTGGCCAGCGCACCGCCCGGCACACCGTGCTCGAAGGCGTACATGCCCGCGGCGCCGGCAAAGGTGACCAGGACCGTCAACGCCGTGACGTAGCCGAAGCCACGTCGCCCCATGACGCGACCCAGCACGCGCATGCCCCGATTGGCGCTGCTCACGACGCGCAGCAGGCGGGCGCCGCGCAGCACCCTGAGCAGCCGGAGCACCCGAAAGATGCTGAGCACGCGAAGCGCGGGGAGCACGAGGGCGATCGCGGTGAGCCAGTTCCGGCGGAAGTACGCGAGCTTCTTGGGGGTGATGATGAATTCGACCACGAACTGGAGGACGAAGAGGCCCCAAATCACATAGCTGACGGCGGTGAGGAATGGCGATAGCCCGCGGGTGAGGTCCAGCACGATGAGCACCAGCCAGACGAAGCCAAGGATGCTCATCGGGCCTTCCAGCGCCCGGCTGATGCGCGTTGCCAGCCGGTGCCGCTCGCGGACGAGCGCCCGAGACGCGCGATCTTTGTCGTGCTGGGGTTTTGCGCCGGTGTGGCTCATGGTGGTCTCTCCCGATGGGCGGCGCGTTCGGCCGCGAGTCACTCTACCTTGCCGATGAACGCTAGCGCGCAAGCTTCACGAACATGCGCGCCGCGACGACGGCTCCGATGCAGCTACCGTCCACCGCATGGTGGATGGCCGGAGCTGTCGCCCAGACCGCGCTGCAGCGTATCCGCCGAGGATTGCTGCAAGCCCAAGGATCAACGCGGCCTTCCACACAACCCTGCTGATTATGAGCTGGAGCACCGCCGCGCCCTCAATGGTGAGACTGAACAGGTTCTGGAGGCCATGGCCCG
>JBQCGH010000146.1:0-33804 GCA_051955835.1 Gemmatimonadales bacterium
TGGGAACGCCAAGCACCCGTCCGGTGAACCCGAGATCTGCGTGGCTCACTCCGGCAAAGACCGGCCACCGCTCGCCCAAGAGCAGGAACGCCTCCGCGGCCGTGGAGGGTGCGTCCGGGCTCGGTCCGGGACCGGCCAGCACCTCCCCGGCCACCCACCAGGCCGGCCTGGCCATGCCGGGCTGGCTCTTGGCCTGCTCGTACCGCTGGAGTCGCCGGTCGCGATTCACATAGCTGCCGTTCTCCTCCGCCATCGTGGTCACGGGCAGCACGAGGGCGGCGTTCCCCAGCGATTCGGGCGCGACGCTGCCGAGGATCACCACCAGGCCAGGCGCGGCGGCGAGCGCGGCGACGTCGGCCGGCGCGAGCTCGGCGTCCACGACGATCACGACGGCCGCCGACAGTACTTCGCGCATCGCCGCTTCCCACTGGCGCGTGTACCCCAGCAGCTCGGCGCCGATCAGATTCGGCGCCCGCTCGCGCCGAAGCGCCAGGTTCGGGATTCCGGCGAGCGGCGCCTCGTCGCCGAGCGGCACCTGGACCGCCGCGGTCACCGTAAAGTCGTCCACCAGCCGGCGCACCAGGCCCAACGATTCGACCGACGCCCGACCCGAGGCCAGGATCACGGCGGCGCCCGCCGCCCCCCGGAGCACTTGCTCGAGGCGCGCCAGGGCCGTATCCCAGTCGGTGGCCACGTATCGCCCGCTCTCGCGCACCAGGGGCGCTTCGATGCGGTCGCCCCGGTTCATCCAGCGATAGTTCATCCGGCCGTAGTCGCAGATGAAGTGCCGGTTGACTTCGAGATTGGGACGGGGACGGATCCGCACCACGACATCGTCGCGCGTGTCGATGTTGATGTTGCAGCCCTGCGTGCATCCGGGGCAGACGCTGGCCGTCTTGTCCAGGTCCCAGGCGCGCGCCTTGTGCAGGAAGTCCTTGGACAGGAGCGAGCCCACCGGGCACAGGTCCACCACGTTCCCCGCCCAGGGATGGTCGAGGCGCTGCTCGTCGCTGATGCCGATGAAGGCGCGGTCGCCCCGCTCGCTCACGTTGAGAATCGGGGTGTGCGCGACGTCGTCCATGAAGCGGACGCAGCGGGTGCACAGGATGCAGCGGTTGGGCACGTAGAGGATGTCCGCGCCGAAATCCTCGACCGGATTGTACCGTTTGGCGTACTCCTTGTACCGGGTGCCCGCGCGGCCCTCCTGGAACACGTAGTCCTGGAGCTCGCACTCGCCGGCCTGATCGCAGATCGGACAGTCGAGCGGATGGTTGATGAGCAGGAACTCGAGCACGCCCTCGCGCGCTTTCTTGGCGTTCTCGCTGTCGACGTGCACCACCTGCCCCTCGGCCACGGTCGTGACGCACGCCGGCATCAGCTTGGGCGCCTTCTCGACTTCGACCAGGCACATGCGGCACACCGCCGGACTCGGGAGCGACGGGTGGTAGCAGTAGTGCGGCACCAGCACGCCCGCCTGCTTGGCGGCCTCGATGATCGTGGTGCCCTTGGGCACCGCGAGGGACATGCCGTCGATCGTGACATTGACTAGCTCGTCGGCCATCGGTCTCCCTGCGTGGCTCCTGCTGCCGCGCCACACGCGTCGTCACCACGGAGCGCCGGCGCAGGGCCCCGCCCGCATCCACGAGGCGGTGGGGCTGGTGCCGGGCTCCGCGGGCTCCGCGTCGCGCTGGTGGATGTCATCTGAACGGTGACGCTCCCTACACGGCGGCCATGGCCGGCTCTCGCGCGCCGGCGATGTACGCCTCGAACTCGTCCCGGAACTTCTGAATTCCGCTCACGACCGGCGCCGCGCACGAATCGCTGAGCACGCAGATCGTCTTGCCCGTCATGTTCTCCGACAGATCGAGGAGGAGCTGAAAATCCTCGGGCTTGCCCTTCCCCGCGAGGATGCGCTCGAGAATCTTCGTCGTCCAGGCGGTGCCTTCGCGGCACTGGGTGCACTGCGCGCAGCTCTCATGGGCGTAGAATCGGGCCAGGCGCCAGATCTGGTACACCATGTCCGTGGTATCGTCCATGACGATGCACCCCGCGGACCCGAGCAGGGATCCCTTCTCGGCGATGCCCTCGTAGTCGAAAAGCGCGGCTTCGGCCTCTTCGCGGGTCATGATGGGCACCGAGCTGCCGCCCGGGATGACCGCCTTGAACGTGCGCCCCGGCTTGGGCCCGCCAGCCATCTCGTAGAGAATGTCCTTGAGCGGCGTGCCCATGGTGACCTCGTAGTTGCCGGGGCGCTGCACGTGCCCGCAGATCGAGATCAGCTTGGTTCCGGTGCTCTTGGGGTTCCCCAGACAGAGCGACTTGTACCACGCGGCGCCCTGATTGACGATGTGCGGCACGGCGGCCAGTGTCTCGACGTTGTTGACCGTCGTGGGCATGCCGAACACGCCGGACACCGCGGGGAACGGCGGTTTGATCCGCGGATTGCCCCGCTTCCCCTCGAGCGAGTTCATCATCGCGGTCTCTTCGCCGCAGATGTAGGCCCCGGCACCGCGATGCAGCACCATGTCGATCCGCCGCCCGCTCCCGAGCGCATTCCCGCCGAGCGTGCCGCGCGCGTACGCTTCCTCCACCGCCGCCGACATGATCGTCCACGGCTCCGTGAACTCCCCCCGGATGTAGATGTAGCAGCGCTCGGCGCCGATGGCGTGTGCCGCGATCGCGCAGCCTTCGATCAGCGCGTGCGGCGTCCACCGCATGATCTCCCGGTCCTTGAACGTGCCAGGCTCGGACTCGTCGGCGTTGCAGACCAGGTAGTGCGGCTTCACGACCTCTTTCGGCATGAACGACCACTTGAGCCCCGTCGGAAACCCGGCGCCGCCGCGACCACGCAGGCCGGAGGCCTTCACTTCCTCGACGAGGGACTCCCGCGTCATCCCGAGCGCCTTGCGCAGGCCCACATAGCCCCCGCGCTGCATCCAGCCATCGTAGGTTCGCGCGCCGGCGTCGCCGAAATAGCGGGAGAGGACCACCGTCTCTTTCGGATGGCTCGGGTGCGGGTAGCCCATTACGCGTATCTCTCGAGCAGGCCGGGCACCCGCTCGGGCGTGAGGTTCTCGATGAAGTCGTCGTCGATGAGGATGGGCGTGGGGAAGCCGCAGGCGCCGAGGCATTCCACTTCGATGACAGTGAACCGTCCGTCGGCGCTGGTGGCCCCAAGCTCACCGCACCCCGTCGCGTCGAGCAGCGCCCGCACCACCTCCTCGGCCCCGCAGATGTTGCAGGGCGATGTGGTGCACACCTGGATGAAATGGCGACCGACCGGGTGCGTGTGGTACATCGTGTAGAAGGTGACCACGCCCTTGACGTACGCCGGCGTGAGCTCGAGCACCTCGGCGACCTCGTTGATTGCGGGCTCCGAGATCCAGCCGCGCGATTCCTGCACCATCCAGAGCGCGGGCAGCAGACAGGCCTGCTTGGTGGGATATTTGGCGTACAGCGCCTCGAGCCGGGCCCGCGTCTCGCCCACGAAGACCGGCTGGTGCGGCGCGTGCTGGTCGCCGTGGGTGACGGTCGGGTTGGCCTGCACGCTCACCGGTCCACCTCGCCCATGACGATGTCGACGCTCGCGTTGATGGCGATCACGTCGGAGAGCAGCGCGCCCTCGCACATCTTGGGCAGGCTCGAGAGGTTGATGAATGCCGGCGGACGGATCCGCCAGCGCACCGGCTTGGCGGTCCCGTCGGATACGAAGTAGTAGCCCAGCTCGCCCTTGGGGTTCTCGATCCCCAGGTAGGCCTCGCCCACCGGCGGCTTGGCGCCTTCCATCACCTGCTTGAAATGGTAGATCATCGCCTCCATGTCGCTCATCGCGCGCGACTTGGCGGGGAGGATGACGCGCGGGTCACTCACGTTGATCGGCGCGCCCTCGAGTCGCTCCAGGCGCTCCACCGCCTGTTCCAGGATCCGGTTGGACTGCCACATCTCCTCGAGCCGCACGCGGTACCGGTCGTAGATGTCGCCGTGCTCCCCGATGGGCACATCGAAGTCGTACGTCTCGTAGCCGAGGTAGGGCCGGTCCTTGCGGACGTCGTCGTCCACCCCGCTCGCGCGGAGCATCGGACCGGACAGGGAGAAGTTGATCGCCTCCTCGGCCGTGAGCGCACCCACGCCCTGGGTGCGTCCGATCCAGATCGCGTTCCGGGTGAAGATCGTGTCGACTTCCGTAAGCGTGGTCGGGAAGGTCCGGACGAACTCCCGGAGCCCCTGAGTCCAGCCCTCGGGCACGTCCGCCATCATGCCGCCGACGCGGGTCACGCTCGGGGTGAGCCGTGCGCCCGTCCAGGCCTCCTGGAGGTTGTATACCCGCTCGCGTTGCTGGAACGACCAGAGAAACGGCGTGTAGGCGCCGAGGTCGATGCCGGTGGTGCCGAGCCACACGAGGTGGGAGATGATCCGGCTCAGCTCGCACGCGATCACCCGGAGCACCTGGCACCGCTCGGTGATCTGGATGCCCATGAGCTTCTCCGCCGCCATGGCGAGGCAGACGTTGTTGGCCATGGGGGCGAGATAGTCGGTGCGGTCGGTGAGCGGGATGATCTGGTTGTAGAAGCGATACTCGCCCTGCTTCTCGAACCCCGAGTGCAGGTAGCCCACGTGCGGGATACAGCGCTTGACCGTCTCGCCCTCGAGCTCGAGCACCAACCGGAGCACGCCGTGCGTGGCCGGGTGCTGGGGCCCGATGTTCACGAGCATGTGCTCGGCACCGAACGTCTCGTCGTAGACGCCGGTCCCCTCGGCGACCCCCAGGGGCACGCGCGTGGGACGGCCCTGGGCGTCGAGCCCGGGCGTCGCGAGCGCCATCTCGACCGTCCGGGTGCTCATCGCAGGAACCCTCGCTCGCCGCGCGCAAGCCGCTCCCGCATGTCGGCGGGGATCTCGTCGTAGGCGTCGGCGATGGACAGCTCTTCCATGGAGTAGTGCGCCTCGGGGTTCGCGGCGAGCGCCTGCCGAGTCTGCTCGGCGCGGCTGAAGTGGCCGCGCAGCGGGAAGTCTTTCCTGAGCGGGTACCCCTCGGCGTAGGTCTCCCACATGAGGATGCGCCGAAGGTCCGGGTGGCCCGTGAACGTGATGCCGAACATGTCGTACACCTCTCGCTCGAGCCAGTCGGCCCCCCGCCAGAGGTCCGTGACCGAGCGAACCTCGAGCGGCGCCCGCTTGTCGAGCTCGGCCTTGACGCGCAGGTCGGCGCGTCGGCCCAGCGAGCGGAGCTGCCACACGACTTCGAGCGGGCGCTCCGGGTCGCGGTACTCGACGGCGGTCACGTCGGTCAGGTAGTTGAACTCCTGGCCGGGCGTGTCCTTGAGCCAGGCCAGGACATCGTGGGTGCGCGCATGGTCCACGTACACGATCGTGTCGCCGCAGGAGACGACCTGGCGCACGATCGCGCCGCCGAACCGGCCGTGCAGCGGTGCGACGGAGGGAGAGATCGCGGCGGTCATCGCGGCGCCGCCCGGCGTTCAGCAACCGACTGCCCATCGGTGACCGTCCGCCGGGACCCGCGCCACGCCGGCCCGGTCTCCGGCGCGCCGCTCGGCCGCCGGGGAGAGGCCGGGCCCCGTGCACGCGCGCGCGGCTCACGCCCCGCCCCGCAGAGCGCCGCGTTGATGGAGCCGGTCATCACGTCGACCTGGTCTGGTGCACCGAGTTGCCGAACGGCTCGGACAGCTCGTCCACCCGCTCGGGCGGCAGGTAGAGTCCCGACGGGCTGACGAGCTTCTCATCGCGCAGCGTGTCGTCGGTGATGCTCTCGCCCATGATCTTCTTCTGCAGCAGCCGGATGCCGTAGATCAGCCCCTCGGGCCGCGGCGGGCAGCCCGGCACGTAGACGTCCACCGGAATGAGCGTGTCGATGCCCTGCACCATCGAGTAGTTGTCGAAGATGTTGCCGGTGGAGGCGCAGGCGCCCATCGAGATCGCCCACTTGGGCTGCGGCATCTGGTCCCACACCCGCCGCAGGACCGGCGCCAGCTTGAACGGGACCCGGCCCGCGCAGATGAACACGTCGGCCTGCCGCGGCGAGAAGCTCTGCCGCTCCATGCCGAAGCGCGCGATGTCGAACCGGCTCGCGGCGGTGGCCATGTACTCGATGGCGCAGCAGGCCGTGCCGAACGGCATCGGCCAGAGCGAGTTGCTCCGGGCCCAGTTGGTGAGGAAATCGAGTCGCGTGGTGATCCAGTTGGGGGACATCGTCGACACGGTCGTCGCGTCGCTCCCACGGTACTCGGTCGCGGGATTGGTCAATCCCATTGCAGCGCACCCCGCTTCCACAGATAGACGTACCCGACCGCCAGGATCACGACGAACACCAGCATCTCGATGATGAGCAGGCCCGCCATGTCGCCCATTTGCCGGAAGGCGACGGCCCACGGAATCATGAAGACGGTCTCGATGTCGAAGATGATGAACAGCATGGCGACGAGGTAGAACTTGATGGAGAACCGCTCCCGCGCGTCGCCCAGGACCGGCATGCCCGACTCGTAGGGGGCGATCTTGGCGGGGGTCCGGCGAAAGGTGGAGAGGAGGTGCGATGCGCCCAGCATCACGATCGCGTTGGCGATGACGAACGCGATCAGGAGCAGAATCGGGATATAGGGCTGGAGCATACGCCTCGCCACGGAAGCGGATCGTGAATTTTTTCACTTATCGCGGTGAAGGTAACCGACTTAGAGGGTCAATTCAACCCGCGACCGATCCGACTATATTCCCCGCCCGTTCGCCCGGGCGCCGCACATTTTCGCGAGGCCACATGTCCATCAAGTCCGACCGCTGGATCCGACGCATGGCCCGCGAGCGCGGCATGATCGAGCCGTTCGTCGACGGGCAGGTGCGCCAGGTGGACGCGCGCGGGCGGCGGGTCATCTCCTTCGGTGTCTCGAGCTACGGCTACGATATGCGGGTTGCCCCCGAGTTCAAGATCTTCACCAACGTGCTGAGCGCGATCGTGGACCCCAAGGAGTTCGACCAGCGGAGCTTCGTGCCCTTCGAGGGCGACGTGTGCATCGTGCCGCCCAACAGCTTCGCGCTGGCCCGTTCGGTCGAATATTTCCGCATTCCCCGCGAGGTGCTGACCATCTGCGTCGGCAAGAGCACCTACGCCCGATGCGGCATCATCACCAACGTCACGCCGTTCGAGCCCGAGTGGGAAGGCCACGTGACCTTGGAGATCAGCAACACCACGCCGCTGCCGGCCCGGATCTACGCCAACGAGGGGATCTGCCAGGTCCTCTTCTTCGAGGCGGATACCGACGATATTTGTGAGACCAGCTACGCCGATAAGGCCGGCAAGTACCAGGGCCAGACGGGCGTGACGCTGCCGAAGCTCTAACCCGCGGGATCCCCCATGCGCACCCTCGTCCTCTTCCTCCTGCTGATCGCGCCGAGGCTGGCCGCCCAGCAGCCGGACTCCAACGCGCCGACGCAGCCATCGCGGCCGCTCACCCTGCAGCCCGCGCTCAAGCCGCCAGTCGCCGATACCGGCATCTTCAGTCCCATCCCCCTGCCCCCACCCAACGACGTCCGCGCGGCCGACGGCTCGCCCGGACCGCGCTACTGGCAGCAGCGCGCTGACTACAGCATCAAGGCGACGCTGGACACCGCCGCCAAGCGGATCACGGGGACCGAAGAGATCCACTACACCAACAACTCGCCGGATACCCTTCGGTTCATCTGGATGCAGGTCGACCAGAACCTGTTCCGGCCGGGGAGCACCGGTTCGCTGCTGTTCGCCGCGGAGAGCCGGTTCGGCGGCGCCGGCTTCGCCGGCGGCTTCGACATCGCGAGCATCACACAGAGCATGCCCGCGCCCCGGACGCCCCCGCCCCGCCCGCGCCGGGGCGCCGGCGCCACCGCGGGTACCGACGGGCACGGGACCCCACCGGTCTCGCTGTCCTACCGTGTCAACGACACCATGATGTACGTCGAGCTCGCCCAGCCCTTGGCGCCCGGCGGCACGACGATCCTCGATGTGGCCTACAGCTTCAACGTGCCCGAGCACGGGGCCGACCGGATGGGGCGCGAGGGCAACCTCTACGAGATCGCCCAGTGGTACCCTCGCATGGCCGTCTACGATGACGTGCACGGCTGGAATACCGACCCCTACCTTGGCCAGGGCGAGTTCTATCTCGAGTACGGCGACATCGACTACGAGGTGACCGTGCCGGCCGGGTACCTCGTCGCCGGGACCGGCGTGCTCCAGAACCCCGAGCAGGTGCTCACGCCGGCTGAACGCAGCCGGCTGGCCGCGGCGGCCAAGTCCGATAGCACCGTCGCGATCGTCACGCAGGAGGAGCTCGACTCGGGTGCGGCGCGTCCGCGGCGTGACGGCACGCTCACCTGGCGGTTCCGCGCGGATCGAGTCCGGGACGTGGCCTGGGCGGCGTCGCCGGATTACCGCTGGGATGCCTCGTCGTGGGAGGGAACCCTGGCCCAGGCGTTCTACCGCGATTCGGCCAAGTTGACCTGGGAAGACGCGGCCAAGATGAGCCGGTACTCGATCCTCGAGTACAGCACCAAGTGGTTCCGGTATCCCTATCCCCAGATCACCGCCGTCGAGGGTCCGGTTTCCGGGATGGAGTACCCCATGGTGGCGATGGAGGCCCCGGCGGAGGACAAGCCCGACCTGTACAACGTGATCACGCACGAGATCGGCCACATGTGGTACCCCATGACGGTCGGCTCGGACGAACGTCGTTACGCGTGGATGGACGAGGGGTTCAATACCTTCATCAACACGTTTTCCGAGCAGGACTACTGGTCGCGCGACGACAGCGACACCCGCCGCAGCGAGATCCGCTTCGTCACGGGGCTCGACCAGAGCCCCACCGCGCAGCCGATCATGACCCCGGCGAATCGCTATCGCACGACCGACAACCTGGGCAGCCTGGCGTACGTGAAGCCGTCGATCATGCTGCTCGCGCTCCGCAGCAAGGTGCTCGGGCCGGAGGTGTTCGACACGGCGTTCCGCGAGTACACCCGGCGCTGGGCGTTCAAGCACCCGCAGCCCGCGGACTTCTTCCGCACCATGGAGGAAGTGTCGGGCCGTGATCTCTCGTGGTTCTGGCGCGGGTTCTTCTACACGACGGCCGCGCTCGACCAGAGCGTCGAGAGTGTGAAATCGGCGGCGGACGGCGGGTCGCTGGTGACCATTCGGAGCCTCGGCGCCGCGGTCATGCCGGTCGAGCTCGAGCTCGGCTACGGCGACGGCACGTCGCAGACGATCAAGCTGCCAGTCGAGATCTGGTACGGCGGGAACCGGTACGTTTATCGGGTTCCGCCGGGCAAGACCATTGTGCGCGCGCGGGTCAACCCCGACGGCATGTTTCCGGACGTGAATCCCGCGAACGACGGCTGGACCGCGCCGGCCGGCACCACGCCCTGAGCGCGTACGGGGCCGTGCGGTTGACTTCCGCCCTTCCCGGCCTGCCAGTAGATTCGCGGGGCTCGTCCTGACCGCTTGGAGCCCGCGTGGCGCTGCCGGCCTACCTGCTGGACCTTCCCGCCGAAGAGGCGGCCCGTCTGATCGCGCTGGACCTGCTGGACCGCGCCGCGGATGCGGCGCGCCGTCTCATCGACCCCACCGATGCCGTGGCCCTGCACGATTTCCGCGTCGCGATCCGCCGGCTGCGGAGCGGGCTCCGGGCCTATCGCCCCGAGATCGCCTGTGCGATCTCGGGGCGCCTCCGCCGCCGGCTCGCCCGGCTCGCCCGTGCCACCGCCCGGAGCCGTGACGCCGAGACCCACCTCGCCTGGGAGCGGGCCCAGGCCCCGGCCCTGACGCCGCGCCAGCGGGTCGGGCTCGCCTGGCACCTCGAACACCTCGAGCACGCCCGCCGCCTCGCCGATCGCCGCCTGGTGCGGTACGCCCTGCGGCGATTCCCCCGCCTCGAGGCTCGGATCCGCCGGCGGCTGGAGCGCTATCGTCTGCGCATCGAGCGCGATGCGTCGCGCCGGCAGCATGAAGCCGCCGCCGTCCTCGGCAGCCGGATCCGAAAGCTTGCCGGTGATCTCGAGTGCCGGCTGGCCGCGGTGCGCACGATGCTGGACGAGGCGCCGGCCCGCCGGGCCCATCTCGCAGCCAAACGGCTTCGCTATCTGCTCGAACCTGCCGGCCACGAGGTGGGCGGCGTCACCGAGCTGATCCGGCGACTGCGCGACCTGCAGGAGGCCTTGGCGGAGCTGCGCGAAAGTCGCGCACAGCGTGCCGCGCTCCTGGGCGACCTCAGCCGTGCCGCCCGGGAACATCGGCGCCGGCTCGACGCCGCGCTCGGCGCCGACCCGCTCGAAATCGATGCCGGCGACGACCCGCGTCCCGGGTTGCTGGCGTTGGCGGAGCGGCAGGAGGAGCGCGAGGCGGAGGCATTCGCGCGCCTCCGGAGCGACTGGCTGGCTGGGGCGGCGGACGATTTCTTCGAGGCGGTCGCCCGCGTCGGGCGCCAGATCGCCAATCGGACCGCGTGCGTCGCGAGCGGCGGGCGGCAGTTCGTGCTCCAGCGGGTGCCGGCCAGCGCGCGGCCGTTCGCCCGGGCTGACATCGAGCAAGGGTGGTTGCCGGGTTTGCGACTGATCGAGCGGGTGCAGCCACTCGCGCCCGACCGAGCCGCGACGTTCCGTTCCAGCCGTCCGCCGACCGGCGGCGAGCCGTCGACGCTCGAAGGTGAGGTGGACGCCGCCTTGTTCGGGACTATCTGGCCGCTCACCGAGGGTCGGCGCCTTCGCAAACGCCGGCACGTGGTATCCGATTACGGCCTGGAATGGGACATCGACGAATATCTCGACCGCGACCTCGTGCTGCTCGAGGTGGACATCGAAGAGCTTGGCCCCGGTCTCCCCGAATGGCTCCAGCCGTATGTGGTCCGCGAGGTGACCGGCGAGGGCGCGTTCACCCCTCGCGCGCTCGCGCGCTGACGCTGCTCGGCCCTCCAGCGCCGCACCCCTTCGCCACGCTTCACCATCGCACCGAGGAACCCCGTGCGTCATCGTGCTCGCTTTCTCGTCGTGCTGATCGCCACCACCGCCTCAGCGCAAACCTCGGCCCCCGCGTCGCGAACGCCTGAGGCGGCATTCCGGCGCCTGGATCTGCCCACCCCGAACGCCGTGCGCACCGGCAGCGGCGAGCCCGGACCAGGCTACTGGCAGCAACGCGCCGACTACGTCATTCGCGCCACCCTCGATACAGCCGCCCGATCGGTCCGCGGCGAGGAGCGGATCACCTACGCGAACAACTCGCCCGACACGCTCCGCTATGTCTGGCTGCAGGTCGAGCAGAACCTGTTCAACAGTGAGAGCCGAGGATTTCGGGTGTTCGGCCAGGACCCGAGGTTCGGCACCAAAGGCGCGGAAGTCTCAGTCCGCCTCCTCAAGGTGGCCGAGCCGGCCCTGCCCGCCATACGTGCCCGGCCAGGCGTGCCGGCGCGCCCGGCCACGCCCGCGTCGGCGCTGCACTACGCGGTGAACGGCACGGTCATGCGAATCGACTTGAGCCGCCCGCTCCCGCCCAAGGGAACGCAGCAGCTCGAGCTGGCCTGGTCGTTCCCCTTCGGCGCCAACAACAGTCGCATGGGTGTGGAGGACATCGACGGCTCGACCATTTACGAGGTGGCCCAGTGGTATCCGCGCCTCGCGGTCTACGACGACGTGCGCGGCTGGAATACCGAGCAATACCTCGGCCAGGGGGAGTTCTACCTGGAGTACGGACGCTTCGATGTGAGTCTCACCGTTCCGGCTGACATGATCGTGGCTGCGACGGGCACCCTGCAGAACCCCGATGAGGTCTTGACCGCGGCCCAACGGGCCCGCCTCGCGCGCGCCCGGACCAGCGACCAGACGGTCGTGATCCGCGGCAAGGACGAGATCGGCGACCCCGCCTCGCGGCCGCCGACGCCGTCCCCGACCCTCACCTGGCACTTCACGGCCGACAGCGTGCGTGACTTTTCCTGGGCCGCCGCGCGGCACTTCGTGTGGGACGCGGTCGGGGTGAACGGCGGAAAGACGCTCGCCATGAGCTTCTATCCACCCTCGGCCGACTCGGTGTGGAAGGATGCGACGCAGGACGCCAAGACCGCGCTCGAGTACTACTCGACGCAGTGGACCCCCTATCCCTATCCCTACGCCAGCAACGTGAACGGCATCGAGGGCGGCATGGAGTATCCCATGATCGTCTTTTGCCACAACCGCTCGGACGCGCCGGGCCTGTATTCGGTCACCGATCACGAGTTCGGGCATACCTGGTTTCCGATGATGGTGGGAAGCAACGAGCGGCAGTACGGCTGGATGGACGAGGGATTCAACAGTTTCATGAACCACTACAGCTTCCCGCGGAAGTTTCCCGGCCAGCCGCTGCCGACTGCCCGGGGCATTCCGGAGACGTACATCAAGAACGCCCTGTCCGGCGACGAAGAGGCCATCATGACGCCGGCCGACCGCATGCGCACCAACGAGAACTGGCGCCAGGCGCTCTATAACAAGCCCGCGCTGGGGTTGGTGCTCCTTCGCGAGCACATCACGTCGCCGGAACGATTCGACCCGGTCTTCCGGGAGTACATTCGCCGGTGGGCGTTCAAGCACCCGACGCCGGCCGACTTCTTCCGCACGATGGAGGACGGCCTGGGCGAAGACCTGAGCTGGTTCTGGCGGTCGTGGTTCTACACCACGGACCGCCTCGACCAGGCGGTGGATTCGGTAACGCTGTCGGATTCGGCGGGCGTGGTATCGCGGGTCTACCTGCGGAATGCCGGCCAGATGCCGATGCCGGTGGAGCTGGGACTGTTGATGGACGACGGGAGCACCCAGCGAGTCCGGCTCCCCGTCGAGATCTGGGGCCTGCGCAACACGTACACGGCGCTCATTGCGGGACCGCGAAAGGTCAACAGCGTCGTTATCGATCCGGACAACTGGTATCCGGACGTCGATCGTACCAACAACCGCTGGCCGGCGGCGCCCACGGCGGGAGCGCCGACCTCGCCACCGCAGCCGGCGCCGGCAGGCACCACACGGTAACGCGAGCCGCACGCGAGCGCGCCGCAGGCCTGGTGCAGCATACGTGCGGCGCGCTTCACAGGGGCTTGCTGCGCGCTTCACACGGTTGGCCCTGAGCGCAGCGAGGGGGGCATGACCTGCCCATGCCCCCCTTCCTGCGCTCAGAGTGACGGCGCAAGGCAGCTACTTGGGCACGCCCAGCTCCCACAAGCCACTCAGCATGTCGATCGCGTAGAGCGACCCGTTGGCGAGCTGCACACCCCAGGTATAGGTGTCGCCGTCGCCGCCGGGCTTGATCTCCGCAATCATGCGGCTCGACAGATCGCCGGTGAGCTGACCCGAAACGTCGAGCGCCACCACCCCACCGTTGTAGTATGCCATGTAGAGAATCTGGCGCGCTTCGTCCATCCAGAAGTTGTGCACGCCCGCGCCCGCGAGCCGAAAGGTCGCCACCTCCGTGGGGCGTCGAATATCCGACACGTCCACCACGTGCAGGTCGCCGCTCGAGGCGACGCCCACGCGGCCTTCCCCCTCCTGCCCGATGAAGAGATACCGGTTCTCGCCACTGACCGGGTTGTGGAACCACCAACCGTTGTGCACGGACGGCCCGCCCTTCACGCCGTCGTCGGCCGTGACCAGATGGCTCACGAGTCTCGGATCGCCCGGAGACCCGCCGGCCACACCGTTGCCGACGTCGTAGATCATGACGCCGGAGTTCCAGGCGAAGACGAAGGCGAGGCCGTCACGCACATAGGTGTCGTGAATGCCGTAGTTGGCGGGGATGGGCACGCTGGCGACGAGCGCGATCGCGGTCGGGTCGGTGATGTCGTAGATCTGGAGCTGGGGCGTCGCCGGGTCGCGTGCCGCGAACACATACCGGCGCCCGCCGAGGTCGGCGATGGTCGCGGTGTGAATGCCGTCGGACACCAGGGCACTGTCGAGCAGGACCGGCGCGCGGGGGTCGGCCAGTCCATAGACGTACAGTCCCGCGTTGGTGCCGAGCTCGGCGCTCACCACCAGCACCGCGCCGTCGTCGCTCACCTGCAGGTCACTGACCGTGCCGATCGCGGGAATGATGATCGAGTCCGCCAGCGTCGGAGCGCCACTCGCGCCGAGCGACCAGACCTTGACCGCGTTGCCGGGGAGTCCGTCGCGGAAAAACCCTCCCCACGTGCCGGTGTAGGCCCAGGCCCCGTGGACCCACAGGTCCGAGCTGTAGCGGTCGGGCACGTTGTTGCCGCCGCCCTCGATACTGAATTCGGCATTTGGCGGGGGACTGGTGCCACCGGTAGCTCCCCCGTCGGAGCCGCCGCAGGCGGCGAGCGTCAGGAGCGCGGCCGCGAGCGTGGCCTTCACACGGGCCACGCTCACGGCATCATCCCACCGGACATTTTCATGGGACCCTCACCCTCCTCTGCGGCCGCGCCATAGCGACCCATGCGATGCATCGTCATGCCGGCCGCGACCCTGACGCCGAGGCTGAGCGACCAGACGTGGTCTTGGCCATAGAAACCGACGACGTCGAACAGGCCTCCTCCGACCGTCGTCACCCTGGAATACGCCACCTCGGCCAGTGGGTCGATGCGCACCCCGGAGCGCTGGAAGGCCGTGAGCTCGTAGCCGAGCGTGTGGGTGGTCCAGCGGGTGACGCCCAGGATCGAGTTCTCCAGGTGAGGCCGAAGCTCACGGAAGCGCGACACGCGCTCGTCTTCTGGCCGCTCGGTCCGCTCGAAGCGGTATTGGAGACGATGAGGCCCGGCGGTCCATGCACCTTCGGCCAGCAGGCTGTGCAGCACGACGAAGCCGCCGCCCTCGGAGGTCCTGGCCCACTCGACGAGTGCATAGGTCGGATGGCCCGCCGTGCGGCCCTCCCATCGTGCCGCCGCATGCCACTTGTCCTGGTCGGTCCCGGCACCCCCGCGGTGCTCGGGCGAGTGGACGTGCGCGTACGATGCCGACAGCGTGGCGCCCGGCGCGATCGTCCCGGTCAGACGCCCGCTCCACGAGTCGCCGAACCGGCCGCCGATCCGCGGCCACTGGCCTGGGCGCTCCGGCTCATCGCCGTCGAACAACCCGGCCTCCGCGGTGACGCGCCCGACGCGGTACGCGGCGATGGCGACCGCCCGCTCGAGGATCTGCGACAGATGATGATTGTCGGGATAGCGAAGCAGCGGGCGCACCATGGGGTCGTCGCTGCCGAAGGGGGCGAATCCCTTCCCCACGCTGAGCGAGAGCGCTGACGCGCCATCACGCCGACCCAGCAGGTCGTCCGCGGAGAGGATGAGCTCGTGGAAGTACGTATGGGGGTGCCGACGGTCGATGAACCCCTCGCCCCAGTTCCCGGGCGCGAGCTCGCCGTTCGGCATGGTGAGGCCTTCGAAGTTGAGGGTCCCCGTGAACCGGAGCCGCCACACCCCGCCGGCATGGACCATGAGGGCCGGCTGGACCACTCGCACCTCACCGAGCGCGTCGCCACCGGGAACCGGGTCGACGTGCTCGTAGGCCCCGACCGCCTGACCGCCGGCCTCGATCCAGGGTCGCTGCTGCCCGAACAGCCGCCCGGTTGCCAGCGGCAAGAAAGAGAGGCAGAGCCCGAGGGTCCGCGTGAAGGTCAGTCGGACTCGGCCACCGCCGCGCGTGCAGGCGTCACCGACGCGCGAAGGAAATCCCGGTTCATGCGGGTGATGGTATCCATGCTGATCAGCTTGGGACATGCCTCCTGGCACTCTCCGTAGAGCGTGCACCCCCCGAATCCTTCGAGGTCCATCCGCTCGACCATGCGCCGGGCCCGCTGCAGCCGTTCCGGCTGCCCCTGCGGCAGCAGACCCAGATGGGTGATCTTGGCCGCGGTGAAGAGCGACGCGGAGCCGTTGGGACAGGCCGCCACGCAGGCGCCACAGCCAATGCACTGCGCGGCGTCCATCGCGGTGTCCACCGCGTCCTTCGGAATGAGCGTAGCGTTGCCGTCGGGTGCACTGCCCGTGGGGGCGCTGACGAACCCCCCGGCGGCAATGATCCGATCGAACGCCGATCGGTTCACGATCAGGTCCTTCACGATCGGAAAGGCCCGCGCCCGCCAGGGCTCGACGTGGATTTCGGAGCCGTCTGCGAAGCTCCGCATGTGCAGCTGGCAGGTGGCCGTGCCGGGGTTGGGGCCGTGGGCGACGCCATTGATCATCAGGCTGCACGAGCCGCAGATCCCTTCTCGGCAGTCGTGGTCGAAGGCGATCGGGCTCTCGCCCGTCTGCATGAGCCGTTCGTTGACCACGTCGAGCATCTCGAGGAACGACATGTCCGGGCTGATGTCCGGCGCGTCGTAACTGACCATGCGGCCCGGTGCGTCCGGGCCGGTTTGACGCCAGACGTGCAGCGTGAGGTTCATTTGTAGCTCCGCTGCGCCAGATGCACGTATTCGAACTCGAGCGGCTCCTTGTGCAGCCGCGGCGTGGCCAGATCGTCCGTGTACTCCCAGGCCGCCACGTATGCAAACCGCTCGTCGTCGCGCTTGGCTTCGCCGTCCTCCGTCTGATACTCCTCCCGGAAGTGGCCGCCGCAGGACTCCTCCCGGTGCAGCGCGTCCCGGCAGATGAGCTCGGCCAGCTCGAGGAAGTCGGCGACGCGCCCGGCTTTCTCGAGCGCCTGGTTCAGCTCGCTATCGCTTCCCGGCACGTTGAGGTTGCGCCAGAACTCCTCGCGCAGCTCGGGAATGCGCCGGAGCGCCTCCTGCAGTCCCGTGGCCTTGCGGGCCATGCCGCACTTGTCCCACATGATTGAGCCGAGCTCGCGATGAAAGGAGTCGACGGTCCGCTTGCCCCGGATCGCGAGCATGCGCTGCGTCCGCTCCGCGACGTCGGCCTCGGCCCGGCGGCACTCGGGATGCGACGGGTCGACGGCCGCCGGCTTCGCGGAGGCCAGGTAGTCGCTGATCGTGCTGGGCACGATGAAGTACCCGTCGGCGAGCCCCTGCATGAGCGCGCTCGCGCCCAGGCGATTGGCGCCGTGATCGGAGAAGTTGGCCTCTCCGACCACGTGCAGCCCCGGGATGGTGCTCATGAGGTTGTAGTCCACCCACAGGCCGCCCATGGTGTAGTGCACGGCGGGATAGATCCGCATCGGCACTTCGTACGGATTCTCGTCCGTGATGCGCTGGTACATCTCGAACAGGTTGCCGTAGCGCTCGCGGATGGTCGTGACGCCCATGCGCTTGATCGCGTCGGCGAAATCGAGATACACGCCGAGGCCGCCGGGACCGACGCCCCGGCCCTCGTCGCACACCGTCTTGGCCGCGCGCGAGGCGATGTCGCGCGGGGCGAGATTGCCGAAGCTGGGATAGCGCCGCTCGAGGTAGTAGTCGCGCTCGCCCTCGGGGATGTCGCCAGGCGTCCGGCCGTCGCCGCCGCGCTTCGGCACCCAGACCCGCCCGTCGTTGCGGAGCGATTCGCTCATGAGCGTGAGCTTCGACTGGTACTCGCCACTCACCGGGATGCACGTGGGGTGGATCTGCGTGTAGCACGGGTTGGCAAACGCGGCCCCGCGCTTGTGCGCCCGCCAGACGGCCGTGGCGTTGGAGCCCTTGGCGTTCGTGGAGAGATAGAAAACGTTGCCGTAGCCCCCGGTCCCCAGCACGACCGCGTCGGCCAGGTGGGTCGAGACCCGGCCGGTCACGAGGTCACGGGCCACGATCCCGCGCGCGCGGCCGTCGATCACGATCAGGTCGAGCATCTCGGTGCGCGGGAACATCGTCACGCCGCCGCGTGCCACCTCTTTCTCCAGCGCCTGATAGCACCCGAGCAGCAGCTGCTGCCCGGTCTGGCCCCGGGCGTAGAACGTGCGGGAGACCTGCGCGCCGCCGAACGAGCGATTCGCCAGCAGGCCGCCATACTCCCGCGCGAAGGGCACGCCCTGCGCCACGCACTGGTCGATGATCTCGACGCTGATCTGGGCCAGCCGATACACGTTGGCCTCGCGCGACCGGAAGTCGCCGCCCTTGACCGTGTCGTAGAAGAGCCGATAGACGCTGTCGCCATCGTTCCGGTAGTTCTTGGCGGCGTTGATGCCGCCCTGCGCGGCGATCGAGTGCGCGCGCCGGGGCGAGTCCTGGAAGCAGAAGCACTTCACGTGGTAGCCCAGCTCGCTCATCGTCGCCGCCGCGGCGCCCCCGGCCAGACCACTCCCCACGACGATGACCGTGTACTTCCGCTTGTTGGCGGGGTTCACCAGCTTCATCTCGAAGCGGTGGGCGTCCCACTTCTGCTCGATCGGTCCGTCCGGCACCTTCGCCTTCAGCTCCATGACGCTCTCCCCATAGACGCCCGCGGCCCGCTCACGCCGGAATCATCCCGGCGAACACCGCGAGAGGAATGACCGCGAACCCTGCCCACACCAGGACGCCCAGCGCGAAGGCGAGCTGCCGTCGGAGCGGCCGGGGCGAGGGCGAGCTCAACCCGAGCGTCCGTCCGCTGCTCCAGACGCCGTGATAGAGGTGCAGCCCCACGGCCGCCATCGCGATCTCGTAGAACAGGACGACGAGCGGGTTCCGAAATCCCGTCGCGACGTTGTGGTAGGGATCGCCCTCGATGAACGAAGGGTGGACGGTGCCGAGCGTGAAGTGGAGGATGTGGTAGACCAGGAACACCAGGATCAGCACGCCTCCCCAGCGGATCGTGCGGGATGCGACGGTGGACACCTGCGGCCGGCGCCCCGCGGCATACCGCACCGGCCGCGCCGCCTGGCGGCGCGCGGTGAGCTGGACGGCGGCCCCGATGTGCAAGACGACCGACACGAGGAGCACCAGGCGGGCGGTCCACAGCGCCCCACCGGTCCCGTGGAGAAACCGGCTGTAGGCGTTGATCTGGTCCGGGCCTTGGAAGATCAGCAGGTTGGCGAGCACGTGGCTGATCAGGTAGGCCACCATGATCACGCCGGTGACCGCCATGACCGCCTTCTTGCCGACCGACGTGTGCCACAGCGCGAGCACGCGATGCATCGGGCGCCCGATCAGCCGGCGTCGACGACCGCCTGGGTCGACCGGACTGCGTCCGCCGACTTCACCAGGTCGGCGCGTTCCGCGTCGGTCAGCTGGATCTCGAGAATGCGTTCAAGTCCGCGCCGCCCCACCACGCAGGGCACGCCACAGAACACGTCGCGCAACCCGTACTCACCCTGCAGCCACGCCGAGCAGGGCAGAATCCGCCGCTTGTCCAGCGCAATGGCCTCGACCATCTGCACCGCCGCCGCGCTCGGCGCGTAGTACGCCGAGCCGGTCTTGAGAAAGCCGACGATCTCGGCGCCGCCGTTGCGCGTGCGGTCGACGATCGCGGCCAGCCTGTCTGCGGCCAGCAGCTGACTGACCGGGATGCCGGAGACGGTCGTGTAGGAGACCAACGGCACCATCGTATCGCCGTGGCCGCCGAGGACCATCGCCTGAATGTCCTCCACCGAGGTGTTCATCGCCTCTGCGAGGAACATGCGGTATCGCGCCGTGTCGAGGACGCCGGCCATGCCCAGGATCCGCTCGCGGGGGAACCCGCTGGCCCGCATCGCCACGTAGCACATGACGTCGAGAGGATTCGAGACCACGACGATGATCGACTGGGGCGCCACCCGCGCGATTTCCTTGGCCACCGACCGCACGATGCCGGCGTTGGTCTTGACCAGGTCATCCCGGCTCATGCCCGGCTTCCGGGCGATGCCCGCCGTCACGACGAACAGGTCCGCGCCCGCGGCCTCATCGTAGCCGTTGCTTCCGATCACTCGCGCGTCGAAGCCCTCGATCGGCCCCGACTGCCACTGATCGAGCGCTTTGCCCTGCGGCACGCCCTCCACGACGTCGATCATGATCACGGTGCGGGCGAGATGCTTTTCGGCGAGACGTTGCGCGGCGGTGGCGCCCACGTTGCCCGCGCCCACGACGGCCACTGTTCGGAGCATGCCAGATCGCTTTCGTGCCTGCGGGTTGCGGCGAGGATCGAACCAGCCCGAATCTATTCGCTCACGTTTCGGCTTCCAACCCCGCTGGCAGGGGCTGGCCGAGCTGGCGCAGCCCCTCGTACAGAACCACGCTCACCGCAGTGGCCAGGTTGAGGCTGCGCACGTTTCCGGGCATCGGAATCCGAAAGCAGCGCGACGGATACTTCTCGAGGATCCGGGTCGGCATGCCGTCGGTCTCGTTGCCGAAGACGAGCACGGCGCGGTCGCGGAACGGCGCCGTCCGGTAGTCCAGCTCCGCATTGGCCGAGAAGTAGAGACAGCGTTCGCGGCTGATGGCATCCCGGAAGGCGAACCAGTCGGGATGCACCCACAGGTCGGTCTTATCCCAGTAGTCGAGCCCGGCGCGCTTCACGTCGCGGGCGTCGAGCGAGAAGCCGAGGGGACCGATGAGGTGGAGCGGCGTGTCGGTCGCGGCGCACAGGCGGGCGATGTTGCCCGTGTTGGGCGGGATACGGGGCTGGATCAGCGCGACGTGCAGCGCCATCAGCCGCCGCGGGTGTGCATCTCGCGCCGGGGATCGGCACGCAGGCCGTCGATCTGGTGCAGCACGCCCCGGCTGGTGAGCATCGTGCGATCCTCCGCGCCGCGGTCGGTCCGCGCGGTCCACACCTCCGCGATCTTCCCGGCGATCTCGTCGTCCGACGCGCCGTCGCGCAGGAGCTCCCGGAGATCGAGGCCGCGCTCGCCGTAGAGGCAGAGCAGCAGCGTTCCGTCGGCGGTGAGTCGGGCCCGGTCGCAGGTGCGACAGAACGGGGCCGTCGTGGATGCGATGACGCCGAAGGTCGTCCCGTCAGGCATCCGGAACCGCTCGGCCGGGGCCCAGGCGCTTTCCTTGAGCGGGACGATCGGGCCGTACCGTGCGGTGACGGTCGAGAGGATTTCGTGCTGAGAGACCACCTGCCCCATCTCCCACTGCGTGGCGCCGCCCACGTCCATGTACTCGATGAACCGGATCTCAAGGCCCCGCGTCCGCGCGAATTCGAGCAGGTCGAGCAGTTCGTCCTCGTTGTAGCCCCGAATCACCACCGTGTTCAGCTTGACCGAGTCGAAACCCGCGGCGCTCGCCGCGGCGATGCCATCGAGGACCTCGCCGTGACGCGCGCTGCGGGCGAACGAGACCATGCGGTCCGGGCGGAGCGTGTCGAGGCTGACCGTCACACGGCGCAAACCCGCCGCACGGAGGGCCTCGGCATGGCGGTCGAGCAGAATGCCGTTAGTGGTGAGCGCGAGGTCGCGCAGCGTGGAATGGGCGGAGAGCCGACGCACGAGCGCAGGCAAATCGTGGCGCAGGAGCGGCTCGCCGCCCGTGAGCCGGAGCTTGCGGACGCCCATCCCGAGAAAGATCCCGGCCAGCCGGTCGATCTCCTCGAAGCTGAGAATGGACTGCCGCGGGAGCCAGACGTACTCCGCCTCGGGCATGCAGTAGCGGCACCGCATGTTGCAGCGATCGGTGACCGAAACCCGGAGGTTTCGGAGCGGGCGGCCGAACGTGTCGCGGATCATCCGATGGACTGGAGCGCGGTGGTGGGATCGACCCAGAGGACACTGCCGTCGGCGTAACGCTCTCGCTTCCAGACCGGCACGCGGCGCTTCACTTCGTCGATCACGTAGCGGCACGCCACGAACGCCGCGTCCCGATGGGCCGAGGCCGTGACGACCGCGACGGCGGTGTCCCCGACGGCGAGCGTGCCGATCCGGTGCTCCAGCGCAACGGTCACCTCCCAGCGGCTGGTCGCTTCGGCCACGATACGGGCGCATTCGGCCTCGGCCATGGGTACGTACGCCGAGTACTCCAGGCCGGTTACGGCACGGCCGTCGTGGTGGTTGCGCACCTGGCCCAGGAAGACCGCCACGCCCCCCCGCTCGGGTGATTGCACGCCCGCCAGAAGCCGGGCCAGGTCGATGGGGCGATCGATGATGGCGGCCACCCTTACCCTCCCGCGAGCGGCGGCAGGATGGCGATCTCGTCCCCCCCGGCCAGTGGATCGGTGGCCCGCGCGTGTGCCAGGTTACGCGCGCACAGCGGTTTGAGCGGCAACTGCTCGCCGCCGGGGAACGCTCTCAGTCGTTCGATGATGGTCTGAATGGTCGAGCCGACCGGAAGGGTCAGGTCCAAGGCGTCCACACCCAACTTGTCCGCGTAGCTAGCGAAGAGCAGGACGTGCACCGTGACGACAGGAGGGGCTGCGGCGGTCATTCGGGAAAGGTACCACGAAGCAGGGCCGCTCCGCGACAGACGCGGAGCGGCCCCTCGGCTCATGCGACCCGTCGAACGGTACTGGGCTACATCCCCTGGGCCGCCTCCGCCTCGGGCTCACCTTCATCCGCAACCAGCGCGCGCAACTCCTTGCTGGGCTTGAAGACCGGAACGGGCCTGGCGGCCACTTCGACCGGATCGCCCGTGCGCGGGTTGCGCGCCATTCTGGTCTTACGGCGACGGATCTTGAACGTCCCGAAGCCGCGGACCTCGATATTGTGCTGCTGCTTGAGCGCATCCTTGACCGCCTCGAGAAACGCGTCCACTACTCGGGCGCAGTCCTTCTTGGAGATCATGGGACCCGCGGTCTTGGCTATCGAGGCAGTCACCTGTTCGACGAGATCGGCCTTGGTCATGCGTCCCCCAGACGGGTTGCAAGCGGCGAAGCTGGCGGGCCTCCTAGCGCCGATCTTATGAGCTTAAGTGTTGCCTGTCAAGGGGTTGGGGCAACGGCGCCGGTTCCGCGGCGGAGCGACGCCATGAATTCCTTGAAGTGCGGGAAGGCGTCGTGCGGCCCTGGCGCTGCTTCCGGGTGGTACTGCACGGCGAAGAGTGGAAGCTCGCGATGACGCACGCCTTCGATGGTCCCGTCGTTGAGATTGAGGTGCGTGACCTCGAGCGCGGGCGCGCCGGGGACGCCATCAGCGTCGCCAACTACCGCGAAGCCATGATTTTGCGTGGTGATGAGAACTTGTCCCGTCCGAAGATCGCGCACCGGGTGGTTCCCTCCCCGGTGTCCGTAGGGCAACTTGGCCGTCGAGCCGCCATAAGCGAGCCCGACGAGCTGGTGGCCAAGGCAAATGCCGAAGGTAGGGAGTCCGCCGCCGGCGAGATCGCGCACGGTCTCGAGCGCATAGTCGACGGCAGCCGGATCGCCCGGCCCATTCGAAAGGAAGAGACCGTCAGGACTTAGCGCCCGCGCGTCCGACGCCGTCGTCTCCGCGGGCACGACGGTGACACGGCAACCGGCGTCGACCAGCATGCGCGTGATCGTGCGTTTCATCCCGTAGTCGAAGGCGATCACGTGCGGCCCTGTGCCTTCGGTCGAACGCTCGCGCGTGCCTGCGCGTGAGGCGAGGTCCAGTCCCTCCATCGACGGCGAGGCGAGGAGTTGCGCGGTCAGCTCGCGGCCCGGCTGACGTCCCTCGGCAAGCACGCCGCGCATGGCGCCGCGCTCGCGCACATGGCGGGTCAGGCGCCGGGTATCAATGCCTTCCAATACCGGTATGCCGGATTCGGCGAGCCAGTCATCCAGGCTGCGGGAGGCGCGCCAGTTGGAGGGATGGCGACTCATCTCGCGCACCACGACGCCGGTGACCTGGGGCCGGGCCGACTCCATGTCGTCGAGGTTGACGCCGTAGTTCCCGATCATGGGCGCCGTCATGACGACGATCTGACCGAGGTAGCTCGGATCGGTGAACGTTTCCTGGTAGCCGGTCAGGTTGGTCGTGAAGACCACCTCACCGAAGGCTGGATCCAGGGGCCGCGCGGTCGTGCCGGGGAACCACGCGCCGTCTTCCAGCAAAACGAAAGCGGGGCGATCCGTCATCCGGTCACCCCGCGCTCGTTCGTCGTCACTTTTTCGGCGGAGTGGGAGCGCCGCTGGCTGCCTTCGATGGCATGGTGGCGGACGCCTTGGCCGGTGGCGCGGGCTGTCCCTTGGCGGGAGCGGGAGCAGTTCCGGCGCTGGCGGCGCCTGGAGCCGCCGCGCCCGGGGCCGGGGCGGCCGGTGGGGCGCCGCCAATCGGAAGCTGCGAGGCCGGGCCGGGCGACGCCGGCGTGGCCGCGCGAAGCCGCTCCTGGAGCGCGCTCGGGTTCACGCCGCGCGGCACCAGGGACAGCGCGAGAGAGAGGACCAGAAAGATTCCCCCGCACCACCATGTGGCCTTGGTCAGCAGCGTGACGGCCTGACGTCCCCCCAGCACCGTGTCGGTGGTGGCGCCACCGAGCGAGGCAAGTCCGCCGCCCTGCCCTGCCTGAAGGAGCACGACCAGGCACAGCACCAGCGCGTCGAGGATGAGCAGCGTGAGCAGAAACGCGAACATGAATTTCCTCTCCTGAGCAGCCGGGAACTTTAACCGGCAGCGCAGGTTGGGTCAACTCGGCTCAACCGGCGGAAGGCCGACGGATCGTGCGGCCGACGAGGATGGTGATGTTGTCGGTCCCGCCGCCGTCCAGCGCGTCCTTGAGCAGGTCCTCACAGACTTGGCGGGCGGAGGTCATCCGGGCGAGCCGATCGCGGATGCGATCATCCGACACGTGCGCCGTCAGACCGTCGCTGCACAGCAGACCCACCGTCCCCCATTGCTGGTCGAGTCGGGTCACGACCGGTGCGGTCTGTCGCCCGCCCAGCGAGCTCGAGAGCGTGCTCGCCCAACGGGTGCGACGGGCGTCCGCATCGGCCAGAATGCCGGCATCCACCAGCTCCTGTGCCATGGTCTGGTCGCGCGAAAGCTGGGTCAGCTCGCCGTCACGGAGCACGTAGCACCGGCTGTCGCCGACCTGGAGCAGATAGGCTCTTGGCCACAGGCCCAGCCACAGCGTGAGCGTCGTGGCCATGCCCGCCAGATCGCGCTCGGCCTCGGCCATCGCTACGATGTCGGCATGGCACTGGAGCGCGGCGTCCTGGAGGGCGCCGTAGAACGCATCGTCGTTCTCGCCTTGCGAGGCATAGTAGCAGCGGATGCTCTCCGAGACGTACCGGGTGACGACCTCCACCGCGAGCCGGCTCGCGGTCTCGCCGGCCGCGCTGCCGCCCACGCCGTCCGCCACCATCGCCAGGAACGCCAGCCGCTCGGCCATCACGGGGAGCTGGTTCATCTGGGGGAGGCTCGTCAGGTGCACGAGCATCTGCTTGCGAAGCGAGCAGATGAGGAAGTGGTCCTGATTGGTCTTGCGTACCTTGCCCGCGTGCGTGAGCCCGTACACGTCGAGCTCGTCATCGGAGGGCTTGCGCACCGGCGGGGCGATCGTGCCGGCGGTCGAGGTCGTCATATGTCCTCGCTGGTGGAGGCCGTGGGGACCGGCTCGCTCAAGATGCGGTTGTGGCCGTCACGCCGCCAGACGGCCCCGCGATCGAGCATCCGAGCGGTTGTTGCCGCTCCGGCCCACACCCATGTTTCGCGCACCGTGCCGCGCGATCCCGTTCCTGGAGCGCCCGTGACGCACCCCCTCGCCGGCAAGCCGGCACCGCCCGACCTCCAGATCGATGTGGCGAAGTTGGAGCGTCTGTACTACGAGGGCGAGCCCGATCCCGCCAACCCCGCGCAGCGGGTGAGCTTCGGCACGAGCGGGCATCGCGGCACGCCGCTCGATGCCACCTTCACCGAGGCCCACATCCTCGCGATTTCACAGGCGATCGCCGACTACCGGCGTCAGAAGGGCGTCAGTGGCCCGCTCTTTCTCGGGAAGGATACCCACGCCGTTTCGACGCCCGCCGAGCGCACCGCGCTCGAGGTGCTGGCCGCGAACGAGGTCACGGTGGTGCTGGACCGGGACGGCGGCTTCACCCCGACCCCAGCGATCTCGCGCGCGATCCTGGCCTACAATGCCGGCCGTCGCACCGGCCTCGCCGATGGCGTCGTGATCACACCGTCGCACAATCCTCCCGCCGACGGCGGCTTCAAGTACAACCCGACGGACGGTGGACCCGCGGACGCCGACGTCACCGGGTGGATTCAGGATCGAGCGAACCAGCTCCTGGCGAAGGAGAACTCGGAGGTCCAGCGGGTGCCGCTCGCACGCGCCCGCTCGGCGCCAACGACGCACGGGGCCGACCTCGCCGGTCCCTATGTGGCGGCGCTGGGCGATGCCGTGGATCTTGCTCCGGTGCGCGCGGCCGGCGTCCGCATCGGGGTCGATCCGCTGGGGGGCGCCTCGCTGTCCTACTGGCCACGCATCGCCGAACGCTATGGCCTCGACCTCACCGTCGTGAACCAGGCCCTCGACCCCACATTCGCGTTCATGCCGGTCGACCACGACGGCAAGATCCGCATGGACTGCTCGAGCCCTTGGGCCATGGCCGGGCTGGTCCAGCTGAAGGACCGTTTTCGGGTCGCCTGGGGTAACGATCCCGACGCCGACCGCCACGGCATCGTGACCCCGTCTGCCGGATTGCTCAATCCGAACCACTATCTCGCCGCCGCGATCGCCTACCTGCTCGAGCACCGCCCGGGCTGGCCGACGTCCGCACGCATCGGCAAGACGCTCGTGTCGAGCGCCCTGATCGACCGTGTCGTGGCCGATCGGGGTCGCGAGCTGCTCGAGGTGCCGGTCGGCTTCAAGTGGTTCGCGCCCGGGTTGTTCGACGGGACCTGCTGCTTCGGGGGCGAAGAGAGCGCCGGTGCGAGTTTCCTGCGCCGGGACGGCGCCGTGTGGACCACCGACAAGGACGGCCTGCTGCTGGGCCTGCTCGCGGCAGAGATGACCGCGGTCGCCGGTCGCGATCCCGGGGAGCTCTACGCGGAGCTCACCGCGCGGCTCGGCGCCCCCGTGTACACCCGGATCGACACCCCGTGCAGCCCGGCGGAGAAGCTGGGGTTCCAGCGGCTCACGCCCGATGCAATCACGGCCACGACGCTGGCCGGTGACGCGATCGAGCGCAAGCTCACCCGGGCGCCCGGGAACGGCGCGCCGATCGGCGGGCTCAAGGTGACCACGGCCCAGGGCTGGTTCGCGGCCCGACCGAGCGGGACCGAGAACGTGTACAAGCTGTACGCAGAGAGTTTCCGGGACCCGGCGCACCTGGATCGCCTCGTGGCGGAAGCGCGCGCGATGGTGGGACGCGTGCTCGCCGGCGGTTAGACGGCCGCCGCGACCGGCACGGCGCCCGTCCTCGCCTCTGGGCGCTCGACGACGGTAATCAACCACAGCCCCGCGGCTGCGAACGCGAACAGCGATCCGCTCGTCACCGCGGCGGGCCAGCCCAGGCGATCCACCAGCACCGGCACCAGCAGCGCCGCGACGCCGCCGGAGAGGTTTCCGCCGGTATTCATGAGTCCGCACGCCGCCGAGGCGTCACGCCCGGCCAGGGCGATGCCCGCAGCCCAGTAGATGGCGTCGGTGAACTGTTCAGCTGCGAGGCAAAGCGAGAGCAGGACGACCGCGGCCATCGGGTGCGGCGCCTGTCCTGCGGCGTACAGCAGCGCGCCCGACAACCCGACCCCCACCGCGCCGAGCACGGAGCAGGTCCGCCGCGAGCCGATCCGCGTCCAGAGCCGGTCGCACAGCCATCCGCCCAACACGGCCCCTGCGGCCCCCGACATCCACGGCACCGCCGCGTACCAGCCGCCCTCGAGCAGCTTGAGCCCGCGGTTCTCGATCAGATACAGGAACAGCCAATTGAAGAAGAAGTAGAAGAGGTAGTTGACGCAGAAGTACCCGCAGGTCAGCAGCAGCAGTTGCCGGTTTCGAATGACGATGCGCCAGGCGCCGCGCCGCGCCGGGGCCAGATCCTCCATCGCGCGACCCGTTTCGATGAGATCGCGCTCGCCGCGATTCACGCCCCGATGCTCCGCAGGGCAATCCCGCACGTACCACCACCAGAACGACGCGCATATCACCGCCGCGGGAGCCGTGAGCAGAAACGAATTGCGCCACCCGAAGCGCTCCATCAGCCAGCTGATGAGCGGCCCGGTGGCAGCCGCGCCGAAGGTGGCTCCGAAGTTCTGAAGTGCGTTAGGCAACGCCCAGCCGGACACGGGAAACCAGCGGCCCGTGGTGCCGCCGCCGATGATGGGGAAGAGCGGCGCCTGGGCCGCACCCATGAGGAACCTGAGCGCGAACAGGAGCGAAATCACGACGATGGTCGACCGGGCCGCCGTCCCGGGCACGAGGGCAACGAGCACGTTGAGGACGGCCCACAGCACCAGCAGCACGGTCAGGGCGCGGCGGGCGCCGATCCGATCGCCCACCAGGCCACCTGGGAACTGGAACGCGGCGTAGCCCCATGCGAAGGCGCCCAGCACGACACCGAGCTGGACGTGCGACAGTCCGAGCTCCGCGGCCATGGGGACGCCTGCCACCGACATGTTGCTGCGCAACAGGTAGGCGACGAAGCTCACGATGGTCATCAAGCCGCAGATGCGCCAGCGAACCTGGGTCGGACGGTCGAGCCGGCATGTAGTGGCCGCCATGCGGCCTTCCGGGTAGGAGAAGTGGCTGCTATTCCAGGTCATCGATCGAGCGCGGCCAGTCCTCGTGCAGCAGCCGCGACATCGCCCGGTCGGCGAGACGGCGGCCGCCAGTCTGGCACTGGGCACAGTAGTTGGTCTCGTTATCGGCGTACCGGATGCGCTGCACCGGCGCGGCGCAGACCGGACAGGGCTGCCCGAAGCGGCCGTGCACGGCCATGCCCTCACGGAACGCGGTCACCTTGTCCGGGAAGCCACTGCCGACCTCCGCCCGGAGACGCGCGGTCCACCCCAGCACGGTCGCTCGGGTGGCTTCGAAGAGCCGGGCAAGCGCCTCGTCGTCCAGGGTGCGCGTGAGCGCCAGCGGCGACATCCTGGCTCGATGCAGAATCTCATCCGAGTAGGCGTTGCCGATGCCACTGAACAGCCGCGGATCGGTCAGCGCGCGCTTGACGGTATGGCTCTCGCTTCGCAGCCGCTCGGCGAAGGCCGGCAGATCCGCCTCGAGCACCTCGAGGCCGCCGCGCTCGAACGGCGCCAGGTTGGCTTCCCCCGCCACGAGGTGAATGGAAGCGCGGCGCTTGCTGCCGGCTTCGGTCAATACGAGCGTGCCGCGGGGGAATTCGAACAGTGCGAGGGCCAGCTTGCCCGGCGCCTTGGCGCCGGGTTCATGCCACCGCAGGCGGCCGGCAATCATGAGGTGAATCACCACGAAGCGCTCGCCGTCGAGCGCAAGGACGATCCGCTTGCCGAGCCGGCGGACGCCGAGCACCCGCCCGCCCGCGACCTCCGCGGGCGACGGCGAAACGCTCCGCAGCACGAACGGATTGCGAATGACGAGGCGCTCGAGTGGCTCCTGCACGATGCGCGGAGTCAGGCACTCGAGGTACACGGTGATATCGGGGAGCTCGGGCATGCGCGGCGTTCATCCCGAGCGGGGCGAGAGACCTTGCGCGCGGATGATGCGTGCCCGACCGTGCACGCTCCCTCGCTGCCGCCGGCATGACGAACCAGACGTCATCTCACTCACCGACCGGAACCTCCCGTTGGACGCCAGCGGCCGCCAACGTAGGTACCTGCGATTGCGTCATTCCCCGAACCAAAGATCAGCGCGGCCAGCAGGCGGTCCGGCGGGACCTCGGCGAGCGACGGCGCTCGCAGGTTCACCGCGACGAGGTCGCCCCACTGGCCCGGCGCGATGGTTCCGGCCGGAACGTTGAGGGCGCCTGCGCCGCCGGTCGTGGCAGCCGCCAAGAGCGTGGGCGCGACGTCGCCCATCGGATTCGGCAAGGCGCCGCGCAGCTCGCCGCGCAGGCGCTGTGCGTATTCGAGCCAGCGCATCTCCTCCAGCATCGCCAGCCGGTTGTTGCTATCGGTCCCGATCGCGAGCCGGCCGCCGGCGGCGTGCGCGCGGCTCAGCGCAGCGGGGATCCCGTCGCCCAGGTTGCCCTCGGTAAGCGGGCAGAGGCACACCGTTCCACCGGCAGCCAGAAACGCCGCCATGTCCTCGTCGGTCGTATGGGTGCAGTGGACGGCGGTGAACGCTCCCCCGTCGACGGCCTGGAGGATCGTCCGCATCGGCGTGCAGCCGTACGCGGCGATCGACTCCTCGATCTCACGCCGCTGCTCCTCGACGTGCAGGTGGACCGGGAGTCCGCGCCGCGTCGCTTCGCGGTGAATCCGGCCGATATCGCCCGGGCTCGCGGCTCGAATGCTGTGCGGCGCCACGCCAAGGGTCTGGGTCGCCGGATCGAGCCGGATGGCGAGCCTGTCGACCTGGTGCCAGAACTCGTCCACTGAGGGGGTCGCGAACCGTCGCTGGCCCGGGTCGAGCGGGCGCCCGGGGGCGCCGGTCGCGTAGAAGCAGTACAGCAGCACGAGCCGGATTCCGGCATCGGCGGCCGCTTGCAGGATGGCCTCGTCGAGCGCAAAATCGCCTTCGCGATCGTGATGGAGGTAATGAAATTCGCCCACCGTCGTGATACCGGCGTCGCGCATCTCGGCGAACGCGCGGGCGGAGATGCGCCCGAGCGCCGCACGATCGAGGGAGTTCACCAGCGCGTACATGGCCTCGCGCCAGGTCCAGAAGCTGCCCGCGCCCGCGGGAAACTCCTCGCCGCGCCCGCGAAGTCCGCGCTGGAATGCGTGGGAATGGGTATCGATGAAACCCGGCAGCAGGGCCACCCCGGCAAGCCGCGTGGCGCCCGGCCGCCCGAGCGCGCCCGCCGACTCGATCCGCCCGTTGGCGTCGATGGCGATCTGCACGTTGGGCTCGAAACTCGAGCCCGTCCAGGCGAGATCCGCCTCGAGGAGTGTGCTCACGCCGGTCCGCAACAGCGCCGAATCAGCTCGTCCAGCAGCGCGCCGCCGCGCCGAAACTCGTCGGCCGGCATGTACTCGTTCGGCTGGTGGGCCACCTCGATGTTACCGGGGCCGAACAGCACGCAATCGAAGCCCGCCCGGCTGAGCCAGCCGGCGTCGCTCCCATACATGACCGTGTGCGTGTCGCGCTGGCCGACGAGGGTACACGCGGTCCGGTGAATCGGCGCCGAGGCATCCAGCATGAGGGCGGGCGTTTCGCTGACCGTCTCTAGGCTGAATGGCTCGGCGACGACCGCGCCGACTGTCGCGCGGACGCGTGAAGCGATGTCTTCCACCGTCATGCCCGGCAGCACCCGGATGCCCAGGTCGACCTCGCAGCGGTCGGGAATGACATTGGCCGCCCGTCCGCCTGCCACCGTCCCGACGTTGAGCGCGACGAATGGTACGCCGGGAAAGAGCTCGCCGTGCGGCGGATGCTCGGCCTCCAGGTGCTCCCGGAGCTCCGCGAGCGCCACGATCGCCCGCGCCGCGGGCTCGATGGCGCTCTGGCCCAGGTGAGGATAGCCCGAATGTGCAGCGCGGCCGGCAAAGACGAGTCGGAGCCGGACCACTCCTTTGTGCGCCCGCACCACACGGAGCTGCGTCGGTTCGCCGATCACCATGCTGCGCGGCAGCGCCGCGGTCTCGCCATACGTCTCGCTGAATCGCCGGGCGCCGAGCGTCCCCACCTCCTCGTCGTAGGTGAAGAGCAGCACGAGCGGCCGCTGCAGTGAGGCGGGGTCGAGTCCGCGGAAGCGGTTGGCGGCAAGCGCGAGGAATCCCTTCATGTCGGAGGCCCCGCGTCCGACGTAGCGGCCGTCGGTCTCCGTCAGCACGAACGGGTCGGAGTCCCAGCCCGGCTCCTCCGCCGGCACGACGTCCATGTGACCGGACAGCACGAGCCCGTCGCGATCGTCGGTATCCGGACCGAGCCTCACCAGCAGATTGGCCTTGCCGCCATCCGCCGAAAAGTTGCGCGCGATGCGCACGCCCGGCGCGTCGAGATAGTCGGCCAGGAAGTCCGCGAGGGGGAGGTTGCTTTCGCGACTGGTACTCACGAAACCGACTAGGCGGGCGAGCAGGGCCCGGTCGCCGAGCGGCGCGGCGGTGCGGGTCAGCTGGCGGCCTCCGTCGCGAGGCGGGCGAGCCGCTCACGAATTTCACGCACGCCGGGCTGCAGCGCCGGGTCCGCATCCTTCCAGAGCTCGACGAAGCGCCGGTAGGCCTTCGCCGCATCCGTATAGATCGCCGCGATGGCGGCGAGACCACCGAACGCGAGGGCTCCGCCCATCAGTGCGCGCCGCCAGGTGAGCCACTGGCCCGGAGCCGCGCGGGTGTCGCCATTGGTCCGCGCCACCGCGCGCCGCCGCTCGTACACTCCCGTGAGGAGCATGATGGGCAGGCCCAGGACCAGGAGAAGGATGGCGCCGGAGAATACCCAGGCGGGCAGACCCAGCCGCTGGACGAGTCCCCATACGCCGAGCAGCACGAACAGGGACACGACGACGAACATCGCCGCGACCCGGGCCGGATGGCCGCGCCGGATCGCCTTCTCGGTGCCCGTGGACACGATGAGTGGCGGGCTCACCGGCATGGTGCCGGAGCTCGGCGTGCTCATGGCGTCGAGCTGCGGCACGAGCTCGGCCGCGCTCTGCCACCGATCGGCCGGACGCTTCTCGAGGCAGCGCATCACGACCGCGTTGAGCGTGGGCGGCACGCTTCGCCGCTGTTGAACGATGGGCTCCGGCGTCTGAGTGATCTGCGCGGCCAGCATGGCCTGCGGCGTCGGCGCGAGGAACGGCGGCCGACCGGCCGGCATCTCGTACGCGAGGGCACCAACCGCATAGATGTCGGCCCGATGGTCGACATGCGGGTCGGCGGCCGCCTGTTCCGGTGCCATGTACGTGGGCGTGCCCAGCGCCACACCGAGCGAGGTGAGCGACTCCCCGCCGCTCGAGGCGCTCACCGCCTTGGCCACACCGAAGTCGGTGACCACGGCGTGGCCTTCGGAAAGGAGAATGTTGTCGGGCTTGATGTCGCGGTGAACGACGCCGTTCCGATGGGCATAGGCGAGGGCGTCGACCACCTCGCGCACAATCCGGACGGTCTCCGCGATCGGCAGCTCGCCCTCACGCGCGAGCTTGACCCGAAGCGATTCGCCGGAGATGTACGGCATGACGTAATACAGGAGGTCGCCGGAGGCGCCGGCGGTGAGCAGCGGAACGATGTGCGGGTGCTGGAGACGCGCCGCGAGCTGGATCTCGCGTTCGAAGCGCTCGACGTTGACCGCGGCGCCAGTCTCGGGCGGCAGGAGCTTGAGAACGACCTGACGGCCCAGCCGGACTTCTTCCGCGAGGAAGACGCGGCTCATGCCCCCGCCGCCCAGCTCCTTCAGGATGCGGTAGTGATCCCCGACCGCCGCCTGAAGCCGCTCCTCGAGGCCGATGACCGGCTCCTGTGATGGGATGACCCGAAAGCTACGGCGCTACATCCAGTCCCACCAGTTCGGCCCAGCCGTCGGGATCGAGGCTCGCGCCACCTACCAGAACGCCGTCGAGCTCGGGGCGTGCGAGCAGCGCCAGCACGTTCTTGGCACTCACGCTGCCGCCGTACAGGATGGGAACTCGGCCAGGAACGCCGCGCCGGTTGAGGGTGAAGCGGATCAGCTCGTGCACCTGTGCGGCATCGTCCGGCGTGGCGTTCTTTCCGGTGCCGATGGCCCAGACCGGCTCGTACGCGACGACCAGGCGGCCCCAGTCCGACGCCGGCACCTTGTCCAGCAAGGGCTCGAGCTGTCGCAGAATCACCTGCTCCGTCCGCCCGCCTTCGCGCTCCGCGAGGGTCCCGCCGACGCATACCAGCGGAAGCATGCCTGCCTTGAGCACCGCGACGGTCTTTCTGGCCACCTGGTCATCGGTCTCGCCGAATAGATGACGGCGCTCCGAATGGCCGACCAGCACGGCGGCCGCGCCGGCCTCCTGCGCCATGGCGATCGAGATCTCGCCCGTAAAGGCGCCCTTGGGCTCCCAATGGACGTTCTGCGCCCCGACCAGAATGTCCGGACGGCCGCGC
>JBQCGH010000147.1:0-18604 GCA_051955835.1 Gemmatimonadales bacterium
GCCCGACCGCCCGGGTGTCCAGGGCGGGCGCTGGCATAGCCATGGGAGGTGCCTCGGACGGCATGCCTGCAACTTATAGCGATTACGGCCGACCGGCGCCGTGACGTTCGTCGCCAGCGGGATCGAGAGGGAGCCTGTGGCCGGGTAGACGGCCTCAGCCGTCCGCCGTTGTCGGGCCCCGTGGGCCGCGACGGGGATGAGTACCGGCGAAGGTCAATGCCTTGTCCTGTACGTCTCGAAGGAGCCGCTGCCGGTATCGCTCGCCAGGGCCCCGGCAGCTCGCCCGTTCAGCACGAAGCGCCCGCGCATCTGAAGGAAGAGGCGCCGGAAGGCGGACGCACTCATCTCGGTAGCCAGTGCCTGAGACACGTTCACCCATAGCCGCACGGTGTCCGGACCCCGGTCCGCAACGATGGCGAATCGTTCGGGGGCCGGCGAGCCCGTCGCGCCTTCTGCCTGTTGCGCGCCCTCGTAGGCCACGCGATCGAAGCGGAGCACCTGACGTAGGCCGAGCGAATCGGCCAAGGCCATGAAGAACGGCGACGTGACCACGGCGCCACTGTTATCCCCACGCTCCGGCCCGTAGACGCCTCCGTAGATCAGACTGAGCGACGTGCCGCGGGCGGCGCCCCATTCCCAGGTGACGTCGCGCCATACCCCCCAGTTGTGGTCGTGATAAGCCGCGACGGCGGCAAGACGGCTGCACCGGGCGCCGACGCACACGCTGCCCTGCGCAGTGCCGACAAGCGCCGGCACTACGTAGCCGGAGATGAATCCTGCGTCGCGGAGCTCTACCGACGGGAAGTAACGGTTCGGCGCCGGTTGAACCTCGAGATCAAGCCGAACGGTGCCCCTCGGGCCCGTCGCACGACCCCGCAGCCAGTAGGTGCCGTCGCGCTGGCGCACCGTGCTCCCGCCGATGGTGAGGTCCGCACCGGCCGTGTCGAACCTGGCATGGGTGGGCGACGCCTCGGCGGTATAGCGCTCGTATCGTCCGTCGGGACGGCGATGGGTGACCAGGAGCCGGCCTCCCCATCGGCCGCTGGGAACCGCTCCTCCGATCAGGTACGTGACGTACCACCACTCTCGCGGTGACACCGTAATGTTGTAGTACTGCCATTCCCCCCAGGAGCTGTCCGGCCGTGGCGGAACGTGGAAACGGTCCAGCTCGTCGTAGAGCTGCTGCCGCGTCGGTGCCACGTACTCTGAGTCCGCCGGCGTGTCGTGCCAGGCGCCCTGCCTTACGTCGAGACCGGCGCCGAGCGTCGCGGCACGGCTCGGGATATCACCGCCGGCCCGCACCGCCCGTGGCTGGCACGCCACTGCCATCTTGCATACGTAGAGCAGCTTGCCCTCGATGACCGGGGCGACCGTGCGGATGATCGGCGCATGGCGGGGTCCACCGAGCACCTGGCGCGTGAGAAACCTGGCGCGGTCGATCGCGAAGAACATTCCGCTCAGTCCGCCGGTCCGCAGGGCTTCGACATCGATGCCCTGCGGCAGGACCGTTACCTCTCCTCCCCCGACCAGCGACACGTCCCGGCTCTGCTCCAGCATCGCCTGCCCCACGGAGAGGAGCACGACCATGACGCCGACACCGATCGAAAACCCGAGCAGGAGAAAGAGCGAGCGGGCGCGCCGAACGCCCAGATGACGGAACGCCAGAGTGACGAGCATCAGTCGCGCATGGTGCCGTCAAGCATGTGGATCACCCGGCCCGCTTCGGCAGCCAAGCGGTCGTCATGGGTCACCACGACGAGCGTGGTGCCATCCCGGTTGAGTCGCAAGAACAGGTCGAGGATTTCGCGTCCGGTGGCGGCATCGAGCTCGCCGGTGGGCTCGTCAGCCAGGATGACTGCGGGACGGTTGGCGAGCGCCCGCGCGATGGCAACCCGCTGCATCTCGCCCCCCGAGAGCTGTGTCGCCCGGTGGTTCTCCCTCTGCACGAGCCCGACGTACTGCAGGAGCTCGCGGGCGCGGGCCCGCCTCTCCGGGGCGCCCACGCCAGCCTCGGACATCGGCAGCTCGACGTTTTCCCGGGCGGTGAGCACCGGCAGGAGGTGAAAGCGTTGAAAGACAAAGCCGAGCCGGGTGAGCCGGAGTCGGGTGAGCTCGCGGTCGGTCAGTGCATCCAGCCGGGTCCCCAGCAGCTCGACGGCGCCCGCGGTCGGGGTATCGATGCCGCCGAGCAGCTGGAGTAAAGTGGATTTCCCGCTTCCCGAAGGCCCGACGATGGCGGCGTAGTCCCCCCGATCCACCCGGAGTGAGACCCCGCGCAACGCGTGGACCGTCTCGCCGTTCATGGGGTAATCCTTGCGCAGGTCCCGCGCGACCAGCGGCGGCGTCATGTCGCCTCTGACCGAAGCGTGTGGGCGATCGGCGTGCGCGAAGCAATCCAGGCCGGATACAGACCGGCCAGGGATCCGGTCAAGCACAGCACGAGTCCCGCAAAGGCGAGCGCGCCGGCTCGCGGCACGAAGAAGGAGAAAGCCGCCGGTAGCCCGGGAAAGCTCGTCAGGATCGCGTCCAGATGGCGCGCGGTCGCCAGCCCCAGTCCGGTGCCCAGCAAGGCGCCGGCCAGCGTGAGGGTCGTTCCCTCGGCCAGCACCTGTCCGACGATCGTCTGCCGGCTCACACCGATGGCGCGGAGCGTTGCGATCTCCCCCAGGCGCTCGCCCACCGTGATCGTGAGCAACGTGGCGATGAGCAGCACGGTCACGATCAGGCTCATCGTGCCCAGGATGTAGGACAGCTGCCGGAAGTAAACGAGACGCCGGTGGAAGCTCGCCACCAGGTCGGCCACACTGCTCACCTCCACCGCGGGGAACCGGCGCCGGAGTGCGGCCACCAGGCCGGTCACCGCCGAGTCCCCGCGCGCTTTCACGACGATCATCGAGGCGCGGTCCTCGGCCGAGGCGCTGGAGAGGTGCTGGAGCACGGGCAACACCATGCCGACCGAGGGCTGGCCGCGGTAGTCGTACAGCCAGCGGACCAGGCCGCGGACCACGAGTCGGCGGCCGGCGGCCGTCACCACCTGCGGATCCAGTCGGCCCATCAGCGTGACGGTGTCGCCGATCGTAGCCGCGAGTAGGCGCGCGGCCGGCTCGCTGAGGAGAAGCCCGACGCTGTCGCGCGGCGCGAGGTCGTGTCCTGCTTGGAGCTGATACAATGACTGCGCTTCCGGCTGGACACCGTAACCGAACAGAGTGACCAGCGTGTCCGCCCGGCGGGCGTACAGCGACGCTCCGAGCACCGCCCCGGCGGCCTCGACCGCGGGATCGCGCCGCAACGCGGCCACAATGCTCGACGCTCCGGCGATCGTCGCTTCGGTGTCGAACGGAAGGGTGCCTTTGGGTGTCAGCCGCATCTGGTACCCTCGCCCCAGCAGCAGGTCGGTGAACGAGCGGTCGATTCCGCCACTCAGCATCACCATATCGAGCAGCATCGCGGCGGCGACGGCGATGCCTGCAAGTGCGAGCCCCGTGCGGAGCGGCTGTCGCACGAGGCTCTTGAGTCCCCAGACCAGCCCGTTCATCCCCGGCCCCAGAGCACCATCGGACGGGTACGTACGAGGCGCCACGCGGCCGCGGCGCCGGCAGCAAGCCCAAGCAGGAGCGAGAGCGCGACGCTGAACGCGAGGATGCGAGGCGTGATGAGCGAGAAGGTGAGCGATGTGTCGAAGAACCGGCGGTAGTAGGCGTTGGTGGCGGCGCCTGCCATCAGCGCCAGCACGGTGCCGAACGCCGAGCCAACGACGGCGATCACGACCGCCTCGAGCAGGAGCGCGCCGAAGATGGTGCGCCGTCGAACCCCGACGAACCGCATGACCGCCGCATCCTGACGACGCTCCTCGACCTTGAGGAGCATGACACACAGCAGAAACACGGCGCTGGCCACGATGGTGATCACCGCGATCGCCCGGTGGAAACGGCTTACGACCAGAAAGGTCTGCGATGACTCCGACGCAATCGTGTCCGAGGGGTAGGCGCGATAGCCGAATGCGGTACCGTTGAGCGTCGCCGCGGCGCTCTCGGCCGGGATACCGGGAGCGAGCCCGATGCCGAAGCGATCAACTCGGTCCCGAGCGCCGAGCAGCCGAGCGAGCTCGGGCAGGTGCATGCGCACATGGCGCTCCTGCTTGGTGATCTCGGCCGGATCGGCCCGGGGCTCGTAGATCGCGGCGACGACCGCCAGGGTGCGCACGGAGTCGGGCGCGGCGCCGAGGCGAAGGGTGTCGCCCACCCCAAGCTCGAGCTCCTGAGCGAGGCGACGCTCGACGGCGACCTCGGCGACCTGCGCGCGGAGCGGGGCCGTGGCAGCGAGGGCGCGCACCAGAACAAGGGACAGGGAGAAACTTCGGAGGAGCATACGCATCGAGGATTGCTGCCAGCCTCCGCGCCGCGGAAGGGGTAAAACCGAGTTGCGCGGCAGCGCGCGGGCGCGGGGACCGCGAACGGCAGGCCGCAGGCACTCCGGCTATCGGCCAAGAAAGCTAATGGCGGAAGGGGTGCTCGAAGCTCAGATAGAAGAACAGTGCGTCGGGCGCTGCGGCGTCGTTGAGCGCGATCGTGTAGGCCAGTCCCGGCACGATCTGCAGACCGCTCGCGAAGTCGAAGGCCCAGCGCAGGCCGGGATTCACCAGCCACATTCCCTGGCCCACGCGCCGGCCGGGTCCGGACACGTCCTCGGGTCTGACCCAGAGCACCTCGACGAGTGCGTTGAAGTTCGGTCGGAAGAGCCAGATTGCGCTTGCGCCGAGGTTGAGGCCCAGGGTGCCCGCCGTCTCGCCCGCCGCGTTCTCCGCGCGCGGCGTCCAGGTGAGCCCGGCATTGCCGTGAACGGCAAGCCAGGAGGTCGGCCGGAGGCTCGCCGGCAGGTTGGTCTGGAGGCCGAGCCCGCCCGCTCCGCGGCCGAAGCGCGCGCTCCCGGTGGGCAAAAGAAGGGTGAACCGAGGAGCCACGTGCAGGCCGGCCTCACCGTCGGCGACGAGCTGGTAGCGGTAGTTGAGCGCGACATCGCCAATGCCCGTGCGGCCGTCCTGCCGCAGCACCGGCAGGCTATAGCTCAGCTGATGAGTGCGGCCGTGAAAGGGCCACTCCTGGGTGAAGGAGTATGCCCAGGCCCCGCCGCCGTCCGGCCGGGCGAAGGTGTTGATGTGCTGCACCACGCCCGGGTCCTGATTGTACGCTTCCTCGATCAGGAAGCTGTTGTCGGCGATAGGTCCCGCGCTCTCCTGCGCCGCGACCGGAGCGGCGGGGGCCAGTGCCACCGCCAGGAGCGGGACCCACCGGCGGCTCACGCCAGCCAGTCGCGGAAGGTCCCGATCAGGAGCCAGGTGTTGAGTCCGATGATCACAATTGCCGCGACCCACGCCGCCCCACTCAGCAGGCCGGAGTTGGCGAATTCTCCCATCTTCTTCCGTTGGCCGGTGAACCAGACGAGCGGCACCACCGCAAACGAGAGCTGGAGACTCAGAATGACTTGGCTCAGGATGAGCAGCGACCCTGCGCCCCGCTCGCCATAGAGCGCGGTGACGATCACGGCCGGCACGATGGCGATGAGTCGAGTAATGAGCCGTCGGAGCCATGCCGGCAGCCTGATGTTGAGGAATCCCTCCATCACGATCTGCCCGGCGAGCGTACCCGTAATGGTCGAGTTCTGGCCGGAGGCAAGGAGCGCGACCGCGAACAAGGTGCTCGCCAGCGTCGTGCCGAGCAGCGGGGTGAGCAGGCGGTATGCATCTCCGATGTCAGCCACGTCCTGGTGGCCCGACTGATGGAACGTGGCCGCCGCGAGGATCAGAATGGCGGCGTTGATGAAGAACGCGAACAGCAGGGCCACCGTGGAATCGAGCGTCGCGAACCGGATCGCCTCGCGCTTGGCGCCGGCATCGGGGAGCACTTTCCTCGTCTGCACGATCGAGGAGTGCAGGTAGAGGTTGTGCGGCATCACGGTGGCGCCGAGGATGCCGATCGCGATATACAGCATCGCCGGATTGCTGACGATCTCGGCGCGAGGCACCAAGCCGTGCATCACGGCGACGACGTCAGGCCGGGCCATGACCAGCTCGACGGCGAAGCACACGCCGATGGTGGCCACGAGCGCGATGACGAACGCCTCGAGATAGCGAAAGCCCTTGTGCTGCAGCAGCAAAATGAGCAGCACGTCGAGCGCGGTAAGGCAAACGCCCCAGACCAGCGGAATCCCCAGCAGCAGGTTAAGCGCGATGGCCGACCCGATCACTTCGGCCAAGTCGCAGGCGGCGATCGCGATCTCGCACAACACCCACAGCGCGAAGCTCACCGGCCGGGAGTAGTGGTCGCGACAAGCCTGGGCCAGGTCGCGTCCGGTCACGATGCCGAGCTTGAGGGCCAGCGCCTGGAGGAGGATCGCCATCACGTTGGAGATCAGGATCACGCTGAGCAGCATGTAGCCGAACCGGGCGCCACCGGCGAGATCGGTCGCCCAGTTACCCGGATCCATATAGCCCACCGCCACCATGTAGCCGGGCCCCGCAAAGGCGAGCGCCTTTCGCCAGAACGAGACGCCCCGCGGCACTGCGACCGTATGATGAGACTCGGGCAGGCTCGGCAGGGTACGGGGATAGCGCCAGCCGCCGACCTCGGCTTCACGCAGGGGCGACGTGGAGGCAGCGCTCATCGGTCGCCCTCCAGGCCCACCAACACCACGTGCGCGAGCTCGGTGCCGAGCATGTGGCGCTCGCCGGCGGCTTCCACGGTTACGGGTCCGCCGAAGGGCTGACGATCGCACAGCGTCACCGACACACCAGGGATCAGACCGAGCGAGGCCAGATAGCGTAGGCGCTCGGCGTCACGCTCGTCGACCCGCCGGATCTCGGCCGTGTGACCTACGGACATCTCGGCGAGGGGAGTACAGGCCAGCTCGTGAATGGCACCGTCGGCATCGGGGATGGGGTCGCCATGGGGATCCACGACGGGATTGCCCAATGCGGCCGCCATCCGCTCGACCAGGGTATCGGACACTGCGTGCTCCAGCCGCTCGGCCTCTGCGTGGACAGTATCCCAGCCATAACTCAGAAACTGGACGAGATAGGCTTCGATGAGCCGGTGCCGGCGCACCATACGGAGGGCCGCGCGGCGGCCCGCCTCGGTCAGCTGAACACCCTTATAGGGAACGTGTTCGAGCAACCCCAGCTCCGAGAGCCGCTTGACCATGCCACTCACCGATGGTGCGGAAAGCTCGAGCAGGTGCGCGATGTCGCTGGTCGAGGCGTGCTGGCCCTCGGGACTCAGCCGGTAGATGGCCTTGAGGTAGTCCTCGACGGATCTGGTGAGCGTATCGGAGGCCGCGGTTGCGTTCATGCGAAACCCTGAATTAGGCCAGACTAATCTTTGTATAAGGGCTGACGAATGTCAAGCCAGTGTATCCGAGATGTGGGCTCAAGCGCGAAAATGGTCCAGCAGACTGGTAACGATCCGCTCGGTCATGCCCCAGACGATCGAGTCCTCGACCCGATACGCCGGGAAATCCCGAGGCGCGCCGCGGATCTCGACGCGGGCGGAGTGGTAGGTCTCTGGATGCAGCAAGTGGTCGAGCAGAACCCAGCCGGCTGAGGCGACTTCGGGGTTTGGCGCCAGCGGCGGGCGGGCCGGCAAGGTGAAAACGAAAGGCCTCACCGCGATGGGAGGGAGCATCGGCGTCCGGGGTATCACGTCATCCAAGCCACCGATCAGATCAGCCGGCGACAGCCTCAGCCCGACTTCTTCGGCCGTCTCCCGAATTGCCGTCGCCGTCAGATCCCTGTCCGGGGGCTCCTGTCGCCCGCCCGGGAGTGCCATGTGACCGGACCAGGGATCCCCCTGGCGCTCGGCGCGGCGGATGAGGAGCATGGCATCGGGCGCGGGCACCAGGATGAGCGCGACCGCCGCCCAGATGCGGGAGGCGTCGCCATCGCCCGTGAGCGGACGAGCGGCGGCCAGCCGCTCACGAAGCAGGTCGAGCCGAGGGCTCAGTGGTTGTGCGAGTGACATCCGCCGCCGCAGCACCCGCCGGCGGAAGGCGGCCCGAGTCGGCTGTAGTCGGCGGGAGCAGCGCTGCCTGCTGGTCGGGCGGGAAGCGACATAAGGCGCTCGAGCTTCCGGCCATCGCACTCGGGGCAGGCCACCGTCGTCCCGGACCGGACGAGCCGGTCGAATTCATGGCCGCAGGCGGAGCAGCGGTAGGTGTAGATGGGCATGCCGGAGATTCGCCGCCCTGCGGCGGCGGGTCAAGATGCGACGACGTCCGCGAGCGCGGTCAGCTTCACGCTCTCATCCCAGAGGCGCCGCTGCAGCGCTTCGTCGTAGGATGTCGCCGAAGACCTGGCCTCGTGCCGGCCGATGAAATACCGGCCCGTCACCCCTTCGACCTCTGGCGAGGCGGCCAGGTACACGATGGTGTCGGCGCCCTCGGTCGGCGCGGCGCCGAAGGTGTGGGCGATCGCACCGCCGACGAGCGGGACGTTCATGTAGTCTGCGAGAAGCTGGGTGGCGATCACGCCAGGGTGGAGGCAGTTGGCCGTCAGCCCCGCGGAGCGGATCCGCCGGGCGAGCTCGTACGTGAACAAGACGTTCGCGAGCTTGGTGCGTCCGTAGATCCGCACCGGATCGTAACGCCGCTCGCTCTGCAGATCCGCGAAGTCGATCGTGCCTCCCTGATGCGCCCCCGAGGCCACATTCACGACCCGGGCCGGCGCGCCTGCGGAGAGTCGGTCGAAAAGCAGGTTCGCGAGGAGGAAATAGGCGAGATGGTTGACCGCGAACTGCATCTCGAGCCCGTCGACCGTCGTCTCGCGCTGATGGGGAATCACCCCGGCGTTGTTGATGAGTACATGGATCTTGGGGTAGCGGCCGCGGACGCGCTCGACCGCCTCGCGGACGGATCGCTGCGACGAGAGGTCCACCTCCACGACATCGGCGCGCGGGGCAGGATGCGCGCGGGCCAGCTCGTCGGCGACCTCCGCGCCGACCTCCGAGCGCCGGCACAGCAGTACCAGGCGTGCGTTGAGCGCGGCAAGGCGATCCACCGTTGCGCGGCCGATGCCACGTGTGGCGCCGGTGATGAGGCAGACGCGCTCGCTCAGATCCGGCCCGCGGGTCGGCACTCAGCCCAGCTTCCTCGAGAAGAACGACAGCGTCTCCTCCATCACGCCTTCCGTGTCGGGTCCCGCCCCACGCCAGGGATGTACGGCGCCGAACGTGTGACCCGCGCCGGCCACCGGCATGAAGTGGGTGGTCGTCGGCGGGCCGGCCGCGGCGAGCCGCTCCCCTTCGGCCAGCGCGACCGCCTCATCTTCGGTACCATGCACGATGAGCCAGGGGACCGCGATCCGCCGGGCGGCGGCCTCGATGTCCAGCGCCTGACCGTGGGCCTCGACGTCGTCGAGCACGTCGGGGTAGAGCGAAATCACCTGGCCAGTCCGGGCGTTAGTCACCGGCATCGTTCCCGCCGCACGCCATGCCGCACGCCAGTCGCTGGGCCAGCGCTCGACCGTCGAGATGCTGGCCCAGGTGACGAGCGCGCGGATGCGGGGGTCGCTGGCGGTGTGGAGGACGGCGATCCCGCCGCCCCTCGAGTGACCGAGCAGTCCAATGGGACCGGCCGGGGCCACGCCCAGCTTCCCTCCCGCCAGCGCATCCACGACCCGGCTCAGGTCTTGCAACTCCGCCGAGAAGGTGTTGTGGCCGAAGCGCTCGGGGAACACGAACTCGCCGGAGTCGTCGACGCCGCTTCCGCTCAGGTTGAAGCTGACTGTCGAGAATCCGGACCGGGCGATCCGATCGGCCAATGACGGCCATAACCCCCAGTCCTTGAATCCCTTGAACCCATGCACGAGGACCACGGCAGGACGCGGCGTGGTTCGCCCTCCAGCGCGGACGTCGATGAGGATCTCGCCGAGGGCGCCGGGCAGACGGTGGCGGGTCAGGGTCGGGGTGGCCATCACCAGAAACTAATCGCTGGTGAGGCACGCGGGCCTCACCGGCGGGCAGACGCCACGGCCGGCGTCAGGTGACGGCGGGCTCGAGCAGCTCCAGAGTTCCGGCATCGGCATCCATCCGCGCCCGCACGCCCAGCGGGATGGTCCACTGGTCGTCGATGTGGCCGATGGGCAGTCCGGACAGCACGGGCACGCCGAGCGGCGCGAAGTAGTGCGCGAGCACCTGGTCGAGACCGAACGAGCCGTCGTCGATATGCCGGCCGAGCCCGGTAAACCGGCCAACGAGCACTCCTCGCAGACCGGCCAACGCTCCAGCCGCGCGAAGGTGGGCCAGCATGCGATCGATGCGATATAGCGCCTCGCCCACGTCCTCGAGCACGAGCAAGGCGTCGTCGAGGTCGGGAAGAAATGCGGTGCCGATCAGACACTGGAGCAGCGAGAGATTGCCGCCGGCCAGTGTTCCCTCGGCGACACCGCCCCGCACGGTGACCACGCGGTCGTCGCGGGGGACCAGCACGTCGGACGGTTGAGGGAGCGGCTCCAGCACTCCGGCCGGCTCGGGGTTCCCGAGCACCCGGCTGAAATGGCGGCGGGTGAACGACGGCATCGCTGCCCGCGCCGTCGGCCCGTGAAAGGCGACGACACCGGCGGCGCGGCCCACGCCGGCCAGCAGTGCGGTGACATCGGAGTAGCCAATGACGGCGCGCGGCCGGCGGGTAAGCGCCTCGAAGTCGACCTGGTCGAGGATGCGGGTGATGCCGTAGCCGCCGCGGAGGCACCAGATCGCGTCGATCTCGGGGTGGCGCAGCGCCTGGTTGAGATCCCCAAGGCGCTCCTCGTCGGTGCCGGAGAAGTAGCCGTGATGCCCCCCGGCGTGCGCCGCGACGTGAGGTTCGTAATCCAGCGCACGGCAGAGCGCGACGGCGCGAGTTATATCATCTCGTTCCAGCAGCGGTCCCGCCGGCGCGACCAGCGCAATCCGGCTTCCTCGTGCGAGTCGTGGCGGGCGAACGAGTGGTTTTGACCCCATCAACGCTCCACGGTTAGATTGTCGCAACCTTAGCGAGGGAGGACGGTTCGTGCGCGCTTCGCAGCCCGCGCTGCTCGCCGCCGGCCGTGTGATCGCCGAGCTGCGAGACCAGATGGTCGGACAGTGGGCGGACTGGCTGGGGGACCGCATCACCGCTGCTCCCACGATACCGCGGGCTCTCGTCGAGCGGGAGTTCCGCATCCTCCTCGATGTCATCAGCGAAATGGTCGGACCGCTGCGCCGGGAAGTCGGCGTCGTGTGGGTTCACGCATGCGAGCACTACGGCCGCATCGCCGCCACGCGCGGCCTCGCGGCCGGCGAGGTGGTGGAAGAGCTGCAGTTCATGCGCGAGCTGCTGATCCGCAACCTGGCCCCGGTGCTGGCGGCCATGCGCGCCCGGCAAGGCATGGCCATCATGCTCCGGCTCAACCGCGTCATCGACAAGGGCATCGCGGTGGCCGTCGTGGGATATACCGACGCGCTGGTTGCGACCCTCTTCGCACAGAACGGGGTGCCCGCCTTCGTCCCCGAGTACGACGCGGCCGATGTCGGGCGTCAGCTCGACGCGATCGAACAGGAGCTGCATGCGCTGATGGGCAAAACCGAGCGCTAGCCGGCTTGGCGTGTCCGCTGCCGATCTACTGCCCGCCCTGGCGTGGGCCGCGCCGTTCGCCACTCTTCCCCGCCTGGCCGACCGTCAGCCTGACCTGAGCAGCGCCCTTCCAATCGATGGAACGCCCGCGTCGGTCATCATTCCCGCCCGGAACGAGGCCGAGACGATCGCGACCGCCGTTCGCTCGATCCTGGCCTCGACCTACCGCCCGCTGGAGCTGATCGTGGTCGACGACCGCTCGACCGACCATACGGCTGCCATCGTGTCGGCGCTCGCCACCCAGGATTCGCGCCTTCGTCTGCTCTCGGGAGCGCCGCTGCCACCCGGCTGGTACGGCAAGCCCTGGGCGTGCGCACAGGGTGCCGCCGTGGCGACCGGCGCCTTGCTGCTCTTCACCGATGCCGACACGCGTCACGAGCCCGAGCTCCTGGCGCGAACCGTTGGCGCGCTGCGCCAAGCCCAGGCGGATCTGCTGACCGTGGCGCCGCATCAGCGCTGCGTCACGTTCTGGGAACGGGTGGTCATGCCGCAGATCCTCCTCCTGCTCGGCTTCCGATACCATCCGAAGCGGGTGAACCGCGCCCGACGAACGCGCGACGTGATCGCCAACGGCCAGTTCATTCTGACCACGCGCGAGGCCTACGACGCGGTGGGCACGCATGCCGCCGTGCGGCAGGAAGTCGCGGAAGACCTGGCGCTGGCGCAGACGTACCTCCGCGACGGCCGACGGATCCACTTCGCGTTTGCGGACCGGCTCATGGAGACACGGATGTACCGGAGCCGCGCTCAGCTCTTCGAAGGCTGGACCAAGAACCTGTACCTGGGGGCGCGCCGATCCTTTCCCGATCGGACGGCCAGCCGCCTGTTCGTTGCGCTCCTGCTCGCCGCGGCCCCGCTGTTCTGGCTGCTGCCGCCGGGCATTCTGCTGGCCAACGCACTGGGCGCGGACGTCGGCCGAATCAGCGCCGCGGCGCTCGCCGCCACCGCCGCCTCGGCGCTATTCTGGATACTGGTTTGCTATGGGATGAAGATTCCCGCGGCCTATGGCCTGGGCTATCCGATCGGCGCGGCCGCCACGCTCTCCATCGTGGTGCGCTCGGTGTGGCGCGGTGCGGGTCGCGTGGAATGGCGGGGCCGGGTGTACCGCAGCGACGATCCGGAATCGCCGCCGGTAGGGCGCTAACCCTTCAGCTGCCGGCGCGCTCCACCACCAGATTCTGCGATGGAATGCGTGCGCCCAGCAACCGGCCGCCGACGTCCACGCGCAGGTGATACTCCACGGTGCCGATCGCCAGGGTCAGCGAATCCGTGCCCAATGGCGAGACTTTGCCGTCGAGCGTCTGACCGCCTCCCAGATTGAAGAGCGGCACCCGCCCCCCGACCGTCGCGGCGCGCGAGCGTCGGACGGCCTGCTCCAGCAGCGCGAACGACAGATTGAGGTATGGCACGGCGCCGCGCTCGGTGCCGAACACGCGGGTCTGCAGGCCATGGTTGGTGATGTCGTCCACCGACGCGCTATCGCCCTTGAAGATGATCCGCGCCTGCTGCACCATGCGGCCCTTCGTCCGGCCGCTGTCCGCGTCCTCCCGGACGGTCACTTCGATGAGGGCCACCGAGGCGTCGGGGGCCACTACGGCCTTGTAGGACTGGGCCGTGCTCTTGGCGTTTCGGACGGCCAGTGTGCCTTCGATTCCGGTCTCGGAGCGGACGAACTGTTCCGTGGCGACGGTATCGCCTGCGTGGCGAATCACGAACATCCCGCTGTCGCCGGCGGCTGGGGCGGTGTTGGCAGCGGCCGTCTGGGCCTGGAGCGGGCGGACATGGAGGCCGGCGATGCCCGCGAGGACGAGCAGGCCGGACAGTCGGCGAATCGGTCGGGTCATAGCGTGCAGGATAAGGGGCCGGTCACACAGCGTCCAGCAGCGTGTTGACGCCCCCGGCGGCGCGGGAATGATGGCGGCTTCGGGGTCGCGACAGCCTAGGCTGCCGTGTGACTTCGACCGCCGGACCTGGCTCAGCGCTTGCGGCCCCGCTGGCTGGTATCACCACACTCGAGTCGTTGCGTTTCCTCGTCGCCGGCCTGGGCCACGACCCGATCCACGACATCGTGCCCGGGGTCGGGCTCGCGGTGGGGCACATCGGCCGCTTCCCGTGGTTCGCCGTCCAGGGTGTCCAGCCCGAGCGCCTTGCCCGCCGCATGGCTCGACGGCTCCTCGCGCACGGGCGGGTGGCTGGCGTGCTTGCCCTGGATCCGTGGCGTCGCCTCCTTGGCGTCGCGGTCGCCTATGGCGGCACCCCGACACTGGGGCTGGAGTTGGACCGGCCGACCGAGGCCGCACTGGCCGCCCTGGTCCGGCTGGCCGGCCGGGTCGACGCACCGAGCCCGCTGGCGTACGCTGCGCGCGCCGCCGATGCGCTGAGCAGCGAGCCGATCGGTCGCCGCTTCTTCCGCGAGTTCCGAACCACCCTCGAGCGTATGACCGGCGGCCTGGCGCCCACGCTTCGCGCCGAGGATCGCCGGAGCCTGGCGCTGCTCCATCTCACCCGTGTGCTGTTCCTCTATTTCATCCAGGCGAAAGGATGGCTGGCAGGCCAGGACCGCTTTCTCGCTAACGGCATCGACGCCTGCCTGATGCGACGCCGGCGCATTCACCGCGACTTCCTGCGGCCGCTCTTCTTCGGCACCCTCAATCGTCCTCGCGCCGACCGCGGCCGGTTCGCCCGCGCATTCGGGGCGATCCCCTTCCTCAATGGCGGCCTCTTTGAGCCGCATCCGCTCGAGCGTGCCACCCGGGCCGACATCCCCAACACGCTTTGGCGAGACGCGTTCGATCATCTGTTCGAGCGGTTTCATTTCGTGGTTGCCGAGGACGGCCCCGCGGGCAGCATCGCGCCCGACATGCTGGGCCAAGTCTTCGAGGGTGTCATGGCCCCCGATGCGCGGCGCACCTCCGGGACTTACTACACACCCGCGGCGCTCGTGCGTTCCATGCTCGACTCGGCGTTCACCTCGCTGGTGGCGGGGCGCCTCGGCTGCTCTGAGGGCGAGGCCGAACGACGGCTCGACAACCGCGACTCGTCGGCAGGGGTGGTGCTCGAGCGGATCACCCTGCTGGACCCCGCCGCCGGCTCAGGTGCGTTTCTACTCGGCGCGCTCGAACGCCTCGCCGTCCATGCCCATGGTGGAGGGATCAGCGCTCGGCGGCGCGTGCTCCAGCGCAACCTGTTCGGGGTGGACCGCAACGCCATGGCGGTGCGACTCACCGAGCTCCGGCTGTGGCTCGCGGTCATCGCCGACGATTGCACCGACCGACCCGACCAGGTCCAGCCCCTTCCCAATCTCGACTGCCTCATTAGGCAAGGCGATAGTCTGCTCGAGCCGGCCGGCGTTGCCGCCCGGCTCGCGCCGCAGGACGCGATGCTCGCCGGGACGGTTGCGGCGGTGCGACGCCGGCTCGTCACGGCGAGCGGTGCGGAAAAGGCCGCGCTGGTGCGAGAGCTGCGCGCAGCCGAGTGCCGGGTGGCGGAGGCAGCGCTGCGGGCTGGCGAGCTGTCGCTGCAACGCGGTATTCGCGAGCGGGTGCAGAACGCACGCGCGCCGGACCTGTTCGGCACCCGCCGTGGTGCCGAACGCCGCGTCCATCTCGCCATCGCCGGCGCACGGACCGAGCTCAGAGCCGTACGGGCCGCGCGCCGAAGCCTCATGCGCAACCGCGAGGTCCCTTGGTTCCACTATCCGAGCCACTTCGCCGATGTGTTTGCCGCGGGAGGTTTCGATCTCGTTGTCGGCAACCCGCCGTGGCTCAGGGCGGAGCTCATCCCGAGCCAGACGCGTCGCCAGCTGGCGGGGCGGTATCGTTGGTGGCGCCCAGCGGGCGTGGGGTTTCGCCACAGACCGGACATCGCCGTAGCCTTCGTGGAACGCGCCATCGAGCTGACTCGGCCCACCGGGGTCATCGCGCTGCTCGTTCCTGCCAAGCTCGCCTCGGCGGAGTATGGAACGGCAGCGCGCCACGACCTCGCTTCCACTAGTACCCTCTTGCGCGTGGCCGATCTCACCGGTCACCCTACCGCCGAGTTCGATGCCACGGTGTACCCGCTTGCGCTGGTTGCCCGCAAGGAGCGGCCAGCCGCAGGACATCGCGTAGCCACGGGCCTCGGCGGAACGGCCGGCACGGTGCCCCAAGCGTCGCTCCGAGGAGGCGGCCCATGGGTCCTGTCTGAGCGTGCACCGCTCAGAACTGCCGAGCGGCTGCGAAGCGAGCATCCATCCGTCGCCGAGCGGCTCACCTGCCAGCTCGGCGTCAAGACCGGCGCGAATCGCGTGTTCTTGGACCCTCCCCACACGGTGGAGGCCGAGCTGGTGCGTTGGGCCGTACGGGGCCGAGATCTCCGGCCCTTTCGCGCTCGACCCCTCCGACGGCTGCTCTGGCCCTATCAGCCCGATGGCCGACCGGTCGAACGGCTGCCGCCCGGGGCGGCAGCCCACCTCGGCCAGCACCTCCCCGCACTCCGAGCGCGTGCCGACTTCGTGGGCGGCCCACCCTGGACACTTTTTCGCACGGCGGCGGCGGCCGCGAGGCATCGGCTCGTGTGGACCGACCTGGCGCGCCGACTCACGGCCTGCGCGCTCACCGGGCGGCGAGACGAGGAGATGGTTCCACTCAATACCTGTTACGTCGCAGTCACTCGAACGGCGAGCGAGGCCGACTGTCTTGCCGCCTGGCTCAACTCCACCTGGCTCCGCGCCATCGCCCGTCTTGGCGCCGTCCCGGCATCCGGCGGGTTCCACCGCTTCACGGCGGCGGCCGTAGGTCGGCTGCCGCTGCCGGACGCGGTGACGAGCGACGCTACGCTGCTCGAGCTCAGCCGAGCGGCGCGACGAGGCGAGCCGGTGCAGGAGAACATCGATGAAGTTGTCGCTGCCCATCTCCGCCTCACCCCTGCAGAGCGGGCGCGGTTGTCCGGCCTGGTGGCGGACGGCCCCGCGGATCGTCGCTGAATCGCTGGCAGCGGCCGACCCGCTCCGCGTCCGTCTCGCAGCCGGAGCCGCGGCGCCTCCGGTTGAGGTCGCACGGGCAATCGCGGCGCGGCTCACACCCGCCGAACGCGACGTTGGAGCGCCAGGGTGGCTGCTCCACGGGCAGCGGCGAAGCTACCGTCGCGCACTGGCGGCCATCGACCGGTACGGCGGCGCCCTTCTCGCGGATGCAGTCGGAAGCGGGAAGACCTACGTTGCGCTGGCAGTCGCGGAGGCCTATCACGCGCCGGCCGTGTGCCTCGCTCCGGCGGCACTCACCCTACAATGGCGCGTGATCGCCGACGCACTGGGTGTGCCCATCGAGGTGGCGAGTCATCAGCACGCGAGCCGAGGGACGCTGCCGCACGCCCCCAAAGGGCTCGTCATCATCGACGAGAGCCATCACTTCCGTAACCCGGGCACCCGCCGGTACCGCACGGTCGCCCCCTGGCTGGTGGGCAGGCGAGTCCTGCTGCTGAGCGCCACGCCGATCGTCAATCAACTCGAGGATCTCGCCCATCAGCTGCTGCTCGGCGTCCGGGATGACGCGCTGCTGCCGGACGGGATCGGCTCGCTTCGCGCCGCCATCGCACGGGGCAGAAGCGGCACCGCACTCGAACGCCTCGTGATCGAGGAATCGACGGATGCAGGTCCCCGACCGGCCCGCTCGGTCGGTGCGAGCGAGCCCTCGACCACCGAAGATGAGACAGCGTGCGCCTGTCTCATGGCGTTGGGCCGCCTCAGACTCTCGACGCACCAACCGACCGCCGCACTCATTCACAGCGTGCTGTTGCGAGCGGCGGCCTCGAGCTGGCCAGCGCTGGCGCGTGCGCTCGCCCGCTATCGCGGGCTGCTTCGTCACGCGGAGGACGCTCGACGCGCTGGCCGGCAGTTGAGCCGGGCGGAGCTTCGTGCGTTCGCGGGGTCCTTGGACGAGCAAATGGTGTGGTGGGAGCTGATGCCGGAGAGCGACGGCGGTCTGCTCGAGCTGGCCCTCGACGACGCCGGCCAGATCGCCGAGGTCCTGGCCGAGGTTGCCGTCCTGGCGGAAGGGCCCGATCTCAAGCTCGAGCGGCTCCGATCACTGCTGGCGGACGGTCGGCCGACACTCGTGTTCACCACTCGCCGCGAGACGGTGCGACACCTGCGGCGACACCTGACACCGGCCGTGGCCTGGTGCACGGGGGATCGCGCTGGTCTCGGCCATGTCTCGGCGCCGCGGGGCGAGGTCATGCGCTGGTTTCACGAGCCGGTAGACGAGCGATCGCCGGGTCGTCCTCCGGTCTGTCTCGTGGCTACCGACGTCGCCGCGGAAGGCCTCGACCTCCGCCGCGCCGAGCGGGTGGTGCACTACGATCTTCCATGGACGCCGATGCGGCTCGAGCAGCGCGAAGGCCGCGCGGTGCGCCTCGGGTCTGCGCACCGAACGATCGAGGTCGTTCAGTTTCCTCCGCCACCGTCGTTCGAGGCCGCGCTCAGGCTCGGCGAGCGGCTTGCGCGCAAGGCGCGACTTCCCCGGCAAGCAGGCCTGGGCAAGGAAGGCGGGCGTCTCTGGCGCTGGCGATCGATACTCGCCGATCAGTTGGGCGGCCCCGGCGTGCCCGGGACTGCGTTCGTTTCGGGCTCACGCTGGGATGGCGCGCTGGCAGGCTTCGAGCTCTGGGCGCAGCGCGGAACCGCGAGTGGTCCGCTCGCCGCCACTGTCGGCTGGCTCGACCTGCGAGGAGAATGGACTGAGGACTCGGAGATCGTCATCCCGCGCATGCTCGAAGCCGGTGAGCACGCGGAGCTTGCTACCCCACCGCCCTGCGCCACGGGCCAGGTCCTTGACCACCTGGCTGTCATCATCCGAGACCGGCTCGCGCTCGCCTCAGGGATCCGATGGAGCGCCGCCGAGCCCGGGCCGGCAGCCCGGCGACTGGTCGAGCGGCTCGGCCAGGAGATCGCGTTGGCCGTCCGGATACGGGATCGGCGGCGCCTGGA
>JBQCGH010000148.1:0-24800 GCA_051955835.1 Gemmatimonadales bacterium
AGCCCCGCGTGATACCGTGGACCAGGCCACCTACGACGGCTGGAAGCAGTTCAATCTGAATTGCGCCCGCTGTCATGGGGAGGATGTGCTGGGAACGACGATCGCGCCGCACCTCATCATGTCGCTCAAGCCCGACGGCCCGATCAACACCAAGGAGCTGTTCGTGCAGACCGTGTGCGCTGGCCGGCCCACCAAGGGCATGCCGTCGTGGTGCGCGCTCGGGCTCGACATGGACAAGATCAACGACATCTATCTGTACGTGAGGGGACGGAGCGACGCGAAGCTCGCGCCGGGCCGCCCGGCGGTCAAACCGACCGGCTGACGCCGTTCAGGCTTGCTTCTCCCACGGGATCGCCCAGCGCGGTCCCATTCGCGTTTATGGGGACCGCCGTTGGCCAACGGGCCGGCCCGCCCCTATGTTGACGGAAGAGGCGGCGGCGAACGCCGTCGCCGGACCCGAACCCCAAGGTTCGCCATGCCGACGCTCGTGCCGATGCTTGCCTGGTCTCACGCCGGTGTCGCGCTTCTCCTGGCGGCATCGACGACGGCGCCGAGCCGAGTCGCCGGCTGGCAGAGCTCACCCCGGCCGACCGCGCAGTCGGCTGATAGCCCGGCGGTGCGTCTGACGGTGAACCAGCTCAAGACGCGTCTGGCCGCCGCGACCCAGAGCGCGCCGGCCGACCTCTCGAACACCGACCTGAGCGGGCTCGACCTCGCCGGCCTCGACTTCAAACATGCCACGCTGACGAACGCGACTCTTGCCAACGCCAAGCTGGCGGGCGCAAGCCTGTTCTCGTGCGACCTGACTGGCGCCAATCTCGCCGGCGCGGACCTGTCGCACGCGAACCTGGACGGCACCGTGCTCCGGCGCGCCGACCTTCAGCGCGCCAACCTCCAGGGGGCGAGCCTGTTCGCCACGATCATCGAGGCGGCGGACCTGCGCGGGGCCAATTTGTCGGGCACTCGCGTCATCGGCTATCTGCGGAGCGCGAAGCTGGCCGGCGCGACCATTCGCGACGCCAATATGGGCGCCGACCCCAGCAACCAGTCGATGGGAGTCATGCGCGCGACCTTCGTCGGCGCCGATCTGACCGGCGCGGACCTCACCGGCACCAATCTGTTCAAGGCGGACCTGTCGCACGCCACGCTTGCGAAGGCCCGCCTCGTCCGGGCCACGCTCAGCAACGCCGAGCTGGTCCAGACCGATCTCACCCACGCCGACCTGACCGGCGCCAAGCTGGACAAGGCCGATGTCGACGGCGCGGACTTTACCGGCGCCGTGGGGCTCGACCAGGTCCAGGGCTTGGCCCAGGCGCGCAACCGAGACAAGGCGACCTTCGATGCCAAGTAAGATCCGCTCGCTCGCACTCCTCCTGTTTGCCGCCGGGTGTGGCCGGGGCGAGACCGCGCGACCCCCTGCCGACTCCTCGGCCGCGCCCGCGGCCGCCACCGGCGCTGCCGGCGCCGCGGAGCATGGGCTGCTCGCGTACGTCACCAACGAGGGCTCGGAGGAGCTCTCCGTCATCAACACCGGGACGGCCAGCGTCGTGGCCACGATCCCGGTGGGCACCCGACCGCGCGGCGTGAAGGTGACCTCCGACGGAAAGACCATCTTCGTGGCGCTCAGCGGCAGCCCGCGCTGTCCGCCGACCATGCCGGACGCGGAATGCGAAAAGCTGAAGGCGGATAAGTCGAAGGATGGGGTGGCCGTGGTGGACGCCGCCACGCGCAAAGTGTCGCGGGTGCTCCCCGGGGGCTCCGATCCGGAGGCGTTCGACATCAGCCACGACGGCACGACGCTTTACGTGTCGAATGAGGATGCCGGTACCGCCTCGATCGTGGACGTCGCCAACGGCAAGATCCGCGCGACCATTCCTGTGGGCACAGAGCCGGAGGGGGTCGCCGTCACGCCTGACGGCAAGGCCGTCTGGGTGACGGGCGAAACCGCGCACAACATCACCATCCTCGATGCGCAGTCGGGCAAGGTGCTCGGTCATATCGAGGTCGGGATGCGGCCACGCTCCGTCGCCTTGACCCCCGACGGGGCGCGCGCCTATGTGCCGTGCGAGGTGGACGGCACGGTGTGGGTGATCGACGCCCGCGCGAAGAAGAAGTTCGCGGTGCTCACGATGCCCAAGGGCTCCAAGCCCATGGGCTCGGTCATGGCTCCCGACGGCCGGCGGGTGTACGTGTCAAACGGGCGCGGCGGCACCGTGGCCGTGATCAACGTGCCCTCGGATTCGATCGCCGCGGTGATTCCCGTGGGGCAGCGGCCCTGGGGCATCGCCCTCACGCCCGACGGAAAGGTGCTGTACACCGCCAACGGGCCGTCCAACGACGTGAGCGTGGTGGACACGGATAGTCTGAAGGTCAAGCAGAAGATCCCCGTCGGGAAGCTTCCCTGGGGTGTCGCGCTCGCCGAGGCGCCGTGAGGGCCGCCTGGGTCTGCGCGCTCGCGGCGCTGCCGCTCCTGGCATTCGCCGGCGACGACCCGCAGATGTTCGCGCTCGACGCCGAGGCCGGTGCCGCCATGCACGATTTGTGGCGGACCAGCGTAGCGGCACACGCCGAGCAGGTGGCCTGCCTCGCCAGCGTGATTCGGGGCGACACGCTCCGGATCACGCGCGTGCGCCCGCTGACGGCCGGGACCGACTCCATGGCGGTTCCCGCGCAGGCCTCGCTCGAGCAATGCGGACCGCCCGAGTGGCAGGGCACGGTGCATACGCACATCGCGCTCACCCCGAGTCAACGTCCGTACTCGCTCTTCTCGGGCGCCGACCGCGGGGTGATGCTCATGTGGTGGCAGCGGTGGAAGACCGACGGGACGTTCTGTCTCCTGTATGCGGAGAATGAGGCTCATTGCGAGATCGACGGCTCGCACGTAGTGATCTTGCCCAGCGGCAAGTATTGAGACGAACCGGCCTCGCGCTCGCCTGCTTGGTGCTGGCGGGCGCGGCACCCGGCTTCGCCCAACGCCCCGCGCCGCTGCCCGGGTCGGACAGTGGCGCCAGCGCGTCTTCAGCCGATAGCGTGCGTCCTCAGCCGGCGTTCCATTTCACCCGCGAGGCCGGTCTCGGCCTCCGCGCCATGTGGGAGGAGAGCGTCGCTGCCAAGCAGGAACGCGTGGCCTGTCTCAGCGCGAAGGTCCGGCACGATACGGTCTTCGTCGCCCGTATCCTGGAGCTGGTGCCGCACGAGGCCGACTCGATGAGCATCGGCAGCGAGACCTCGATCGAGCGCTGCGGGCCGCCCGAGTGGTCGGGCACGGTGCACACTCACGTCGCGCTCTACACCGAGGACAGGCCCTCCGCCCGCTTCTCGGCGCAGGACCGCGGCGTGATGAGCCGGTGGTACGAGCGCTGGCATGCGGATGGCGTCTTCTGCCTGGTCTACAGCGCGCAGGATGCGCACTGCGAGGCCGATGGCGTGATCGGAGGGATGCGCTCGACGCCGACGGTCGTACGCTGAGCGCGTAGTCGCAAACGGTGGCCGCGCGCGATACCGCCACGTACCGAGTTCCTGATACGGCCAGACGCACGAGGGGGCATACCGCCATGGTATGCCCCCTCGTACTGCGTTACGCCAAGCCCCTCGTCAGGAAAACGGTCGTCGGGCGAGCCACGAATTCGGCCGGGAGGTCCAGAGCCTCGCGTCCAGCCCCCAGGTGCGGCCGGCCCTCGCGCCGAAGAAACAGATCATGAGCGTGACCAGCAAGATGTGAAAGCCCTGCTGCCCGGGCGTCATCCACTGGGTCGCGAGGCCGTAGTTGATCGAGAGAATCAGCCCGACCACCGAGGCCACGCCGGTGCACAGGCCCAGCGTGAGCCCGATTCCCGTAATCGTCTCCCCGATCGCCGTGAGCTCGGCGAAGGTCTCCGGGTGGGTCAGCACGGTGTTTTCGAGGAAGTGCTTGTAGAACAGGATCGGATTCCCTTCCGCCTGTTTGCTCACGATCTTGGGCATGGTGGCGACCCATCGGGCCGACGCGCCCGGGAGCGGTATCCCACCCACCATGATGATGCCGAGCTTGGTGATGACCGCCTTGGCGAAATAGAGTCCCACGACAATGCGCGCGACGGCGAGCCAGCGGTCCGGGTGGGACATGCTCGCGGCAGGGCGAGTCGTAAAGGCCATCGGCGGCGGCTCCTCGGTTCGGGTCTGTTCTGCGCTTCTAAACCTCGACCCCCAACGCCGAAAACACAAACGACCAGGTGTCGGTCAGCTCGTCCAGCACCTTCGCCAGCGGCTTCCCCGCCCCGTGGCCGGCCCGCGCCTCCAGACGGAGCAGCACCGGCAGGCCGGACGTCGTGGCCGCCTGCAGTCGGGCGGTCATCTTGCGGGCGTGCATGGGATCGACCCTCGTATCGCTCTCCGCCGTCGCGAGGAGGACCGCCGGATACGGCGTGCCGGCCCGCACGTGGTGGTACGGCGAATAGGCCCGGAGCCATCCGTAGGCCTCGGGGTCATCGGCCGAGCCGTACTCGGGGATCCAGAGGCGCGCGATCAGGAAGCGGTGATACCGCAGCATGTCGAGAAGCGGCACCTGAATGACCACGGCGCGGAACAGCTCAGGGCGCTGCGTGAGCACCGCGCCCATCAGCAGGCCGCCGTTCGATCCCCCCGCCACCGCGAGACGCGCGGGCCGGGTGTAGCGTTCGCGCACGAGCCACTCCGCGGCTGCGATGAAGTCATCGAAGCTGTTCTGCTTCCGCCCCAGCATGCCGGCCTGGTGCCACCCCTCGCCGTACTCGCCACCGCCGCGAAGGTTCGGGATGGCCACGAGCCCGCCGTGCTCGAGCCACAGGAGCAGCGACCGCGAGAAGGCCGGCGTCATGCTGATGTTGAAGCCGCCGTAGCCCGTGAGATACGTCGGCGCGTTGCCGTCGCGCGGAAGGTCACGCCGATGCACCAGGAACATGCTCACCTCGGTGCCGTCCCGCGATCGGACGGAGACCTGCTCCACCACGTAGCGCTCGGGGTCCACGTCGGCCTCGACTCGGCGCCAGAGCTGCTGCTCCTCGCGCTCGAGGTCGAGCCGGTACACGGTGGGGGGGACCGTGTACGATGAGAACCCGAAGAACAGCTCGTGGCCGTCCCACTCCGCGCCGAGTCCGAAGAGGCTGCCCAGCGTCGGCAGCTGAATTTCCCGGCGGAGCCCACCGTCCAAGTCGGCCAGGCGAAGCCGGGACGAGGCGCGCTCCAGGTAGCTCAGCGTTAGGCGGTCACCCAACACCCGCACGCCCTCGAGCACCGCGTCGGGGCGAGGTGGGACCAGCTCACGCCAGTGGCCGCGCTCCGGACGCTCGGGATCGACCTCGTACATCCGGTAGGTCGGCGCGTCCAGGTTGGTTCGGAGATAAAGGCGCCCTCGGACGATCTCGCCGTCGAACGAGAACGGCAGGTCCTCGGCGACGGGAACGAGCGGCGGCGACACCCGGCCCCCCGCGCGGTCACCCAGATACAGGTCGGTCTGGTCGAACGTCCTGGCGACGCTCACCAGCAGCCATCGCCCGTCGGGCGACAGCCCGACGCCGGGCCAGTGCTCCTTCTCACGCGGCGCGAAGACCAGCTCGTCCGCCTCGGGGTCCACGCCCAGCCGGTGAAAGTGGATGGCGCGGTGGTAATGCTCCTCGCCCTCGGCGACCGTGTCGGGCGCGGGGTAGCGGGTGTAGTAGAAGCCGGATGCATCCGGCAGCCAGGCCAGGTCCGCCGCCCGGGTGCGATCGATTCGCTCGGCCAGGTTGGTGCCCGTCGCGACGTCGAGCACGTGGAGGACGCTCTGTTCGCTGCCATCCCTCGAGAGCCCATAGGCCAGGAGGCGCCCGTCGTCGCTGGGATAGTACCAGTCGAGCGCCGTCGTGCCGGCAGGATCGAGCGCGTTCGGATCCACCGCGATCCGGTCCTCGCCGTCCACACCCTCCCGGACGTAGAGGACCGGCTGATTCTGGCGACCGTCACGGCGTTGATAGAAATACCGGCCGCGCGCCGGGGTAGGCACGCTCATCGCGCCAATGGCAAGCAGCTGGTCGAGGCGCCGACGGATGGCGTCCCGGCCCGGCACCGCCAGGAGCCACGCCTCGGTGTAGGCGTTCTGTCGCTCGGTCCAGTCGCGGACGGCCGGATCGTCGCCGTCCTCGAGCCAGCGATACGGGTCCGCGATCGCGTCGCCATGAAGGGTGTCCACGGCGTCGCCCGCGCGTGTGGGTGGGTACGCGGGGTCAGTCACCCAGACTGATCCCGAGATCGCGCGCGGTCCGGATGGTATCGCAGTCGAGCGGGACGAACTTGGCCCGGCCGACGACCGTCTCGAGCGGGATGCGGGTGATCTCCTGACCGTTGAGTCCGACCATCGTGCCGAAGGCACCCTCAGCGATCGCCCGGACGGCGGCGGCACCGAACCGGAGCGCGAGCAGCCGGTCGTAGGTCGTCGGGGTCCCGCCCCGCTGCAGATGGCCCAGCACGAGGGTCCGGGTCTCCTTGCCGGTGTGCACCTCGATTGCGCGGGCCACCTTGCTCGCGATCCCGCCGAGCCGGTCCACGGTGCCCACGCCCCGTCGCTCGAGCAGCTCGATCGACCCGTCCTTGGGCCGGGCGCCTTCGGCGACGACCACGATGCTGAAGTGGCGGCCGGCGTCCTCGCGGCTGCGGATCTTGGCGCACACCTTCTCGATGTCGAATGGGATCTCGGGCAGCAGGATCACGTCGGCGCTCCCCGAGAGACCGCTGTAGAGCGCGATCCACCCCGCGTAGCGTCCCATCAGCTCCACCACCATCACGCGGTCGTGGCTTTCGGCCGTCGAGTGCAGCTTGTCGATCGCTTCGGTGGCGGTGGTCACGGCCGTATCGAATCCGAACGTCCGCTGGGTGCTGCTCACGTCGTTGTCGATCGTCTTGGGCACGCACACCACGGGCAGCCCTTTGCGCCAGAGATCGTGCGAGATCTGCAGACTTCCGTCGCCGCCGATCGACACGAGCGCGTCGAAGCCGCTGGCCTGAAACGCCGCGACCAGGTCGTCGGAGCGGTCGCGCTCGTAGGCCTGCGCCTCGTGATCGCGGGTGACGTAGCGGAACGGATTTCCCCGATTGGTGGTGCCGAGGATAGTGCCGCCAAGATGGGTGATCCCGCGGACCTCGGCGGGACCGAGCGGAACGACGCCGTTGAAGGACAGCAGGCCCTCGTAGCCCCGCTGGATTCCGTACGACTTCCACCCCCGGTGATGGGCCGACAGCACGACGGCGCGGATCACGGCATTCAACCCCGGGGCATCGCCGCCGCCGGTGGAGATGGCGATCCGCATCTCAGCCCGGCTGCCGAATCAGTCGCATGATCTCCCCCGGCTCCGGGTGCCGCCGGAGGGCCCGCTTGGAAAAGATGAGATTGCCATCGACCGTCACTTCGAAGACACCGCCGGAGGAAGGGATGAGGCGGATTTCCGCGTCCGGCCAGGCCTGTTTCAGCTCAGCCGCCAGACTGGCGGCTCGGGGCTGGTAGTTTCAGACGACGCAGAACTCGATGACCGCGCGCATCACCTCTCCTATTGCATCGGGGACCGGGCCGACGAATCGTAGTGGGGACCGGAGTGCAATGCCACCCGGCCACCGGTGGGAGCGGGCCGCCTGGCCGCCCGTCGTCCGCCGCCGGTGACGCCGCTCCTTGTCAGGCCCCCCCGAGAGCCGTATCTATTTGTCTTATGCGAACCTACCCACAGTGTGACATCCGCCCGGCCCGGTCGCGCGTGCTGGTGGCTGGACTCCTGCTGCTGGCCTTGAGCAGTTCGGCGGCGGCGCAGCAGCGGAAGTACCTGTTCGAGGTCGGAGCGGCCGGGCTGTACCAGTCGTTCGATACCGCCACCAAGCTCGGCGGCAGCGCCGGAGGGATCGGCCGCATCGGCGTCTGGCTGCCCATGAACTTCTCCGTCGAGGCGGAAGGGCTCTTCACTTCCCCCAAGAGTGATGTGGGCAACGCGTCGGTCGGCGTCCGGAATCTCGGACTGTCGGCCCTCTATAACATTCTCATCGGCGGATCGAACTCGGTGTTCCTTCTTGCCGGGCTGTGCTCGACCAATTACGGTAGCTAATGTCCGGGCGTGGCATCGCCGAACGACCCGCCCTGCGGCTCGAGCACGGCGCTGATCGGTGGCGCGGGATTTCGGGTAGGGGTGACACCGGTCTTGATGGTCCGCGGCGATGGTCTCCTGCTCCGCAACAAGAGCAAGGGGCAGCCGAATGCGTCGCCACCGGTGTCGCCCCGAACAGTGGTCAACTTCGGCGCGAGCCTCGGGCTCAGCGTCATGCTCGGCAGCCGGCCGATTCAGGACGCTGACGGCGACGGGGTGCTCGACAACCGCGATCGCTGCCCCGACACGCCGGCGGGGGCCACCGTGGATTCACGTGGCTGCCCCAGCGATAGCGACGGCGACGGGGTGCCGGACGGGATCGATCGCTGCCCCACCACGGTGGCCGGCGCCACGGTGGATTCCCGCGGGTGCTCTCAGGACACCGACGGCGACAACATCCCGGACGGGCTGGACCAATGTCCCGATACACCGGCCGGCGTGCTGGTGGATCCACGCGGCTGCCCGAAGGACAGCGATGGAGACGGGATTCCCGACGGCCTCGACCGCTGCTCGGATACGCCCCACGGCGCCACGGTGGACGCGCTCGGGTGCCCGGGCGACGAGGACGGCGACGGTGTGCTCGACGGTCTCGACCGGTGTCCTCGCACACCAGCGGGAGCTGCCGTGAACGCGCAGGGATGCTCCCAGAGTCAGGTCCCAAGCCGGCCGGCGCCTTCGGGCGCTCCGCCCAATCCCACACAACCGAATGCGGCGGCGGCGCCCCCGACCGCCCCGCCGCGAGCAACCGTGACCCGGCCGAACGCGGCGGCTCAGCCGCCGCCCAACGCCCAGGCGCCGCCGCAGCCGGCCATCGACACGAACGGTCGAGTCATTCCCCGGCAGAACGTGACCGTGCCGCGGTCCGCGGCGGGCATGGGGCCGATCACGCCGAGCGTGCTGCAGGATGTGAGCTTCGTGCCCGGCACCGCCCGGCTCCAGACGTCGTCCTACGAGGTGCTCGACTCGATCGCCGACCTCCTCCATCGGAACCCGTCGGCTCACGTGGAAATTGCCGCGCATACCGACAAGGGGACCTCGGCGAGCGACGATCAGCGCATCACCACGCTGCAGGCGGAGGCGGTGCGCGACTATCTCGTGGTGAAGGGCGTCAACTACCAGCAGATCGTGGCTCGGGGATACGGCTCCTCGGTGCCCCTCACGCCCGACACGACGCCGCGAGGCCGGGAAGCAAACCGCCGCGTCGAGATTCGTCCGGTCGCGCCGGGTCCCTGATGCCTGAGCCGGTCCGGGCCGGTCTCGGCGCCGCCATGCCGACGTTCGGAAAGAGGACAGACCAACCCTCGCCTGCGGCCGGCGGAAATCTTCAACCCTCGGCGCGTCAATATCTTGGGCCGGACCGATGCATTCGGTGCGGCCTTTGCTTTGCCGAGTCTTGACCACCTTCCGTGCGGCAGTATTCTCTATAGCCCGCAGTCAGTCGACGTTCCCCTGAGAGGAGCCACGATGGACAACCGGACTCGTTTCGGCCTGCTGCTCGCGTTCGCCGCCGTGCTGGGAGCGCGCCCCGCCGCGGCCCAGGCCGACGGCGTGACGCCGGCCATGATCGCGCAGGGCGACAGCATCTTTCACGGCAAGGGCAACTGCTACGCGTGCCATGGCAGCAACGCGGAGGGCGCGGTGGGCCCGAACCTGACCGATGCGGAGTGGATCCACAGCGACGGCTCCTACGAGGCGATCGTCAAGCAGGTCACGACTGGCGTGCCGCAGGCCGAGTCGAAGAGTGGCATCGTGATGCCGCCCAAGGGCGGATCGACCATCACGGACGACGAGGTGAAAGCGGTCGCGGCCTACGTGTACTCGCTGAGTCACAAGAAACCGTCCTGAGGTCGATCTCGATCGGTGGCCACGGGCGCACCCCACGGTGCGCCCTTTTCGCTACCTTGTACCATGTCTTCGAATCACCTCGCCGGCGCCGCCTCGGCCTACCTGCGCTCGGCGGCCCACCAGCCGATCCACTGGTTCCCTTGGGGCGACGAGCCGTTCGCCGCCGCCCGCGCGGGCGATAAGCCGGTGCTGCTGGACATCGGCGCCGTGTGGTGCCACTGGTGTCACGTCATGGACGGCGAGTCGTACGAGGATACCGAGCTCGCCCGATTTCTCAACGAGCACTACGTCTGCATCAAAGTGGATCGCGACGAGCGCCCCGACGTCGACGCCCGCTACCAGCGGGCCGTCCAGGCGCTCACCCGCCAGGGCGGCTGGCCACTCACCGCGTTCCTGACACCGGCCGGCGAAGTGTTCTACGGGGGGACCTACTTCCCGCCGGGTGACGCGCACGGCCGCCCCGGGTTTCGCACGGTCTTGGAAAGCGTGCTCGAGGCGTATCGCACGCGCCGGCTGCAGGTGCAATCGCAGGCGGATGCGGTGAGGCGGGTCGTCGGCGAGGACTTGAACGAGGCGGCGCCCGGGGACCCGTCAGTGACGCTGCTCGAGAACGCCGTCGCCCAGATGGCACGGGTGTTCGATCAGGTGAACGGCGGATTCGGCCGCAGCCCCAAGTTCCCGCACCCCGGCGCCATGCTCCTTCTGCTTCACCGCTGGTGGGATGCGCCGGCCGAAACGACCCGCACGATCCTCGATCGCACCCTGCACGGCATGGCGCGCGGAGGGGTGTACGACCATCTTGGCGGCGGGTTCCACCGGTACAGCGTGGACGCGGAATGGATCCTGCCGCATTTCGAGAAAATGTCATACGACAATTCCGAGCTGCTCAGAGCCTACGTCGAGGCCTATGCCCTGTTCGGGACCGAGACGTATGCGGAGACCGCGCGTGGCATCGTGCGTTGGGTGCGCGAGGTCATGGCCGATCCCGCCGGCGGCTACGCGGCGAGCCAGGACGCCGACGTCGGCCTCAATGACGACGGCGACTACTTCACCTGGACCCGGGACGAAGCCGCCGCCGTGCTCGACCCCGACGAGTTGGACGTCGCGTCCGCGTACTACGACATCGGCACGGCGGGTGAGATGCACCACAACCCCTCGAAGAACGTGCTGTTCGTCGCGGCCACGCCGGAAGACATCGCACGGCGCGAAGGCCGATCCGAGTCCGATGTTCGCCGTCTGCTGGACGAGGCCCGGCGTAAGCTTCTCGCGGCGCGCGAGCGGCGCCCCGCGCCTTTCGTGGACCGGACCCGCTATACCAACTGGAATGCCATGATGGCGTCGGCGATGCTGCGCGCCGGCGCGATCCTGAACGACACCGATGCACGCGACCACGCGCTCCGTACCCTCGACCGTGTGCGCACCGAGCAGGTCGCGGAGAACGCGGTGGCCCACACCGCCGGCGGTCTCACCGGCCTGCTCGATGACCAAGTGCAGGCGGCGGCGGCGGCACTCGACGCGTACGAATCGACCGGCGACGGCGCGTGGCTCGACTGGGCTGGGCACATCATGGACCGTGTGTGGGCCGAGTACCTCGACGAGCACACCGGTGGTCTCTTCGACACGGCACGCGGGCGCGGGCCTGAGCCCGGTCTCCTGCCGGCCCGGGCCAAGCCGGTGGAGGACACGCCGACGCCATCGCCCAACGGGGTGGCGGGGATCGTGCTGGCGCGTCTCCACGAGCTCACGGGAGCCGCGCGGTGGCGTGAACGCGGCTTGGCGCTGGTGCGGGCCTTCGCGGGGCGGTCCGCGGAGTTGGGCCTGTACGCCGCGACCTATCTGCTGGCGGTGGACTGGCACGTGCAACCGGCCACCCACCTCGTCATCGTCGGCGAGCGGGGCGATGCGACGGCTGACCACATGCACCGGGCGGCGCTGGCGGCCTTTGTGCCGCGCCGGGTGATCCGGCGACTCGCTCCCGCCGAAGCCTCGGCGGACGTGCTGCCCGCGGCGCTGGCCGGCATGGTGGCGATGGGCGCCGCGCCACGCGGCTACGCGTGCGCGGGCTCCAGTTGCCGTGCGCCGGCAGACAGCGCGGAGGCGTGGCACCGGACCCTGGACGAGCTGCGCGGGTCGGTGAGCACCGCGTGACGTTCGACCCGTCGCCCGCGCAGCGCCAGGCGATCGAGTCGCCGCTCGGTCCGGTGCTCGTCGTCGCGGGACCGGGCGCCGGGAAGACCTTCTGCCTCATCGCCCGCATCGCGCGCCTCATCGCCTGGCACGGGCTCAATCCCCGCCGCATCTGCGCCGTCACCTTCACGAACAAGGCCGCCGACGAGATCGCCGCGCGGCTCCAGCGCGAAGTCGGACCGTTGGCGGACGAGGTCACCCGCGGCACGCTCCACGCGCTGTGCTTCGGGCTGCTGCGCGACCATGCGTCGGCGGCCGGACTCCGCCGAGGATTCGGCATCGCGGACGATGACTATCAGCGGCGGGTGCTGCGGCGGCTTGGGGTCCGGACCGAGCGCCAGGGGGCTGTGCTGCAGGCGTTCGGCCGGCACCGCCTCCAGCACGTCCCGCTGATCGACGGCGATGCCGAGCTGTTCCAGGGCTACGCCGAGGCGCTCCGGGCTCGGAATCTGCTCGACTACGACGATCTCATCGCTCGCGCCGGCGAGCTGTTCCGGGCCCGGCAGGACCTCCGCGCCGACCTCCGAGGCCGGTGGGACTACGTCCTGGTGGACGAATTTCAGGACCTGAGCCTGGCGCAGTACGAGGTCGTGACCGGTCTGGCCGGCCCGGAAGGGAACTGTTTCGCCGTCGGCGATGACGAACAGTCGATTTTCTCCTGGACCGGCGCGGACCCGGCCATCCTAGGGCGATTTCGCGACGACTTCGGCATCGACACGCCGATCGTTCTCGATCTCAATCGCCGCTGCTCCCGGCAGATCTTCGAGATCGCGCGCCGGGTGGTGACCCGCAATCCGGGTCTGTTCGTGAAGCAGCTCGAGGCCATCCGCGAGTCGGAGCACTGCGTCGCGGCGCACACGTTTACCGACGAATCGTGCGAGGCCGAGTGGGTCGTCTCCGATCTGCTCCGGGACCGCGCCACCACCGGCCTGGACTGGGGCGAGTACGGCGTGCTCTATCGCTCGCATCGCCTGGGGCAGCGGCTCGAGACTCGCCTCATCGAGGCCGGCGTGCCGTGCCTCATGGCCCGCGGGCAGGCGCTGCTGGACGACGAGCTCGTTGGCGCGGTCGTGGCGAGCCTTCGGATCATCCAGGCGCCGGACGATCCGCTGCCGGTGGAGGCCTTCGCCGAGCGGGTGCTGCCGCCCGCGCTGCTCCAGCGGGTGCGCGCGGCCCACCGCGGGCTCGAGCTGCTCACGGCGCTGCGGGTCTTCGCCCGCACCAACCGCGGCGACCCGGACGCGCGGGTGGCCTGGCGGTTCGTATTCCACGTCGAGAACCTCGCGGGCCTGCGCCGCACCCACGAGATGCTCGCCGGCCTGGTGGACGCGCTGCTCGCCGTGCGGCTGGGTCGCTACCGCAATCCGCTCGACGAGCGCGCCGCCGAGCTGAGCGATCCCGCCGACACGCCGGGGGCCGCGCATCTCGCCGACCGCCTGCTCGAGACCCGCGACAGCGGCGCGACGGTTTGGCTCGAATCCGACCGCGGCGTGGACCTCGCGCTGCTCCCGATGCTGCGCGCAGGCGTGGGCGACCGGGTGCGTCGGCTCGAGCCCGACGATCGTCCGGCCCCGGGTGACCTCGTGCTCCGCGCCGGTGGGGCGCGGCCGCTGCTCTTCTTCAAGGCGCTGCAGCTGCTGCAGTGCCGGGGGCTCGCCGATCCGCTGCAGGATTACGTCGCATTCGACGTCGAGACGACCGAAATGGACGCGGCGGCGTGTGACATCGTGGAGCTGGCGGCCGTTCGGGTGCGCGGACGGGTCATCGTGGACCAGTTCCACCGACTGGTGCGGCCGTCGCGCCCGATCAGTCCTCGCGCCAGCGCCGTCCATGGATATCACGACGCCGACGTCTGTGAGCAGCCGACGCTCGCGGAGTGCTGGGACGAGTTCCGCGCGTTCGTGGGCGACGACCTGCTCGTGGCGCACAACGGCTACACGTTCGATGTGCCGGTGCTGCGGCGGCTCGCCGCCGGCCTTCCGGGCGTGGAGGACCTCGTCTTCTTCGACACCCTGCCGCTCGCGCGCTCGCTCTCGGAGGAGAGCGCGCGGCTGGAAGATCTGGCGCACCGCTTCAGCGTGGCGCGGGGCCGATCGCATCACGCGCTGGACGACGCCGGAACGCTGGTGGGCGTGACCCGCCACCTGGGCGAGCTCCGGCTCGTCCGCGCGCGCAAGACGGCGCTCGTGCACCTGCTCGGCTGGCTCGGGCTCGCGCTGGCGCTGGATGCGCCGCCCGACCCGACGCCCGAGGAGCGCCTGATGCGTGATCTGGCGTTGCCCGCGGCGCTCGGCCGCTATAGCGGGTGCCTCGAGGCCTACGCGGAGCAGGCGGCCGGCACCGACGCACCCTCGGCCGACGAGCTGGTCGAACGGCTTGGCGGCGCTCAGCTGCTCGAGCGTTTGCGTCGGGAGCGCCCGGTCGCGGCGCGGTACCCGACCAGCGCCGCACGGCTGGGCGCGCTGGTCGCGGCGAGCGGCGCGCCGACGCTGGCCGACAGCATCGCCCTGCTGCTGGAGCGCGTCGCGCTCTCACGTAGCGATGGCGCCGGCACCGACCATCATCGGGTGAGCCTGCTCACCCTCCACGCGACCAAGGGCCTGGAGTTCTCCCGCGTGTACATCGTCGGCGTGGAAGACGGGCAGTTGCCGGGCGGTCCCACGCTGGACCATGACGACCTGGCGGGCCTCCAGGAGGCCCGCCGCCTGCTCTACGTGGGCCTGACGCGCGCGAAGGACCGACTGGTGCTCACGCGCGCGGTGCAGCGGGAGGGTCGGCCGACCGGCGGAGACCTCTTTCTTCGGGAAGCCGGGCTCGCGGCGACAGTGTTAGATTAGCCCGCGGACCCCCTCTCCGGAGTAATGCGTGGCCAAAACCGCGACCATCGAGACGAGCAAGGGCACCATCGTGGCCGACCTGTTCGACAGCGAGGTGCCCAATACCGTGGCGAACTTCGAGAAGCTCGCCAACAGCGAGTTCTACGACGGAACCCGCTTCCACCGCGTGATCAACAATTTCATGATCCAGGGCGGCGATCCGTTGTCCAAGGATCCCAACAATCCGCGCGTCGGCACCGGCGGCCCCGGCTACAAGATCAAGTGCGAGACGCACCTCAATACGCACAAGCACGTGGCGGGCACGCTGTCCATGGCGCACGCAGGCAAGGACACTGGCGGCAGCCAGTTCTTCATCTGCCACTCGCCCCAGCCCCATCTCGATCGGGTTCACACCGTGTTCGGGCAGGTTCGCGACGGGATGAACGTCGTGAACAGCATCCGCCAGCACGACGTCATCAACTCGATCCGGGTGGCGTGACCTGCACCTCGACTTCGCCATCGTCGCCGATTATGCCCTGATCGACCAGCAGGGCAAGCTCAGCGTCCTGGGCATGTTCCAGCACGTCTGGCTCACCAACTTTCCCTCCGTCTGCCCCCGCACCCATCTCGTGCTCAGGGTGCGCGGGCGGCGCACCGAGATCGGCGTCCACTCGATCCGCATCCGGTTCGTGGACGAGGCCGGCACCGAGCTGCTGGGCGGCGAAGGCACCGTGCAGTTCGGCGAGCCGCCCGCCGGCGTCGTGGACGTGGAGGCCGGCGCGGTCCTGGTGTTCGACGTGCCGCTCCCGCAGCCCGGCACCTATGCGTTCGAGATCTCACTCGATGGCGAGGTGGCGACTCGCGTGCCCCTCACCGCCGGGTACGCACAGCCGACCTGACCCGGACATCCCATGGCGCTCGATCGCGACCACGCGCTCGCCTTGATGCACGAGTATACGGCGTCCGATGCCCTCCGAAAGCACATGTATGCCGTGGAGATCGCGATGCGCGCCATGGCGCGGAAGTCCGGCGAGGACGAGGAGGCCTGGGGTCTGGTGGGTCTGATGCACGACTTCGATTACGAGCGCTTTCCCAACGCCGCCCACTCCGCGACCGAGGAGCATCCCGCGGAAGGCGTCCGCATCCTCACCGCCGAGGGCCTGCCGGAGAACAGCGGCCGCGCCATCCTGGGCCACGCCCCCTACACCGGCGTTTCTCGCGACAGCGCGATGGCCAAAGCCTTGTTCGCCGTGGACGAGCTGTGCGGATTCCTGGTGGCGTGCGCCCTGGTGCGCCCGTCACGCAGCCTCCGCGACCTCGAGGTCTCGAGCGTCAAGAAAAAGCTCAAGGACAAGGCGTTTGCGCGCGGCGTGAGCCGGGACGACGTGATCCAGGGAGCCGCCGAGATCGGCGTGCCGCTCGACGAGCACATCGCCTTCGTGCTGGAGGCCCTCAGGCCCCACGAGCGCGTGCTGGGTCTCGGCAGCGCATGACCGCCCGCCCGGCGGCCCGCCCGGGCGGAACCGACGCCGAGCAGTCGGTCGCCAACGCGATCAACCGGGCGGCCGGCGGCCGCCCCATTCCCGGCAACAGAGTGGATCTGCTGATTGACGGCCCGTGCGCCTACGACGCGATGATCGCGACCATTGCCGAGGCGACTCGCTGGATTCATTTCGAGAACTACATCATCCGCGCCGACACCGCCGGGAAGCGGTTCGCCGATCTGCTCGCCCAGCGCGCCCGCGAGGGCGTTCACGTACGGGTCCTCTACGATGGCTTGGGCAGCTTCGCCACGCCCCGGTCCTTCTGGCGATCGCTTCAGAAGGCCGGTGTCGAGGTGCGCGCGTTCCGGCGACTCTCCGCCGTGGATCTGGTCTCCAATTTTTCTCGCAACCACCGGAAGCTGGTCGTGGCCGATGGGTCGCGGGCCGTGATCGGCGGCCTCTGCATCGGGTGCGAGTGGACCGGCGAGGAGGCGCGTGACCTGGCGCCCTGGCGCGATACGGCCGTCGAGGTCGCGGGCCCCGCCGCCGCCGTGCTAGACCAGGCCTTCGCACAAACCTGGGGCGTGGCCGGCGGCTCCCTTCCCGACCAGGACATCGCGGGCCGGGTGGCGCCACAGGGCGACGCGGGGGTGCGGGTCGTCAGCGGCGAGCCGGGTCGGGAGCGGACCTACCGGGTGATCGAGCTGCTGGCGGCGGGCAGCATCAACCGGCTGTGGATCACCGATGCGTACCTCGTCGCGCCGCCGCGGCTGTTTCAGGCGCTCCGGGACGCAGCGCGCGATGGGGTGGATGTCCGGCTATTGGTGCCGGGTGCGAGCGATCTCCCGTTCGTGCGGAACCTGTCGCGGATCGGTTACCGAGAGCTGCTCCGGAGCGGGGTGCGGATCTTCGAGTGGGACGGCCCCATGCTGCACGCCAAGACACTCGTGGCCGACGGCCGGTGGACCCGGGTGGGCTCGAGCAACCTCAACCCGTCGAGCCTGCTGGGAAACTGGGAGCTCGACGTGCTGATCGAGGACGTCGGCCTGGCGGAGGCGATGGAGCGCCAGTTCCGGCTGGACGTGGCCCGGAGTCGTGAGGTCATCCGCCGGGCGGCCCGGGGGCCGCGGCGCTTGAGTGCCGCGCTGCCCACGGTCCTTGGCCGGGAAAGCCCCGAGGTCGCGGGTCTCGCCCACGCGCCGACCCGTCGGGAGCGGCGGCGGCGGGCCGCGCTGGCGGTACGCGCGCTCATCACCAACGCGCGCCGCTCGATCTTTCTCCCGCTGAGCGCGATCCTGATCGCGCTTGGGGCCCTGTTCTTCGCCCTGCCGACGATCACCGCTTACGCTTTCGGCATCCTGTGCGGCTGGCTGGCCATCAGCGCCTGGCGCGAGGCATTTCGGCGGCGCGGGGATCGGTAACGGCAGGCGAGCGGGCGGGCAGCTCGCGAACCCCTGTCGTCGTCGCCTGACTGCCTGCCCCCTACCTCTTCCCTTCCCTCGCCTGACGCCGCCGATCGATCTCCTGCACGATCTTGGCGAATTCGTCGCGCTGTTCCGGGGTCAAGACCGCCTGGATCTCGGCCCTGGTCCGGTGCGCGATCGAATCGAAACGCGGACGGGTCTGGGACATGAGGGTGTGGAGGTCGGCTTCGCGCCGAGTCAATACGCTGTCGATCCGCGTGTGCTGCGCCGGAGTCAGCTTGAGCTCGCGATCCAGTCGCGCCAGCATCGACGCCTTGACGCCCGCCGATGACCTTGGCGCCGGCCCGCCCACGGCCAGGCCGTGCGTCCCATCGTGCCACGCCATCTCGCGGCGCAGGAAAAAGCCTACCGCGACACCCGCGACGAATACCAGCACGATCACGATGCCGGCAACCAGGCGGGACCGGGGCTCGGTCATCGCGGCGTCCACGCGGCGAGTTCGTCCGTGCCGGCGTCCTCCACCATGGAGGTGAACACGGCCTCGTCCGGATAGGCGACGACCACACGGGCCAGCGCCGCGGTCTCGGGGGTCGCGTCGTGCAGGGAAACGTCCGTGTCGGACTGTCCGGTGCGCCAGAGCAACGCCCCTGCCCCCAGGATGGCCGCCACGCTCGCCGCTACTGCGACCCGCCGCCACTGCGCCACCACGTCCCACCATTCCCCTGCCGCCGGGGCGCCGGCGGCCATGCCCGCGCCGCGCAGGATTCGCGCATGCAGGCCATCCCAGTCCACCGCACCGGGATCCGCCGACTCGGCCGACCGAAGCAGTCGAGCGAGCCTCTCGTCACGCGGCGGATCGGTGTCGAGCGACCAATGCGAAGGGGTCATCGTGCCGTCTCCTGCAGATGGGCGAGCATCCCGCGCAGGGACTGCCGCGCTTCGTGGAGGTACCATCGCACCGTGCCCGGGGAGAGGCCGAGCATACCGGCGATCTCGGCGCCGGAGAAGCCATCCAGCTCGAACAGTTGCACCACCATGCGCTGCCGCTCGGGCAGCCGGCCGAGCGCGTCCGCCACACTGTGCCGGAGCCCCTCGCGTTCGGCCGCGACCGCGGGCCCGGGCTCGGTGGTGGCGACGCCGGCGTCATCGAGGGCTTCGGCGGCGCGGCGACCGCGCGACTTCCGGAAGTTGAGTCCTCGAGTCACCACGATCCGGTGGAACCAGGGCCCGAACCTGCGACTGGTGTCGAAGGTGCCGATGTTGGCCAGGGCAGCCAGGAAGGCCTCCTGCACCACGTCCTCGGCGTCCTCGCGATGGCCCAACACCCGAAAGGCCACGGCGTATCCCGTCCGCATGTACCGCCGCACGAGCAGGTCAAATGCCTCGGCGTCGCCCCGCTGGACGCGGGCGATGGCCGCGGCCTCGTGCGGGTCGGGTGCCTCGGCCGACGGGGCAGCTGCGCGGGGGGCTGGGTCGGTGGACCCCGGCATCACGGAAAGTCGTCGCGGCGCAGACGGGGCCCGGACCACAACCGGGTCGGTCGTATCACGTCCTCGGTCATGATGGATGATGCCACGAAACCTCGCCCGAGTATACTGGACCGTCGGCGGAAGCGTTGGCGGGTCCCCGCCAACGCCCCAGGGCCTCCGGCTGTACTCCCTGCGTCACGAGCTCCACGGTAGCCGGGGCGGCACCCCAATGCAGTGACCGGATGCGCCAGTGTCCGGCCGGGGTCCCGGCGCCGTTCTCGCGCCCATGCGACGGCCGGCATGGCAGGCGAATTCTGTCGTTCGGACCCTTCAAGGCTATTTTCCGCTGTCGACCCTGACCCGGGATCGCATGAGCCGCATGCGCTTCATCGTGCTGTCCATTCTGCTGGTTCCCCTGCCGCTCGCGGCGCAGGAACGCGCCGTCTCGCTCACGGAGGCCATCCGGCTGGCCGAGCGAACGCAGCCCGACGTGATTCAGGCCCAGCGTGAGGTCGAGACCGCCGGCGCCGAGCGGCGGAACGCCTGGGGCAACTTCCTGCCCACCCTCAATGCGAACTCATCCGCCAGCGCGTTCTCCTCCGAAGGCGCGTCCCGGATCGATCCCGTCACCGGTCAGGTGCTCTCCGGCAACACGACCAACCGGAGCCTCACCACCTCGCTCAGCGCGAGCGTCGACCTGTTCACCGGCTTCCGCCGGGGCGCCGAGCTCCAGGCGGCCAAGGCGGGCCAGACGCAGGCGAATGCCGGGCTGGTGGACGCGCGATTCCAGCAGGCGTTGACCACGACCAACCAGTTCTTCGACGCCCTGAGCGCGGCGCAGCTCGTCAGCGTGCGCCAGGCGAGCGTCCGCCGGGCCGAGGAGCAGCTCAAGGTGTCGGTCGCGAAGCTGCACGCCGGGTCCGCCACCCGCTCGGACTCGCTCCGGTCCCTGGTCACGCTGGGGAATACGCAGCTCGACCTGATTCAGGCCCAAACGGACCTCGCGACCGCGGAGGCCGGCCTCGCGCGACTCGTGGGCACGTCGGGCCGGGTCCGCGCGCTCGACGACTCGAGCTTTCGCCAAGTGGTGACCGCCATCGACACGGCGGCGCTGCGCCAGGACGCCGAGGCCAAGTCGCCCCGTATCCAGAATGCGGTTGCGAGTGCCGAGGTCGCACGCGCCAACCTCAAGGCGTCGCGCTCGGCCTACTGGCCGAGCCTGACGCTTGGCGCGAACACGAGCTGGAACGCGAGCCGGGCGAACGACTACGCGTTCTTCAACCAGCGCCAGCTGAGCCTGCAGCTGAGCTGGAACCTGTTCAACCGGTTCGACCGCGAGCTGACGATCGCGCAGCGTGAGGCCACCTTCGACGTGGCCGAGGCCACCGCCACCGACGAGCGGCGCGCCGTCGAGGCAGAGCTCACCCAGCGGCTGGCCGAGCTCGCGGCGGCGCAGTCCAAGATCGACATTACGGCCACCAGCGTCGCCGCGGCGACGGAAGACCTCCGGGTCCAGCAGGAGCGCTATCGGCTCGGCGCCTCGACCATCGTCGACGTGCTGACCTCGCAGGAAGCCCTCAACCAGGCGGAGGTCGACGTGGTGAACGCGCGGTTCGGCTATCTCCGGGCCAAAGCGCAGCTCGAGGCGCTGATCGGACGGACCCTGTGACCGCGAGTCTGGGCGACACCGCCGAGCGCATGGCCAGGCTGCCCGCCGACATCCCGAAGGACGCCATCATCGTCACGCGCAATCTCCAGCGCGATTATGACATGGGCGGCGAGATCGTCCACGCGCTGCGGGGCGTCGATCTCGCGATCCGGCAGAACGAGTTCGTCGCGATCATGGGCGCGTCCGGCTCGGGCAAGTCCACGCTCATGAACCTGATCGGCTGCCTCGACAGTCCCACCGCCGGCGAGTACTGGCTCAACGGGCACCGAGTATCCGAGCTGGGCGACGACGAGCTGGCGCGCATCCGGAACAAGGAGATCGGGTTCGTCTTTCAAACCTTCAACCTGCTGCCACGCGCCTCCGCGCTGCACAACGTCGAGCTGCCGCTGGTGTACGCCGGCATCGGGGCGCGGGAGCGGCGGGCCGCTGCGGCCGACGCGCTCGCGCGTGTGGGGCTGCAGGACCGCATGGAGCACCGTCCGAACGAGCTGTCGGGCGGTCAGCGTCAGCGGGTGGCCATCGCTCGCGCCCTGGTCAACCGGCCCAGCATTCTGCTCGCCGACGAGCCCACCGGCAACCTGGACAGCGCGACCAGCGAAGAGATCATGGCCCTGTTCGAGGGCCTGCATCGAGATGGTCAGACGATCGTGCTGGTGACCCACGAGAGGGACATCGCCGCCCATGCCCTCCGGCAGGTGCACCTCAGGGACGGCCAGGTCGAGCGCGACTTCCCGACGGGGAGGGCGGGATGATCCCGGCGTCACGGTTCGGCTTGGCTGCCGTCGCGACGGTGCTCACCGTCGGCGGCTGCAAGAAGCAGGCGCCGCAGGTGGTCTACCAGGCGGTGCCGGTGGAGCGCCGGGACATCATCGTGAACGCCCAGGCGGCGGGGGCCATTCAGCCCGACACGACCGTCGAGGTCAAGTCCAAGGCGTCGGGCGAGGTGCTCCAGCTCAACGCGGAGACCGGTCAGCTGGTGCAGCGCGGCGCGCTGCTGGTGCACATCGACCCGCGCAACGCGAGAAACCTGCTGGCACAGGCGCAGGCGAACCTCGACGTGGCGAAGGCCAAGCTCACCAACGCCACCAGCCAGAAGCGCCGGGCCGACGAGCTGTTCAAGACCCAGGCGATCACGGAGGAAGAGCACGAGACCGACCTGCTCAACTACGCGGACGCCAAGTCGCAGGTCGTGAACGCGCAGGTGGCGGTGGACAACGCGAAGATCCAGCTCGAGGACACCGACGTCCGCGCGCCGATTACCGGCACGATCATCGAGAAGGACATCGAGCGCGGGACCGTCATCGCCTCGGCCACGTCCAACGTGAGCGGCGGCACGACACTGCTCAAGATGGCCGACCTCAACCTGGTGCAGGTCCGGACGCTGGTGGACGAGACCGACGTCGGCAAGGTCGAGCCCGACCAGGACGCCACCATCACGGTGGACGCGTACCCCAACCGAACCTTCGACGGCAGGGTGCTCAAGATCGAGCCGCAGGCCCAGACCGAGCAGAACGTGACCGTGTTTCCCGTGCTGGTCCGGATCCACAACGAAAATGGGCTCCTCCGCCCGGGCATGAACACCGAGGTCGAGATCCACGTGGGGCAGCGCGACAGCGTGCTGGCCGTGCCGAACGCGGCGCTCCGCACCCCGCGTGATGTCGGCTCCGCGGCGCAGGTGCTCGGGCTTTCCTCCGAGGACGTGCAGCAGCAGCTCGCGTCGGCCGCCCGGCCGGCGGGTAGCTCGGCCGGCGCGTCGGTTCGCGGGCCCGGCGATAGTGCGGACGGCGCGGACACCGCCCGCCGCCGGCCTCGCGATTCCACCGGTGCGCGCCCTGGAGCGATCCGCGGCTCCGCCGGGGACTCGGCCGGTGCGCGGCGCCTCACGGGGGGAGGCGCGGCCGGTGGTCAGGGCGGCTTTGCCGGGCAGCGCGGTTTTGGCGGGCAGGGCGGCCCCGGAGGCCAGCGCGGCGCCGGACGGCGCGCCACCAGGGGCACCGACGCAGGCGGCGGTCGGTACATCGTCTTCGTCAAGCGGAACGGCACGGCCACGCCCGTCTGGATCCGCACCGGTCTGACCGATCTCGATTACAGCGAGGTGCTGAACGGCCTGACCCAGGGCGACTCGGTGTACGTGCTGCCGAGCGCAAGCCTGGTGCAGTCGCAACTGGACATGAAACAGCGGGTGAACCAGATCACGGGCGGGGGCGGAGTGCCCGGCATGCGGCAGGCCACCCCGCCGGCCAGCGGTGGCGGCCGTGCGACGCCGGCCAGGTAGCGATGCTGCTCGGCGAGACGCTGGCCGTAGCCTTCTCTTCGATTCGTAGCAACGCGCTCCGGTCGGTGCTCACGATGCTGGGCATCATCATCGGGGTCGGCGCGGTGATCACCATGGTCGCGCTCGGGAGCGGCGCCCAGAAGGCGGTCGAGGAACGGATCGCGGCGCTCGGGGCCAACGTGTTCACCGTCTTCGCCGGCCAGGGCCGATCCGGCGCCGTCATGATCACCGACCGGACCATCCTGAGCACCGACGACTACGAGGCCCTCGCTCGCGACGCGGCGCTGCTCAAGGCCGTGGTGCCCGAGGCCCAGTCGTCGCAGCAGGTGGTCTACGGCAATCAGAACCGGAACCTCAACATCATCGGGACCACCGCCGCCTACGTGGACGTGCACAACTACACCGTCCCCTTCGGCCGGATGTTCACCAACGGCGACGATGCGTCGCGCCAGCGCTATGCGGTACTCGGATCCTCGGTGCCCGAGGAGCTGGGGGGCAACCCCGCGGCGATGATCCATCAGACGCTCCTCATCCGCGGCATTCCGTTCGAGATCATCGGCGTCCTGAGCGCCAAAGGTGCCGCCGGCGGGTTCCAGAACCCGGACGAGCAGATCCTGATTCCGCTGCAGACCGCCCAATACCGGGTGTTCGGCAGCAAGCGGCTCCGTTCGATGTCCATCCAGGTGAAGGACAGTGTCCCCATCGAGCAGGGCATGGTGGACCTCGAGCGGATCCTCCGCCGCGAGCACCACATCCGCCCGGGCGGCGAGAACGACTTCGTGATCCGCAACCAGCAGGACGTGCTGCAGACCCAGCAGCAGGCGACGCAGGTCTTCACGACCCTGCTCGCGAGCATCGCCGCGGTGAGCCTCGTGGTGGGCGGTATCGGGATAATGAACATCATGCTGGTGTCGGTCACGGAACGGACCAGGGAGATCGGCGTTCGCAAGGCGCTTGGCGCCACCCGCGGCAACATCCTGCTCCAGTTCCTCATCGAGGCGCTGACGCTCTGCATCCTGGGCGGGGCCGTCGGCATCTTTCTCGGCGTGGCGGCCACCGTCGTGCTCGCCCACGTCATGCAGTGGAACACCCTCATCTCCCCGCTGGCGGTCATGGTGGCGTTCGGCTTCAGCGCCATCGTCGGCCTGTTCTTCGGCATCTGGCCCGCCCGCCGCGCGGCCCAGCTCGACCCGATCGTCGCCCTGCGCTACGAGTAAACCGCCGATGCCCGAGGCCGACGTGCTGGTCGTAGGGGCGGGCATGGCCGGACTCGCCGCGGCGGAGCGGCTCGCCGCCCGAGGCCGCCACGTGGTCATCGTGGAGGCGCGCGACCGGATCGGCGGCCGCATCCACACCGCGCACGATCCGGAGCTGGATTTCCCCGTAGAGCTCGGCGCCGAGTTTGTCCACGGCCGGCCGGCGGAGCTGGTGGCGCTGATCGAGGCCCTGGGCCTCACGCTGGTGGCGGTGCCGGAGCGGCACCGGCGCGGGCCGGGGCGCCCGCCGCTTCCGGA
>JBQCGH010000149.1:0-3986 GCA_051955835.1 Gemmatimonadales bacterium
CATCAATGGCGACGTCCGTCGATTGGCGCAGCGTTCCGCTCCTTCGGCCCACGCGCCCGCCGCCGCCCTCCTTCCCCGGTGAGCGTGTCGATTCTCTCGAATCGGCCAGGGTTCAGACGATGCGCGGGCTCGCCTGCCTGCTCCTCGTGGCGTTCCATACGATCGGCTCGTCCGCTGCGTCAGGGCTGCACGTGGCGGATGATTCCGGGTATCGCTGGTTCGCCAACATTTTCGTCGATATCCGGATGCCGCTGTTCACCTTCCTCTCCGGCCTCGTCTATGCGTATCGGCCGCTGCGGTCGGGGGAGGCACTGCCGTTCTTCCGTAAGAAGGCACGTCGCCTCGGCGTGCCGCTGGTCGTGGCGACGACCGTCCTGTATGCCCTGCGGTCTGCGATGCACCTGCACGTGCCGCCAGTGTCACGGCTCTGGCACATTTACATCTTTCCCTATTGGCACCTGTGGTTCGTGCAGGCGTTGCTGATCGTGTTCGCCGTGCTGATCGTGCTCGAGTCACTCGATGCCATGGCGACGTTCGGACGATATCTCGCGATTTTCGCGGTATCACTGGCGCTGTTCCTCGACCCACCATTCACCCGGAGCGTGTTCGGGCTGCAGAATGCCACCTACCTCCTGCCCTTCTTTCTGTGCGGTCTGGGCGCGCATCGCTATCGGGCCGTCCTCCGAGGCAAGCACGCGCTGATCGCGACCGCCGCGTGTTTCGTCGCCGCGCAGGGATTCCACACCTACCTCGTGGTCACGCGCGTACACTCGCCCCTCGACCCGGTCGCGAACCGGTCGGTGCTGAATCTGCTCATCGGCATGTCGGCCGCGCTCTGTGCGCTGCAACTGGTGCCGACCTGGCGCGTCGTCGAGGAGATCGGCAGCGCTTCCTACCCGATATACCTGTACCACCCCCTGTTCGTCGCCGGGGTGATTGCCGGCGCCGGGGCGCTCCGGCCGCTGCCGATGGGTCTGCTGTTCGTCATCGCGGCCATCGCGGGCATCGCCGGCCCGATGGTGCTGCAGCGTGCCGCGCGGCGCATTCCCCACGCGGAGCTCCTGCTCGAGGGCAAATAGCGGGGCGCCCGCTCTTTGGCCTCAGGAGGTGATGCGGACAAGTTCGAGCGTAGATAGCTGAAGGCCTACCGCGAGTCCAGCGACCAGTCTTCCTTCCCCAGCCACGCGAAGTCCACCTGTCTGAACGTGTACGGCGCCTTGTGCACCGAGAGGTACATGTCGTCGGGCTCGCGCGGCAGATCCGCCCCGAGATACGTCCTGAGGACGTTGCCCATCACGTTCACAACCGTCACGCTGTCTCCGAACGCGTCGCGCCCGGGCGGCGGCAGGTAGTACGCCCCGAAGGCGCCCAGCCGCTCCTTGGCCGCAGGCACGGGGATCTTCTCGGCGCTGCCGGCCTGATCGAAATGGAGGCTCTTGCTCCCGTGATCCCCCTGCAGCAGGATGACCGGCGGTACGTCCGACGTCCGGATCAGGGTGGTCACCAGCTCGAGCACCATGCGGTCGAGGCACTGGACTTGTTCCACGTAGGCGAGAGCCCGGCGTTGCGATCGCGTGCCCGCGGTCCGCTCGCGCGCCGGGCCGCAGTCCCGGTCGAAGATGTAGGGCGTGTGCGGACTCATCACGTGCGCAAACGTGAAGACGGGCGGTCCGGTCATCCGGGGCACCTGTGCCACGGCCTCGAGGGTGCGGATGATGTGTCGGCGCGCGAGCTGCGCCCCACCCCAATCGATGTAGCGCAGCAGCGATGTCTCGTTCAGGACCTGTCGCATGCTCGACCGGGTAATCTCGCGCGCCGCATTGAACCCGGGCCACGCGTGGAACTCGACATCCGCCTGCGTGTTGTGCCGGGTGGCCTCCCACGAGAGCGACGGGAAGAACGCGAACTGATAGCCCCGCGACTTGACGAACGGCACGATGCGGTTGTGCTCCACCAGATAGTCGGGCAGCGTCCGGTCGATGGACTTGCGGCCGACATCCGACGAGAGGCCCGCCACCTGCGCCGAGTTGAGCATCGACGGCAGCGAGAGGAACGTGTGGAGGTAGTTGCTGTGCACCTCGGGCACGACGAAGCCGAGCTGACGCAGGCTGTCGAGGAAAGTGCGGTTATCGAATCCGAACACCCGGCTCGTAACTTCGGCATTGGCGTACTCGTCCAGCACGATGAGGTAGATGTCGCGATTCGGTGGTTGGACCGCACCGGGCTTTGGGCGGATCGGGGCCGCCAGCCGCTGAACGACCGCGCTTTCCCGGAGCGCCCGGCCGCTCCGCAGCTGCGCCACGACGATCGTCACCGCGAACCAGGCAGTCAGCAGGCCGCTCGTCAGCGTCAGGAACGTCTCGGCCCGTTCGAGTCGCGCCGGGCGGCGCACCAGCCACCAGATCGCGCCGGCGCTGGCCGCGAGCCACAGGGGGAGGAGTATCGCGTGCGACAGGCCGATCCGATGCTCCACCCGGCCCGCTACCCGTGGATACACCCAGAAGAGCAGCACGCCGGCCATCACGAACAGGGGCACCAGTCGTCGGTGCCCTCGACCGGTCACCAACCGCACGAGGCCGTATAGCAGACCGCAGGCCATGAGCACGGTGGCGAGGACGACCACCACGTCGCCCAGCTCCTCCCAGCCCGGATAGGCCGCGGGGATCCGGAGCACGGGAAGCACCGCGAACAGAAATGGGTAGGTGTGAGTGAACCGAACGTTCATGCGGACGCCGCCTCGGGGACCGGCCACTGACTTGAGGAGTGATACTACGGTGCAGTGAATTCGGGACTGGCGCAACCGGGCGGTGCATGAAGGGGATCGCCCGGCGGCGCCCTATTCCCGACGTGGTCAATTGTCCCGCCGGCGACCGCGGAGCCGTGTCTTCCGTCACGCCCGAGGTCGACCCCTTGACGCCCCCGCGTCCTGGGGAGATAGACTGGGGGATGGAAGCCACGCGGGGCCAGTAGGAGGTATCCTGAGCGGTTGAGGTCCACGTGTATTACGATGACGAGCAGGACTACATCCCATGGTCGCGCCCCCATGTCCGGAGCCATCCGGTCGTGGCCGCACTGCTCGTGATCGCCCTGGCGATCGTCGCCTGGCAGGGACTCGCCTCCTACCTGCGCGGGCACCGCGGAGCCGCGGCGCGGGTGCTGCCGGGACCCATCACCATGCACTCTGGCGCCCCGCCCACGGCCAGCGTGCGGCCCGGCCACCCTCCGCCGACTGGCACTCCCGCGGTCAACGCCAGTCCTCCCACCGGTTCCACAGCTGGGTCGGGGAGCGTCAAGCATGATGGCGACGCTACGACCACGCGCACCGACACGGCTCTGAATGTGCAGGCCACCCGGGCGTTCCGGGGCCGCACTGTGTCGGCAAGCGCCTCGAGCTCGGCCCCATCGCCTACGACCGCCCTGGCGGACCAGCCGAGCTCGGCGGCGCGGCCCCGCCACGACTCCACGAGCGCGGCTCCGGCCGCCGCCGACACTGGTGTCGGCAACATCAGCCCGTTCCGGCGCACCCACCCGTGGGCCGCCGTGCCCGGCCAGCGGTACTACTTTCCGAGCAACTGCCCTTCCACCCTCCGACTGCGCGATCTCGTGTTCTTCCGAACCGAGGAGCAGGCGCGGGCGGACGGGTTCCAGCGATCCCCCTCGGTCGAGTGCCAGTAACCGGCAGCTGACGCCCAGCCGTGTGACGTCCGGCCGACTCATGCGTATATGACTGCATGAGCGCCATCAGTTCGCCTCCTCGCCATCTCCCGTGAGCGACGAGCCCCGTCTTCCCCCCGAGCTCGAGCAGCTCGACCGCGAGGTGGGTGCCATTCGCTTCGAGCCTCGCGCCTCGCTGGGACCCGAGATCGTGGCACGCGTACGCCGTGGTGAAGCGCCGAGCCATTGGCGGCGCCGGCCATGGGGAGGTCGGCGCGGGCGGATGGTGCGCGCGGCCGCGGCGGCGTTTATGGTGCTGGGCTCCGCGATGG
>JBQCGH010000150.1:0-60684 GCA_051955835.1 Gemmatimonadales bacterium
TCGGCCTGCATCCCATGGTCGGCGATCCAGTGCTCCAGCCGGAACAGCGGCGGCTGCGCGCCGCCGCCGGCCCGGAGCTGTGAGAGCAGCCGCGAGACGAAGGTGGGTGTGAGCGGCGGCGGGTCGCTCACGAACTCGTGCAGCGCCGCGGTGGTCGCCTCCACCCGCTCGCCCGCGGGATCCACCAGGAGCGCCGCCCACGCGTCGGCGCTCTCCAGCTCCTCGAGCCGCTGCACCGTCCGCAGCGCCATCCGCCGAACGCTCTCAATCAGGCCGAGCCGCAGCATCGCAGGAATGGCCCACAGCTCGCCGATCGCGAGCGGGCGCACCTGCTGGAAGGCGCCGAGGAACAGGTCCACGCTCTCGAGCTCGATCCGCGCCTCCGTGTGGGAGATCAGCGTGATCGCGATCTCGTACACCCGCGGATAGCCGGCCAGGGCACCGCTCGCGAGCTCCGGCAGCTCGCGGTAGTACCCCCGGGGCAGGCTGTCGCGGACTTCGCGGATGTGCTCCTGGACCACATGGAGGTTGTCCAGCAGCCATTCGCCGGCCGGGCTCACGTTCACCTCGCGGTCCGTGGCGGCGGCGAGGCGGTCGTGCGCGCGGTCGAGGATCCGGCGGGTCTCGTCCAGCCGCTCGAGCAGTCGCGCCTGGCGGCGACCGGCGCGGGCGGCGACGCGCTGAGAGCGCGCAAGGGCGCGGGCCCGCTCGGCGAGGTGCTCCGCACCGAGCAGGTCGCCGCGAATCGGGCCGGCGAGGAGATCGTCGGGACCGGCGCTGGCGCGGGAGAACAATCGAGAGAGTCGGAGCGACGTCAGGCGGACGGCTGAGGCTGGGCCACGGCCCGGACCAGGGCGAGGCGAGTGGGCGATCGACGACATGCGAACGTGATGCGGCCGAAATGTAGCCGCGTTCCCTTGGCCGGCGGAACCGCGACGCCTCCCACATGACGCGCCACTCCACTACCATGCGACCGGGTGCGGGACCGCCGCAGCGATCAGGGAGGATGGGTATGTTCCCGAAGGCACAGACGTTATCTCGGAGCCCCGCGAGATCTGCGGGCGCCCGGATCAGCCGCCGGGCCGGAGCGTAGCGCCGCATGGCCGAGACGCAGGTGATCGGACGCCTGCCCTCCGAGACTCCGTCCGAGCTGCAGACGGCTCCCGGCCGGCCGCGTCGGCTGCCCGACGACTTGCTGCGCCAGGCTACCCATCGACTCCAGATCCTGGCCCTGGTGGCGGCCGGCCTGTGGTTTCTCGGCCCGGTGCTGGGGCACCTCGCGCTGCACTTCGCCGCACCGACCGATGCGCGCGCCACCGGCTTCCGGTTCATCGACGGCGTCGCGCTGGTGGGGCTCACGGCCTCCCTGGCCCTCTTCTTCTATCTCCGGATCAGCCAGCGGAGTCCGGCCTTCGTGCTGGACCTGGGGCTGGCCTATCTGGTGCTCACGGCCATCGACCTGGGTGTCATGGTTCACTGGGGGCCGGTGTCGACCACACCGACCGCCGGCGAGCCGATGATCACCTGGATCGGGCCCGTCATACTCATGACCGCCGCGATCGTGCCGGCTCGGCCGTGGAAGATGCTGCTCGCGGGGTTCCTGGCGGCCTCAATGGATCCGGCGGGGATGCTCATCGCCCGTGCCGCCGGCGCGTATCACTTCCATTCGGTCGCCACCGCGTTCCTCATGCACTATCCCAACTACCTGATGATGGGTGTCGCGGTGGTCATCTCCGGCGTCGTGACGCGCCTCGGCCAGCAGGTGACCAAAGCCAGGGAGATGGGCAGCTATCGTCTCGGCACGCGCATCGGCAGCGGGGGCATGGGCGAGGTATACCTGGCCCATCATCGCATGCTGGCGCGCCCGGCCGCGATCAAGCTCATCCGCCCCGAAGCCCTGGCCGGCGACGATGCCGGAACGGCCGGACCCGCTACGACGCGCTTCCGACGCGAGGCCGAGGCCGCCGCGCGTCTCAAATCGCCGCACACCGTGCAGCTCTATGACTTCGGAATCACCGATGAGGGCCGTCTCTATCTGGTGATGGAGCTGCTCGACGGCATCACGCTCGATCACCTCGTGGCGGCCGAGGGGCCGCTCCCGGCCGCACGGGTCGTACGGATCCTGCGGCAGATCTGCGAGTCACTCGAGGAGGCGCACGATGCCGGCCTGGTGCACCGCGACATCAAGCCAGCCAACATCCATCTCGGGCGGGTGGGACGGCAGGCCGACTTCGTGAAGGTGCTCGACTTCGGCCTGGTCAAGTCATTTGCCGCCGGCGATCAGGCCGACTCGCTGGCGAGCGTGGCGGGGCTCGCGGTGGGGACGCCGGCATACATGGCGCCGGAGATGGTCCACGGCGACGCCGTGGATGGGCGGGCGGATCTGTATTCGCTCGGCTGCCTCGCGTATTACCTGCTCACCGGGCGGCTCGTGTTCGAGGGCGCCAACGCGATGCAGACGGTCCTGCTCCATGTGCAAGGGGAGCCCGCGCCGCCTTCGACCCGCACCAACAACCCGATCTCGCCGGCGCTCGAGCGCGTGATCCTGTCCTGCCTCGGCAAGAGGCCGGACGACCGTCCACAGAGCGCCACCGAGCTGGGGGCAATGCTCGCGGCCGTGCCGGAATGGGAGGAGGCCGAGAGCGAGCGGCCGCAGGAGGCGACCGGAAGACGGTAGTGTTCACCTGCTCACCACGGCCAGAATGTTGCCGTCCGGATCCTTGAACCACGCCGCCTTCATGTCGCCCGACACGTGGACATCGCCTTTGAGGGTCGTGTCCGGGAAGTCGTAGTGCTCGAAGGTCACGCCCTTTTCCTTGAGTGTCCTGACCATGCTGTCCACATCGTCGACCGCCCATGTCGCTGCGGTGGCCTCGTTGGTTCCGGCGAATTCGGACTCGTACACCAGCACGGAAGTGCTCCCACTCTTGCATGTGAGCACCCCGTCTTCACGGCTCGGTCCGGCCATCAGCCCCAGCGTATCCTGGTAGAACTTGCGTGCCGTCTCGATATCCTTGACGGGAATGGTCGCGATGGCGTCGTTGTCACCCAGCATGTCCATCTCTCCTCGGCGTGAGGGGTTGGCCGCCGGCCAGTCCGAGCGGCCCTCGACGACTCACGCTAATTCCGGCGCTCCGATCGGCGCGTGACCCATCTCACCACCGCTCTGTCGGCCGGACGCGATGGCGCGATCGTTGGGAGCTGTTCCACACCGTGATGGTGGGGCTGGAGCTGGCAGCGTTGACGCTGGCGGCGGTGGGAGCTACCTGGCCAGCCAATACGACACCTTCACCAGGAAGGTATCGTTCGCCCGCCGCGCGAAGAGGTCGGACATATCCCCCCGGAACGAGGTCCTCCCTTCCACGTCAGCCGATCCTTGCCGGCCCTGGCTCCAGACCAGGAACAGCGTCGAGCCGGGGCGGTACTCCCACCGGAAGACGACGTTCGATCTGAACTGCTGAAAGTTGAACCCGGTGGGGTGGGCGGCGACCGCGGAATCGGTGTAGGCCCGATACCGCGCGTCGTAGTCGCTGGCGCGCGCGTCGGCGATCTCGCGCACATTGCTGTACGTCCCCTTTGACACGAAGGGCGAGGCGTAGATCTGAAGCGACGTGGTCGGCGTGAACGTATAGCCCAATCGCCAGGTAAAGCTCAGCGTCTGCTGTGCCAGGTGGGCGAAGGTGAAATGGGCGGCGCCCGTCGCGTCGGTAAACGTGCCGAAGTACTGGATGTCGTTCCGGTTGTGCGTGTAGTCGGCGCTGAGCGAGGTGGTGAAGCGGCTGGCCACCTTGAGGTCGAGCTCGGGAGTGAGCTCGATCGTCTCGGAGCGCCCGCCATCGCCGATGGTGTAGTTCGTCGAGAATACCGGCTTGAGCGGACGGCGCTCGTCGCCTTCGATCGTCATCCAGGGCGAGAGATAGGTATCCTGCCGAACCGCCGGCCCGCCCCGCGCACAGCGATCGCAGTACGTCGCGCCGAGCTGGCCGAGCGTCCCGCCCAGATGCAGCCACCACCGGTTGGTGAACTGGACGTGCACGTTGGTGTTGAACGCCCGTTCGGTGGGAAGGCCGGTGCTCGTCCAGTACTCCCAGTTGTTGAAGTTCCAGCGGAGCTGCTGAAAAATCCTGTTCGGCGTATTGAAGACGAGGTTGGCCCAGCTGGTCCACTGCTGCTGGTCCGCCTGGCGCAGAAAGCCGATGTCGTTGATCTCGAACCCAGCCGAGCGCCGCTGGTAGGCGGTCTCGAAGTGGAGGCGGCGGCCGCCAACCTTGGCGAAGCGGATCTCCTGGTTGCTGCCGTCAAGCGACGTCCGAGTCGGGTCGTAGTCGAGTCCGGCGTCGGGCCGCTGATAGAGATGCACCGGGTCGCGTTGGGTCGCGGCGATCGCGGCCGTGTCGCCCTCGACTCGGCTCAGGTCGAGCGAGCCCGACACCTCGTAGCGCCCGTGGAACCGCCAGCGCGCGTCGAGGCCGCCGCTGTACGCGCTGCGATGAAGAAAGGCGGCGCTGGCCTCGTCGAGCGATCGGTTTACTGCGGTGGCGATGAAGCCGACACTTCCTTCGCCGTTCCGGAAGTCCTGATTTCCTCGCACCACCGCGTAGTTGCTCGCCGGCTCGAGCGTGGGCCCGTCGGGCGGCGCGGTCACATGGTCGGTGACCGCCTCGAGCATCCCCAGCGAAAAGCCACCCGGCAGCCGACCCGTAACCTTGGCCGCCCCCAAGATCTTCGTGGCCGCCGGTGCCCCGGCGTCGCCATATATGTCGGTGAGCTGCGGAGCCCGACCGATGCGACGCGAGTAGAACAGCCCTTCCCCCGTATTGCAATCGTGGACCACGACACAGTTCACCCGGAACGTGAAGAGCCCCTTCCCCTCGACGAAGAAGGGCCGGCGCTCTTCGAAGAAGGTCTCGAAGGCGCTCAGATTGAGCTCAGACGGGTCGGCCTCCACCTGCCCGAAGTCCGGGTTGACGGTCGCATTGAGCAGCACGTTCGAGGCGAGCCGGTACCGGAAGTCGCCGCCCACCGACAGGTCCTGACTCTGCTCGAGGCCCTGGGGTTTCGAGGAAGGTGCGTTCTTGGTGACCACATAGGGGGTGATCTCCGCGCGCCCCGGGCTTCCGAGCCCATCGAGTCCGGTCAGGGTGCCGAACTGCGAGGCGAGACCCGATCGACTGTCCCGGTAGAGTGGCCAGGTCACCGTCGCGGTGTGCCGCTGGATGACCCGCCATATCAGGAGTCCGAACGTGCCTCCGCCCTTCGACGAGTAGTGGAGCTGGCTCAGTGGGATCCGGTATTCCGCGGTCCAGCCGAGCGAGTCCACCCGGGTCGCCGCATCCCAGATGCCGTCCCACGCGACGTCCTCATCGCCGTCGTTGTAGATCGCGAAATCGGACTTCACTCCCGCCGGGTTCACCGAAAATTCATACCCCGTGCGGCGGTCGTGGTACGCGTCGAGCATCACGGTGACGTAGTCGGACGCGGTCTGATCGTCGCGCCGCGAGAGCAGGCGCACGATGCTGTCAGGATGGGGGTCGAACGAACGGACGAAGACATACAAGTTGTGCTCGTCGTAGGCGACCTTGGCCACCGTGCGGAACATCGGCGGGGCGCCCTCGGTGGGCCGAGCCTCGAGGAAGCCATCGATCGCGGGCGCGGTCTGCCACACGACGTCGCTGTCCTTGCCATCCAGCACGGGCGGCTCGGCCGTGCGGGTGGCGCGGACCGTGTTGGCCGATACGACCACGGGGAGTTGTGGCGGCGATCCGGTGCTTGTGGCCTGGACCGCGATCAGCATGGCGAGCAATGCCGTCACGAAGTCGTCCCGGGTAGGTTCGGATGTTGGACACCGACTGCTGCTGGAGGGTTGCAACAGCTCGGGCACGAGTCGGGACTTGCCCCGCTTTCCGCTTCGTGTACCTCTCAAAGGTCCCCGGCCGGCTCCCCCACCTTCCGCGATCCGGGACAACAGGACGACAATGATTCCGCGCCTCGCCGCCTACTGCCGCGGCGTTTTCGACCGGCTCACCCATCGGGTGCCTCCCGTCCTTCTCGTTGTTGCGCTGGGTGCGATCGCCACCTGGGCTGGCGGCTGGGTGACGTCTCTCGCGTTCTCCGGGTGTCCGAACCCGCCGTTCTCGCTGCTCGATCTCGAGCTCACCTTTTCCGCCGAGTCGTTCGCGGCCATGGTGCGGTCGGCGGCCAGGCAGGGCTGCCACGTGGCTCGGGGCCTGGGACCCGCCGATCTCCTCTTCGCGGTCTGCTACGCCCCATTCCTCAGCGCGCTCTATCTCTGGGCCGAGCGATTCCGACGCTTTCCAGCGGATACCGACACCGAGCCTACCACGGCGCCGCCGGACGCGGCGGTCAGGGTCCCCGGTCCGATGTCCGCCCTCTCATCGCTGATCGTGGTGCTCCCCTTGGCCGCGGCCGCGCTCGACCTCCTTGCGGAGGACGTGCCGCTGCACCAGGCCGCGGTGGCGGTACAGCGGTCCGGGACCGCGGCCGCCGGCGGCGCCGTCCTGATTGGCTCGGTCGGAGCCGCGCTCAAGTGGACGCTGCTTGCCGTCTATGCCCTGGGCCTCGTGCTGATGCTGCTCCGGGGACCGCGCGGCATCGTCCTCTGGCGACTCCGTTACAGCGTGATCGCCGTGTTCGGGGGCTCGCTCGCGGTGCTCGTCGTGCCCCAGGGGCAGGACATTCTCCAGCGGCTCGTGGAGGGGGCTCATCCGTACTGGAGGATCGTCGGCGCATTGGCTGCGCTCACGACCACCGCGCTGGTCGTGTGGTATTCCGCGCGCGTGCTCGCGCTGGTCCGATTCGCACGGGACGCCGGGACGCCGCGCGACCCGTGGACGAATTTCTTCGAGACACAGATCCCGCGCATGCTCGGCGTCGCGGTCCTCGCGCTTGCGGGCCTGGCATTCGCCCGGGCAGCCCTCGCGACCGGCCGGTTCGTGGGCATTGCCGTCGGTGCCTATCTGGTCACCGTGCTGCTGGCGCACTGGCGGAGCGGCGAGGTGCTGACCTGGCTCGGCGGGCGGGCCCTTCCACGGTCGATGGCCGATGACGCGCGGTTTTGTCAGCGGGTCGGGCGGGCACTTCTCGCGTCCGTCTGCGGCGCGCTGATCGTCTGGCCGAGGGGCACGCCGCTCCGCGTGCCGGGCATGGGAGCGATGGACCCCGATCAGACCGAGCTCCGGGTCGCCGCCTGGCTCGCGCTCGTGCTCGCCTGGGCACTGTATCTCTTCGTCTATCATCGCCGCACCCTGCTATCGCGAGGTGCGGACCGTGCGCGCGCCCATCTCCAGGCGGAGCTTGCCGAAGGCTACGGCGAGGATGCGGTACCGGCGGCGCCACGACGGGCCGCGTGGCTCACGGCGTTGGTGAGCGCGGGGTTCTTCATCGGGTTCACCTGGTGGACGGTGCCTTTCGCGCGCGCGCTCGGGCCGCTGGTGCTGGTGGCGCTTGCAGTGGCCAACGCGGTCTACGCGGGCAGCGTGCTCGCCTACCTCGGTCGCCGACTGCGGCTGCCGCTCGTCGCGCTGTTCATCGCGCTCGCCGTCGTCTTCAGCCGCTGGAACGACAACCACGAGATCCGAACCTTGCGCACGCCGCTCCCGGCCGAGTTCGGCGTCGGCGACCGCGGCCTGGGCCGACGGTTCGAACGCTGGATCGAGTCTCGGACTCGGGAGGACCCCGATACCGTGCCCGTGCTGCTGGTGGCGGCCGCCGGCGGCGGCCTTCGCGCGGCGTACTGGACCGCCGTCACGCTGGGCACGCTGCAGGACCGTGATACCACCTTCGCACGCCATGTGTTCGCCATCTCGGGCGTGTCGGGTGGGAGTCTGGGCGCCGCCGTGTTCGCCGCGATGGTGCGCGATCTCGGCGGAGGAGTTGGGTCTCCAGCCTGCCGGCTCCGCGCTCCGCGGGTGATGGGACGCCCTGACACGACCGCCCGCCGCTGGTCAGGCGTCATGTCGGCCTGTGCCCGTCGATTCATGGCGGACGATTTTCTGTCCCCGGTGCTCGCCAAGATGGTCGCGCCGGATTTCTCCCAATGGTTCCTGCCGTTTCCGATCCGGGCCTTCGACCGCGCCACCGCGCTCGAGCAGTCGTGGGAGGTGTCCTACGACTCGGCGACCGGGTCCAACACGCTGGCATCGGGTTATCTGGCGTTCTCGGATGCGCCGACCGCGACACCGCTGCTTCTGCTCAACACCACGCACGTGCAGACCGGCCGACGGTATGTCACGGCACCGTTCGGCGACACCCGCGCGTTTCTCGATGCGCGCGGCGTCGTCGGAGCACTTGGCACCGATCTGCGCCTCTCGACAGCGGTGCACAACAGCGCACGGTTCACGTACGTGAGCCCGGCGGGACGCATCGAACGCCACGATGGCGAGACCAGGGGCTCCCTGGTGGACGGTGGCTACTTCGAGAATTCAGGGCTGACCACCATCGAGGACGTGCGTCGCACGATCGTCCATCGGCCGTCGGGGCGGCCGGTGCGGCTCGCGGTGATCTATCTCTGCAACGACCCGGTCGCCTGCCGGCGGGACCTGGCCGTGGACAGCTCGCTCGCGGCGCGCCCGACGCTCGAGGGCGAGTGGCTGTCTCCGCTCTTGGCCCTGCTCGGCGCGCGCAACGCGCGGGGCTCCCTGGCCCGGGCGGACGTGGCGGCCGACTCGGGGCTCCGGTTCTTCCAGCTCAACGTCTGTGACAGCCTCTATGCCGGAACGTCTGGCGGCGATTCCGCGCGCGCGCGGGTGGTGCGCGACCGGGTGGTGAATCCTCCGCTCGGCTGGCAGCTCTCGCGCCTGGCACGCGATTGGATGGACGCATCGCTGACCTCCGGAGTGGGGCGGCGCCGGCCCAATCCCGCCGACTCGGCGCGGGTCATGGGTGCGCCCTGCCGGGCGCACAACGTGGCGACACTGGACTCCATCGTCGACCTGCTGCCGGACCGACGTCGCTGATCGTCAGCGCAGCCGGCCCCGTCGAGCCGCACCGGTAGGCCCATCAGGACTCGACGAGCCAGGCTGAGGGCGATCTCGGCCTCGGAGGTGACGGCCCTTTTTCTCCTGTCCTGGCCGTTCATGCCGTTGAAGGTTGACGAAACCCTCGCCGAATGGAACGTTGGTCGGAGCGGCCTCGAGCGAAGCATTGGTCCTCCGGAGGAAGACATGGAGCTGGAGCGCACTGTGGGATTGCGGCCGGACGGATCGGTCTGGCTGCCGGATCGACGGACCTCTACCGGCTCCATTCTGCTCAAGCTCGCCGCCCTCGGCTTCGAGATCCCGGCCGACGCGGCCGACGCGAGCATCTTCCAGCTGGCGGGCAATCTGTTCGCCCGCTATCGCGAGCAGGCGCGCCTGCTCGCCGACCATCTCTGCCCCGCCGACCGCCGGATTCAGGGTTATCTCGATGCGCTCGGCACGACGGCCGGCTTGCCCCATTCGATCCGGCTGCCCGGCGAGACGCTTATCCTCGACCAGTACGGCCTCGCCCGCGAGCTGAGTCTTCCCATCGACGGCGAGCGCTACGAGAACGGGCTCGTCTCCAGCTATCGGTTGGACAACGGGGTGCTGCACAACCCGGTCAACGACCGCCGCACGACGCAGGGCAGCTTCCACGTGGCCGAAGGCGGCCTGCCGATCCCAGCCGACAAGCTGCGGGTGCCGCTGGCTACGTTCCTTCGCCTCCTGGAGGAGGCGCTCCGGCCGCCGGCCGCCCTGCTTCGCCTTCCGTTCACGGCCAACTGGCGCGCACCCGTGGAGGTGATGGTCTCGCTCCTGCTCCGGCCTCTGGTCTGTCCGGCGGTCCCCAAGGTGTCGCCCGAGAAGCGCATGGAGGTCCGGTTCTTCGTGCCCGGCGGCCTGGTCGCCAATCTCGACTTCGTCGAGAGCATCTTCGGCAATGCGGGCGATCCCCACCTGCCCGACAACGACGCCGGCCTCGATGCGGACCGCTGGACGGGCCACAGCGGCTGCGTGATCCTGGCGCCTCATCTCACCCGGCTCCGGAAGCGGGACGTGGGCCTGCCGCACGAGGGGGAGGCGACCGACCAGCAGCGCGCGGCCGGCATGTGCTGGCGAGACGAGGCCGAGCTGTACAACGACGGCCGCCCCTTCAAGCTCACCTCGCGCGACACGCGCGGCGTGATGGTGACGCTCATCGCCGACAACTATTTCGGCTACTGCAAGAAGGAAGTGAAGACCCAGATCGGCTACAGCGCGAATCTGTTCGGACAGGCGGAGGAAGAGCATGCGGGCGGCGCGCTGGCGTTCGCCACGTTCAACCTGGGCGACACGTTCTCCCCGGAGCAGGTCCGGATCGTGAGCGCGAGCCATCGCTTCGCGGAAGCCCTCGCGCTGGTAGGGCAGCGCGCGACGGTACATCCCTCGGGCTACGCGACCGATGCGATCTACCCGGAGATCCACTACATGCCGGAGGACATGGAGATCGACATCCGCCGGCAGGACATCCGCTGGACCAAGCACGGGGTGCAGCAGCACCTGAAGCTGCTGCCGGGCCGCATCTACATCCACCCGAGCGGCTACAAGGTGCGCATGGCCAAGCACCACGCCGCGCCGAGCTGGCGGCTCGTGGGCACGGTGCCCGAGGGAGCGTTCTGCCACAAGCCCTGCACCGTCTCGGGTGGGGGGAAATCGGAGATCAGCAAGAGCCTGGTGGATGCCGTCCTGCCCGGATCGTTCCACGTGCGGGACTTCGACGAGGATATGGCCGCGCTGCAGGCCATCTTCGACCGCACCTGGGAGGACGCTCGCCTGCCGGACCTCCGCCGCGGCGAGGGTCGCGGGCGGCCCATCCTCTCGCCGGACCGCTCCCTAGGCTCGGTCATCAAGCTGCTCACGCCGAACCCGGCCGAGTTCACGCCCGAGCACAACGCCTGGGTCGAGAGCATCCCGAGCCACGTCCGCGCGCTGGTGTTCGTGATCAAGCGGTTCTACCGGCCGGAGTGGGGCGCCGACTGGAGGAGTCACTTCAGCGTGGACACGATCAACGGCGCCCCCGGCCACGAGCTCAAGTACCAGGGCCGCCGGCTCGTTGCCAACTATCTTCGAATCGGGCGCGAGGAGAACGGCGCCTGGCGCACTTACAAGCTGCGGCAGGACTTCGTCGCGGCGGACAAGGTGCAGATGGAAGACGACATTACGGCCTCGGTCGTGGTGCCCGCCCGCCGGCTCGTCGGCCTGCCGGGCGAATACGACGGGCACCAGAGCCTCAAGCTGGCGGAGAACTGCGAGTTTCGGCTGTTCCAGCGCCCCGACGATGCCGTCCATCCCGGGCTCGATCGCCAGGCCGAGCGCGACATAGCGAGCCCGGGCCTGTTTTGCTCCAACTTCCAGCCGCTCGGGGCGGAGGATGCCCAGCGCATCGTCGAGGATGTGGCCGTGCACGACGCCTTCACGCCGCCCATGCGTGCGCACGTCGAGCGCAATGCCGCCCGCACCGACGCGGGCTACTCGGTCTGCTCGGCCGAGCCGCGGCTCGTCGACGGCAAGCCGACGCGCAACCCGCGGTACCTCCAGCTCAGGCCGGATCTGGCGCGGCCCCGGGACCGCTACGTCGCCGAGATGGGCGCCCGACTCTACCGTCGACTGCCGCTGCACATGCCGGTGCTCTTTCCCGTGATCAGCGTGCTCTCGGGCCGCCGCAACAATCCCCCGGAGCCGGGCATCCGGCCGCTCTGCGTGTACGGGCCGATCCACTATCAGGAGCTGCCCGAGTTGTTCATGGACTACATCTGCTCGCTGACGGGCACCTCGCCGAGCACGACCGGAGCCGGCTCAGAGGGCGCGCTCACGAAGGGCCCGTTCAACGCCCTCGCAGCGACGGCTGACCTCAACAACGCCCTCGTCAGCATGCTGCTCACCGGCTACGCGGGCCTCAGCTCGGCGGCGGGCTTCATCGGGCCGCGTTACCGGGTGGACCACGATGTCAGCCTGCTGATTCCGGAAGTGTGGTGCCGGCTCTTCCCGCACGAGCGGGACCCGAAGCACCTGATCGAGGGCGGCCACCTCGAACGGCTGGAGGACTACGATTTCGGGGGCACCCGGGTGCTGGCGAGCCGGCTGGGCTGGCGCATCACGGCGAAGTTCGTCCAGACCTATCTGGGCCGCGTCTTCGACACCCCGAATGCCGTCTTTACCGAGGAAATTCTTCGGCCCGAGCGGCAGGACCCCGCCGTCTTCGCCGATGGGGTGGCCAACATCGTCGAGGCGCAGCGGCGGGTGGCACGCGCCTACTTCGAGGATGGGACGATCGACGACGCGTGCCCGCCGCTGCGCGCCCTGCTGCACATCATGGCCCACGGACACTATGAAGGAAAGGACGCGAGCGACCCGGCCGTCCGCGGCATGTTCACCCGCGAAGCCCTGCTCACCAGCGACTGGTACCGGGATCGCCTCGCGGTGAAGCAGCAGCGTGACATCGCGCTGTGGGAGCGCCACGTACGGAGTCTGCGCGATTTCCTGGCAAGCACGGGACACCGCGAGGAGGCTCGGCGCCTGGGGATTCCGGCACGCCTCGACCGTGCGCGGGCCGAGCTCGAACGTGTGAGTGCGCCGACCTACCTCAGCGCGCTGATCGGCACAATCGGGGCGGACCCGATCCATCGACCCCCGCGTGGGCCCGGCCGCTGGGAAGAGCCTTCGTCGGCGCGGAAGGGCATGGCGGGAGCGGCTGCGCTTCAAGGGTGAGCCGAGGTGCCATCGGGAGCGCAGCACCGGAGCCACGCGTCAGGGCGTAGCTCCGGTGCTTCGCTCATGGATCTGCGCGCCTAGCCCGCTTGCCCGAGCTGCCGCATCATCGTGGCGATGTCGAAATAATGCCGCTGGGCCTTTGCACGGTCGCCGGAAATCTCGACCACCGCGCAGGCCCGGATCTCGATCCGCTTCCCGGTCGGCGGAATCGTGCCGGTCGGCATCTGCAAGTTGCCCTTGTGCGTGCCGCGCCAGGTCAGCTCAAGGGTGACGCTCCCGTCGCTCGCCACGTGGGCCCCCTCGAAGCTGCCCTTGGAGTCGGGGAACGCCTGCGCCCACCCCTTCCAGAGCTCGATGGTCTGGTCGGCGCCGGTGACCTTCCGCGCCGTGGCAATCTCGTCGTACACGAAGTCCGACGTGAGCGTGCCTTTGGCCTGGTTCCAGTCACGGTTGTTGTACGCGGTGATGAGGCCCTGCGCAATCTGGGTGAGCGCCTGCGGAGACGATGCGGTTGCTTGCGCCATGTGATCCTCCTGGTGGGCAGGGATACCCGGCGGGCGGACGGAGCGCAGCGGCGGCTGCAACCGTTGGTCCATCGAACTCGGGGGGAGCGGAGGCCTGGGCGGCCTCGCCGCGCGCAACATTCATCCCGGTACCAACGTCGTCAAGATCGCGGAAGGGGACAAAATGAACGCCCGGAGCTTCACGCTCCGGGCGTTCGTGTCCGCCGTCGAGTACGAGACGACCGCTAGTGGCTCGTCGAGAGGGACTTATCCTTGTCCTTGTCCTTGTCCTTGTCCTTCGCCTTGCCGTTCGCCTGAGACGACCGGTTGAGCCGCTCGGCCGTCTGCACGTTCTGCTGCAGGGCGGGCAGCTCCTGATCCACCATGTTCCGCACCTGAGCCGTCTTGACCTGGTGGCCTTCCTTCTGGAAGTACGGAATCATCGAGTTCAGGTTCTCGGTCACGATATCCAGATAGGTCTTGTCGAACTGGTTCTTGGAAGCCTTCTGCAGCCGATCGATCTTCTCCCGGTGCTTGGGCCCCATGTTGGGGTTGAAGGAGTAGCCACTCCTGGACGCCAGCTCCGACCACCGCCCCATCCAGTTGTTGAAGTGGTTGTACATCTGGTCGGCGAATTGCTTCACCTGGGGATCGGTCGCTTTCCGCTGCGCGATCTCCGCCAGCCGCGTCTCCATGATGTGACCGTAGGCCACCTCGGTGACATACTGACCGTCGGCGCGGAGGTTCTTATTGACACCGTTCCGATTGCCGGTGGTCGGGTTGGGGGTGCCGCTCGGAGCCGGGCTCGGCGTGGTCGGCGTCGGGACTGTCGGGTTGGTCGCCACGGTGGTCGGGGCACCCACCTGGCCGGCCACCTGCTCGGCCATCGTCAGGTGCTGCTGGATGACCGATTCGGTGCTGGCGGCCAGCTGACGCACGGCGCTCGACTGGGCCGACGAGGCGACCTGCTGGAACAGGCCGGCGTCGCGCTGGTGCGCCTGGACCATTGCGGTCATGTAGGTGCGATCGAGGTCCGCGCCGGAGGTCGCGTTGAGCTGGCTCGCCGACTGCTGCTGATCGGCCTGGAGGGTCGAGGTCACGGGCAGGCCGTTCTGCTTGGCGAGCGAGGACCACTGGTTCCAGAGCGAGGTGTGGTCGGTGACCATGCGCTTGCCGAAGTCCTTCACCGCCTGGCTCGACCCCTTCTGCTGGGCGATGTTGCCGAGCCGAACTTCCCACAGGCTGCTAAGGCTCGCCTCGCGAATCGTGGTGCTGTCCGCAGCGGCCGCGAGCCGGCCGGTGTCGGCGGTGCTTGCGGGGACGGTGGTGGAAGTGGTGGTCGATGTCGGACTGGTGCGCGAGGGCAGCCTCGGCACCGTTGGCCACTGTTTCCGGGCGGCCGAATCCTGCTGTTGTGGTGTTTGCGCGTTCAGCCCGCCTGCGGGCACTACCGCCAAGAGTCCGAGCACGGTGCCGGCGGCGGTCAGGAGTCTGAGCGTGGGCATCTCACGTCCTTGTAAGAGTTCGCGTTGCGCGCGTTAGATCCATGGAGATGTTACGCCGGCGGACCCTGGAGCGATGTGACCATAGCCACCCGGAAGATGTGAACCTCCGCGTCCCGCGCGTCCAAGACTCGCGGGGTGGGTGAGGAGTGCCGTTTGGGACAGGGTGACCCACGACGCATCGCCTCAGCCAGGCGCCTGCGGCAAGGGTGAGCGGCATCACGGAAAAGCGGCGCCGCGACTCGCGGTATGCGTATATCATGACGCAGCTTCACCCGTCGACCGAGACTGACTCCGCAGCCCCCGCCCGCGACCGGCACCAACGCAAGCATCGCGTCCTCTCCCAGGGCCTTCCCTCAGTCACCGGAACGATCGCCGACGCCGTCGTTCTCAAGGACGGCGACCTCTTCCTCGTCACCGAGCCGGACGGACGGCTTCCCCCCGGTACGGGGCACGGACTGGGACTGTACTACAAGGACTGCCGTTTCCTCCGCACCTACGAGCTGCGCCTGAACGGCACGCTACCGACGGCGCTGGGGGCGACCGCGTCGGCGGGCGACCGCGGCTACATCCAGCTCACCAATCCGGAGCTGGAACACCCGGGGGCGCCGCTGCCGAGAGACACGATCTCGATCGAGTGGGCGAGGACCATCGACGGTGAGGCCTTGAGCCTCGTGGATGTGCTTACGCTGCACAACTGGGGACGCGAGAGCATCGAGCTGACCCTCGAGCTCAGCTTCGAGGCTGGGTTCGAGGACGTGTTCGAGGTACGTGGGCTGCTCGACGAAGATCTCGGGACCGAGCAGCCGCCCGAATGGGACGACGGGCGTCTGCGAATCCGGTATCACGGCCGCGACCGCCTGGACCGCAGCGTGACGATCGTGCCTCCGGCCGGGTTTGCCTTGCGCCGCCCGGCCACGCTGGCCGGGACGGTCCGGCTCGAGCCGCGGGAGGAGCGCCGTCTGGAGCTGCACGTCCTGGTGCGCGAGTGGCCGCCCGAGGGCACCGCTCCGGCGGAGAATGACCCGGATGCGGTTGCCCGGAGCGCACGCGGATCACGCCCGCCTTCGCAGCGCTGGCCCGACGGCACCACGGTGGTCAGCGATAGTCTCGCTCTGGACGATATCCTCGAGCGGTCGTTTGCCGATCTCGGCCTGCTGCGCAGCACGCTGCACGACCGGACCTTCGTGGCCGCCGGAATCCCGTGGTTCGCGACGTTGTTCGGCCGGGACAGCCTCATTGCGGCACTGCAGCTCCTCCCCTACGCGCCGGAAGTGGCGCGCGATACGCTCCGGCTCCTCGCGAGCTACCAGGCCGACCGCGTCGACGAGTGGCGGGACGCGGCGCCCGGCAAGATCCTCCACGAGCTGCGCGTGGGCGAGATGGCCAGGACCGGCGCCATCCCCCACAGTCCGTATTACGGGACGGTCGACGCCACCCCGTTGTTCCTGATCGTGCTCCGGCAATATGTCGACTGGTCCGGCGACCTCGATCTGTTCGACGAGCTGCACGACAACGTGCGCCGGGCGCTCGAGTGGATCGATCGCTATGGCGACAGCGACGGCGACGGCTACGTCGAGTATCGGAGCGTGTCCGAGCACGGCCTGACCAATCAGGGCTGGAAGGACTCGGGCGACGCGATGGTGGACGAGCAGGGCCGCATCGCCACGCCCCCCATCGCGCTGGTCGAGGTGCAGGGTTACGTCTACGCGGCGCGACTCGGCATGGCCGACCTGTACCAGCGTCGGGGAGACGGCCCGACCGCCGACCGGCTCCGCCAGCAGGCGACCGGCCTCAAGAGCGCCTTCGACCGTGATTTCTGGGTGGAGGAGATTGGCTGCTACGCGATGGCCCTCGAGGCGCGGAAGGAGCCGCTCCGGGTCGTGAGCTCCAACGCCGGCCAGGCCCTCTGGTGCGGCATCGCCGACCCGTCGAAGGCCGCGCGCACCGCGGAGCGGATCATGAGCGCCGAGATGTTCTCCGGGTGGGGCGTGCGGACCCTGTCGCAGGATAGCGTCGCCTACAATCCCGTGGCCTACCATCTGGGCACGGTGTGGCCCCACGACAACTCGCTCGTCGGCGCCGGACTCAAACGCTACGGCTTCGGCGCGCACACGCGACGGATCTTCGACGGCATCGCCGCCGCCGCTCGCGACTTCGATCACCGGCGGGTCCCGGAACTGTGGACCGGGTTCTCCCGGGACCGGTATGCCTCGCCCATCCGCTACCCTGTCGCGTGCCACCCCCAGGCCTGGGCCGCCGGATCGATGCCCTTCCTGCTCCAGCACCTGCTCGGACTCGAAGCGCATGCGCTGGAGCATCGGCTCCGCGTCTCGGAGCCGATCATGCCGGGGCTCGGTACCTGGCTCGAGCTCCGCGGCGTTCGTGTCGGCGAGGCCTCGGTGGATCTCAGGTTCGAGTCCACCGACGCGAAGACACGCGACACCGCCCGGGTCGATGTGCTCGCGGTGCGGGGCAAGCTGGAAGTCGAGATCGACACCGGGTCGGCCCTCATGGCGGGAGTGGCCTCGTGACGGGCCCGGGCCGCGTCGTGGTCGTGACCGGTGCGTCGGCAGGCGTCGGGCGAGCGATCGTCCGAGCGTTCGCCCGGCGCGGCGCCCGGCTCGGATTGATCGCGCGCGACGAGCATCGGCTGCGGCAGGCCCGCGCGGAGGTCGAGGCGCTGGGCGGGGAGGCGATCATCCTGCCCGGGGACATCGCGCGCTACGCGGCCGTCGCCGCAGCCGCGGAAGCGGTCGAGGCGCGGTTCGGATCGATCGACGTGTGGGTCAACAACGCGATGGTCTCGGTGTTCTCGCCGGTGAAGCAGATGCGGCCGGAGGAATATCGGCGCGTCACCGAAGTCACCTATCTCGGGACCGTGTACGGCACGCTGGTCGCGCTCCAGCGGATGCTCCCGCGCGACCGCGGCGTGATCATCCAGATCGGCTCCGCGCTCGCATACCGGGCCATCCCGCTGCAATCCGCCTATTGCGCCGCCAAGCACGCCATCCAGGGATTCACGGAATCGCTCCGCTCCGAGCTGGACCACGACGGCAGCCAAGTCCGGGTCACGATGCTGCAGCTCCCAGCCGTCAACACGCCGCAGTTCGACTGGGTGAAGAGCCGCCTGCCCCACCGGGCGCAGCCGGTTCCTCCCGTGTACCAGCCTGAGGTCATCGCCGATGCGGTGGTGTGGGCGGCCGATCACGAGCGGTCCGAGATGTATCTCGGGCTCCCGGCGGCCAAGGCCATCATCGCCAACCGGATGATCCCGCGGCTGCTCGACCGTTATCTCGGCCGCACCGGATACGCCTCGCAGCAGACCGACCAGCCCGAGCGGCCCGGTCGCCCCGACAACCTGTGGCAACCCGTCCACGCCGACGTCGGCGCCCACGGCCGGTTCGACGACATCGCCCGCCGCTGGAGTCCGCAGATCTGGCTGTCCGAGCATCGCCGCGCCCTCGGCCTCATGGGTCTCGCCGTGGTCGGCGGCCTCGCGACGGCGCGGGCCCGGTCCGCTCGCCGGTCGCGCCGCCACTGACCAGAGGGAGAAGTACCATGGCCGATACTGTCAGCGATTTCCTACTCCAGCGCCTGCGGGCCTGGGGCGTGCACCGGATCTACGGCTATCCGGGCGACGGCATCAACGGCATCATGGGCGCGCTCAACCGCGCCAACGGCGACCCCGACTTCATCCAGGTGCGCCACGAGGAGATGGCCGCCTTCATGGCCTGCGCCCACGCCAAGTTCACCGGGCAGGTCGGTGTCTGCCTCGCGACCTCCGGCCCCGGCGCCATCCATCTGCTCAACGGGCTCTACGACGCGCGCATGGACCACCAGCCGGTGGTGGCAATTGTCGGACAGTCGGCGCGGCCGGCGATCGGCGGCGCGTTCCAGCAGGAGGTCGACCTCACCTCGCTCTTCAAGGACGTGGCGAGCGAGTACGTGCAGCAAGCCAGCGTCCCCGCCCAGGTGCGCCACCTGGTGGATCGGGCGATGCGCATCGCCATCGATCAGCGTACCGTGACCTGTCTCATCTTCCCGGGCGATCTGCAGAACGAGGATGCGGTGCCCGAGCCGCCGCGCGCGCACGGCACGATCCATTCCGGCATCGGCTACACGCCCGCGCGCATCGTGCCGCAGCAGGCGGACCTCCGCCGCGCCGCCGATGTCCTCAACGCCGGCGAGCGGGTGGCGATGCTGGTGGGCCAGGGCGCGCTGGACGCGGCCGATGAAGTGCTCGAGACCGCCGACCGCCTCGGCGCCGGCGTGGCCAAGGCACTGCTCGGCCGGGCGGTCGTGCCCGACGACCTTCCGTTCGTGACCGGCTCGATCGGCCTCATTGGAACGCTGCCGAGCTGGAAGCTGATGAGCGACTGCGACACCCTCCTCATGGTGGGCTCGAGCTTCCCCTACTCGGAGTTCCTCCCCAAGGAAGGCGCCGCGCGCGGCGTCCAGATCGACATCGACGGTCGCATGCTCAGCCTGCGCTATCCAATGGAGGTGAGTCTGGTCGGCGACAGCCGGGACACGCTGCGCGCGCTGCTGCCACTGCTCCAGCACAAGGAGGACCGCGGCTGGCGCAAGGACCTCGAAAACTCGGTCGCCAAGTGGTGGAAGGTGCTCGAGGCGCGGGCGAAGAACCCGGCCGACCCGATCAATCCGCAGTGGGTCTTTTGGGAGTTGTCCCCGCGACTCCCCGACGGCTGCATCATCACCTCGGATTCCGGCTCCTCGGCCGACTGGTTCGCCCGCGACCTCAAGCTGCGCCGCGGCATGATGGCCTCGCTCTCGGGGAACCTCGCCACGATGGGGCCGGGCGTGCCGTACGCGATCGCCGCCAAGTTCGCCCACCCCGACCGGCCCGTCATCGCCTGCGTCGGCGACGGGGCGATGCAGATGAACGGCATCAACGAGCTGATCACGATCGCCAAGTACTGGATGCGCTGGTCCGACCCGCGGCTCGTGATCCTCGTCCTTAACAACCGCGACCTCAACCAGGTGACCTGGGAGCAGCGGGTGTTCGAGGGCGATCCCAAATTCGACGCCTCGCAGGACCTGCCCGACTTCCCCTACGCGGACTACGCGAAATCGCTCGGGCTCGACGGCGTCCGCGTCGAGAATCCCGACGCCGTGGGCGCGGCGTGGGACCAGGCGCTCGCGGCCGACCGGCCGTTCGTGCTCGAGGCGGTGACGGACCCCAGTGTGCCGCCGCTGCCGCCGCACATCACGGTGCACCAGGCCCGCGAGTTCATGGCCTCGATGGTGAAGGGCGATCCCGATCGAGGTGACGTGATCCGGCGCTCCTTCCAGGATCTGGTCGAGCGCTACCTGCCCCACAAGGCGTGAGGAGGTCGGGGGACGGTGCGTATCGACTTTCCGTATCCCGGCTATGAGGGCATCGCGCCCGTCGACGTGCCGGACGCGCAACTCATGGGCGTGTTCGGACCGCGGCCCGGGCACGGGACCGACGAGGCCCGGGTGCTCCGCGAGGCCTTCGACCATCCGATCGGCGCGCCGCGGCTCAGGGAGCTGGTCCGCCGGCGCGACCGCGTCCTGATCCTCATCGACGACGCGACCCGCGCGACGCCGACGGCCAGGATCCTTCCCGTCCTGCTGGAGGAGCTGCACGCCGCCGGGGTACCCGACGACCGGATCGAGCTGCTCCAGGCGCCGGGCACCCACCGGCCGATGAACGACGCCGAGCTGCGCGAGAAGCTCGGCGAGCTGCAGGGGCGCTACCGGGTCCATGAGCATCACTACCGCGATCGCTCGACCCTTCACGATTTCGGTCGCACGCGCGACGGTACCCCCGTCACCGCCAACCGCCTGCTCCACGAAGTGGACTTCGTGCTCGGGCTCGGCGCAATCCTGCCACACCGGGTCAAAGGATTCTCCGGCGGGGCCAAGATCGTCTTCCCCGGCGTGTCGGGCCCCGAGATGATGGACCGCAACCAATGGGAAGCGTCGATGCACATGTCGGTCACGGTCATGGGCGTGGCCGAGAACCCGATGCGGCTCCGGATGGAGGAGGCGGCCGTGCTCGCGCGGCTGCGATACATCGTGAACGTGGTCTACGACATCGAGCGCCGCGTCGTCGCGTGCGTCACCGGCGACATCGTCGCGGCCCACCGGGCCGGCTGTCTCCACGCGCGCGAAGTGTACGGAGCGCACCTTCCCACCCGCGCGGACATCGTCCTCATCGATTCCCACTCCGCCGACCGCGACTTCTGGCAGTCGGCCAAAGGGGCGTACGCCGGCGACGTCGCCGTCAAGACCGGTGGCTCGCTGATCCTGGTCGCCCCCAATCCCGAGGGCGTCGCGAGCAACCACACGAACGTGCTGGAGATCGGGTACCGGCCCCACGCCGAGCTGGTGCGGCTGGTGCAGGCGGGCGGCGTGGACGACCTGGTCGGACTCGCGATCCTGGCCGACGTCGCCCAGATCGTCGACCGGGCCGACTGCATCATGGTCTCGCCCGGGGTCAAGCCGGACGAGGCCGGCCGGCTGGGCTTTCGGTTCGCGGCGAACGCCACCGACGCGCTCCGGCTGGCGCGCGAGCGGCAGGGCGCCGACGCGTCGATCGCCGTGCTCCGCTATGGAGGGCACGTGCTTCCCATCATCGACGACGAAACCACCGAGCTCAGCGCCGCCGCGGGTGCGCGGGAGGCCACGTGGCGAGCCTGACGCAGGAGCGCCTGCGGCGCGAGGCGGCGCGGTTCGAGCGGCTCGGCGCCGTCGAGCGACCGCCGGGACGCGCGGTCGATGGCGAGCGGCTCGCCAGCGCGCTGGCCGAGCGCGTCAGGGGCGAAGTGCGGTTCGACGAGGGCAGCCGCGCGCTTTACGCCACCGACGGGTCCAACTACCGGCAGGCGCCGATCGGCGTCGTGCTCCCGCGGGACGTCGAAGACGTGGTGCACACCGTGGCCCTCGCGCGCGAGTTCGGCGCGCCCATCCTCTCGCGCGGTGGTGGCACCAGTCTGGCGGGACAATGCTGCAATGTCGCGGTGCTGATGGACTTCTCGAAGTACATGCACCGCGTGCTCGAGATCGACGCGGAACGCCGACTCGCACGCGTCCAGCCCGGCTGCGTGCTCGATGACCTTCGCCACGCCGCCGAGGCTCGCGGCCTTACGTTCGCGCCCGACCCCGCGACGCACACGCATTGCACGCTCGGCGGGATGCTGGGCAACAACTCCTGCGGCGTGCACTCCCTCCTCGCCTCGAAGCACGGCCTCGGGCTGCGCACCTCGGACAACACCGAGCGTCTCACGGTGCTCACCTACGACGGCGTCGGGCTGCAGGTGGGACCGACACCCGACCACGAGCTCGACGCCCTCGTTCGCGCCGGCGGCCGCCGGGGCGAGATCTACGCGCGCCTCGTGGCACTCCGGGACCGCTACGAGGAGCAGCTCCGGCACCGCATGCCCCATCTTCCGCGGCGCGTGTCTGGCTACAACCTCGACGAGCTGCTGCCCGAGCACGGCTTCAACGTCGCGCGAGCGCTGGTGGGAAGCGAGAGCACCTGCATCACGATCCTGGAAGCCACGCTCAAGCTGGTGCCCGCGCCGCGGGCCCGCTCACTCCTCGTGCTCGGCTTCGCGAACGTGTACGATGCGGCCGACCGTGTGGGCGAGATCCTGCCCCACATGCCGACCGGCCTCGAAGGCATGGACCGCTGCCTGTTCGACTGGGTGCGTGCCAAGGGCGATGAGAACGCCGATATCTCGCTCCTGCCGCCCGGCGGCGGGTGGCTGCTGGTCGAGTTCGGCGGCGAGTCGAAGGAGGACAGCGACCAGCAGGCCCACAAGCTGATGGATCAGCTGCGTGCCGGATCGAATCCCCCGGCGATGAAGCTGTTCGACGATCCGGCCGACGAGCATCGCATCTGGAAGGTGCGCGAGGGCGGCCTGGGGTCCACGGCCTGGGTGCCCGGTCACCCCGACACCTGGGAAGGGTGGGAAGACTCGGCTGTGCCGCCTGAGCGGGTCGGTCCCTACCTCAGGCGGTTCAACCAGCTGCTCACGCACTATGGCTACGAGACCGCGCTCTACGGCCACTTCGGACAGGGCTGCGTGCATTGCCGCATTCCGTTCGACCTCTACACGGCCGATGGCGTCCGCACGTTCCGCGCGTTCCTGGACGATGCCAGCGACCTGGTGCTCGAGTTCGGCGGCTCGCTCTCCGGCGAGCACGGCGATGGCCAGTCGCGCGCGGAGCTGCTCCCCAAGATGTTCGGCGCCGAGCTGATGCAGGCGTTCCGCGAGTTCAAGTCGATCTGGGACCCGGAGTGGCGCATGAATCCGGGCAAGGTGATGGACCCGTATCCCATCACCTCCAACCTCCGGCTCGGGCCGGACTACAGCCCGCCGGACCCGGCGACCTACTTCAGGTATCCCGGGGACCGCGGCAGCTTCGCCCGCGCGGCGCTCCGCTGCGTCGGCGTCGGCGAGTGCCGGCGCGAGGGCGGCGGCGTCATGTGTCCGAGCTACATGGCCACGCGCGAAGAGGCGCATTCCACTCGCGGGCGGGCCCGGCTGCTCTGGGAGATGCTCAACGGCGAGCTCGTGGCGGATGGCTGGCGGAGCGAGCCGGTGAAGGACGCCCTGGACCTGTGCCTCGCGTGCAAAGGCTGCAAGCACGACTGTCCCGTCAACGTGGACATGGCCACCTACAAGGCCGAGTTCCTGTCGCACTATTACGCCGGCCGGCTGCGTCCCCCGCACGCGTACGCCTTCGGGTGGATCCACGAGTGGGCCACGCTCGCCGCGGCGGCACCCGCGCTGGCGAATGCCGTCACGCGCGCGCCTGGGCTCCGCACGCTCGCCGGCCGCGCGGTCGGCATGGCACCGGAGCGCCGGGCGCCGGCGTTCGCCCCCGAGCGCTTCAAGGAGTGGTTCCTGCGGCACCCGGTGCCCGCAGGGACGCGCAAGCCGATCGTCCTGTGGGCCGACACGTTCAATGACTTCTTCCACCCCGAGACGGCGCAGGCCGCCGTCGAGGTGCTCGAGCGAGCCGGCTTCCGCGTGACGGTGCCGCGGCAGGAGCTCTGCTGCGGCCGCCCGCTCTACGACTACGGATTCCTCGGGATGGCCCGTCGGCGTCTGCGCCGCATTCTTCATGCGCTGCGCCCCACCATCCAGGCGGGGCTTCCGGTCGTCGTGCTCGAGCCGAGCTGTGCGTCCGTGTTCCGCGACGAGCTGACCAACCTGCTTCCGCACCACGAGGACGCGCGCCGGCTCGCGAACCAGACCTGCACGCTCGACGAGGCCCTGGCGCGCCACGCACCGGATTTTCACTGGCCGACGCTCCACGGCCGCGCGCTGGTGCACGGCCATTGCCACCACAAGTCCGTGCTCGGCTTCGACGGTGAGCTGGCGCTGCTCCGGCGCCTCGGGCTCGACGTGGCGACGCCGGAGCCGGGCTGCTGCGGCATGGCGGGGGCGTTCGGCTTCGAGACGGGTGCGCACTACGATGTCTCGCACACGTGCGGCGAGCGGGCGCTGCTCCCCTCGGTCCGCGGGGCGGACGAGTCCACGATGGTCGTGGCCGATGGCTTCAGCTGCCGGGAGCAGATCGCCCAAGGCACTCGTCGGACCGCCCTGCACCTCGCGCAGGTGTTGCGCCTCGCATTGGCGGAGGGGGACGGGGCGGCCCACGAGGTCCCCGCCGAGCGCGCGCTTGTGCGGCGGCGCCGCAAGGCGGAGCGGCGCGCCACCGTGCGGACGGCGCTTCTGGTAGGCGCGGTCGCAGCGGGTACCGCGGCCATCACGCTGCGGAGGCGCGGTTGGTGAATGGCCGCCCTCTTCTCGCCCCGGAGCAATCGCATCGCCCGCCTGACGCTCCTCGCGGCGGTGGTGCTCGTCGTCGGAGTACCCGTGGCGATCATGGTCTGGGTTCGCACCCCGGCCGTCACCGGCAAGGGCCGCGGCGCGACGCAGCCGATGCCGTTCGACCACCGCATCCACGTCACCGGACTGCGCATCGACTGCCGCTACTGCCACAATACCGTCGAACGCGAGGCGTCCGCCGGCCTCCCCGCGACGACCACGTGCGTGGCCTGCCACAACACCCTCTGGCTCTCGGGCCGGGTCTTCGCTCCGGTGCGGCAAAGCCTGGCCGGCAACCGGCCGATCCGGTGGCTGCGGGTGGATCAGCTCCCCGACTTCGTGTATTTCAACCACGCGGTGCACGTGAACGGCGGCGTGGGATGCGAGAGCTGCCACGGGCGCGTGGACCGCATGGCCGAGGTGCGTCAGGCGGCGCCGTTGACGATGAGCTGGTGCCTGGACTGCCACCGGAACCCCGAGCCGCGGCGCCGCCCCGCGGACGCGATCACCGCCATGGGCTGGCACGATGTGCCAGGATCCGACCGGCCGGCGCCGCTGAGCGCCGCCCGCCGTGCGGCCATCACCACGTGCACCGCCTGCCACCGGTAGGGCGCACGTGACGGACCCGCAGGATTACCGCCGCCGCCTCGAGGCCGATTTCGACCTCCCTCACGATGCGCCGCCCGATCTTCGTTTCGCCACCGCGCCCGGCGAGCTGGGCCGGCGCGACTTCGTCCGGCTGCTGGGTGCGAGCCTCGCGCTGGCCGGCTTGAGCGGGTGCGTGCGGCGGCCGCGTGAGCCGATCCTGCCGTATGTCACCCGTCCTTCCGGCGCCACCCCGACCGCCGCCCGCCACTACGCCACCAGCATGACGCTCGACGGGTACGCGACGGGGCTGCTGGTGGAGAGTCACACCGGACGTCCAACCAAGATCGAAGGCAATCCCGACCATCCAGCGAGCCTCGGCGCCGCGGGCGTCTTCGAGCAGGCCTCTCTGCTCGGGCTGTACGACCCTCAGCGCGCGCGGACCGTGCGTCTCGCGGGCAGGCGCAGCGGGTGGCCGGCGCTCACCGCGGCGCTCGATGCCGGCGCGATCCGGAAGGCGGCGGGCGCCCGAGGCGCGGGCCTGCACATTCTGCTCGAGCCGACCGCATCGCCGCTGGTGCACGAGCTGCTCGCCGGGGTGCGGGCGCGCTATCCGGATGCGCGCGTGCACTGGGATGCCCCGCTCGCGGGCGAGGCCCACGCGGGCACGACGTCGGCGTTCGGTCGCCCGGCGCAGCCGGTCTACGATTTCACTGCCGCCGATGTTGTCGTCTCGCTCGACGCCGACATGCTCGGGCCGATGCCGTTCGGGCTGCGCTACGCGCACGACTTCGCAGCGAGCCGGCGAATCGCATCGCCATCGGACCGGATGAGCCGGCTCTACGTGATCGAGACGGCGCCGAGCGTCACCGGCGGCTCAGCCGACCATCGCCTTGCTGTCCGTCCCAGCGAGATCCCGGCCCTGGCGGCCGCCCTGGCCGTCCGACTCGCGCCGGCGACCGGACTCGACGTCACCCCCTCGGCAGCGCCGGCATACCATGCCGGGTGGCTCGACGCCGTCGCCGGCGATCTCCTCGCCCATCGCGGTGCCTCGGCCCTGGTCGCCGGTGAGCGTCAACCGGCGGCGGTACACGCCATCGTTCACCTGCTCAACCTCGCGCTCGGCAACGTGGGCCACACCGTGCGCTACATCGAGCCCCCGATTCCGCCTGCCGAGCCCGACACGGGTCTCGACGCGCTGGCCGAGGTCGCCCGCGGCGGCGGTGTCGGCTGGCTGGTGATTCTCGACGGCAACCCGGTCTACACCGCAGCGGCGGCGCTGAATTTCGCCACCCTGCTCGAGCGCCTGCCCAATTCCGTCTACCTCGGCCTCTACCGCAACGAGACGGCTCGCGCCTGTCGTTGGTTCGTACCCGGACGTCACTATCTCGAATCGTGGGGCGACGGCCGAGCATGGGACGGGACGCTGTCGCCGGTGCAACCGCTGGTAGACCCGCTGTTCGGTGGACACGCCGCGCTCGAACTGCTCGCCGTGCTGGCGGGCGACACGCGCGGGCCGCACGACCTGGTGCGGGACGCGTGGCGAAAGCGGTCAGGCGTGCGCGGCCCGTCCTGGGAGGAGGCGTTGCAGCGCGGTGTGCTCGACGGGAGCGCGTCGCCCAGCCTCGCGGTCAAGGCCGCGGGACCCTTGCCTGCCGTGCTCGCGGACATTCCCACGACGCCCACCCGCGGGACCTCACTCGAGCTGACCTTGGTTCCGGGCGGGACGGTGCATGACGGACGCTTCGCCAACAATCCATGGCTCCAGGAGCTGCCCGATCCGGTCACCAAGCTGACCTGGGGTAACGCCGCCCTGCTCAGCCCCGCCACGGCTGCCCGGCTCAAGATCGAGTCGGGGCGCATGCTGGCGATCGTCAGCGGCGCCCGGAGCGTCGCGGCGCCCGCACTCATCGTCCCGGGCCACGCCGACGAGGCGCTGACCCTCGCGCTCGGCTACGGCCGTGCCGTGGCGGGACGTGGAGAGGGAGTCGAACGCGTCGCCGCGGGCGTCGGAGCAAACGCCTATGCGCTGCGCGACGGACACCACCGCTGGTCTTCGGCCGACATCGCGGTCCGGCCGCTGGCCCAGACCACGAAGCTCGCGGTGACGCAGGAGCACTGGACGATGGACGGCCGCCCCATCGCCCTGCACGCGTCGCTCGATGCGTACCGGCGGCAGCCCGAGGTGGCGCCGGCCGAGCGCGGTCGACCGCTCTCGCTCTATGAGCCCCAGACGCAGCCCGGCCTCCCGCAATGGGCGATGGTGATCGATCTCTCCGCCTGCACCGGGTGCAGCGCGTGTGTCGTCGCCTGCCAAGCGGAAAACAACGTGCCCGTCGTCGGCCGGCAGGGCGTGCTCGACCGGCGGGAGATGCACTGGCTCAGGCTCGACCGCTACTCCGCCGGCACCCCGGAGGAGCCGGTCGTCCTGTCCCAGCCGATGCTGTGCCAGCACTGCGAGAAGGCGCCCTGCGAGTACGTCTGCCCCGTCGCGGCGACCGTGCACAGCCCCGACGGGCTCAACGAGATGGTCTACAATCGCTGCGTCGGCACCCGATTCTGCTCCAACAACTGCCCGTACAAAGTGCGTCGCTTCAACTGGTTTAACTACAACGCCGAGGTGAGCGAGACCGAGCGCCTGGCAAAGAACCCCGATGTCACCGTACGGGCACGTGGCGTGATGGAGAAGTGCACCTTCTGCGTGCAGCGCATTCGGGAGGCGGAGATCGCGGCAGAGCTCGAAGGGCGGCCGATCGAGCGCGGCGCGGTCCGCACGGCCTGTCAGCAAGCCTGTCCCACCCAGGCGATCACGTTCGGCTCGCTCACCGACCCCGGCGACGAGGTCGCGCGACTCCGCGACCACCCGCGCGCGTACGAGGTGCTCCATGAATTGGGCACCGAGCCGCGGGTGCGGTACCTGGCCCGCATCACCAACCCGAACCCGCGGCTCGCCCCGGAGCGCGGGTGACGGCCGGTCCCGCGGCGATCGCCATCGAGCGGGAGCCGGCGGCCGAGCGGCACCCGCTCATGGTGGGCCGCCCCCGCGACGGCGCGCTCACCGAGCGGCTGCTGGCACCGCTCCTTCGGGCGCCGCGCGGATGGGGCTGGTTGCTCCTCCTGTCGGGCCTCGGCACGCTGGCCCTCTTCGGCGCGATCGGCTACACCTTTGCGCGCGGCATCGGCGTCTGGGGGAACAACATTCCGGTCGCCTGGGCATTCGCGATCATCAACTTCGTCTGGTGGATCGGGATCGGCCACGCGGGCACCTTCATCTCCGCCTTCCTGCTTCTGCTCAACCAGCGATGGCGTGCGTCGGTCAATCGTGTCGCCGAGGCCATGACCCTGTTCGCCTTGACCAACGCGGCGTTGTTCCCGGTTCTTCACCTCGGCCGCCCCTGGTTCGTGTACTGGCTGCTGCCCTACCCGGCCCGGTTCGGGATCTGGCCGCAGTTCCGCAGCGCGCTCCCGTGGGATGCCGCGGCCGTGGCGACCTACTTCACGGTCTCCCTCCTGTTCTGGTACCTCGGGCTGGTGCCTGATCTCGCCAGCGCGCGGGACGGGCTGCCGGGACGTCTGCGCCGCCGGATCTACGGGGTCTTCGCGCTCGGGTGGCGCGGCGGGGCCCGGCAGTGGCGCGAGTACCGGATGGGGTACCTGCTGCTCGCCGGCCTCGCGACCCCGCTGGTGATCTCGGTGCACAGCATCGTGAGCCTGGACTTCGCGATCAGCCAGCTGCCCGGTTGGCACTCGACCATCTTCCCGCCCTACTTCGTCGTCGGGGCTATCTACTCCGGCTTCGCGATGGTGCTGCTGCTGGTCATCCCGCTCCGCCGTCTGTACGGGCTCGAGGACCTGATCACCGCCCGACACCTCGATAACATGGCGAAGCTGCTGCTCGCGATGGGCTGGCTCATGGCGTATGCCTATATCGTCGAGACGTTCGCCGCCTGGTACGGTGGCAACGTGTTCGAGCGGTATTCGCTGCTCGTCGCCCGCCCACTCGGACCGTATGCCTGGCTGTTCTGGCTGATGCTCGCGTGCAATGTCCTCACGCCGCAGCTGTTCTGGTCGGCGCGCATGCGCACCCGAACGCCGGTGCTCGTCGGCGGCTCGTTGCTCATCCTCCTGGGCATGTGGCTCGAGCGCTTCATCATCATCGTCGCATCCCTGAACCGGGACTTCCTCCCTTCCAGCTGGCATATCTACAAGCCGAGCTGGGTGGACCTCACGATCCTGGGGGGGAGCATCAGCTTCTTCGTCTTCCTGTTCCTCCTGTTCGTGCGCTTCGCGCCGTTCATCCCCATCAGCGAGCTGCGCGAGCTGCGCCACGAGCTCGCGACCGGAAAGGCCTGACCCGTGTCGATCACGCGGGGGCTGGTCGCGGAGCTGGACTCGGCCGGTGCGCTCGCGGCCGCAGCCGACTCGCTCCATGCGCTCGGCTACCGTGTACTCGACACCTGGACGCCGCTGCCCCTGCCCGAAGTCGAAGAACGCCTGAACCTTCGGCGCAGCCGGCTCGGCTGGTACACGTTCCTGGGCGGCGTGGTGGGAGCGATCCTGGGCTACGGAATTCAGTGGTACGCCGATGTATGGGTCTTTCCGCTCCGGGTAGGTGGCCGGCCGCTTCACGCGGTGCCGGCGTTCATTCCCGCCACGTTCGAGGCCACCATTCTCGGCGCCGCGCTCGTCGCGTTCGTCGGCGTGTTCGCGACGCTGCGGCTGCCCGAGCTGTGGCACCCGCTCTCCGAGATCGAGGAATTCGAGCGCGCCTCGGCCGACCGCTTCTGGATCGCGATCGGCGAGGACGACCCGTTGTTCGAGCGCCGCCGGACCCAGGCCGATCTCGCAGCCCTTCACCCGCTCCGCGTCCTGGCGATCCCCGAGGCGCCCCGATGAGCGCCCCCGCATGGCTCGCCGTGACCGCGATCCTGCTCGCAGCCTGCGGACAGGCCCAGACCGATGTAGACCGCTGGCTGCAGCGCATGCACGATCAGCCAAAGGCGGGCGCCTACGGCGCGAGTCCGGTGTTCCCCGATGGCAAGGTGATGCAGGCCCCGCCGGCTGGCACGGTCGCGCGCGAGGACGTGCTCGAGCCGGGAACGAGCGCCGGCCGGGATTCGAGTGGCGGGTATCTCGCTCGAGTGCCGCTTCCGATGACGCCCCAGATGCTGGCGAAGGGCCGGACTCAGTTCCGGGTCCTCTGCGGGGCATGCCACGGCGCCGGCGGGTTTGGCGGGAGCGTCGTGGCCGGGAACTGGGATCCGCCACGGCCACCCTCGCTCCGCGCCGGCCCGGCGGCCGTGCTTCCTCCCGGCCAGAACTACGAGGTGGGGACCAACGGATTCGGCCGCATGCCGAGCTACGCCGCCGACCTGCCGTCGGCGGACCGCTGGGCGGTCGTTGCATACGTGCTCGCGGTGCGCGGCCGCGAACCTGCCGATTCCGCGGAACGGGACGATGCAGCGCGGGCCGCCGGTCTCGTTCGGCGGGACTCGCTCGCTCACGGAGTGTCACCGTGACTGTGGTAGCGGTACGCGCGCCGCGGCCGTGGCCCTGGGGTCCGGTCGTCGGCATCGCGGGCCTGCTCGTGACGGCCGTCGGGTTCGTGCTCGATCCGCAGCAGGCGTACGCCTCGTGGCTCACCGCCCTAGCCGCCGGACTCAGCGTCGCGCTCGGCGTGGTGATGCTGATCGCGATCGCGCATGTCTCCGGCGCGCGCTGGTTCGACCCGCTGCGCGGCCTGGCACTGAACGTGGCCGGCACCATGCCGCTGTTCGGGCTCCTCTTCCTCGTGCTCCTCTCCGGCATCGGCCAGCTGTATCCCTGGGTCCACGCGAGCGGACGGGCGAACGCCGCGTGGCTCAGCGTACCATGGTTCGTGGTGCGCGCGGCGGTCTACTTCGCGATCTGGATCGCCGTGAGCCTGTTGCTTCGACGCTGGGCCGGCCCCGATCTCGACGCTACACCGGGACCACCGTCGTCGCGCGAGCGCGCGCTCGCGGCGATCGCGCTGCCCGCGCTCGGCCTCTCCCTCACGTTCGCGGGGTTCGACTGGCTCATGTCGCTCTCGCCGGATTGGGTGTCGACCGCGTTCGGCGTCTACTGGTTCGCCGGGGGATTCGTCGGCGCCCTGGCGCTCGTCGCCGTGCTGGCGGCCGTCGGCGGCATGGGAGCGACCCGCGCGCCGATCGTGCTGGGCCCCAGGCAGGCGTACGCGCTCGGCGCACTCATGCTGACCTTCGCCATTTTCTGGGCGTATATCGCCTACTCGCAATACTTCATCATCTGGATCGCGAACGTTCCTGCCGAAGTGGCCTGGTACATTCCGCGGCTCCGCGGCGGCTGGGGCGCCCTCGCCCTGGTGGTGCTGGTCGGCCAGTTCCTGCTGCCGCTCCTCGTTCTCCTGATTCAGGCCGCGAAGCTGAGTCCGCGTGTGGTCGGCGCCATTGCGGCCCTGGTCCTCGTCATGCACTATCTCGATACCTACTGGCTCGTTCTTCCGGCGGTGCACCCCGATGCCCCGCACCCTCACTGGCTCGACCTGAGCGCACTGGCCGCAGTCGGCGGCACCGCCGCGGGATGGACCTCATGGCTCGCGCGGCGTTGACGCCGCCGGCCCCGGCGCGCGATCCCGAGCGCATCGAGCGCATCGTCCGCGCGCTGGACGAGGCGCGGCTCGATGCGCTAGTCTGCGCGCTCCCCTCCAATGTGCTGCTCCTGAGCGGGTATTGGCCGGTCGTCGGGACGGCCGTGGCCGTAGCGACACGGGAAGGAGCCGTGGGCCTGGCCGCCCCGTTCGACGAAGAGGACCTTGCCCTCACCGGGTGGGCAGAGGTCCGTGAGTTGTTTGCCCCTGCGTCCCTGCACGAGCGCCGGCCGCTGGTCGACGCGGTGTCGCCGGCCCTCCGCCGCGTCTTCGAGCGGCTGGGGGTCGACGCCTGCCGCGTGGGCTATGAGCGCGGGCCGATGCTGGAGCCCAGCTCCTACGCTGGCACCAACCGCTATGCCTCGGCACTGCGTGATCTGCTGCTCGACTGCTGTCCCGGCGCGGGCCTGTTCGGCGCCGACGAGATCCTGTCCGGACTCCGGTCCGTCCTCACGCGCCGCGAGCTGGCGCGGCTTCGGATTGCCTGCCGGGTGGCCGAAGATGCCTTCCGCAGCGGAGCCGCGCGGGTCGTGCCCGGTGCGACCGAGCGCGAGGTCGCCGCCATCTTCCGCGCCACGCTCGAGGCGTATGCCGACACCGGTGGCGAGCCGACCGCGCGGGCCGGCGGCTTCGTCTTCTGCATGTCCGGTCCCGACGCGGCGCTGGCCGACCGGGCCTATGCACGCACCCGCGCGCGCCGAATCCAGGGCGGGGACCTCGTGATGGTCCACTGCAACTCGTTCGTGAACGGTCTCTGGACCGACATCACCCGGACGTACCATCCGGGAGCGGTGGACGATTGGGCGCGCCCGGTGCTCGAGGCCGTGCTCGAGGCCCGGCGCGCCGCCCTGGACGCCATCGCCCCCGGCGTGCTCGCACGCGAGGTCGATGGCGCGGCGCGTGACGTTCTTCGCCGGCATGGCTTCGCGAACCACTTCCGGCACGGCACCGGGCACGGGGTCGGCTTCGCGGCAATCGACCACAACGCCCGCCCCCGCGTACACCCCGCGTCGGACGACGTGCTCGAGACCGGCATGGTGTTCAATGTGGAGCCGGCCGTCTACCTCCAGGGGAAGGGCGGCGTGCGTCAGTGCGAGATGGTTGCCGTCCACGCCGGGGGCGCCGAGCTGCTCACACCGTTCCAGAACCGGCTTGCCGAGCTCGCGCCCCGTTTGGTCGCGACCGCCTCTTGACGAGACGTGCTAAAGGGGACAGACTGGCCTCCCACGGGACGCCTCCGTGGGACAGAACGGCTCCCGACGACCAGGCCATGACCAAAAGCACCGTGTCCGCGCACCCTCCACCGTGGCCGTGTTCTTGCCACCCCGCCCCGCACAGCCTTTCGGGAGATGCGGTGCGGATCGCGCTCGTCACGGAGTACTATTTTCCCCACCTCGGCGGCGTCACCGAGCACGTTCACAACCTCGCCCTTCAACTGCAGCGCCGCGGACACCCAACGATCGTCGTAACGGGCAAGATGGAGCGGCCGGCGCGCTGTGTGGACTTGGACCACGATGCGGTCGACCCCGACTTCGTATTCCGCGTCGGCACCAGCCGCACGATCTACAGCGCAGGTTCGTTCGCTCGCGTGACGACCGGCGTCGGACTCCGGCGGGAGCTCCGGGAGCTGTTCCGGCGCGAGCGCATCGACGTCATCCACGTCCACGGAGGTCTCAATCCGACCCTCGGCCTGGTGGCGCCCGACGCCGCCGGCGATCTCGGGGTGCCGGTTGTCGCGACCTTCCATTCCTGGTTCGCTGGCTCCGCGCTCTGCCGGATCTTTCAGCGGCCGTTGCAGCGCCGGCTCGATCGCCACGCGGCCACGCTGGCCGTGAGTCAGCCCGTCATCGAGGCCCACGCGCGCTACTTCGACACGGAGTGGGAGATCATCCCGAACGGGGTCGACACCGACTTCTTCCACCCCTCGGCGGCCCCGGCCGGAGCTAGGTCCGGGCTGCTGTTCCTCGGCCGGCTCGATCCGCGAAACGGGCTCGACACCGTGCTCGCTGCGATGACACAGGTGCTCGAGCGGCGACCGGACGCGCGGCTCACTGTCGCCGGTGACGGACCGCTGCGCCCGGTCTACGAGCGGCTGGCCAAGCCGCTGGGCGATGCCGTGAGGTTCGTCGGACGGGTGAATGGCGACCGGCCAAGTTATTACGCGGGAGCCGATCTTTACCTGTGCCCGACGACGCAGGCCTCATTCGGGGTCACGCTGCTCGAGGCCATGGCGTGCGGGACGCCGATGGTCGTCTCGGACATCACCGGTTTTCGGGAGCTGGTCGACGGCGGACACGAGGCGGTGCTCGTGCCCAAGAGCCGGCCCGACGCATGGGCGGACACCATCGTCGACCTGCTCGACGACCCGTCGCGACGGGCGGCGATGGGCGGGGCGGGACGGTGCAAGGCGGAGAGCTACGCCTGGCCGAGAATCGCGGACCGGGTGATGCGCGTCTACCGGCGGGTCGTCCATTGATCCTGCCCGCGCTGCTCGGCGCCACCGCCGCGGGTGCCGCGGTGCTGGCGCGCGGCGCGCTCTCGCCCAACAGTGCGATCTTCGGACCGGTCGTCGGCCGGGGACCCGCCGATCGCGCGGTCTATCTCACCTTCGACGACGGTCCCAATCCCTACACCACCGAGCGCATCGCCCGCATCCTGGAGCGGGCGGGTGCTCCCGCCACCTTCTTCATGGTCGGGCGCCACGTCGAGCGGTTTCCCGACATCGCGCGGTGCGTGGCCGAGAGCGGCTTCGGCATCGGCAACCATACCCACACCCATACGCGGCTCGCGCTGCTCGGGCCCCGCCGAACGGCGTGGGAAGTCGAGACCGCGCACGCCGTCATCCTGGGCGTCTGCGGCTCGGCGCCTACCTGTTTCCGCGCGCCGCATGGCTACCGCAATCCCTATCTACGCCGCGCGGTCGAACGCCTGGGATATCGGGTGTTCGGGTGGACGCTCGGCGTATGGGATACCGACCGTCCGGGCGCCGACGTCATCCGCCGCCGCGCACGCAAGGGCGTGCGGCCGGGAACCGTGCTGTTGCTGCACGATGGCGACGGCTACAACCCGAGCGGCGATCGCCGACAGACCATGCAGGCCCTCGTCGGGATCATCGAGGACTGCCGCGCGATGGGCTACGAGCTTCGCGCGCTCGACGGTTTGGGGGTCGCGTGAAACGCAGCCTGTGGTGGACCGTGGGGCTCGTCGTGCTCGTGGTGGGGGCGCGATACCTGCTCCGCTTTCCCTGGGCCGACACCTGGGCCGGTCTCGCCTCGGCAAATCGACGACTGCTCGCGGCCGCCGCGGCGGCCAACCTGCTGTCGCTGGCCTGCAAGGCGCGCGCATGGGAGCTGCTCCTTCGGCCGCACGCGCCGGTGCGGACGCGTGCCGCGCAGGCGGCCACGTTCGCCGGGGCCGCCGTCGGATCGATCGGGGTCGCCATGAGCGGTGAGGCCGCGCGGCTGCACGTGGTGACCCGGGACGGTGTGCCGGCGGGCGCGGCCGCGCGCGCGATCGCCGCCAGCCGGATCGTCGAGGCGGCCGCGCTCGGCCTGTTCGTGGTGGGATTCGCGGGCATCATGACCGGCTCCGCGGTCATTGGAGCCCTGCGCGGATGGCGATTGGTCGCGGCCGCAGCCGCGCTTCTGGTCGCAGCATTGGCGGCGCTCCGCTGGCTGCCGTGGGTGCGCGCGCACGACGTGCGGCCCGCCTCCGGATACCGATTCGTCGGGCTCCTTGCGCCGCTCGCGTTCGATACCGCCGCGTGGGCGCTCCAGTGGGCGACGTATCATTGGTCGATCGCGGCGGCGCACGCGCACGCATCGCCCGCGGCGTCGGGGCTGGCGCTCCTGCTGTCGAACCTCGGCGGCGTCTTCCGGCTCACGCCCGGCAACGTGGGTGTGGTGCAGGGCGCGGTCGTGCTCGGCCTGGCCCCCGCGGGCGTGCCGGTGGCGCGGGCCGTAGCCGCGGGTCTTGCGCTCCAGGCCGTCGAGGTGGTGCCGGTGCTCCTGATCGGAGCGGTGCTCCTTGGGCGCGACGGGGTGCGGATCTCGCTCCGCCGCGCCGCACGCGACGCGGCGCCGAGCCTCACGGCCTAGCGCGAGCGCGCGCGGACCACCTCGCCGAGCAACCCCATCGCATCACGAAGCTGCATGTCCGACAGATAGGGCGCGGGGCCGAAGCGCAGGGCCTCGCCGCGCGCATCGCACCGCACGCCTCGCGCGCGCAGCGCGTCCGCAAGTGAGGTCGCCACGGGCGAGCGGAGCGCGAGGAACCCGCCGATCTCCGTGAGCGGACATCCGCGATCCCGGCCGACCACGGCCGAGTCGAGATCGAGCGCATCGAACGCCCCGGCCAGCACGCCGATCTGATGCTGACTCACCTCGCGCAGCAGTTGAGGGGTGAGGCCGCGCTCGCGGAAGAAGTCGAGCACCGCCGTCGCACGATAGTGGGAGGCAGGATCGTAGGTGGCGCCGGCAAACCGGTCGCCCTTCGTGCCGTAGGCGACCCGCCCGCTGTCCTGGCGATCCTCGAGCGCGGTGAACTCGCTGAACCAGCCGGTGACCACCGGCCGGAGGTCGGTGCCCGGGGGCAGCCGAAGAAAGCAGTTTCCCTCGCCGAGCTGGCAGTACTTGTAGCCGCCACCGACAACGAACGCGTCGCCGAGTCCGTCCTCCGTCAGCGAAACCGGCACCACGTTGAGCGCATGATACGCGTCGATCAGCAGCAGGCTGCCGTGCCGCCGACAACTCGCCGCCAGCTGCCCGAGCCCGTGGGCGATGCGCCCAGTGTCGTAGAACACCGATGAGACGAGCACCAGCGCCGTGCGGTCATCGACCGCGGCGGCCAGGCGCGCCGCGACGGACTCGACGGGCGCCTCCGCCACGCGATGGACGGAGAGGCCCTCTTCGGCGAGGCGGTCGAGCTGCCGGCGGATGGTGTGGAACTCGCCGTCGGTGGTGATCAGTCGTGGTCGCGTGCGGAGCGGCAGCGCGGACAGGAGCCGGACCACCAGCTCGTGGGTGCTGGTGCCCAGAGCGAGGTCTCCATCGCGGTCACCCAGCAGTCCCGCGAAGCCCTGCCGGACCCGGCCGGCTCGGACGAAGGCATGCTCCCACTTGTCGTCCACGTACCGCGCCGCGTCCAGCCAGGCCTGCGCCTGCGCGTCGAAGCCGCAGTCGGGCCACGCCTGATGCGAGTGGCCCGTGAGCAGCAGCCGCTCCGATACCCGGAACCGCGAGTACTCGGGCGCGAGCGCGTTAGGGGAGTCGTACAGCGCGGTCGGGGCCATGGCCGGGGACCGAGGTGTCGGCAGCGCTCAAGCCCTCGGGCGCGTCAAGTGGTCGGGCTCAGGCGGCGCCGTGCGTCGGCACCGCTCCGCGTCGGACCTCAGAGCTCGGTCCGGATCGACCACAGATCGGGAAACAGCGGCTGGTTCAACGTCGCCAGCAGATACTCGGCGCCAGTGCCGCCGGTGCCGCGCCGCGTGCCGATCGTGCGCTGCACCATCTTGACGTGCCGGTAGCGCCATTCCATCAAGCCCTCGTCCAGGTCCACCAGCCGCTCGCACAGCTCCGCCAGCGCTGGATGATGACGGTACACCTCGATCAGCACGTCGCGAAGCGCGGGCGAGGTCTCGACTCGACGCGTGATGTCGCGCTCGAGATCGGCCCGGGGTATTGGAACGCCGCAGCCGGCAAGATGCCGGAGAAAGAAGTCCCACAGCGAGGGCGCCGCGAGGCGCCGCTCGAGTCGTCGGCGCGCCTCGCGGCCCGCGGGGTAGCGCTCGAGCGCCGTCGGGTCCTTCCAGCCAAGCGCGAACTCGACCTCGCGGAACTGGAACGACTGGAAGCCGCTGCCCGACTCGAGCCGGTCGCGGAACGACAGAAACTCGAGCGGGGTCATGGTCTCCAGAATGTCGAGCTGGGCGACCATCACCTTGAGGATGGTGAGAATGCGCTTGAGCGTGTGCCGGGCTCGGGCCCCGTCCCCGTGCGCGAGCAGCTCGTTCAGGCGGTCGAGCTCGTGCAGGATCTCCTTGAACCAGAGCTCGTAGACCTGATGGATCACGATGAACAGCATCTCATCGTGCTCCGGCCCCTCGGAGAGCGGGGCCTGGAGGCCGAGGAGCTCGTGGACCTTCAGGTATTCCGAGTACGTGGGCATGATGAGATCCCGGCGCGAGCGGGTGTCGATGGTGAGAGCGTAGCAGGGTCAGCCGCTCGGTGCCAGGGCTCCGCGTGCGCTCCGCGACGTTCGACCATCCCGGCTAGCTACCCTCGCCGCTCGGCTCCCTCGCGTCCGGCGGCGCGGGCGCAGCGCGCGGGGCCTCCCGCAGATCGTGGCGATACAGAATGACGCGGGCCCGCTCGAGCGTGATCAGGCCGCCGCCGATCATGTCGTCGATCTCGGGCAGGATGGCCTGGATGCGTTCCTCGGTCTCCACGCATTCGACGACGATGGGCAGGTCGAGCGAGAGCACCTCGACGCGGTCGGTGTGGATCCTGGAGCTGGCCCCGAACCCCATGATGGCGCGGAATACCGTCGCCCCCGCGTAGTGACGCTCGCGGAGCAGCTCGACCAGCGCCCGATAGAGCGGCTTGCCCCGGAACTTGTCCCGCTCGCCGATGTGAATCCGCATCAATGTTCGCTCACCCGTGAATCCGTGCATGCTGCCTCCCGCTGCCCGCGTGCTGCGCTCCGCCCGGATGGTAGTCCGTAGGCGCTCGAATGCGTACTGCATTGGCAAGAAGAGCGCGCCAAAGGGCGGTCCTGCCAGCCGTCGACGCCCCGGAGCGCGACCGGCCTGGAACCTGCCATGCTGTGAAATTTATGCGCGATGGGCTCGGGGCCGTCCGTGCGAGGCGACTGACATCCCCAACCACCCGTGCTAGACTACCAGCGACCTCCCTCGAAATCCGCGTGGCGACCGCACCGGCGGCCGCTCCACCGCGACGCGAGGGCTACCAGGGATCGCGCGCACGCCACGCACCGACCCGGCGCCGACAAGGAGAAGCTGTCATGAGGAGCACCAGCGTTGCCGTCCTCAGGCTGTGCACGACGCTCCTGTTCGTCGCCTGCGCCCCGCGCGCGGATCGTGCGAACACCGCGGCCGGTGCCTCCGGCGACTCTGTCGCGGCTCCCATTACCACGCCACCGGCACCCTTCGACAAGGGGCCGGTGAAGATCGCGCTCGTGCAGTACAGTGGCGCCGGAGACTACTTCCAGCAGTGGACCAAGGGTGCCCGCGCGCAGGCCGACGCTGCCGGCTTCGCCATGGTGGCGTACGACGCCAAGGCCGATGACGCCAGGCAGGGGGCCGACATGAAGGCCGCGATCGGGGCGCGCGTGGCGGGGATCATCGTGGACCATGGCACCTCACCCACCATGTGCCCGTTGATCAACCAGGCGACCGACGCGGGAATCGCGGTCGTCGTGTACGACGTCAAAGTTCTCGACTGCGCGCCCAAAGCCGTCGAGACCGCGCAGAACGACGTCGATCTGGCGACGCTCGCCCTCTCCCAGATGGCCAAGGACATCGGCGACGCTGTGCCGGTGGGCTACGTCAACCCGATGGTCATCGCGCCGCGCGAGCGGCGCGACCTCGTGTGGAAGCAGTTCGTCGACGATCATCGGTGGGACCAGAAGTTCGCGGTGGGCAAGTTCAGCCACGACGTGGCCGACGACAACGCGAAGCTCGCGACTCCCGCGCTCAAGGCGCATCCCGAGGTGAAGGCCGTCTTCGCTCCCTACGACGAGGTGACCAAAGGCGTCGTCAGGGCCATCGAGGCGAACAAGCTGGGCACCAGGGTCGCCGCCTATGGGATCGACATCTCGAACGAGGATATTACGGTCATGACCGGGGAGGATAGCCCCTGGAAAGCCACCGCCACCACCGACCCGAGCGCGATCGGCGCAGCGGTGACCCGGACGCTGGCGCTGCAGCTGGCCGGCCAGCTCGGCAAGCGTCAGGTGGTGTTCCCCGGTGTGCTCGTGACCCAGTCCTTTCTGCGGCAGGAGCAGATCAAGAACATGGCCGACCTGCGCGCCAAGCTGCCTGCCCTGAATCTGGGCGATATCGCGTCGGCGTCCTGGCTTCGTACGGTGAAGTTCTGAGTCAGAACCTGAGGCGCACGCCTCTGCCGGTCGCCGCGCCGCCGCCGCTCACCGGCTTTCCCGTCACGTCGAACTGGTCGTACGTGATCGTGGACGTGAACGATCGGCCGTCCGGCGAGAGCGTGATGCGCTCGACGAACACGCCACGGCCGGCCGGACCCCAGCCCCCGCCTTTCACGATCTCCGCGAACGCAGCCGGCGCCTTGGTGACGTAGAACTCGTACTTGGCCTCGAACTCCCTGCCTCCGACCTTGCGCCAGATGCCGTAGGCCGGCGGCACCGGCGGTGCGGCATCGTAGTTCGAGGACTCCGTCATCGTCCCGCCCAGGTTGAAGACGTACATGAACTCCAGATCCTTCATGGGCGCGAACGCGCCCGTGCTGAAGTGAAGCGTGGCGCGCCATTGCCCGACGAGACTCGGCGTCGCGGCGCTCTGCGCGGCCGCCGGACTCGGGTGTGCGGGACCATCCGCGCCGAGGAGGGCAATGAGGAGCAGCGACGCGCGCAAGAGCGAGTGCATGGCACGGTCCTCCGCGATGGAACTCGTGGTGGGGCGGGCGACGGACCGACTCGCGCCTACTTGGCGGCGCTGTCGCTGGGCGGCTGTGGCGTCGGGGTCGCCGAGGTCTTGTGCTGCTCGGCTCCGGACGGCGAGGCCTTCTCCTCGGACGCCGGCCCCGGCGGCGCCGCCTCGGGAGGGGTGGCCGTCGCGTTGCCCCCCGGCAGCCAGGACGTCGTCGGCACCACTGGTGGCACGGCCTGCGCCTTGATGTAGGCCACCAGCATCCACACCCCGTTCGTGCCGATGACTCCGCCATAGGCCGGCATGCCCTTCGGCCGGCCGTAGAAGATCGAGGTGAAGATCTCGTCGTCGGAACCGCCATAACGCCAACGGCCGTCCACCAGGCTGGGACCCACCCAGCCCACCGCTCCGCCACCATGACAGCCATCGCAGTTCATGGAGCCGAACAGGGCAGCGCCGGCTTGGGGATCGAGTCTCCCGGGGCGCGCGGCGCTGAGTGCATTGGCCGCGGGAGCTGCTCCGCCGGCATTGATCCGGTCGCTCACCGGCGCGGCCGCGATGGCCGGCCTCGCCTCGTGGGTCGAGGGCTCCCGAGTGCCTTTGCACGCGAGCACGGTGAGCAGCGTGCCCCCGGCGATCGCCGCGGCGCGTCGTATTGGCATGGCGCTCACTCTCCGAGTCCGAAGATCCACACGATGCCGCCCTGGCTGGTGTGGCGTCCGATGTCCTTGTACGGGTCCGAGGGCGGACGCACGTCGGCCGGGTCGTCCGAGCGGACGTCGCCCGCAAGGAGGAACCAGTCCCCTCCGATGCCGGCGTACACGGCCACGTACTGCTTGCCATCCGGGCCGAGGTAGCTGATCGGGTTTCCGACCACGCCCGAGCCCACCTTGAACTTGGAGAGCAGCTTTCCCGTCTTCGCGTCTACCGCCTTGAACCAGCCGTCGAGCGTGCCGTAGAAGGCGACGTCACCGGCGGTGACCAGCGCGCCGCTCCAGTTGGGGAAGTGCTCCGGGTCTTCCCACATCTTCCGGCCGCTGGCGGCATCCCAGGCCATGAACGAGCCCAGGTGTCCGCCAGGGCCCGCGTGATACGGGGTTCCCGCCCCGATGAACGGCGTCCCCCGGAGGTGCTGGGCGGGCGTCGCCGCGTAGTCCATGCACATGTTGTTGGTCGAGGTATAAAACCAGCCCGTGCGCGGAGAGTAGGCCGGGGGCGACGCCGGACTCACCCCACCCTCGAGACTCGGGCAGACGTCCTTCACGTCGCCCTTCGACGCGCCGGTGAGCTTCGTCGAGTCGAGGATCGGCCGGCCGGTCTTGAGGTCGATGCCCTTGGCCCAGGTGACCTGGACGAACGGCGTGGCAGCGAGTACCTCGCCCGTCGCGCGATCAAGCGTGTACTGGAAGCCGTTCTTGTTGAACGTCACGAGTGCCTTCCGCATCCGGCCGCCGATCTTCACGTCGGCCAGGACCATGCTGGAAACGGCGTCGTAGTCCCAGTTGTCGTGCGGGGTGAACTGGTAGGCCCACACCAGCGCACCGTCGGCGGGCCGCCGCGCGAGCACGCTGGCGGTCCACTTGTTGTCGCCCACCCGCTGCTCGGCGTTGTAGGGCGATGGATTGCCGACTCCGTAGTACACCAGGTCGAGCTGGGGATCGTACGACATCCAGCCCCAGACCGGTCCACCGCCGATCTTGTAGGCCGTATCGGGCCAGCTCGCCTTCGCGAGCTCGCGTCCCTTGTCGTAGAACGGCTTGAACGTACCCGGCGTCGCCAGCACCTCGGCGTCTGGCCCGATGTTCCGCGCAGTCCATGCCACCGTGCCGGTCTCGAGGTCGAGACCCTTGACCCAGCCGTAGATGCCGAACTCTCCGCCGGAGGCGCCGACGATCACCCGGTTCTTGACGACCATGGGCGCCATCGGTGTGGTCTCGCCCGCATCGACGTCGGCGATCCGTGTCTTCCAGAGCTCCCGGCCCGATGCCGCGTCGACCGCCACCGTATGTCCGTCGAGCAGGTTGTAGACAATCTTGCCGTCCGCGTACACCGCGCCACGGTTGATCACGTCGCAACAGGACTCGCCGATCGCGTTCGGGCTCACGTCGGGGCGGTACTTCCACTTGAGCGGATAACCGTCCTGCGTGAGATCGAACGCGTAGAGCACGTTGGGCCACGGCGTCACGACGTACATCGTGTTGTGGACGACGAGCGGCTGCCCCTGGTGGCCGGCGAGAACCCCGGTGGAGAAGGTCCACACCGGCCGAAGCCGGGTCGCATTGGCGCGGGTGATTCTGGCAAGTCGACTGTATCGAGTGGAGGCGTAGTCCCTCCCCGGCATGGTCCAGTCGCCATCGGCGGCCTGGGCCAGGATCGGTCGGTTGGGCACCGCGACCAGACAGGCGAGCATGAGCATGCGCGCTGTACGCCACGTCCCGCGGGCGCGTTCGTTGCTGCGAACAGACATCCCTCACCTCTGCAGTTCGATCTGACGTTGATCTTGGACGTGGCGGATGTTGGAAGGCAAGGGATCGGAGGTTCGTTGGCCCACCCCGTTCCGGCCTGGGCGAGTGCGCCCCGCAGCGTCGGACCCGAAGGCGGCGCCACCTCGGACCGGGGCGGTGTCTTCACCGAAAGCCGAGTTCGGCTGGCGCGCGCCGTGCGCGGCCCGCAGATTGGCGGAGCAGCGGCAGCGCCGCCGGCATAGGGCCGGAGCGCTCACGACTCTCCCCAGGGGCTGGGAACCATGGCCAAGTTCGCGAACATTCTCGGGACCGTCGGTCACACGCCGGAGGTCAAGGTCAGCAAGCTGGCGCCGGCGGGCATCGACCTGTATGTCAAGGTCGAGGCATTCAATCCGATGGGCTCGGTGAAGGATCGGCTCGCGCTCGGCGTGATCGAGGATGCCGAGCGGCGGGGCACGTTGAAGCCCGGCCAGACCGTGGTCGAGGCCACGAGCGGCAATACCGGTATCGGGCTCGCCATGGTGTGCGCCCAGAAGGGCTATCCGCTCGTGGTCACGATGGCGGAGAGCTTCAGCGTCGAGCGCCGCAAGCTGATGCGTTTCCTCGGCGCCAAGGTCGTCCTCACGCCGCCGCCGGCCGGTGGGACGGGCATGGTGGACAAGGCCGTCGAGCTCGCCAAGACGCACGGCTGGTTTCTTCCCCGGCAGTTCGAGAACGAAGCTAACGCCGATTTTCACTCCCGCACGACGGCCCGCGAGATCGTCGATGATTTCGCCGGCGAGCGCCTCGACTACTGGGTGACCGGCTTCGGCACGGGGGGCACGCTCAAGGGCGTCGCCCGCGTGCTCGCCAAGGAGCGTCCGGACACGAAGGTCGTATTGGCCGAGCCGGCGGACGCTCCGCTCGTGACGAGTGGGGTACCCCAGGAACGACGCCCCGGGGGCGAGCCCGCGAGTCGCCATCCCGCGTGGAAGCCGCACCCTATCCAGGGCTGGAGCCCCGATTTCATTCCAAAGCTGGCCGGCGACGCGGTGACGGCCGGCCAGGTACACCGCGTCATCACCGTGACCGCGCCGGAGGCCATGCAGTGGAGTCGCCGGCTGGCGGCCACCGAGGGCATCTTCGTCGGCATTTCCTCGGGCGGAACGTTCGCGGCCGCCATCGCGGTGGCGAAGGACGCTCCCAAGGGGACGACGATCCTCTGCATGCTCCCCGATACCGGCGAGCGATACCTCACGACCCCCCTGTTCGGCGAGATCCCGGCCGACATGACGCCGGACGAGGTCGCGCTCCTGCGCTCGACGCCTCTCTTCGCCGAGCCGGCCGGCGCAGGCGTGGGGGCGGCCTCGCCCGGTCGCTGACTGGCTGGGCCGTCCAGCCCGCATCACCGGACGGCGCCGAGCTTTTTGTACGGCGGCTGAACGGCACGGCGGCCTGATTCACGTCCGTTGGCGGATCACGTTCACGGATCTTTCACACCGTCTCGCGAGGTTGGAGACGAGTCGCGCGACTCTCATTTTCCCTTTGCTGGAGGCTCCCATGACCGCCGGTCGCCTGGCCAAGCTCGGCCTGCCTGTCCTCGCCGTCATTGCCTTCGTCGCGACGTCCGCGGCGAACGCGCAGGGGGTCGAGGCACCGAGGGTTCCCGTTCGTACCGCAAGGCAGGAGATCAACACGCTTCGGGCGGAGTACGCCGATCTCTACAACCACAAGAACGTGGCGGCGTTGACGGCAATGTATCTGCCCGACGCCACCGTCATCCAGGGCGACGGCAGCACCCTGCAGGGGCGCGATGCGATCGGCAAGGCTCTGGCGAAAGACTCGCCGACCTGGAAGCCCATGAACATCAACTCGGATACGCTTCGGGTGTTCGGCAACACCGCGTGGGACGTGGGTACGCTCACCAACACGGATTCGACCAGCGACACTCCCAGCCGCTACTTGGTAGTGCTCCGGCGGGGAATCACGACCTGGAAGATCAGCAGCCTGGCGGTGGTGCCCGAAATGCGGACGACCTCGACCCGGTAGGCCGCGGCGGGGGTGGAAGACGAACGGTCGCGCGTGAGAGCGGCCGTTCGTCTTTTTTCATGCGTCCCGCACTGGCGGGATGTCGGTCCCGTGCCTGCGCCGGATCGAGACGACTGGCCCGAGATGCGCGTGGCCGCGGGGGCGCTGGCAGGTCCGATTGCGGCATCGCAGATTACAAGCCTCCCGATCCCGTCGCAGAGGAGGTGCCCGTGGAGACCCACACCGCCGTGTGCGATGGGCTCACATTCCACCATCGGAATTCGTCCGAGTTCGAGCTGCTGTCGCGGGAGATCTTCGAGGGCGACGAATACCGGTTCAACGCCGCGAGCAGCACACCCACGATTCTCGACTGCGGCAGTCATATCGGCCTGTCCATCGCGTGGTTCAAGCGGCAATACCCGAAGGCTCGCATCATCGCGTTCGAGCCGGACCCCGCGACGTTCCGGCTGCTGCAGACCAACGTTGCGATCAATGGATTCCAAGACGTCGAGCTGCTGAACCTGGCGGTTTCGTCGCGGCGGGGAACGGCTCGCTTCTTCGGCGACTTCGAGGCGGCCGTGCCGATGGCGTCCGCCCACTCGCTGCGGCAGGAATGGGGCGCCCAGCGATCCGATGAGTGGATCCTCGTCACGACCGTGCCCCTGGCCGACTAAATCACCGGACCGATCGACTATCTCAAGCTCGACATCGAGGGCGCGGAGTCCGAGGTGCTGACGTCCATCCGAGGGCAGTTGCACCTTGTGCGGGCCATCGGTCTCGAGTTCCACGGCACCGGTCCAGGCGCGCCCACGGAAGAGGAAGGTCTGCTGGCGCTGCTGCGTGAGAGCGGGTTCCGGGTTTCGATCAGTCGGAAGGGAGGATCCATCTTTCCGCCGGACATCCACGCCTGGGTCGAGCGCGTTCACCCTCATGTCTCGGTGATCAACGCAGTCCGGGCGCCCTGAGGCTCAGGCTGAGACCGGGCGTGCCCGGCGCATGAGGGCGAGATACGCCGCGAAGCTCAGACCGAAGGTGACGAACCACGCGTATGCGTAGAGCCGGTCGAAGACATTCGGATCCGTCACCGTGCCGCCCGGCGTCGTGGCGGCCCGCGCGAACCCCGGCACGACCGGCAGAACGGCGATCGTGAAGGCCGCGACCGCCCGCCAGTTGACGCCGTTCCGGTAGGTGTACGCGCCCTGCTCCCGGAACAGGTCCTCCACCAGCAGACGCTGCCGGCGCACGATCCAGTAATCCGCGATCAGGATGCCGCCGAGCGCCCCCATCAGACTCGAGTACCCCACCAGCCAGGTGAAGATGTAGGCCGCCGCGTCCGCATAGAGTCGCCAGGGCATCATGAGGATGCCGATCACCGCGGTGATGAGGCCGCCGGTGACATAGCTGATCCGCCGTGGACTCAGATTGGAAAAGTCGTTGGACGGCGAGACCACGTTCGCCGCCATGTTGGTCGTGAGCTGAGCCGCGAGCACCACCAGGGCCGCGAACACGATCACCCCGGTCCCGCCGATCCGGGCGATCACCACGACGGGATCCCAGATCGGCTGCCCGAAGCGCACGATGGTCGCGCTGGTGACCGCGACCCCGAGGAAGGCAAACGCGGTCATCGTGGTCGGAAGTCCCAGCGCCTGACCCAGCATCTGGGAGCGCTGGGTCCGCGCATACCGGGTGAAGTCGGGAATGTTGAGGCTCAACGTGGCCCAGTACCCTACCGACGCCGTGAGCGCCGACGGAAACAGCGCCCAGAACGCGGCGCGGTCGCCCCGGAGGCGCTCCGACTGAGTCAACAGGTGACCGAGCCCGCCACCGGCGCGGATGGCCCAGACCAGGAGGATGGCGCCTCCCGCGAGGAGCAGCGGCGCCGACCAGCTTTCCAGCGCCTTGATGCCTTCGGTGCCCTTGAGTATCAGCGCCACCTGGATCAGCCAGAAGAGCGCGAAGGTGATCGCGGTGCCATCTGCCACGTTGGCCCAGGCGGGCCACGCGGCGCGGAAGAGCGCATCCAGCGCCAGCCCGCCGATCCAGGTCTGGATCCCGAACCAGCCGCACGCGACGATCGCCCGCAGGAGGGCGGGAAGATTCGCGCCCCGCACGCCGAAGCTGGCTCGGCAGAGGACCGGGAACGAGATGCCGTACTTGGTGCCGGCATGCGCGTTCAGCACCATCGGCACGAGCACGACCGTGTTGCCGAGAAGAATGGTGAGCAGCGCCTGCCACCAGTTCATCCCCTGCTCCATCAGGCCGGAGGCGAGGGTGTACGTGGTGATCACCACGCTCATCCCGATCCAGAGCGCGGCGATGTTGTAGGTGGACCAGGTGCGTCGCTCGGCGGCCGTGGGGGCAAGGTCGGCGTTCCAGAGCGGGCTCCGGGTAATGTCCTCCGCGCCTGGAGACGTCCGCGTGAGTGGGGGTGAGCCGGTGGTGCTCACCGGCCGGTCTCCGGACTGGCCACGGCGGCTGTACACAGCTGCGCGAAATCGACGGCTCGGGTCGCTGGCATGGACGGTACCCTCCGTTCACGAATCCCAGATTCGCGGGCCCTGGCGTTCGCCGCGCGGAGTTGATCATTCTCGGCGGGTGACCTTCGCGCAAGCTCACGGACAATCATGGGGGGCCGGCGCCGCCTCCGCCGGGGCGAGCGCGACCTCACGGATCTATCTTGCAGGCGCGTCTGCGCCACCGGTGCACAACCGTCGCCTGCGGCCCAAAGGCGTCTCCGGGAAGCGCCAAGGTGGGCGTTGAGTCGCCACTCGGCAAGATGCTGGCCCGGTGCTCCAATCGAACCACATCGGATGTCCATCGGGAGGTATCGTGGAGGAAAACGTCTTCAATCTCGAGGTCCGGAAGTTTCTGAAAGGGTTTGGGGTAACGGCCCAACGCGAAATCGAAAAAGCGGTTGAAACCGCGGTGCGCACAGGGAAGCTCAGCGGCAAGGAGACGCTCCCGATCCACGCGACCTTCGCCATTCCGGGCGTGCTCCCGACGTTCGAAATCAACGGCGAGATTGCTCTCGGCGGCCAAGCGCCTCCCGGGCGGCCCTGAGCGGTCACACGGACCGCCGGGGACATCGGTCTCCATGAACATCTCCACCACCCAGGAGAACGCCACCGCGCTCGTGCGCCTTGGCGGTCGCCTGGACGGCGAGGCGGCACTCCAGGTAGCCGACACGCTCGACCGCCTGCTCCGCGAAGGTCGCCGCTCGGTCGTCCTCGACATGAGCGGCGTGACCTATCTCAGCTCACCCGGCACCCTGGTGCTGCAGCGTGCCTACCAGGACTATGCGTCCGCCCGAGGCGAGCTCCACATCGCTTCCCCGCCCCAAGAGGTGGCGGATACGTTGACCCTCGCCGGGCTGCTGCCCAGACTCCTGGTCACGCCGCCGGACGACCGCTCTGCGGTTGACCTTCCCTCCGATGCCACCCGGGATGACTGGCGCGTCCCGGAAGCCCAGGCGACCCGTGGAACCTACGAGGTGTCCACGCGCGATCCGAATGCCGAGCTGGGCTGCCGAGTGCACGGGCATCCTGACAGGTCGGTGCGGACCTGGATCGACTCCTCGGACTATCGTGGCTTCGAATTCCCCGAGACGGCGTTCGGGGTGGGAATCGGGGCGTTGTCCGCGACGCGGGAGCAAGCAGCGCCCCGACTTGGCGAGATCGTCGGGGCGGCCGGCGCGGTCGCGCACCTGCCCAGCGGGAAGGCCCAGGTCCCCGATTTCGACGTGGGCCTCGGCCAGCGCTCACCCAGAGTTCAGTTGGTGTCCGGCCTGGTCTGCGACGGAGGCTTTTCCCTGCTGAAGCGTTTTTCCAGTGCGGCCGAAACCGAACCGATCCCCCTGTCGGAGCTCGCGCAGGTAGCCCTCGAAGGCGTGCGCAGTGACAGCGTCGGCGTGGTCATGGTCGCCGAAACGACTGGACTCGTGGGTGCGTGGCTCAGGCGCAGTCCAGGTATCGTGTTGTTCAGCATGTATCTCGACGTCCACGGCATCCGGGATTGGCTTGGCACGACCCCGCGCCCGGTCCATCCTGGCACGACGGTCCTCGTGGCCGGCGTGGTCTCCCGTCGCCCCGACCCCCTGCTGGCCACGCACCTGCGGCCGATTGCGCCGGGGAGCGACCTTCATGGGCACTTCCATGCAGTCGCGTTTGCCTACCGCCCGGTCCCGCAGCGCACCGTGGTGCTTCGCGCGCTGGTCACCCGTCTGTTCACGCAACAGAGCGTGCTTGGGGTGCTGCACCTCTTTGGAGACGACCGGGGCGCGGCCGGAGCGGGCGAAAGCGGCTTTCGGCGTGGGCTCTGCTGGTCCGGCCCGATCACCCAGGTGACCGTCGCGTGAACCTGCTCATCGGCTCGCTGTCGATGGGGTTCCTGCTCTCCCTTCTCACCCTGGGTGTGTTCATCACCTTTCGGGTGCTGGGACGTCTGGACCTCACGACGGACGGGTCCTTCGGGCTCGGAGTCGCGGTCGCGGCTGCGTTGCTGGCCAGCGGCGTGCCTCCGATCATCGCCACGGTCGCAGCCGCGGCGGCCGGCTGGGTCGCCGGTCTGACGACCGGACTCATCTACATCGCGCTGGGCATCGACACCCTCCTGGCCGGCATTCTGGTCACCACCGGGCTCTACACCATTCAGCTGCGCACGATGTCGGGTGGGAACGTCTCGCTGAGCAGCACGGAAACGCTCCCGGACGCAGCCGAGCGGGCCTGGCTCGCCGTCGGACTGCCGGCGAGCGTCACGCTGGGCGGGACCGGGGTTGCCGCCTCCCTTTTCTCGGCACTGCTGGTGTGCGCGGCGTTTGTGCTGTTCAGCGTCTGGGTGCTCGCGCGGTTCCTTCGCACCGATCTCGGACTGGCAATGCGAGCCGCCGGTGGCAACCCGCAAGCGGCCCGTGCCTTGGGCCTCAACACGGGTGTGATGACGACGTTGGGCCTCGTGCTCGCCAACGGGCTCGTCGCGCTGGCCGGCGCGCTGTTCGCGCAATACCAGGGATTCGCGGACGTATCGATGGGCCTCGGGATGCTGGTGACCGGCCTGGCCTGCCTGGTGCTCGGCGAGGCACTCCTGGGCACCGGAACGCTCCGGCGTCAGATCCTCGGCACACTCACCGGCACAATCGTCTTTCGGCTCTTGGTGGCAGCCGCCGTGCGCGCCGGCCTTCCGGCCAACGACCTGAAGCTCGCGACAGCGCTCTTCGTGCTCGCGGCGCTCGGGATCCCTGCGGTCCTCACCCGTCTGCGTCGGTCGATCGGTCGCATGGCGACAGGTGAATGATGAGCACGCCGGCCCTGCTCCTCGAGGATCTCCAGCAGACGTTCTTCCGCGGCACCCCGAACGAGCAAACAGCCCTCGAAGGCGTGGACCTCCGGATGGAGGAGGGCGACTTCGTGATGGTGGTCGGCAACAACGGCTCGGGCAAGTCCACGCTGCTCAACGCGATTGCCGGCACCCTCGTGCCTGACCATGGGCGGGTGCTGATCGGCGGTCGGGACGTGACCCACTGGCCCGAGTCGCGGCGCGCTCCCCTCGTCGGCCGGGTGTTTCAGAGCCCGGCGGCCGGGACGATCTCCAGGCTGACGGTCGCCGAAAACCTCGCCGTGGCCGCGAAGCGAGGCGGGCGGCATGGTGTGCTGCGCAACGCGCTCGGCCGAGGCCGACGCCGGGAGATTGCGGAGCGTGTGCGGGAGCTCGGCCTCGGCCTGGAAGAGCGGCCCAATACGCCGGTCGGTGCGCTGTCGGGGGGTCAGCGGCAGGCGCTCACGCTGCTCATGGCGACCTGGGTCCGCCCAAGGATTCTCCTGCTCGACGAGCACACCTCCGCCCTCGATCCGGGCAGCACGGAGCTGATCGTCCGCCTCACCGAGCGGCTCGTTCGCTCGCAGGGACTCACCACCCTGATGGTGACGCACTCCATACCCCAGGCGGTCGCGCTCGGCGACCGGGTCTTGATCATGCACCGGGGCCGGGTAGTGGAGAGCATCGGCGGTGCCCGCAAGCGGCGGCTGCGGGTGGAAGAACTGCTGGATGTCTTCGACCGATTGCGAAGCGCGGACCTGGTGGACGAATCGACTGCAGAGATGGTGAGACGCCTGTACATCTGATGGACTCGTTCTGCCCGGGCGCTTGCGCGCCTCCAACGCAAGCCTAGACCGCCCGTGCCCCCGGGGAGGTGCTGCTCCGTTTCCGACTCCGCCGCACAACCGGGATTTGCCGGCAGACCGCGACGGATCTCCTGGGCGGAGCCCTCGGCCTCCACACCAGCGGGAGTTGCTCGAGCTCCGCGAGGCCGCCACGCACTGCTCGAGAATGTCAGTGCCCGTATCCGCGGCGGTCCGTGATGATGGCCCGTCGAGCCGACTGACTATCGGGTTGAAGCGGCTGGACCGCCTGGGTGGACTCGGCGGAACACTGTTTTCTGCACGGCCCACTCTGGAAGCCCATCGGCGTTGAAGTCGTAGACGGCGCGGCGCGAGAGGCTGAGCCGAGGCTCTCTGGGCCCGACGAACCGGATGGAATAGGCAGCCTCGCCCGTGTCAGCCTGCAGCACGAGAGAGTCGTGTCGCATCGTGTAGCGGGTGGAGTCGCGCGTGCTCCACCACCGGCCGTCAGCGAAGATGGTCAGCGTATCATGCGGCTCGGTTCCCAGGTATTGTGGCACCTGCCCGACACCGGTGTATTCGATGTAATCGATCACCCAGCGGCCGGCGATGTCTTCGGCCCTGAGCCCTGACCGGCGCTTGGCCCGGCAGGCCATCACGGCGAGCCCGGCCACGAGGAAGAAGGAGAGGCAACGATGGCGGGGAGTCACGGGTGGAACATGGACGTACCAGGCGTACGCCGGCAAGACGGCCCCAGGAACCCTTGACCGAGGATTCCCGTCGGCGGCGAATCGCGAGTGGAAGCGGACCGTAGTCGGCACTCCACGAAGGCGGCATTGGTGGGCGACGCGGCTCATCCAGTGCCAGCATGCTTTCGGGCCCGGTGCTGGCCGACCAACTCCGTGTAGAGTGCGTCGTAGGCGTCGACACAGGGCTGCCAGCCGAAAACACTCCTCGCCCTGAGCTTCGCACGCTCTCCCATCGCCCTGGCTTCGTCCTGATTCTGCAGCAGGTATAGTACCGCCCTGGCGATCGCCTCCGGGTCCTCCTTGTCGACCACCAGACCAGTGACTCGATCCTCCACTAGCTCCGGGATGCCTCCGGTCCGCGTGCCCACCACCGGCCGTCCCATATGTGCCGCCTGAATCGCGACCAGTGGAGCTGGTTCGAACCAGCGTGAAGGAACGATCACGATCGTGGCCGTGTTGATAAGACCCAGCACTTCCTTGGGCGGCACCCATCCTGCGACCACGATCCTGTGGTCCACGTTCAGCCTGCGCGCTTGCTGTTCGAGCATCGGTCTGTCAATCCCGTCGCCGGCGATCGTCAGCTGAATCTCGGGAACGGCTCGCAGGATTGAGGCCAGGGCGTCCACGACCAGGTCGAAGCCCTTTTCCGGCACAACCCGACCGATGCACAGCAGGTGTGGCCTGTCGAACGGAAGCGGTCTGGCCTCGACCTCGGGCAGATTCAGCGTGTTATAGATGACGGACGATTTGGCGGTGATCTGCGGAAACCACTCCCGCGTCCGGTCGATCACTGCCCGCGACGGCCCGACCACCCAGTCCGCCGCCGCAAACAGCCGTTCGACGACGCCCGTCTTGCTTGGCTCGCTTTCCGGAAGCGCATAGAGCGTCATCAACGTCGGAGCCTCGTGCGCCCCGAGCGTGCGCAAATGAAAGATCGAGCTGGGCCCCCAGAAGTTGAGGTGGATGAGATCCGGCTTCAGCTGCGTCTTGATCTCGCCTATGCGTCTCGTGATCGAGATGATCTCGTCGAACCGCTTGTTCATCAGCGCTTCCTGGAACGGGAAATAGTGCACGGGCACATTGGTCCCGGGCACCGTCGGTCCATCCACGTTGAGGTGTCCCTTCCGCGCGATTACAGTGACGTCGTGCCCGCGGGCAGCCAGGGCGACAAGGAAGTCGTCCGTAATGAGCTCGACGCCTCCGATATACGGCGTCACGCGTTCAGTCCAATACAGGATCTTCATCGGCCATCCTTCACTGGAATTCGGCGCACCGGGCCACATGCGCCCGGACGCGCGGGTGATCGGATCTCCCTCCTCGTGCCCTCGGACCAGCTTGATATTTGGAAAGTATCCCTTTTAAATGAGGCTGCCGTACTCACGATGTGCGCTCGGCATCACTGCCGAGCTCCACTCCCTTCCCGTTCGCCTGTTTCCACCCACCCCGCAGGAAAGGAGCGTGCCCGATGGATGCACGAAGAGGCTGGTTGCGGCTGGCAGTTGGTACGGTGGTCTTGGTCTCAGGGGTCGGCGCGTGCAGTGACGACAACAGCGTCACAGGAGCGCCTACCTTCACGCCCGTGCCTGTGGTCACGCAAGATCAACTGAAAACCGCGCTCGCCCAGGCCGTCGGGGTGAGTGCGGATGGAGTCCCGGATGGGAATGGCGGCCTCAACTTGAACATGTGGGCGACCGTGGTGGATACGGCGGGGATCGTGGTGGCGGTTGTCTATACCGGCTCCAAGGAAGGCGACCAGTGGCAGGGCAGCCGCATCATCTCTGCGCAGAAGGCCAACACCGCCATGAATTTCAGCCTCGACGCCGCATACTCCGGGTTCTCAGGCCTGGCACTCTCCACGGCCAATCTGTATTCGGCAACTCAGCCGGGCGGGAGCCTGTTCGGCCTCCAGGAGGCCAATCCGATCAATGAGGATGTGGCCTACGGCGGCGACATCGCGAATTATGGCACAGCGAAAGACTATATGGTTGGACGGCGCATCGGAGGAACCAATGTGTTCGGCGGCGGGTTCGCGCTGTATGACGCGGCCGGCAATCTGGTCGGTGCGGTCGGGGTGAGTGGTGATACGTCCTGCGCGGATCACGCGATCGGCTGGAAGACTCGATTCTATCTCAATCTGGACAATGTCCCCGGCGGTGTTGCCCCCGGCGGCACCGACAACATCATTTACGATATCGACGGAAGCGGGGCCAGCGCGAGCGGCTTTGGCCACCCCCACTGCCTTGATCCGGCCACCGAGTCCGCCGTGGCGGACGATCTGCCAGTGAGCTTCCCCGTCGGAGCCGGTGGCGCCTGAGCTTATTGCCTCGCGCCGACCTGCAGACAATCGTGAACACTCCACCGTGACTGGTGATGAACGCGACACGGGCCTTCGACTCGGGGCCCGTGTATCGTTCAATGTGTCGCGCCGCGCGCGACTGCTCGAGGTGTCGAGCCCGAACCGCACAAGGACTGATGCCGGTCCAAGACGGACCGAAAGGGGTCAGCATGTCGAACCACTTTACCGGCCTGAAACTAGGTCCTCCTCTCGGCGACCCAAGGCTCGATCTCACCGATCTCTACGCCTTCCAAGCGCCCGCAGACCCCACGAGGACCGTGTTGATCCTGAATTGCAACACGTTCGCCCAGGGAGCCGACTTCCATCCGGACGCCGTATACCGAATCAACATAGACAACGACGGCGACGCTGAGACGGACGTTGCCCTCAGTTTCACTTTTTCCAAGTCGGACGGGGGCGTGCAGAAGGCGACCGCCTACTTGGCCACCGGGCCGGAGGCCCGCTCCGCAGAGGCTGTCGGCACGCGGATCGTCACCAGCGCCGAGGTGTCTTTCGGGCCTGAGCCGAAGATCGTCAAGACGGGGCCTTATACGTTCTTCGCCGGGCTCCGCAGCGACGCCTTCTTCGTTGACTTTGAGGGAATCCTGAAGCTTTTCGACCACACGGGTGGAAGGAACTTCACTTCCCAGCCGGCCCTGGGAGACACGTCACCGTGGACTGGCCAGGATCGACTTGTTGATGAGAACGTATTCGGAATCGTGCTGGAGCTACCGACAAGCGTGCTGGGGGCGAAGCCCGAGGTCCGGATGTGGGGGCGGTGCAGCGTCCGTCGCAATGGTCAACTCGTGCATGTCGACCGCGACGGCCATCCGACGGTTGCGAGCTTCTTCAACACCGACGAGACCAAAGAGGCATACAATCGGACTGAGCCGGTTCACGATAGAGAGCGCTTTCTCGACCAGTTTGTTCATGTGCTGGGCCACACGGGAGATTACACCAGGGAGGAAGCGATCGCCGCGATCGATGCCGAAAGGCTCCTCCCCGACATGATGAGTTACAATCCGTCTCAACCCGCCGGGTATCCGAATGGTCGCCTGCTCACGGACCACGTCGTCGCCCATCGCCTGGCCTTCATTTCCAAAGGCGAGATCCCGCCCGACGGACTCGCGCCACACCGCGATCTGCTCCAGGAGTTCCCGTACCTCGGCACACCACACCCACGCTAGCGCGAACACCCGCAAAGAAAAAGGCCACCGCGGTTGCGGCGGCCATTGTCCGTCCTGGGCCGGAGCCGAAGGCCACCGGAGGTGAACCAAGACTCTCCTGATCCAGTCTGCCGGAGCCCCTTCCAAGAGATCCCTTCAGGGCTGCCCGACTGGCGACCAAGCCCCTGCCAAATCATTTTTGGGCACTCTCCCTCTGGCGACGAACTTGTCCGACCTCCAAGCCCGACTTCAGGACGCCCTGGGCGATCGCTACAGCCTCGACCGCGAGCTCGGCGCGGGCGGGATGGCTACGGTCTATCTCGCGCACGACCTCAAGCATGATCGCAAGGTCGCCATAAAGGTCCTCCGTCCCGAGCTGGTCCACGCCCTCGGGCCCGAGCGCTTTCTGCGCGAGATCGCGACCACCGCCAACCTACACCATCCTCATGTCCTGCCGTTGTATGACTCCGGGCGCACGGCGGAACCTTCCGGCGCTCTCCTGTATTACGTCATGCCTTTCGTGGAAGGGGAATCGCTGCGCGACCGGCTGAAGCGCTAGAAGAATCTTCCCCTCGACGACGCACTACGCGTCGCGCGCGAGGTAGCGGACGCCCTGAGCTACGCGCACGCACACGGGGTGGTCCATCGCGATATCAAACCGGAGAACATCCTGCTCGAGAGCGGCCACGCGCTGGTCGCGGACTTCGGCATCGCGCGAGCAGTGAGCACCGCTGGAGCCGACAGACTCACCGACACGGGACTCGCGCTCGGAACGCCGGCGTACATGAGCCCGGAGCAGGCTGCGGGCGACAGGGACGTAGACGGGCGAAGCGATCTCTATTCCCTGGGCTGCGTCCTCTACGAGATGCTGGCGGGTCAGCCGCCATTCTCCGGCCCCACAGTGCAGAGCATCGCCCACCAGCATCTGACCGCGACCCCACCTCCGATCACCCAGCTCCGGCCGGCGGTGCCGGGCATGGTCGCAGCAGCCCTCGAGCGGGCGCTGTCCAAGAACCCTGCCGATCGCTTCAACCCGGTCGGCCAGTTCGCCGAGGCGCTCTCGGCGCAACAGGCACTCCCGCCTCCCGCGATTCCGAAGGGTTCGCCGCGGCGGCGGATGATGGTCGCCGGCCTCGCCATCCTCGGCGCCATCGCGGCGGCCGTGCTCCTCAGCCCGCGCGTCGGCCACGGCGATCCCGCACTCACCATCGGCCAGACCGTGCAGGTCACGCGCGATCCGGGACTGGAGGTCGACCCCGCGCTCTCACCCGACGGCAGTCTGGTCGCGTACGCGGCGGGTCCGCCTACACGGATGCAGATTTTCGTCCGCCAGGTCGGTGGCGGCCGCACCATCGCGCTGACCTCTGACTCCTCTCAGGGGTATCGCTGGCCGCGGTGGTCACCGGACGGGTCGCGAATCGCGTATCAGGGCGAAGACGGCATCGCGGTGGTGCCGGCGCTCGGGGGGCAACCACGGCTTGTGGTGCGGCTCGAGGCTCAGCCCGCGGAGTCAACCACCAGCGCGTTCACCCGGCTCCGTGGATTCGCGTGGTCGCCGGACGGGCGCCGTATCGCCTACAGCACCGGCATCGGCCGTGACATCACCGTGGTACCGATTGAGGGAGGGGCAGCCACCCACCTCACCGGGGTGCGCGACGTGCACTCGTTGACCTGGTCCCCCGACGGGACCCGGCTCGCGGGCGTAGCGGAGAATCCCGACTTCGTCTTTGGTAGTGTCTACTTCGGAAATGAGTTCCCTTCTTCCATCTGGGTGCTGCCCGTCAACGGCAGTCCCGCCATCCGTGTGACCGCAGACCAGCATCTGAACATGAGCCCGCAGTGGGCCCCAGACGGCCGCCATCTGTTCTGGGTCTCGGATCGAGGTGGGAGCCGAGACGTCTACCGAGTACGCCTCGATGCCTCGGGCGCGCCGGCCGGCGAGACGGAACGGCTCACCACCGGGGCCGACGCCCACACGATCAGCCTCTCCGGTGACGGGCGACGACTCGCCTATGCGCGCTTTCGCACGCTTTCCAACATCTGGTCCATACCCGTTCCTACCTCGAGGGCCGTGTCGATCGCCGGGGCACGGCCGGTGACGACGGGCGACCAGACGATTGAAACCGTCGATCTCTCCCGGAATGGGCGCTGGCTGGTGTTCAACTCGGACCGCAATGGCAGTTATCAGATCTACAAGATGCCGGCGACCGGAGGAGAAGCGATTCAGCTCACTACCGATTCGGCCGGCGCGTACAGCCCTGCCTGGTCACCAGACGGGCACCAGATTGCGTTCCACTCCATACGTACCGGGAATCGCGATCTCTACACGATGGCGGCCGACGGATCCGGGGTAATCCAACGTACCAGCAGCCCGGCGCACGAGCTCGACCCGACGTGGTCGCCAGACGGACACGAGCTGCTCGGAATGGTCATCCCGGCCGACAAGAAGTCGGGAGCTACTTCGACTTACCTTGCCGCCTCGACGTTTATTCTCGTTCCGCTGGATGGGAGCGCGATGCGGACCATCCCGGTCGCAGGAGATTTCGCGCACTGGTCACCGACCGAAAATCTGATCGCCTTCCACAGTTCGGAGGGCCTGAAGGTAATGTCCCCCGCCGGCGCCTTGCGCCTGATCGTGCCTAACACGCCGACGGGCGAAGAGGCCTTCTTCGCTGCGTGGTCACCCGACGGGAAGACCGTCTACTATGTAGCCAAGGGTCCACTCGGGTCGTCGATCCGGTCGGTACCGGCGACGGGAGGCACTTCCCGACTGCTGGTGAAATTCGACGACCCCACCCGCCAGCATACCCACTACGGCTTCAGCACCGACGGCCGAACGTTCTACTGCACCATCGGAACGCAAGAAAGCGACATCTGGGTGGCGCAACTGGAGGCGCGGTGATCCGGAGGGCCCCACGGAAAACGTCCACCGTTGCCGCGGTGGGCTTTGCCCCAAAGAAAAGGGTGCAGTTGCACCGGCCATTGCTACTCCTGGGCTCGAGCCGCAGGCCGCGGCCCCAAGAAAGGGCTCCCGCTGTTGCGAAATCTTTTCCATATCATATTGCTCGACTAGCAAACGGGGAGTTCTGCCATGCTTGATGAGATCCGGACGTTCATAGTCCTGGCCGAGTCAGGGTCGTTGCAGCGGGCAGCCGAACGGCTGTGCCTGACGCCATCGGCAGTCACACGGCAGATCCAGCGCCTCGAGGCAACACTGAAGACGCCCCTGCTTGATCGTCGCGTGAAACCCGGGCGGATCACGCGCGAAGGCCGGGCGGTGCTCGACGGCGGGCGACACATGTTGCGCATCATGGATGATCTCAAGGCGGCCGGGTCGAAAGATGCCGAGCCAAGCGGCATCTTCTCCATCGGACTCTCACACGCGCTCGCGCAACCGAGCCTCGTCGCGTCGATCCAGCGCTTGACGAGTCGCTTCACCCGACTCCAACCGGTGCTCAGCACCGGCCTCAGGCAGCAGCTCATAGAGCAGGTGCGGACCGGCGAACTCGATGTGGCACTCGGGTTCCTCTCGGCGGCCGACACGCCGCCCGGCGATGTGGCCAGCAGCGTCCTGGCGACAGAACGTCTGGTCTTGGTCAGGGCGAGAGGACCGCAACCTCGCGGGCGGCGCAGCAGCAAGTCGAAAGATCGCGATCTCGACGCACGCTGGGTGCTCAACCCACCGGGGTGCTTTATTCGTCAGTCACTCGAGGCGAGGTTGCGAGAACGCGGCTCTCCGTTCGAAGTCGCCGCCGCGATCAACAATATCGACATGCAAGTGTCTCTCGTGGCGAGCGGGATCGGCCTCGGGCTCATCCCCGCGCGCTTTCTCGCCTCGCATCCCAAGCGCCGGCAGCTGGAGCGAATCACGCGGTCCGGCATCAGCATCGACGCTTCAATCGTGTTCATGCAAGCCGGCCATTTGGGCCGGCTCGAACCCGCGGCGACATTTCTCCAAGACGAGTTGCGAGACCACTTCGCCGAGCGCGAGAGTCGTTGATCGCGACGAGCTCCGCTGGGTGGCAGGGCGTGCTCGGACCGGCCATCGCCTGTGCCTGCGTCACGCGATCTTAGCAACGCATTGTGCTAAGGTGGCATGTGACACACCACATCCCCTCACAGCCGTCGTGCGGCGTCAGCAACATCACGTTGCTGTAATTGCATTTGACGCACCTCCCCGCCGACATTACCCATTCCTCATGCGCATTGGTGATCGTCGAATGCCGCCTCGCGGTTGACGTCATCGGATGGAGGAGCAGTATGGACGGGCTGCTGCAGGACTTGCGCTATGCGTGGCGGACGTTGAGAAAGAGCCCCGCGTTCGTGACGATCAGCGTGCTGACACTGGCGCTCGGCATCGGAGCGAACCTCGCGATCTTTACCGTCGTGAACGCCGTGCTGCTGCAGCCCCTGCCCTTCCGCGAACCCGAGCGCCTCGTGCGCGTGTATGATGATCTGAGCCGCGCAGGAGCCACGGACGTTGGGATGTCGGTCCCCGAGCTCCAGGATTTGGAAGGCTCCGGGGTCTTCGAGCGCATCAGCGTGCTCTTTTCCGGGAGTGCGGCCCTGTCTGGCGGCGACCGCGTGGAGCGGATCGAGTTGCTGGGCACAAGCCCGAGCTACTTCGATATTCTCGGCGCAGCGCCGGAACTCGGGCGAACCTATACCCAGTCCGAGTGGGTGCCGGGCTTCCTCGACGGCGCGGTCATCAGCGACGCACTCTGGAAGCGCCAATTCGGATCCGATCCGCACATCATCGGGCGGCGGATTCGAGTGGACGAAGACGGGTACACGATCATCGGCGTCATGCCGCCCGGCTTTCGCCATCCCGGCAAGACGTCGGGCGGTGACGTCGAGATCTGGCTGGCAACCGGCTTTTCCGGCGATCCATTCCCGTCGCCGCCGCAGCGCGGCCGCCGGTTTCTGCCCGGAGCCTTGGGGCGCCTGAAGCCGGCCATGACGCTCGAGCAAGCACAGCGGCGACTCGATGCGTTGGCGATTTCGTTGCAGCAGACCTACCCCACCTATTATCCCCACCAACTCGGTTGGTCGCTTCGCCTCGAGCGTGCCCAAACCAGCCTGACGGGCAATGTGCGACCGACGCTCGTGATCCTGCTGGCCGCCGTTAGTCTTGTCCTCCTGATCGCCTGCGTGAACATCGCAAGCTTGCTCATCGTGCGGGCGTCGGCACGAATGCACGAGTTCGCCATTCGCCAGGCGCTGGGCGCCTCGCGCCGCCATCTCGTTCGACAGGTGCTGACCGAGAGCGTGCTGGTATCGATGGCCGGCGGCGCGGCGGCGCTTGCGGTGCTCCTGATCGCACAACGATCGCTGCTTACGCTGACGCCCGCGGACGTGCCTCGCCTCGCTGAGGTACATGCGGATTGGCGGATGGTCGCGTTCGCGCTGGTGCTTTC
>JBQCGH010000151.1:0-13984 GCA_051955835.1 Gemmatimonadales bacterium
AAGCCCAGCACCGCGACCCGGATGGCCTGGCCTGGCGCCAGCGACCCCCCTGGCGCCACGCGACGCAGATCCCGCCCGGCCGCGACCATCGCCCCCCCGCTCGGCGTCGGGGGCTGGGCCCCCAGTCCGCCCAACGACAAGGCCGCCTCGGCCATGATCGCGCCCGCGATGCCGAGGGTGGCCGCGATGACCACCTGCGTCGCCACGTTCGGTAGCAGGTGTCGCAGAAGGACACGCCGATCGACGGCTCCGAGCGCCTGGGCGGCCACGACGAAGTCCGCATGCTTGAGCACCAGAACCTGGCCCCGGACCAGCCGCGCCATGCCGGCCCACCCAACGAGGCCGATGACGACGAACACCACCGAAAGCGACGGCTTCACCGCCGCGGCGACGGCGATGAGAAGGAGAAGGGTGGGAAAGGCGAGGGTGACGTCGGCTAAGCGCATCAGGACGACGTCGACCCAGCGGCCGTAGTAGCCCGCCGTCAGCCCGAGCACAACGCCGAGGCTGACGGACACCGCCTGCGAGACAAGCCCGACGCCGAGCGACAGCCGCGCGCCGAAGAGCACCCGGCTGAGGACGTCTCGACCCTGCGAGTCGGTTCCCAGCAGAAAATGGCCGCCCGGCCCGAGCAGGTAGGCGTTTCGCAGGTCCCCCGCCAACGGATCGAACGGGGCGAGCCAGGGCGCCAGCACCGCCGCCCCCACGACCAGGCCGACCAGCGCGACGCCGAGCTGGAAAGAGCGATCCCGGCGCAGCCGCTCCCGCAGAACCGCTGAGGCCATCATCGTCCCGTGACGTGGGTTACCGGTGAAGGCGGGATCCGCGCACACGTTTGCACCATCGGACTTCACGGCGCCCGGCGCACGATTCTTGCACCTTAGTTCGGGCGAACGTTACGCTCCTCACCCGAACCGGGGCAAGCGAGTGAACCCGGACCGACCCTTCACCCTGGTGCTCAGCGGCGGCGGCCTCAAGGGCCTCGCCCACATCGGCGTGCTGCGCGCGCTGGAGGAGCGCGGGCTCGTGCCGACGCTGGTCGTCGGGTCGAGTATCGGGTCGCTGATCGGGGCGGCCTGGGCGGCGGGCACCACGCCGGAAGAGATGGAAGTCCGCGCGCTCAAGGTCCGCCGCCGCGACGTGTTCCAGGTCGCCCGCGTGGACGTCGCCTTCCGCCGCCTTCTCGCCCCTGCGCTGTACCGCCGCGAGCCGCTCGAGGAGCTGATTGCCAGCCTTGTCGGCGAGGTGACCTTCCGCGACCTCAAGCGCCGCCTGCTCGTCAACACGGTCGATCTCCATACCGGTATGCAGGTGATGTGGGGCCTGCCCGGCCTGCTGGATACTCCCGTCGCCGACGCCGTGGCCGCGTCGTGTGCCCTCCCGGGCATTTTCCCGCCACGCGAGATCGCCGGCCGGGCCTACGTGGACGGCGCGGTGGTGGAGAACCTACCGGTCCGCCTCGCGGCCTCGCTTGGCACGGGACCCATCGTCGCGATCAACGTCGCTGCGACCAGCATCCGGCGTCAGGCGCACGAGACCGAAGGCTTCGCGGCGACCTACATCCGCGGGCTCGAGATCGTCATGCAGACCCAGATCGAAGACCAGCTCCGCGACTGGAACGGGCCGCCGCTGGTGCTGGTGCAGCCGCGAGTCGAGCACATCTCAATGTTCGAGTTCGACAAGACTCCGGAGCTGATCGAGGCAGGGTACCGCGCGACGGCGGATACCCTCGACCGTTTGGGCGACCAGCTGCACCTGGTGAGCCGCGGCATGCATCCGACCCGGCAGCTCCGGGTGCTGGTCGATGAGCAGCGATGCGTGGGCTGCGGGACCTGCGTGGTGCAGGCGCCCAAGGTGTTCCAACTCGACGCGAGGGGAAAGGCGGAGGTCGTGACGCCGATCCAGACCTGGACCCCGCTGCAGGGAAGCTACGTGCTGGGGTGTCCGACCAACGCAATCAGCGTGCGCCCGGAGGAGACGGCGGCGTAACCTCGAAGATGAACACCGCCGCCCCGCGCTGCGGCATCGGGACGAAGTTCCGAAGCGGGCTGCGATAGAACCGGTGCAGCCGTACCCGGCCCCAGGGTGCCAGCGCCCGCTGAAGCAGTGCCTCGTCGTACGAGCGCTTGTGGTCCGGATCCCAGAAGTGACTTCCCACCGGCGTCGTCCCCACGACCGAGCCGCCTGGCGCGAGATAGCCGACCAGCTCGCCGACGAGCGCCGAGTCGTCCTCCACGTGCTCGATCACTTCCTGACAATAGATTCGGTCGAACTGCCCCGGCCCAGGTGGAACCGTCGTGAACACCGGGCGGGCCGCCGCGGCACGAAACCGCTTCGCCTGCGCGATCGCGGCCGGGGAGATGTCGTACCCCACCGCTTCTCCACCGAGCGCCTGCAGCTTGAGCGTGAACACGCCGTCCATGCAGCCGAAGTCGAGAACCCGCTTGCCTTCGGGAGAGTAGCGCCGGAGCAGCGCGCGGTGGCGCCACAGGAGGTGGGTCATCCGCCACTCGAGATCGAGCGCCCGGGGGCCCTGGCGCTCGATCCACACCCGGTACTGGCGATCGTACTCCTCGCCCGCCACGGCGGTCGGCGCCTGCATCATCTCCCGGCAGCCTCGCGGGAGGATGCGCCGAGCTCGTGGCCGATGCGGCGCAGGTCGGCGGTGACCCGGTTCCAGTTGTAGTGCGCTTCGACCGCGCGCCGACCCGCCGCGCCGAGCCGCGTCCGCAGCCCCGCGCTGTCGAGCAGGCGGCTCACCGCTTCGACCACGACGTCGGCGCGCTCGGCATCGACCAGGAGTCCGCTGTCGCCGTCACGTACCGCTGCCGGAATGCCACCGCTCCGCCCGGCAATGACAGGCACACCGCACGCCGAGGCCTCGGCCAGGGAGATACCGAACCCTTCCACCCGCTGCTCCATGAGCCGCGACACACCGAGATAGACCTCGGCGCAATTGTACAGCGCCGGCAGGTCCCGGTCGGGCACGTCGGTCAGGAAGCGCACGCGGTCGGCCACGCCGAGCTCTCGCGCCTCGGCCTCGAGCGCCGCTTGCTCCTCCCCGCTGCCCACGACGGCGTAGCACAGGTCCGCATACCGGTGGCGGAGCTGCGCCAGCGCCTTGAGCGCGGTGTCGATCCCCTTGTGGCGGGTGAGCCGAGCGACCGAGAGCAGCCAGCGACCCGTCTGGAGCCGGTACCGCTGGCGCACGTCGGTCGTATCGATCCCGGGCCGGAAGAACGCCGGATCCGCCCCCAGCGGCACCACTCGTACCCGGTCCGCCGGGACCTCTAGATCGAGATCGCTCAGCACGGTGAGACACCGGTCCCGCGTCCATTCACTATTGGCCACCAGCACCGCGGCGGAGCCAAGCAGCGCGGCGGCGGTCTTTCGCTTCATGGCCGACTGATGAATCTGATGCTGCAGAATGAGGAGATCCCCGCCGTGCAGCAGGATGCCGAACGGCACGCCGGTGCGCTCCATCGTCCACTTTGCCGGGTAGGCGGCCGGCTTGAGGTTGCCGCACCAGATGAACTCTGCGCCCGTGGAGCGGGCGAGCACTGCGACCCGGCGCGACCAGAGCAGGATGCCTTGAATCGTGCGCAGCCGCCGTGAAGGAATCGCCAGCCGGTCGACGCGGTTGGGGAAGCTCGCGTCGATCTCCGATGCGTCGCCGGACTGTCCGGTCGAGACCACCAGCGAGCCCGCGGGATAGCGTTTCGCCAGCTCGGCCATCCAGCGGGCGATGCCGCCGCCGATCGGCGGGAAGTCGTACGTCACGAGCAAATGAGGGTTCATGCCCTAATCTAGTGCAGAAACGGACGGAGGGAGGATTCGAAACGATCGGCTGCGGCCGAGATGGTGAGCTCGCCGACGAGTCTCGGATCCGCCGGCGGCGAGGTCAGCGCCGCAGCGATCGCGGCCGTGAGCGCAGAGGCGTCGTCCAGCGGCACCAGGCGTGCGGCCCCGCCGACGAACTCGCGGTGGGGCGGGATGTCCGAGGCGACGACGGGCACGCCCGAGGCCACCGCCTCCACCGGCGTGAGCCCGAACCCTTCGAATCGGCTGGGACACACCGCCACCGAGGCCTCCTGATAGGCGCGCACTACCGTGGCGTCGTCGGCAGACCCGTCGATGGCGCAGTCCACGCCCAGTCGATCGGCGAGCTCGGTCAGGGCATCCCGATCCGGCCCCCGACCGATCAGACGCACCCGCGCCGGACGGTCGAGCCGGGCCACGGCCTCGAGCACGGCCGCCTGGTTCTTGTGGGGCCGCAGCCGCGAAACCGTCAGGACCGTCGGCGTACCTATCGAAGCGGGCCGGCGCGCGATCGAGGGCACGAAGCGGTTCGAGTCGTAGCAGTAGGGCACGCGCTGGGACTCCACGCCGAAGCGTGCGGCCACGGTCTCGCGCGTCAGTTCGCTCGGCACCCACACCCCGTCGGCCCGCGCCGCCACGTACCGCAGACGGCTGTAATACCCGCGGTGCCGCCGGTAGCCGCCCCAGGGCCTCGGCAGGCGCACGAACGCCCGGCCGATCCACCACACCGGGTCCGGCCGGCCGCGACCGGTGCCGGTAGGAGGCAGATCCCAGAGGTACACCAGGAGCCGTGCACCAGAGCGGCGTGCGTAGGTCCAGGCCTCCGTTGCGTTGCGTCCCGACATCGCGAGGGCGAGGCGGGCGGGACGATCGCCGTCGGTCGCGATGGTCAGCCCGCGCGCCACGAGCGCCGGGACGACGAGCAGCGTGTACGGACTGGACGCGAACCAGCGCACGTCATCCACGGCGTCCGATGACCTCACCGAGCGTCCGCTCGTAACCCTCGACCATGCGCTGCAGCGGAAACTCGGACTCGATCCGGCGCCGGGCCGATGCGCCGAGCGCGGCGAGCCGCGGCGGGTCGTCCAGCAGGGCCTCCACGGCATTGGCCAGCGCGGTGGCATCCGAGGGCGGTACCAGCACGCCGGCGAGACCGTCGCGTCCGACGAGCTCGGCCGTGCCACCCGCATCGGCGGCGACGACGGGGCGGGCGCACGCCATGGCCTCGCCGACGGCGTTGGGGAAGATCTCCTGCAACGAGGGATGTACCACCAGGTCGGCCGCATTGTAGCCGGCGATCATGTCGCGGGTGCCGAGCAGACCGGTGAACACGGTAGGTAGCTTGTACGCGGCGGCCATGGAGGTGAGCTCACCCTCGCGGTGTCCGTCGCCGCACACCACGTACACCAGGTCGCGCCCCTGACGGTACAAGCGATGGAGTGCCGTGATGGCGACCTCCTGCCCCTTGTTGCGGGTGAGCTTGGCGGCGCTCAGGACGAGACAGGTGGTCGGTGCGATGCGGTAGCGCTCCCGGAATCCCAGCGCCGCGTCGGGCTGGGGCGCGTAGCGCGTCGTGTCGTAGCCGTTGGGCACGTGGTAGGACGCGATGCGGGCCATCCAGGGCGCGTGCCGCACCGCGTCGTCGCGGATGTACTGCGATTGGTACACACAGGCGGCCACCCGGCTCAGGTACACCCGATCCATCAGGTGGGTGCGGGGGCGGCGATAGTTGAGGTTGTAGCGATAGACGACGCGGGCGCGGTGCAGCGTCGTGGCGTAGAAGGAGAGCCTGACATCTCGCGGGGTGTCGGCCACGATCGCCTGCGCTCGGAGCCGCCGGAGCGCCCGCCGCAACGCCCAGACCTCGCGCGGTCCCGTGTCACGGCCGGGGATCTGCGTGACCTCGAGTCCCTCTTCCGCGAGGCGCCGCGTGAGCCGTTCGGCGGCCGTCACCAAATGGGCCGTATGCCCCCGCTCCTGCAGGCCGCGCGCGAGCTTGGCGTAGCTCACGCCCGAGCCGCGCCAGCCGTTGGCGGAGGTCAGAAGAGCGACGCGCATCGGGTCATTATACTTGGCGCATGCGAGTGGTCATCCTGGGCGCGGGTGGCGCCCGCAAGACGGAGACGTCCATCGCGCGGGCCGCCCGCGCGCTCGGGCACCCATGCCGGTTGATCAACGTGGTCGGCTGGACGCGCTACGCCGGGCCGCTCGCGCGCCGGATCGTCCGCCGCCTGACCGATGGGTTTCAACCCGACTTCCTCCTCGTCACCCGGCATGCGGTGCTCGCCGGCGAGCCGACGCTGCGCGCGCTGGTGCGGGGCCGCGAGGCTGCCTTCTGGTATTTCGACGCGCAGCCCAGGCCCCAGGTGGTGGCGCTGGCCCGCCTGGTGGGTCGCCTGTATCTCACCTATCTGGCTCGGCTCGACTGGTATCGCGCGGCGGGCGTCGACGAGGTGCGATTTCTTCCCCAAGGCGTGGATCCCGCGCGCGACCGCCCCGCGAGATCCGCCCCGCCCGAGCTCCGCTGTGACGCGAGCTTCGTCGGCTCGGGGCAGTATCGGCACCGCTACGCCGTGCTTCGCGCCGTGAGCGCCGTGTGTGACCTTCAGCTCCGTGGCCCCGGCTGGGAAGAGGCGCCGGCCGATCTGCCCGTGGCCGGCGGGCCGGTGCACGGCCGCCGCCTGCGCCAGGTGGTGCGGGGTGCAGCCGTGTCGCTCGGCGCCAATGCCCATCCCGCGCAGGACTTGGACCGGGCGTCGGTCTCGAACCGCATGTGGAAGATCCTCGGCTGCGGCGGCTTCTTCCTCGGCGCACACGTGCCCGACATCGAAGCGTTCGCCGAGCAAGGACGGCACTGCGCGTGGTACCGCTCGCCCGCGGAGGCGGCTGAGCTGACCGGACACTATCTCGCGGCGCCCGATGAGCGCCGACGCATTGCGGAAACCGGCCGCGCGCACGCGTTGGCCCATCATACCTACGCTCATCGCCTCGCACTGCTGCTGGCCGGTCGCGAATACGAGCTCGGCTCATCGCGTCAGACCAGCGTGTAGTTCCTGAACTCGAAGACCCGCACCCCGGTCAGCCGCTCGATCGCTCCCGACACGTAGTAGCGGAGGAAGCGCCAGCGAAATTGTCGCGGGGCGATCACTCGCTCGGGATCCTGCCGGCGCGGGGCGATCCAGGCCTGCGCGACCGCCGGATGGCTCCCCGTGAAGGCGCGAATGCCGGGCACCCAGGCGAGCAGTGGCTTCCGGTCGTCGGCATCCCGCCAGGGGTACATCGTCTTCCCCAGCTCCCGTTTTTCCCGAAGCGCCTGGGCCGGACGGGCCCAACCATAGTGAAACATCTCGGCCGACGTGAGCCGCGCCCTGATTTTCCGATGCTCGGGTCCCACGCGGAACCCCTGCGCCCCCTGATATGGCCGGATGTCCAGCCCGGGGTCCAGCCGGACCGCACGCACCTCGCGCCGGTACCAGCGCCGGTGCGTCGCGACGGTGTCGAAGCCACCATAGAAGTGGACGTAGCGGACCAGCAATCCCTCCACCCGGGGGTCGCCGTCGTGGCGTTGGATCGCCGCGGCCAGCTCCTCCGCGCCACGCTCATGCAGGACCTCATCGGCCTGGATGTAGATCCCCCAGGGAGAGCGGCACGCCTGCATGGCCCGGAGCGTTTCGTCGCCGAGCACGCTGTTGCGGCGTGACATGTCCCATTCGCTCTCGAGGATCCGGATCCTGGGATCGCCAATGCTCCGGACCAGCGCTAGCGTGTCGTCCTCCGAGCGCCCCACGTTCACCACCAGTTCGTCGCACACGGGCAGGATCGAGCGGATGCTGGCCTCCACGGGGAAATCCAGCTTGATCGCGTTCCGCACGATGGTGAATCCGGACACCAGGACCACGGTGGCGCTCCTGCGCTGTGATGGGTGTGATGGCGTGAGACAATCTCAACCCGGGTGCGCCGGACGAGCAAGCGGCGCGCCGGAGAATCGTCTGGTAGAGGTCGAGCGTGCGTTGCCGCGTCGGACGAGCGAAAATCGCTCCCGGGGGTCCACCGCGCGCACCAGGCGGACATCTACACTGGCGTTCGCGAGGCCGACCGAAAGGTGCAGCGTGGAGGTCACGGAGCCGGCGACACCGCCCTGATGCGAGACCTGAAGCACGCGCATACTCATCGGGCGGCGGAAGATGCATAGATTCCAGCCGCCATGCACGTCGCCCTGTTTGCGCGCTACCGGCTTCCGGTCACCGGGTACGGGGGCACTCAGCGCATCGTGGTCTATCTCGCACGCGGCCTCGCGGCGGCCGGCCATCGGGTGACGCTGCTGTCGTACCCCGGCTCGCGTGTTCCCGAGGCTACGATCGTGGAGGTGCCTGCCGCAGGCCCGCACGATCAGTCGAGCGACCTCAGGCCGTGGCTGCCAGGATCCGCCGACGTTCTGCTCGCCTTTGCGCCGCTCGCCAACGCGCCCGACCTTCCCTGGATCCGGAGCCTGCACGGGAATCGTCCCCCTGGATCCCGGAGCGCGCCCAACACGCTCTATCTGAGTCGGGACCATGCGGCACGCCACGGCGGCAGCGCGTTCGTCTACAACGGCATCGATCCGGCCGAGTTCCGGTTCAATCCCACGAAGTCGGACTTCGACTGCTTTCTCGGTCGGCTGCACCGGGTGAAGGGCCATCGCTGGGCGATCCAGGGCGCTCGGCGCGCCGGTCGTCGGATCGTGCTCGCGGGCGGGTGGCGACCGAGCTTTCGGCGATCGGTGCGATACATCGGCGCCGTCGACGGAGCGCGGAAGGCCGACCTCCTGGCCAACGCCGCATGTCTGTGGATGCCCGCTCTGTGGGACGAGCCCTTCGGCCTCACCCTGATCGAGGCCATGGCGAGCGGAACGCCCGTCCTCGGGACCCGGCGTGGCGCCCTGCCCGAGATCGTGGGACCGTCAGTGGGCCGCCTGGGGGATACGCTGGACGAGCTGGTCGACTTGCGGCCGTTGCTCGATGCCGTGCACCCCGCGGCCTGCCGGGCTTGGGTGGAGCGGTACTTCACGCATCACGTGATGGCCGAGGAGTACGTCCGGATGTTCCGAGCCTACATCGCGACAGGCGCGCTACCGGCGGGGAGAACGGTCGCGGGGTGATGCGGGAAGCTCGCCCGGGATGAACCGCGGATGCTGACTGCTCAGCCGGCCGCGAGGGCAGGCACGCGTCCCATCACGGCGTGCAGCAGCATGGCGAGGCGGTGCATGTAGGTGTGCTCCTTCAAGGCCCGCTGTCTGGCCCCCGCGGCGACCTGCTCTGCCCAGGCTCGATCGTGCAGCCCCTCGGCTGTGAGTGTTCGCAGTTCCGCGGGGGATCGCGCCACCAGGATTTCCGAGCCCTCGCGGAAGTGGCGGTGCGCGTCCGGATGGTTCTCAAGCACCTGGGGTACTCCGATGGCGGCGAGCTCGAACAGGCGTCGACTCGCCCCCGGATCGTGGCCCTCCCCCGCCGCCTCATCGGTGCACGCCAGGTTGACGGCGACCGAAACCCCCGCATAGGCGCGGATGTAGTCCTCGTGCCCCAGCAGTTCCCCACGGCAATAGTCGCGCAGTCTGGTCCGCCGCCAGCCCGGCCCCCAGACCGCCAGCCCGAACTCCACGAGCTCGGAGAGCTGGCGCTCGCGATGCGGCGTGGCCGTTCCGGCGAACACGACGTTCGCGCGGAAGCGATCGCGGGCGCGCATCGGACGGTGAATGGAGGGATCGCAGCCGGCGGGGAGGTAGTGGACGGGCGGGTTGCCGGGCTCGTCGAGGGCCTCGACCGTGGCATGGTCGGCCACGAACACGGCATCGTAGGCCCCGGCGAGGGGCAGAATGTCCTCGGCCGACCGCCGCGCGTCGCAGAACCAGTTCACCCATGTCGGCGAGGCGCCCTGGCGGAGCGCGGCCACCATGGTCGCGTCGACCTGGGAGCCCTCGAGCACCAGCACGAGCGCCGGCGCCGTTCCCGCGATGGCGCGCGCGAGGCGGTCGTGCAGGCCGGTTCGCCGGAGCCGGCTCAGCCAGCTCCCGGTGCCGATCAAGTTGACTGTCGAGACCCGGCAGCCCAGCCGCTCGAGCGCGCGACGCCGGAGGCCGGCGTGCGCATGGAGGGCGTCGTCGAACGATCCGACGAGCAGCACTCGAGTTTCGGGAAAGCGGCTGGACACGAGACGAAAGTAGCGAATGGGTGCGCGATCACAACCCGCGCGTCAGTACTCTGCCGCGAGCACCGGCTCCTCGTCGCGGAACTGCAGATCGTAGAGCCGGCGATACAGGCCGCCCGCGCGGAACAGCTGCTCGTGGGAGCCCTGCTGGACCACGCGGCCCTCGTCGAGCACCACGATCTCGTCGGCGTCGCGCACGGTCGCCAGCCGGTGCGCGACCACGAGGACGGTGCGCTCCGCCATGAGGCGATCGATCGCCTGCTGGACCAGTCGCTCCGACTCGGTGTCGAGCGCGCTGGTCGCTTCATCCAGGATCAGGATCGGCGGGTCGCGGAGCAGCGCCCGGGCGATTGCGATCCGCTGGCGCTGGCCGCCGGAGAGGCGCGTGCCCCGCTCGCCCAGCAGGGTCTCGTACCCGTAGGGAAGCTGGCTGATGAACAAGTCGGCGTTGGCCGCCCGGGCCGCCGCCTCGACCTGGTCGCGTGTGGCCCCTGGCGACCCGTAGGCGATGTTGGCCTGTACGGTGTCGTTGAGCAACACCGTATCCTGGCTCACGACGCCGAGGAGCGCCCGAACCGAGCGCCGGGTCAGCCGGGTAAGCGGCACCCCGTCCATCGTGATCACGCCGGCCGTCGGGTCGTGGAACCGCGGCAGCAAATCGGCCAGCGTGGTCTTCCCCGCCCCGCTCGGCCCCACCAGGGCGACGACCCGGCCCTTCGGAAGCGTGAAGGAGACGTCACGCAGGACCGGGTCGCCGTCGCCATAGCGGAAGCTCACCCGGTCGAACCCGATCTCATGCTCGAAGCGGGCCTCGCCCTCCCCCGGGAGATCTCCCTCGGTCCCGGGCTCGTCGAGCAGCTCGAACACGCGCTCCGCGCTCGCGAGCGTCACCGCCATCACCGCCGGATACGAGCTGATCGTCTTGAGCGGCGAGGTGAGCTTGAGCGCCGCAATGAGGAACACGATGATCGTCTCGGGCGCCAGAGGGCCGCTGAGCCCGATCAGCGCCGGGCTCGTGCCGGCCCAGATGATCAGGATGACGAGCACGCCCGAGAACACCTCGGTGAGCGGGCTCGTGAGCGAGGAGAATCGCTGAGTCCGGATGACCTGTTTCCGGTAGCGATTCGCCTGGGCCGCGAACCGGGCGCTCTCGCGCCCCTCCTCGCCATACGCCCGGATGAGCCGCACGGCCCCGATACGCTCGGTAAGCGTGGCCGTGACCTCTCCCCGCTCCTTGGCTCGGGCCCGGGCATGACTGCGGAGCCGCTTGAGCAGCGACTGGAGCAGGTAGACCATCACCGGCACGCAGGCCAGGGTCAGCAGGGTGAGTTGATAGGATATCTGGCTCAGCACGATCAACGTGATCACCACGATCACGATGTTCTGGAACAGCGAGAGCAGCGAGGCGGTGATCACCGTTTTGGTCTGGTCGACCTCGGTGATGATGTACGAGATGAGCTGACCGGCCCGGGTGCGCTGGAAGTAATTCAGGTCGAGCGTGAGCAGGTGATCGAAGACCCGGGTGCGGAGATCGCGCACGAGCCCTTCCTGCACGCCCACGGAAATCTGGCTCGAGGCGTAGGCCAGCGCGTTCTTGAGCAGCAGCCCGAGCGCCAGCAGCACCACCAGCCGGGCCGCCGCTGCGCCAGGCGTGAGACCGGCGACCAACGGCTCGATCAGGCGGGTGACCCAGGCCTCGAGCCGGGTCGACCCGGTGTGCAGCGCTCCCGTCGTCCCGAACAGATGCTTGAGCAGCGGAATGAGGATGACCAGCGTGAAGCCGTCGAGCAGCGAGGCAAGCGCCGTCGTGAGCAGCCCGAGCGCAAGCAGGCCGCGGTACGGCCGAACCTGCCGGAGCAGTCGCAGCTCGACCCGCACGTCAGCCGTGCCGCGGCGTGAGCAAGGCGATCGGGAGGATGACCTCCTCCGGCGACACGCCGCCGTGGAGGAAGGCGCCCCGGTACCGCGCCTGATACTCCCGCAGCTTGGTCGGATAGACGAAGAACCGGTCGCCGGTGGCGAGCAGCAGCCGGGTGCCCGGGCTGCGCGCGGGCAGCCCGAAGCTCGGGAGATCGTCCACCACGAGCGCGGCATCCGGCTCCTGCGCCCGAAGGTCGTCGCCGAACTTGTACCGCAGGTTGGAGGTCGTGTCGCGCTTGGCGTACACGGTCGCCGGCGTGTGGCAATGGATCGACCCGTGGTCGGTCGTGAGCAGCACGGGCACCCCCCGCCGCTCGGCCTCCCGCAGCGCGTCCCACAGCGGCGAGCGCTCGAACCAGGTCCGCGTCAGGTTCCGGAGCGCGGGCGTGTCACGCGCTACCTCGTACAAGGTCGAGTTCTCCGTGCGGCCGTGCGTGAGCTGGTCGATGAAGTTGAACACCAGCGCGGTCACGCCGTCCTGTGCGAGGTGAGCCGGCAGACGCTTCAGCAGACCGTCTCCGTCGGCGGCGGTGAACACCTTCTCGTAGTGGACCGGGACCGCACGGCCGGTGAGCTCGCGGAGCTGCTCGGTCAGGAACTCCGCCTCGTGGGCATTGAGGCTCGCTTCCTCGCTGTCCAGCCACCAGTGAGGGTACCGCGCTTTGATCTCCGCCGGGAACAGCCCGCTGAAGATCGCGTTCCGCGCAAAGGGGGTGGCCGTCGGTAGAATCGAGAAATAGTGCGCCGTCTCGATGTCGAACCGCGCGCTGATGAGGGGCCGGATCATCGCCCACTGGTCGAGCCGGAGGCAGTCGACCACCACCAGCAGCGCCCGCCGGTGCATGTCGAGCACGGGCCGGAGGAACTCCGCCCCGATGTCGACCGACAGCGGGGGACGGTCGCTGTCGCCGTCGTGCAGCCAGCGGGCGTAGTTCCGCTGCAGGTACCGGGCAAAATCCTGCCGCAGGCTCTCCTGCAGGGTGCGGAGCGCGTCCTGCAGGCCAGGCTCGTCGGCCTGGCCGAGCCGGACCTCCCACTCCGCCAGCTCCGCCACCAGCTCCACCCATTCGCGCCATGCGAGCGGGCCCCCACGGCGCGCCTCGAGCTCGCGGAACCGCGTGGCGAAATCGCGCGACAGCCGCTGCTGCCGGATCCGGTCCCCGTCCAGCAGGCGGGTCACAACGGACAGGATCTGCCGAGGGTTGACCGGCTTGATGAGGTAGTCCGAGATATCGGCGCCGATCGCGTCCTTGAGTGTCTCGGTCTCCTCACTCTTGGTCACCATGACGACCGGCATGCCGTGGTCAATGGCCCGGATGGCCCGGAACAGCTCGAGCCCTCGGCGCCCGGGCATCTGTTCGTCGAGGAGAACGACGCCGTACGGCTGCCGCTGGAGCAGCACCAGGGCGTCATCGCCGTGGGTCGTCGTCTCCACCGCGAACCCCTGCTCCTCGAGGAACAGGACGTGGGAGGTGAGGCTCTCGACTTCGTCGTCGACCCACAGGATGCTTTTGGGACGGGGCATGGGGATGAAATATACAGGAACAAGAGGGCCTGAGAGACCGCGGAGGAGCACGACTGGAGGGACCGCAAGGTGACGGAGAGTTTGTTGTCGGTTGGTCGATCCACGGCTCCCGCATCTCCGTCTTTCCGACTGGTTCATCGGCCGGTACATTACGCCGCTGTGAGTTACAGCATCTTTCTCTCCCCCGACATCCTCGTAGTCCGGTTCGGTTCGATCGGCGACATCCTGCTGACGACGCCGCTGCTGCGGGCGATCCGGACCAAGTGGCCCGGGGCGCGGGTCACCTTTCTGACCAAGCGCCAGTACGTCCCGCTGGTCAGCGACAACCCGAACGTCACCGAGGTGTTTGGCATCGCGCCGCAGGACACGGTCCGCAGCCTTGCCGCCCAGATCCGCACCGTCAGGTACACGCACCTCCTGGACCTCCAGGGCGGCCTTCGGTCCTTGCCCCTCCGGCTGATGGCCCGGGGGGCGTGGTCGGGATTCTCCCATCGCCGGCTGGCGCGCGAGCTCCTCATCCGCTTCAAGCACAACCGG
>JBQCGH010000152.1:0-27766 GCA_051955835.1 Gemmatimonadales bacterium
TATTGCTGTGATGTGCTGGAACATGTGGCGGACGTGGGCCAAGTGATCGCCGAAACCGCACGCGTGCTTAAGCCCGGCGGGACCTATTTCTTCGATACCATCAACCGGACCCCGCAGAGCCGACTGATCGTCATTAAGCTGCTCCAGGAGTGGCGGTGGACCGCCCTGATGCCGCCAGGACTGCACGACTGGAAGATGTTCATTCGCCCAGCCGAACTTCAGCGCGAGTTGGTGCGGTCCGGCCTCGTGCCGGGCGCGCTGACCGGGCTCAAGCCCCAGGCGAATCCGCTTCGTCTCATTCGCATCCTGCTCCGACGCAAACGCGGCCTTCTGAGTTATGCGGCGGCAGTCAGGGACATGGATCTCGGGGAAAGTCCCGACACCTCCGTGTCCTATATCGGGTACGCCCGCAAACCGAGGCCCGGGGTCCAGGTATCGTGCTAGGATTGCAGAGGGCGGCCCACTTTCGGCCACCGAATGGCCACTTGTGGGAGTTCATCTGGAATCCGAAAGCCGCGCCCACCCGCTGAGGCCGCGGCGCTCAGCGAGCTGCGTGTTCCCAGGGCGGGCAGTCAGGAGCCCAGGCTACTCTGACTTGACACGAAAGGGAATCTCGGCGTGTTCTTGTGGAGCTACCGCGCCGTCGTGGCTTTCCTCGTCGCGTTCATCTTCTTTGCAAGCCTGCTCATCTGGCCGAATTCGCAGCTTGCGCAGACATTTCGTTGGGCCGATCGGTGGATTCTGCCGCCCCTGGTCGTCGGCTTCGCTGTCTGGGCCTATGCGAGGACGGGCAAGTCCTGACGTTCCACTCGGCTTCGTGCACTCCATTGAGGTAGTGGACATCATGAGCGAATATCGTCGATTGCGGCCGGCCTTTGTGCTCCTCCATGTCACCCTTGCCCTGCTGCTTGGAATAGGAGGTGCGTCGACCGCCGTTCAGGCGAGCGGGGCCCACGCCGTCCATTTGATGATGCTGGGGGGCTTCGAGGGCGTGGCGGCGGTGCTCTTCCTTTTCCCGCGCACGCTGCGGCTGGGGGCTGCCGGACTGTTATTGAGTTGCGGGGTGGCTTTCGTGGCGCATGCGGCGATGGGCCAATGGCGGCCCGACCTCGTGCTCTACATGGTCTCGGTCCTCTTTGTGACTCTGCACGGCGCAGCGTACAAGTCGGCGCCGCACGGCGCTTCGGCCGCCTAGCTGAGCCAAGCCGGAGCTCCGCTCGGGCGCGGCGCCCAGCGGCCAACGGTGGAAGCGTCGAAGGCCGCCGCAGCCGCACCCTCCGCAGCTCGAGCCCCCTCCCGATAGGGTCAGACCAGTGCCGGGTTACAGTGGAACGCCGCTGACGAAGAAGCTCGGGCTCAAGGACGGCCAGCGTGTGGCCCTCTACGGCGCGCCACCTGGCTTTCGAGAGACCCTCGAGCCGATACCTCCCGGGGTCCAGTGGCGGACCGTCCTCAGCGCCCCGCTCGATTGCGTGGTGTTGTTCGCCCCGACTGCGGCGGCGCTGGCGTCGGCGGCGGAGCGGGCGGCCGCCGCGCTGACGCCAGCGGGCATGCTGTGGGTCGCGTGGCCCAAGAAGGCCGCCAAGGTTGCCACCGATCTGACCGAGGATCGGGTGCGGGACCACGGCCTGGCGGTGGGGCTGGTGGACGTGAAGGTCTGCGCCATCACCGAGGTGTGGTCCGGGCTCAAGTTCGTCCGGCGGCTGAAGGATCGGTGACGAGAGCCGCATGCCCGAGCCGCCATGGCCCGGAAGTGCTGACCGTGGAGGGCAAACCCGGCCGGAGTCGCCTGCGGTGGCGGCCTCCGAGTGAGGACGCAACGTGAACCCGAACGAGGAAGACTCAGCATGGATCTGACGACAGCCAAAGTGCTCGTGACCGGCGGCAGCACCGGGATCGGCCGCGACATCGCGCGAGCGCTGGTGGAACGGGGCGCACGGGTCGCCATTTGCGCCCGTCACGAGAGCAAACTGCGAGCGGCCGCCGCGGAGGTGGGGGCCACCGCGATCACCGGGGACGTGAGCCAGGAGGCCGACGCGGGCCGCGTCGTACGCGAGACCGTCGCTACGCTCGGCGGCTACAACGTCCTGGTGAACAACGCGGGAATCGGTCTGTTCGCACCGCTGCTCGACGTGACCGCGGCCATGATGCGCCAGGTGTGGGAGGTCAACGTGCTCGGCGCCACCATGGTCGCGCGCGAATCGGCGCGTCACTTCGTGGCGCAGAAGGCGGGCAATATCGTCAACATCGGCTCGACGTCCGGCCTTCGCGCCGGGCCGGGCAGCAGCGCCTACGCCTCCACCAAGTTCGCCCTGCGCGCGCTGACCGAGTCGTGGCGCGCGGAGCTCAGAGCCCACAACGTGCGGGTGATGCTGCTCAACCCGAGTGAAGTCATCACGGAGTTCGCCGGCCGCGCCGGACACACCCAGACCGACGACCCCTCCAAGCTGCACCCGCCCGAGATCGCGCATACGCTCGTGGCCATGCTGGAGATGGACGACCGCGGGATGATTCCCGAGGTCAGCGTCTGGGCGACGAACCCGCGGTAGGCGTCCTCCCGGCCCGGCGCCGGGTAGCCGTCATCGGCGCCGGCGCCGCGGGCACGCTGGCCGCCATCTTCGCCGCGGCCGAGGGCGCGGAGACCCTGCTGCTCGAGCGCACCGCCGACGGGGGGCGCAAGATCCTGATCAGCGGCGGCGGCCGCTGCAACATCCTTCCCGCGAGGGTGGATGAGCGCCGCTTCGTTACCGACTCGTCGCCCCATTCCCTCCGCAACATGCTCCGCTCGTGGCCGCTCGCCGAGCAGATCGCCTTTTTCGAGCGCGAGCTGGGCCAGCCGCTGGTGGAGGAGGTGGAGTCCGCCAAGCTGTTTCCCGCCTCCAACCGCGCGCGTGACGTGCGGGACGGCCTGCTGGCCCTGGCGGCCCGCCGCGGCGTCCGGTTCGTGCCGAGCACGGCGGTCACCGACCTAGTCCCCGGCAGCCGCACCTGGCGGGTGCACGCCGAGCGCGCGGAGCCGCTCGAGGTGGATGCCGTCGTGGTGGCGACCGGCGGCCTGTCGGTGCCCAAGACGGGCAGCGATGGCACCGGCCTGGCGATCCTCCAGCGGCTGGGCCACGTGGTGCACCCGACCTACCCGGCGCTCACGCCGATCACCGATGGCGGCGGTGTCTTCGCCTCGCTGGCCGGCGTGTCGCTGCCCGTGACCATCACCGCGCAGTCGGATGGCCGGCACGCCAGGGCGAGCGGCGGGTTCCTGTTCACCCATCACGGCTACAGCGGCCCGTCAGTGCTCGACGTGTCGCACGTGCTGACCCGCACCACGGGGTCCGAGCGGCGAGCCGTGCGGCTCACGGTCCGGTGGTCGGCGCTCGACGAGGACGGCTGGACCGCGGCGCTTCGCGCCGAGGGGACGCGAACCGTGGGCGGGGCGTTGCGCCGCGAGCTGCCCGAGCGGCTGGCCGACGCGCTGCTCGCGGCCGCGGCGGTGGCCCCGACCACCACGCTGGCGCAGCTTCGCCGGGAGGAGCGGGCTCGCCTGATCGAGACACTCACCCGGGGCGAGCTGCCGTGGACCGGCGACGAGGGGTTCCGCAAGGCGGAGGTGACGGGCGGCGGGATCGGCCTGGCGGAGGTCGATCCACGCACGCTGGAGAGCCGGCGGCTGCCTGGGCTTCACATCTGCGGAGAGGTGCTCGACGCCTTCGGACCGATCGGCGGCTACAACTTTCTCTGGGCCTGGGCGACGGGCCGGGCCGCGGGGCGGGCCGCCGCGCGGCCGCAAGGCGCATGACGTCGGCGACAGGCCACCTGCTCTGGTCACGACGCTAAGCACTTCGAACCCGACAGCTTAAGGCTTTCACGAAGGTCGTGTCGATTTTGACGGGTCTCGTTCGACGTGTTGGTGAGGGCGCCAAGGGCGCGCTGAGCGGCACCAACCAGCTTCAGGAGAACACCATGCGTTTCCTCGTCATGGCCATGGCAACCAAGGAATCCGAGTCGGCCCCTCCGCCCAAGCCGGAGGCGTACATCGCGATGCAGCAGTACAACGAGAAGGCGGCGAAGGCCGGCATCCTCCTCGCGGCCGAGGGGCTCACCCCTACGTCGAAGGGCGCGCGCGTCAAGTTCGAGGACGATGAGCGCATCGTCATCGATGGCCCGTTCGCCGAGGCGAAGGAGGTCGTCGCCGGCTTCATGATCATCAAGGCGACGTCGCTGCAAGACGCGATCGAGTGGGTCAAGCGCGCGCCGAACTGCTCTCCCAACGGCAAGGGCGAGGTCGAGATCCGAAAGCTGATGGACATCGAGGATTTCGGGGAAGGGTTCACGCCGAACGCGGAAATCGCGAAAGTGAAGTTCAAGTAGACTCCCGGACTCGAGAGCAGCGACGGCCGCGGCACAAGCCTGTAAAGGGGATTCAGCATGCGCAAGCTCAGGATATTCGAACACATCTCGCTCGACGGCGTGATCCAGATTGCCGGCGGCCCCGACGACGCCGATTTCCCGTACGGCGACTGGACCGCGCCGTATCGAAGCCCTGCCGGGCTGGCGATGATCGTGGCCGCGTACGGCGAGCGCTTCGATCTGCTGCTTGGCCGCCGCACCTACGACGCCTGGTCGAAATTCTGGCCCGCGGCGCCGAAGAGTCCGATGGCCGACCGCCTGAATGCCGCGACGAAATACGTCGTGACCCACCGGCCGGAGAGCCTGGCATGGGGTCCCTTCGAGCGCATCGGACCGGACTTCGTGGATGGCGTTCGCCGCCTCAAGGGCACGGACGGGGCGGATGTGATCCTCTCCGGCAGCTCGACGCTGACGTCGGCGCTGCTCGAGCATGGGCTTGCGGACGAGGTGAACCTGCTGGTCAATCCAGTCCTGCTGGGGAAAGGAAAGCGCTTCTTCGCCGAGGGAACTCCGCCCCGGGCATTGACGCTCGATGGCACGCAAGCGCTCCCGTCGGGCATCCTGGTCAACCGGTACAAAGCCGCTGGACCGCTGCAGAACTTGAGATGAGTCCCCCGACGATTCACGTACAGCAGATTGCGCAACGAAGAAGGCGACCATGTCGCGGAACATCGAAACCGTGAACAAGTACCTCGACGGATTTCGCAAGAATGATCACGAGCAGATCCTCTCCTGCCTGACCGACGACATCACGTGGACCGTCTTCGGCGCGTTCCGGTTGACGGGGAAAGCGGCCTACGACAAGGCCATCGACGGCGCGCCCGAATTCATCGACCCTCCGGAGCTCGAGGTGGTGCGCATGGTCGAGCAGGGGGACGTCGTGATGGCGGAGCTCACGGGCCGCGTGAAGCGCACCGCTGGCGGCCAGATGCGCATGTCCATGGCCGAGGTGTTCGTCATGCGTGAGGGGAAGATCGCTGAGCGGCGCGCCTGGGTGATCGCGCTGCAGGAGAATGACTATCGCTGAAGGAGGCGGCGGCAGCGCACTTGACGTCCGCCACGATGTCGCGCCGGAATGCGGAGCAGCCGGGTCTTACGCGCAGGGGCCGGTCCGGAGAAGGAACAGTATCCGGAGAGGGGGCGGACGCCGAGTCCCCCGAATGCTCCCAACGGACATCCAACACCCAAGGTGAGGCGGGTCACCGGCTGGACGCACGGCTCCGTACAATGCTTGTGGTGTCGCCAGCGGCAGGTTCACCATGCGTCTCTCTGGTCAGCTCCGGCAGATCGCCGAGGATCGTAGGGTCACCCAGGAAGTTCAGCGCCGGGCCGCTGTCGCCCGGCAACGCGCGCAAGCCACTCGAACCCAGGCTGCCGAGTTGTACTCCTGGGCGCAGGGGCTGCTGGCGCGGGTGGCGGGCAGACGCCGGTTGTGGGAGGAGGGGGCGCCTCCCATCTGAGGAGCCTCCGAGGTCGCTGGCCCACAAATCCCAGGAGAGTCACCGATGACACGCACCTTACTTCTTAGCGTCCTCGCGGTCGGACTGGCCGGTTGCGCCAGGAACAAGGCTTCCGACGAGCCGGGTACCCGAATCAGGGATACCACGATGACGGCCAAGGACACCACCAACCCCAACGACACGCTCACCCACATCCGAGACAGCATGCCGGACACGACGCGGAAGCGCTGATGGACGATCGATGAGTCCCCGGTATGTCCCGGCGCTGACGGCGCTGCTTCGTGAGCGCCTCAGGCGGATCGCGCGGGGCGAAGACTAGAAGCGCGGGGGACGCCGGTCCTGCACATCTCCACCGGCGGTGTGGATCGCAATCGGGCTGTTCAGCCCATGGCGATGTCCCGAACCTCGCTGCAGATTTCCTGCACAGCCTTCCAGCCATTCAGTACGCTCCACCGCTCGTGCGGCCACATTGGCCCCCAGCAGCGCGCCCGGCACATCCGAAGCGCCCAGGGGCATGAGGAACTCCACTCCGGTCCCCCCGTTCGAGGAGCGCCGTCATGACGAAGTGGGTCGCCTACGCCGCGCTGGTCGCGCTCGGCTCCCTCGCGAATATGTCGGCCCGGCCGCCGGCCGATCGCATCGTTCCCAACGACAACCGTCGCTTGGGCGGCGTGCTCAAGCACGGGGTCCTGACGATCGCGCTCGAGGCACGAACCGGGGTGTGGCGGCCCGAAGGTGACAGCGGCCGTGCCCTCGAGGTGGCGGCGTTCGGGGAACCGGGCAAGCCGCTCTCCACACCCGGCCCGATCATCCGCGTCCCGGTGGGCACCGAGATCCACGCCACGATCCGGAATCGCCTGGATCGACCGCTGACCGTCTACGGGTTGGGCAAGGTTCGGGGACGGCCGGACTCGACGACCATTCCGGTGAACGCCACGAGCCCGCTCGGGTTCAAGGCGTCGACGCCGGGGACGTACTACTACTACGCGAAGCGCGGGGTCGATCCGTTCGGTCTCCGGCTGGTCGAGGACATGCAGCTCCACGGCGTCATCGTCGTCGATCCCCCGGACGCGCCGCGCACGCCGGCCGATCGGATCTTCGCGATCTCGTGGTGGTGTGCGGTGGCAACCGCGAGCCCGTCCGGGTTGAGCCGATGCACCATGGCCATCAACGGGCTGTCCTGGCCGCACACGGAACATCTGACCTACACGCAGGGTGACTCGGTGCACTGGCGGGTGGTCAACCTCACCGAAATCGATCACCCCATGCACCTCCACGGCTTCTACTTCCGGATGGAGTCGAAGGGCAACGGGTTGACGGATTCGCTCTACACGCCCGAGCAGCGTCGGATGGGCGTGACCGAGGTCCTGCCCCCCTTCGGCACCATGTCGCTGTCCTGGGCCGCGGACCGACCCGGGAACTGGATCTATCACTGCCACTACGCGACCCATCTCTCGAAGCTCGTCGCGCTCGACACCGAGAACGGCATGCTGGATCCCGCCATGCTGAGCCACCACGGGTCCGACCGTCCGCACCAGATGTTCGGCCTCGTGATGGGCATCAGCATCGCGCCCAGAGGGCCAAACGCGGAGCCGACGGAGACGCCGCGGGCCCTGAGGTTGGTCCAGCGCGAGCGGGCCGACATCTACGGATCACAGGCCGGGATGTCGTACGTCCTGGACGGGACGCCCGACGCGGCGGACACCAGCGCGCTCCCGGTGCCGGGGCCGATGCTGCTGCTGGAGCGGGGCCGGCGGGTCGCGGTCACGGTCGTCAACCAGTCCGAGGAACCCGCGGCGGTTCACTGGCATGGGATCGAGCTCGAGAGCTATCCGGACGGCGTGCCGGGGTGGAGCGGATCGGGGAACGCCATCCTGCCGTCCATCGCCCCGGGCGATTCGCTCACGGTCCGCTGGACCCCCCCGCGTGCCGGCTCGTTCATGTACCACACGCACTTCAATGAAGCGATGCAGATGGGAAGTGGATTATACGGTCCCATCATCGTGCTGGAGCCCGGGGAGCGGTTCGATCCGGAGACGGACAAGATCCTCTTCTTCGGCACCGCGGGCAGCGCCACCAATCCGGTCTTTGGTCCCTACCCACCCTTCGTGATGAACGGGAAGACGCAGCCGGAGGCGATGAATCTCAAGGCCGGCACGCGCTACCGCCTGAGGCTGTTCAATCTCGCCGGGGATTCGCCGTTGCAGGTGTCGCTGAATGCCGGTGGCGCGCCCATCGACTGGCGTCCGGTAGCGAAGGACGGCTATCCGTTACCTCCGTCGCAGAGCGTGCCGCGCGCCGCGTTCCTCGTGTTCGACCCGGGGGAGATCTACGATTTCGAATACACTCCAGCCACTCCGGAGGAGCTGACGCTCAAGTTCGGGCCGGTGCCTCCGCCGCCCGCACCCCCCGCACCTCCTCCCGCCGCCGCTCCGGCGCCATCAGACGCCCCGCCGCCACCGGCGCCGTCGCCCCCGCCGCCCACCGTGAGCGTGGCGATCCACGTGCGATAGGGCGCGGCACCGGCACGTCACGCGTGGGCGAGGGGCTCGGCGTCGAGTGCATGTGCGGACTGGATGCGGAGCACGGCATGCGATCCCTACGGTATTCCATCAACGTCACATTGGACGGGTGCTACGATCATCGTGTCATGATCCCGGACGAAGATCTGCATCGTCACGCGATCGAGAACCTGACCCAGGCGGATGCCCTCCTCTTCGGCCGGGTGACGTACGAGATGATGGAGGCGGCGTGGCGACCGCCTGCGGACGCCGTCGCAAGGCCCGATTGGATGGAAGCCTTCGCGCGGACGATCGACGCGTCGAGGAAATACGTCGTGTCGAGCACGCTGGATCGGGTCGATTGGAACGCGGAGCTCGTGCGCGGAAACCTGGAGGCGGCCATCCGGCAGCTCAAGCGGGAGTCGGGTTCGCGACTGCTGGTGGGAGGAGTGAGGCTGCCGCAGGCCCTGGCGGAGCTCGGGTTGATCGATGAGTACGAGTTCGTCGTGCACCCCAGGATCGTGGGCCATGGACCGACGCTCTTCGCGGGGCTGTCGAAACTCCTCGACTTGAAGCTCATGAGCCGGCTGGAGCTGGCCTCGGGAGCGGTGGCGATGCTGTATGAGCCGAGGCGCTGACGACTCAGGATCGGCGTGGACATCGCCGCGTGCGCTACCCGCGGCGCCAGGCGCAACCTCCTCACGTGAGTTCGGCACTATGCGCCAGGTCGTCTCAGTGCTCGGAGCCATCTGCATTCTCCTGCCGTTCGCGGCGAGTCAGCTCGGGCGGCTGCGGACCACCTCCCTGGCGTACCAGTGGCTGAACCTCGTGGGGTCGGCGGCCCTGGCTGTCGTAGCCGTGCTCGAGCGGCAATACGGCTTCATTCTGCTCGAAGGCACGTGGGCGCTGGTGAGCGTTGCGGGGCTGGTGCGCCTGCGGTCAAGCGGTAATCACTAGGAAACGATGCGGTGGTCCGCCGTAATGGCCCGGTGTTCCCGCGTGGTGGCCCGACGGGCAATGGCCGCCACGAGCTGGTAGGCCTCGGTCCAGGCGGCTCGGACGTCCGGCGTGAACGAGTCGCCGAGTCCCTGCTCGAGCGTCCAGAGCAACGCGGTTCCCACGGAATCGTATTCGGTCTCCTGTACCCCGTAGTGCACGTGCCGGCGGCCGAGATCGGCTACCTCGGAGACCAGGGCCTCGGGCCGGTCGAGGAGCCGGGCGATCTCCGCGAACATGGCCATCACCTTCCTGCCCTGGGCGTCCATGTCCGTCCGGACGAACAGCCGTTCGGCCCCCGGATCGAGCTCGAACAGCTTGTCGTAGAAGAAGCGGGCGGACTCCACCGCCACCGGCTCGAACTGCGCCCAGCTTTCCCGCACCAGCCGTTCGGTATCTGGATGCATGATCGCTCCTCGCGCTTGCCGGTCTTCGGGGCGGCTCGTAGAATTGTGACGCAAGATCGCACCGACCGGTCACCCCGAAATCACCGAGCCCAACCTGTTACGGCTCAACACGTTCGGCAGGTTGTTCCTCGAGCGCGACGGGCAGCGCCTGAGCGGCGCTGCGGCCCAGCCGAGGCGTCTCGCGTTGCTCGCCCTTCTGGCGAGCGCCGGCGAGCATGGGCTGACCCGCGACCGGCTGCTCGGCATGCTGTGGGCCGAGACCGATGAAGAGCGCGCCCGTCGGGGTCTCAACCAGGCACTCTACGCGCTCCGGCAGGACATGGGCGCGGACGATGTCTTCCTCGGCACCCGCGACGTCCGGCTCAATACCGAGCTGATCACCAGCGACGTCACTGGCTTTACTCTCGCCATCAAATCCGATCGGCTCGAAGACGCCGTCGGCATCTACGCGGGCCCCTTTCTCGAGGGCTTTCACGTCTCGGACGCCCCCGAGTTCGAGCGCTGGCTGGAGGAGGAGCGGGCCGGACTGGCGCGGGACTATGCGACCGCGTTGCGACGCCTCGCCGAACGAGCCGGGCAGCAGGGTGCTGCCGGCGCGGCGGCGGAGTGGTGGCGACGACTGGCCGCGCAGGACCCGCTCAATGCGCGGGTGGCGATCGGCCTCATGGAAGCGCTCGTGGCGAGCGGCGACAGCGCCGGGGCGCTGCAGCACGCACGGGTCTACGAGGTGCTGCTCCAGCAGGAGCTCGACGCGCCACCCGATGCCGCGGTGGTGGCTCTCGCACGCCGGATCCGTGAGCACGCTGGCACGCAGAAGGCCGGCTACGCCGCTATCCCAGCAGCCGAGCAGGCCTCTTCGGGCTCAGCGGAGATCGCTCCCGAGCCTGCCGCCGACGTAGCTCCCGCAGAAGCGGTGGCCGCGCCGCGGACCCCGGCGCCACCGGCCGACACGCCGCGTGCGGATCTCGGCCCACGTCGACTTGAGCAGGTCCCCGGACCGGGGCCGGCGGGACCACCGGTGCCTCCTGCGCCCGTGGATCGTATGTCGGGTGGCGCGAAGCGGTCGCCGAGAACCGCACTCCTGTGGGGAGTGGCCGCTGCCGTGCTCGCCGCGGTTGCGCTCGCCGGCACCGCGCTGCTCCGATCTGGCGCGCCGCCGAGCGTCCGCGTTGGACGCATCAGCCGGCTCACGGCGGAGCCCGGCCTCGAGCTCCACCCTGCACTCTCGCCAGACGGGAAATTCGTTGCGTTCTCCGCCGGGCCGAGTGGCAGACTGCGCGTCTATGTCCGACAGCTTTCCGGTGGCCGCACCATCGCGGTCGCGGACAGCCTGGGCGGAGATCAGCACTGGCCGCGCTGGTCGCCCGACGGCACGCGGCTCAGCGTGGAGAGTGGGCGGGCCATCTACGTGGTTCCCGCGCTCGGCGGGCCGGCCCGCGTGCTGGTGGGACCGGCGTCCGATCCCCTGGTCAACGGCGAAGGCGCGCTCAGCGAGGAAGGGCCGAGCTATCTCGCCTGGTCGCCGGATGGCCGGCGAATCGCGTATGCGGTGGGCCGCGACATCGAGGTGCGGGCGACCGCGGGCGGGCCGGCGACCCGCCTCGCCAGCATGGACCAGCCGCATTCCTTCGCCTGGTCGCCCGACGTCGCACGGCTGGCCTTCGTCGTAGGGAACGCCGCGTTCGTGTACGCGCCCAACGCCATCGGCAACATCGCGCCGAGCGCGATCTGGGTGCTCCCGGCCTCAGGTGGTGCCGCGGTCCCGGTGACCGATGCCGCGTCGCTCAACACGTGTCCGGTGTGGATGCCCGACGGACGCAGTCTCCTGTTCATCTCCGATCGCGACGGGCGGCGCGACATCTATCGCGTGACCGTCGGCAGCTCGGGGCGGCCGACCGGAGCGCCGGAGCGGATCACGACCGGCCTGAGCCTGCACGGGATCGATCTCTCCCGCGATGGGCGCGTGCTGGTCTACGCCGATTTCACCGACGACGCCAACATCTGGTCGCTGCCCGTTCCGGGCGACGGCCCGGTCTCCGCCGTGTCGGCGGTGCCGCTCACGACCGGCCACCAGTCGATCGAAGGCATGGGCCTGTCACCCGACGGACGCTGGCTCGCGTTCGACTCGAATCGCGGCGGGCACCAGGCCATCTATCGCATCCCGCTGGCCGGCGGCGACCCGGAGCTGCTCTCCGCCGACTCGGGTGACGATTTCATGCCCTCGTGGTCGCCCAGCGGGCAGGAGCTCGCCTACTATGGCTTCCGGTCGGGGCACCGCCGTCTCTTCGTCATGCCGGCGGATGGCGGGGCGGCGGATGCGGTGGCGTCGGAGCCTGGCAACCAGCGCTTTCCCGGCTGGTCCCCCGACGGACGCCACCTGGTCTTCCACTCGGACCGGACCGGTCGCTTCGAGCTCTATCTCGTTGACCGCGACTCGTCGGGGCGGTGGAGCGCGGCGCGGCAGCTCACCACGGACGGGGGCCAGGACGCGCGGTGGTCGCCCGATGGCCGAAGCATCGTCTACACGCGGAACACCGGGCTCTGGATCATCTCGCCGGCCGGCGGCGCGCCGCGACTCCTCATCGACGCCGGGCGGTCTCCGGTTCGACCGGCACCGCTCCTGGCGCAGTGGTCGCCCGACGGCCGCAGCGTGTACTACAAGGCGTTGGATGGGCAGGGGGTCGCGAGCCTGTGGGAGGTCCCGGCAGCCGGGGGCGCGCCTCGGGAGCTGGTGCGCTTCGACGACCCGCGGCACACCTCGGCGCGCCCCGAGTTCGTCACCGACGGTCGCCGATTCTATTTCACGGCGTCCGAGCGGGAGAGCGATCTCTGGCGGATGGAGCTGACGGTGAGATAGCCCGGCACTAAAAGGGCGGGTTTGCCTGGTCTTCCGGCTCGTCGAGACGTAGCGCCGTGACGGTGGCGCCGGCCGGCGTCTCGAGCTGCCCTTCGGGGATGACGAGCAGCGCGTTCGCCAGGACCATCGACGTGAGGATGCCGGAGCCCTGGGGTCCCGTGAGTCGCGCCGCCAACCCTCCCTCGGACTGCTCGACGATTCCACGCAGGAAATGCTGCAGGCTCACCTTCAAGGCGATCGGCTCCGCGACCTGCACGTGCGTGCCGCGGCGGAACGGGCGCGGATGGCCGCTCATCCGCCGGATCGCCGGGCGGACGAACAGCTCGAACGTCACCATCGTGCTCACCGGGTTGCCGGGCAGGCCGATCCACGGAATGCCCCCGACCTCACCGAACCCGACCGGTGCGCCGGGGCGCATGCGAATCCGCCAGAAGTGCAGCGACCCGCCGAGCGACTCGAGCACCGCGCGCACGAAGTCGTGCTCGCCCACGCTGATGCCGGCGGTGGTGACCAGCAGGTCGCAGTCGACGGCGCGCGCGAGATGCTCGCGCAGGCTCTGCGGCGTATCCCGCGCGATGCCGAGGCTGACCGGCTCACCGCCGGCCTGGCGAACCAGCGCGGCCAGCGTGTGGGTGTTGCTGCTCGCGATTTTCCGGCCGTTGAGGATCTCTTCGGGCCGGTCCACATCCACGATCTCGTCGCCGCTCGCGAGAATGGCCACCCTCGGCCGCCGGTAGACCAGCGGATGGGCCACGGCAAGCGAGGCCAGCACGCCGAGGTGCGCCGGCCGGAGCGCCGTGCCGGCCGACAGGACGGTGCTGCCGCGGCGAATGTCCTCACCGGCCGCGCGTACGTTGCCGCCGGCATCGCGGTCACGCACGATCGTGACCGTCTCCGTGCCCTGGTCGGTGTCCTCCTGGCGCACGACCGTATCCGCCCCGCTGGGGACCGGCGCACCGGTGAAGATGCGCGCGGTCTCGCCTGGTCCGATGGGCCGACTGGGAAATGCGCCCGCCGGAATATGCTCCACGACGCGCAGACGCACCGGGCGCGCCTCACTCGCGCCGGCGACGTCCTGCTGACGCACCGCATACCCATCCATCGCCGAGTTGGCCCACGCGGGCACGTCGAGCGGACTCACGACGTCCTCGGCGAGGACGCTGTCGAGCGCGTCATCGAGCGGGACCCGGAGGGCGGGCTGCGGTCGCACCGCGTCGAGGATCCGCCGCGCCGCCTGGGCGGCGGCGAGCGGCCCGCTCACGGCTCGAGAACCTGCGCCCGCTCCATGGTGATCGTCGCGAGGAGCTGCAGCCACATCGTGTCCTGGAAGTGCACCACGCGGCAGGCGGCCTGGAACTCGAGATCGTCAGTGACGATCGCGGCCCACCAGGAGGCGTCGGGTGCTCCGGCCGGGTAGATCGGCTCGGTCGCGACGCTCGGTCGGAACACCTCGATCTTGGGCACCGGCGCGCGGTGGAACCCCTCGACCAGGACCACGTCGGCCTCCCCGAGATAGCGGCGCGCGAGCGCGGCCGGGTCGTACTCGTCGGCCACCCGCTCGAAGAGGATGCGCTGGCCCGGCGTGGCGAGCAGCACACGCTCGGCCCGGCCCTCGCGGAAGTGGCGCCAGCTGTCCGAGCCCGGGTGATCCACGTCGGCCGGGTGGTGGCCGTGCTTCATCGTCATCACGCGGACGCCGCGCCGCGCCAACTCCGCGGCCAGCGCGACCGTCAGCGTGGTCTTTCCGGTGTGCTTTCTGCCGATGATGGAGAGGAGGCGTGTCGCCGCCACAGGCGCTCCGCGCCCGCGAGATCGTCCGCGGTGTTCACGTTGAAGAACAGCTGAGCCGGGTCGCCGAAGCGCCGGACGTCGGACAGCAGGAGGATACCGAGAGAGATGCGCGGGTGGAAGCCAACGGCCCGGCGGTCGCCGGCATCGAGCGCGGCCTCGATGGCGGCCCGGCAGGCCGGGCCGTAGGCGGCGCAGAGCGGCTCGAGCCCGCGAGGACCCACGCTTTCCGGCAGCATCGCGTCGTGTCGCCCGAGGCCATCGGCCAGGGCTCGGAGTAGCGGCGCCGACACGAAGGGCATGTCCCAGGCGACGCACACGGCCGGGGCCGGCGCCGCGACCACGGCCGTGTAGATCCCACCGAGGGCACCGAGACCCGGGCGGATATCGGCGACGACCCGCAGCTCGGGCCGCCAGCCGGCCGCTCCGGGGTCGTTGGCGACGAGCAGCGGCGGCTCGCCGAAGGCGTCACTCAGCGCGCGGACCACCCGATCGAGGATCCGTTCGCCACCGACCGCCTCGAGCCCTTTGGGGCGCCCGCCGAATCGCGTGGCGCCACCACCCGCCAGGACGACGCCGCGAGGCGCGCCCTCGGTCAGTAGCGTCTCCCGGGCCGACGCTCGAGAATCACGTCGAGCCCGACGTTCAGGCTGAAGATGTGCTTGTAGGCGGTTTCGTGCGGAGGGACCGTGCCGCGCGGCGTCGGACCCGTCACCCGCTGGATGCCGAGGATGTTGTCGCGGATCTCCCAGCGGAACTGATATCCGCGTCCGGCCGCGACCGTCGCGCCGAGACCGAGGAGCACGGCCGGCCGGAGCCGCGTCCCGGTGTTCTGGTCGTCGTAGATGACGAGCTCGGCGCCGTTGTTGGCCTGGCCGATCAGGAGCAGCGGGCTCTGGTTGTTCACCAGGACGCCAACGTGCGCCCGAGCGAACGGGCTGATGAACTCGTCGCTGCCCACCCGGAACACGCCCCCCGCCGACAGGGCGACGGCCGCGGCCGAGCGCTCGAGCTTGTCGATCGAGTTGCAACGCTCCACGTTGAGCTCCGACTGGGCCGGCGCCACGAGCCGGCAGGTGTCGTCGTAGCCGAGCCCCACCAGAAACGCTTCGGCCGACAGGCCCACGTGCTTGCCCTGGTAGTACGTCCCGGAGAATCCCGCGCCGAGAGAGCGGTTGACGCTGCGGTTGAGGAAGAAGTGATCGACGAGGGTGCCGCTACTGTTGTCCTCGACCGGCTGGTCGGGAACCGTCCACAGGCCGACGCCGTCGCGGTAGACGCCCGAGATGGTGAACACGAGGGTGGGCCGGTCGCGCCGGGCCTGGGCTGCGAGCGGGGCGGCGAGCACGGCGAGCGCCAGCGCGGTGGCGACCGATTGTGTGATCCGCATCAGCCCCCCAGGAAATGGTGCTCGACGGCGAGGCACCGATCCATGACCACCGGTATCCCCTCCGCCTCGAGGCGCCGGGCGGTCGCCTCGTTCCGGATCCCGACCTGCATCCACACGAGCCGCGGCCGCACCGCGAGCAGGTCGTCGAGCAGCGCGGGCACGAACTCGGATCGACGAAAGATGTTCACGATGTCGATCGGCCCGCCGGCCGCGGCCGCGCGCAGGTCGGGCTGGACCGGCTCGCCCAGAATCATCCGCTCGGTCGGCCGGACGGGGATGATCGTGTAGCCTGCACGCTGAAGGTAGCTCGCGACGCCATAGCTGGGCCGTACCGGCTTCGGGCTCAGCCCGACGACCGCGATGCGGCGGGCGTCGCGAAGGATGGCCGCGAGGCGCGATTCGTCAGGCGGCACTGGCGGATCGCGCCACCGCGATCGTGGAGACGGCGCGGCCGGTCCGCGCGCACACATGGCGCAGGCGCCCCGTCGCGCCACACCGGTTCTCACTCACCGGTGCAGTCCGCATACAGCGTCGGGTCTTCCAGAATCCGCACCCGCTCGAGCCGGACGCCGCCCGGCAGCCGGGCCGTGACGCGACCGAAGACGTGGCACGCGAGCGCTTCGCAGGTGGCCAGCTGGCGGCCGTCGGCGAACTCCGGGACGTCCTCGTTCAGGTTGCGCCCGTCGAAGCGGCGCACGACCTCCTCGTCGAGAATCCGATCGAGCGCCACAAGATCCATCACCATGCCCCGCCCGGCCTCGAGCGTGCCGGTGACGGTCACGATGCACCGATAATCATGGGGATGGCCAGGCGGGTCGGACAGGGTGCCAAAGACCTCACGGTTCCGGGCCTCGCTCCAGTCGGCGCGGTACATCCGGTGCAGCGCACGAAAACTGACGACGCGGGAGAGGGACGCGGGCATCGTCAGGGCGAGAACGAATACCCCAGCCCGACGCTGAGCCAGGAGCTGGTGGTCCACTCGGAGAGCCGGCCGTCGGTGATCACCGCGTTGGAGTTGCCCGGCGTCCCGGGCTGGAGCGCGGGCTCGTCCTCGAACGTGGTCGGGTATTTCAGCTTCCAGAACACGACCCGGGCCTCACCGCGGAGCGAGATCCGATCGGTGACGAACAGGCGCAGGCCGGCGTAGGGTGCGAGGTAGATCTTCTTGCCGAACTCGAACCGGCTGGTGTCCTGCGGCGTGCCGCTGGTGAAGGTGACGCCGAATCCGGAGCCGACGAACGGCGCGACCCGGTGCCACGACTTCCCCCCGGTCAGGTTGAGCTGCAGGTTGGCCTCGGCGAAGTTGACCGTCTGGTCCACGGGGCCGGAGATCCGGTTGGCCACTTCGACGAACGGGTCCACGATCAGTCGCTTGAGCGACGCGTGCGCGAAGCCCAGGCCGATCTGGACGGGCGAGCCCGTGCGGATGTCGTAACGGAACCCGTACACCGGACCGTCGTGCGGCGCGATCTGGAATGTGCCGCCGCTGCCGCCGAACTGGCCGTACAGCACCGTGAACGTGTGCCCCGCCCGGATGTCGTGATACGGCGACGAGCCCGGCGCGTGGCCTACCTGGGCCAGGGCGGGACGCGCGAGGGCCAGCAGCAGGATCACCATGAAGGCGGCGCCGTCCACCCCGAGTGCACGGCCGCCCGTGCCCGTCCACCGCGCCATGCCGCCTCTCGTGTGAGGGTGAGCCGCCGTCAGCAATGCCTGAGGTCCCGGCCGGTCATCTCCGCCGGCTGCGCGATGCCCATGAGTCCCAGGACCGTGGGCGCGACGTCCCGCAGCGAGCCGCCCTGGCGAAGCTCCGTGGCGCCGGAGCGGACGGCGACGAGGGGCACCGGGTTCGTGGTATGCGCCGTGTGCACGCCGCCGGTGGCCGGGTCGATCATCATCTCGCAGTTGCCGTGATCGGCCGTGATGAGGACGCTCGCGCCCGCGCGTTCCGCACTCGCCAGCGCGCGCTCGAGGCAGCGATCCACCGTCTCGACCGCCTTCACCACCGCTGGGAGGACGCCGGTGTGCCCGACCATGTCGGCATTGGCGAAGTTGCACAGAATGAAGGCGTGCTCGCCCTGGTCGATCGTGCGGCAGAGGGCCTCGGTGATGCCGGGGGCGCTCATCTCGGGAGCCAGATCGTAAGTCGCCACCCGCTGCGACGGAATGAGGCAGCGCTCCTCGCCGGGATACGGCGGCTCATAGCCGCCGTTGAAGAAGTAGGTGACGTGAGGATACTTCTCGGTTTCCGCCGTCCGGAACTGGGTGCGGCCATGGTCCGCCAGGACCTCGGCGAGAATGCGGGCGAGACTGAACGGTGGAAAGGCCTGGGGCAGGGAGAAAGTCTGGTCGTACTGGGTCATGGTCACGCAGGCGATGTCGGGCCGCTCGCCCCGATCGAACCCGTCGAACTCGTCGAGGGCCAGCGCCGCGACGATCTGCCGCATCCGGTCGCTGCGGTAGTTGAAGAACAGGACCCCGTCGCCGTCGCGCATGAGGGCTACCGGCGCGCCGTTGCGGTGGTGCACCAGCGGCCGGATGAACTCGTCGGTCTCGCCACGCTGGTAGGCGGCCTGCACCGCGAGCACCGGGTGCTCCACCGGCGTGCCCGCGCCACGCACCATGGCGTCGTAGGCCAGGCGGGTGCGGTCCCATCGGCGGTCGCGGTCCATGCCGAAGTAGCGGCCCGTGAGCGTGGCGACGTCCACCCGCTGGCCGGCGATACGCCGCATGTCGAGCAGGAGGGTGCGCACGACCTCGGCGCCGAGGGTCGGGGCCGAGTCGCGGCCGTCGAGAAAGCCGTGGATGGCGATGGCCGGCACCCGGTGCCGCACCCCCATCTCGACGCAGGCCAGCAGGTGGCGGTCGAGTGCGTGCACGCCGCCCGGACCGAGCAGGCCCACCAGGTGCAGCGTCCCACCGGTTTCCCGCAAGTGGGCGCACAACTCCATCAGCGCGGGGATCTGATAGAAGTCACCGCTCTGAATGCTCTGCGAGATACGAACCAGATCCTGCGGCACGACCCGCCCGGCACCGAGGTTCAGGTGCCCGACCTCGCTGTTCCCCATCTGGCCCTTGGGCAGGCCCACGGCTAGACCGCTCGCGTCGAGCAGGGTGCGCGGGTGGCTTTCCCACAGCCGGTGCCAGATGGGGGTGGCGGCAAGCTCGATGGCGTTGCCCTCGCGCTCCCGGCGATATCCCCACCCGTCCAGCACGATCAGAACGACCCGGTTCGCGGCGGGGGCTGGGGCGCTGCCGTTTGACATGGCTCTCCGCGTGTTCTACAATGCCGGACTGTGAGTTACGCGCCGCAATCTAGTCCCGGCCTGCTCCGCCTTCCAGCCTGCGCGCTCGTCGCCTCTCTCGTCTTCGCGGCCCCCGCCGCAGCCCAGGAGGAAACGGCGCTCGTGCAGTCCGCGGACCTGTACCGCGATCCCGACGGCGTGCCTCTGGTCTCCCTGCCCGCCGGTACGTCGGTCGAAACCGGTCGGAGCCGCGGCGCCTGGCACGAGGCCGTGGTCGAGGGGTGGATCTTCACCGGATCCACCGAACGCACGCGTCGCGACGGCTTCGATCTGGTGGTGACGCCCGACGACGGGGAGAACCTCCGCCTGCGCCCCAACGGACCAGTCGTCGGCCGGGTGCGCGAGGGCACCCTGCTCAAGCGGCTCGGCACCCGAGGCAATTGGACGCGGGTGCGTCGCGCCGGCTGGCTTCCCCGCGCGGCGGTGGTGCCGTCGACCCAGCGGCGGGGGCGCGGGCAGTCTTCAGGACCCCCGCGGTCGGCTGGATCGACTCAGCCATCGTCGTCATCAGGTCAGCAACCCGCGCCCCAGCAACCCGCCTCGCAGCAGCCGGTCTCACAGCAGCCGGCCTCGCAGCAGCCGCCCTCGCAGCAGCCGGCTGCGCCGCGACCGGGTGGAAAGACCACCGGCACCGGCAAGGGCCGCGCGGCCGCAGCCCCGCCCGCCGCGCCGGCAGAGACTGCGGCCGGCGGCGAGCCCATCCAGACGGCGCGCCAGACGACGCTTGCTGCCGCAGCGGAAGGCGGCACCCTCGGTGTCCTGCAGGGCGGCGCGCCGGCCCGACTCATGGCCCGCGCGGGCGACCAGGTGAAGGTGCAGGTGGAAGGCTGGATTCCGGCGGACGCGGTGGCGCCGTCCGAGAACGGTGTGATGGTCGGAGTCACCGCCGAAGAGGTGCGTGCCGACCCCGACCGCTACGTGGGCCAGATCCTGGAATGGCGCCTGCAGCTCATTGCCGTCCGGGAGGCGGACGAGCTTCGGCCCGAGATGCCGCCCGGTCAGCCGTACCTCCTGACCCGGGGGCCGCTCCCCGAACCCGGCTTCGTCTACGTGACGATCCCACCGGAGAGGCTGCCCGATTTCCGCGCCCTGCCGGCGCTGCAGGAGCTCATCCTCCGGGTGACGGTCCGGGCGGCGCGGACCAAGTTCCTTCCGACGCCGGTCGTGGAGCTCGCGTCGGTCGTCGCGGGCCTGGACGGCAAGTAGGAGCCGCGATGAACGACCTCCTCAAGCAGCGCATCGGCCGCCTGCTCGACTCGATGGACGACGAGCGCGGCTATCAGATCCTCGACTACATCGAGTTTCTCGAGAGCAAGTACGCCGAGCGCGGGCGTCCGGGCGGGATTCTGGCCAAGATCACGGAAACGGTCGAAGACACCATGCGCGCCGGCAAGCTGCCGATCCAGGCGATCAGCGGCACGATGGGCGTCATGGACAGCGCGGCCAAGATCATGAAGGGGCTGGCCGCGGCAGGGCAGGCCGTGGTGGATGAGGCCGTGAAGGTGGCGGGGTCCGCCTCAAAGCCCGCGATCCCGGAGCCCAAGCCGGGCAGCGCACCGCCCCAGGATACCAGCACCGGAAGCTGAGCACGTCCCGGCGCGGCGACCGTGCCGCCGCGCGCGGCGCAGTTCCTCCCCATCCCAGAGCGATCCATGGCGACCGTGACCGAGGCCCCGGCGACGACGTCCGCCCCGACCGAATTCATCCGCGGCATCGGGCCGCTCGCCGCCATCTCGCTGGTGGTGGGCTCGATGATCGGCTCCGGCATCTTCATCGTCTCGGCCGACATCGGGCGGCAGGTGGGGCAGTGGGGGCCCGGCGCGCTGCTGCTCGTGTGGGTCGTGACGGGCGCCATGACCGTGACCGGCGCGCTGGCCTACGCCGAGCTCGCCGCGATGATGCCGAAGGCCGGCGGTCAGTACGTGTTCCTCCGTGAGGGCCTGACGCCGCTCGCGGGCTTCCTGTACGGGTGGACGCTCTTCACGGTCATCCAGACCGGCACGATCGCCGCCGTCGGCGTGGCGTTCGCCAAGTTCCTGAGCATCCTGCTGCCGGGCGTGTCGCCCGACGTCTTCTTGCCGCTCGGACACATCCGCCTGCCCGGGGTGTCCGAAGCCATCCAGCTCGGCCTCTCCATTCAGCGGCTCGTGGCGATCGCGATGATCGTCCTCCTCACCATGACCAACATCCGCGGGGTGACGCTCGGCGCAGCGATCCAGACCGTGTTCAGCGTGGCCAAGGTGGGTGCGCTGGCGGCCCTGGTGCTGTTCGGGCTCACGCTGTTCCGGCAGCCCGACATCGCGGTGGCCAATTTCGCGGGCTTCTGGGGGACGGGCGACTGGTCGCTGGCGATGATTCCGGTGCTGGGCGCCGCGATGGTGGGCTCGCTGTTCTCGAGCGATGCGTGGAACAATGTGACCTTCGCTGCCGCCGAGGTGCAGAACCCCACCCGGAACCTGCCGCGGGCGCTGGCGATCGGCACCGGCACTGTGAGCCTGCTCTACATCCTCGCCAACGTGGCATACCTCAACATCCTGCCGTTTGCCGGAGATCCAAACGGCCACGACGTGCTCGCGCGGGGGCTGCAGTACGCCGTGCAGGATCGGGTGGGCACCGCCGCGATCGAGGTGGCGCTCGGCGCCGGGGCGGCGGCCGTCATGGCGGTCGCCATTCTGCTCTCGACCTTCGGCTGTAACAACGGGCTCATCCTGTCGGGGCCGCGGGTGTACTACGCCATGGCCCGGGACAATCTGTTCTTCGAGCGCGCCGGCCGGCTGCATCCGACGTATCGGACGCCCGTGTTCGGGCTGGTGGCCCAGGCCGTGTGGGCGAGCGTGTTGTGCATCAGCGGCACCTATGGCCAGCTGCTCGATTACGTCATCTTCGCCGCCATCGTCTTCTACTTCCTCACGACCCTGGCGCTGTTCCGGCTGCGGCGCCTTCGTCCGGACCTGCCGCGGCCGGTCAAGGCCTTCGGCTACCCGGTCCTTCCAGGTCTATACCTGGTGGCCAATGCCGCCCTGATGATCATCCTGCTGTTCGAGAAGCCCCTGTACACCTGGCCCGGCCTCCTGATCGTGGCGAGCGGGATCCCGGCCTACCTGCTCTGGCGGGCCAACTCGTCCAGACGGAGCTCGGCTGGCTGACCCTCGCCACGGGCGAGTGCTTGATTTCCATGCAGTGGCTTCCTACACTTGGAGATGGAACCGCTCGCTTCCGGCCTGCCGTTCGCCCGCCTCGGGCGTCGGTGGGCCGTCGTGCATCAGCGACCGCGCCGACCGTCCGCCGATCTCCTCACGAGCGCATGAGCGTTATTCGCCCCAAGCCCGGCCTGACCTTCGACGACATCCTCCTCGTGCCGCGATATTCGGCCGTCCATCCGCGCGAGGTCTCGACCACCAGCCGCCTCACCCGCACCATCCCCCTCAACATTCCGCTGGTTTCCGCCGCCATGGACACGGTCACCGAGGCCGACATGGCCATCGCCATGGCACGGGCCGGCGGCATCGGGGTGCTGCACAAGAACATGACGGTCGAACGCCAAGCCGCCGAGGTGGACCGGGTCAAGCGGAGTGAGAGCGGGATGATCCTCAACCCCATCACGCTCGGGCCCGACCGGCCGCTTCGCGAGGCGTACCAGCTCATGCGGCGCTTCAAGATCTCCGGCGTGCCCATCGTGGATGGGCAGGGTCGGCTGATCGGGATCATCACCAACCGCGACCTCCAGTTCGAGCGGAACCTGGACCAGCCCATTCGCGAGGCGATGACCAAAGAGAACCTGGTCACCGCGCCGGTCGGGACCAGCCTCGACGACGCCGAGCGGATCCTGGCGAAGCATCGGATCGAGAAGCTCCCGGTGGTCGATGGGCAGGGCGTGCTCAAGGGGCTCATCACCGTCAAGGACATCTTCAAGCGGCGCGAGCACCCCAACGCCAACAAGGACCAGCATGGGCGCCTGCGGGTCGCGGCGGCCGTGGGCGGCGCTCAGGACGCCACCGAGCGCGCCCGGCGCCTGGTCGACGCCGGGGTCGATGTCCTCGTCATCGATTCGGCGCACGGCCACAGCGAGGGCGTGCTGCGCACGGTGAGCCAGCTGCGCGATGCCTTCCCCGATACCCAGCTCGTAGCCGGCAACATTGCGACCGAGGCGGGCGCGCGCGAGATGGTGCGGCGCGGGGTCGATGCGGTGAAGGTGGGAATCGGGCCGGGCAGCATCTGCACGACCCGGGTGGTGACCGGCGTGGGTGTGCCGCAGGTGACTGCCATCATCGATTCGCTCCGCGGGGCCGACGATGTCCCGGTCATTGCCGATGGCGGCATCAAGTACTCGGGCGACGTGGTGAAAGCCCTGGCGGCCGGAGCGTCCTCCGTCATGATGGGATCGATGCTGGCCGGCACCGAAGAGAGCCCCGGCGAATCGGTGCTGGCGGAAGGCCGCCGCTACAAGATGATCCGCGGCATGGGCAGTCTCTCCGCCATGCAGGATGGCTCGGCCGACCGGTACTTTCAGGAGGGGGAGATGGCCCCTTCCAAGCTCGTGCCCGAGGGCATCGAGGGCCGGGTGCCCTACAAGGGGCCGGTGGCCGACGTGCTGTACCAGATGGTGGGCGGGCTCCGGAGCGGGATGGGCTACTGCGGCGTGTCCTCCGTCCAGCAGCTCCAGTGCGACGTGGAGATGGTCCAGATCACGTCGGCGGGTCTCCGCGAGTCTCACCCGCACGACGTGACCATCACGCGCGAGGCGCCGAACTACAGCGCCTGAGTCATCCCCCGCGACGCGAACGCGCGTGCTCGCGCGGGGCCTTGGCGGTATCCGAAGGCAATACCCGAAGCAATCGCAGTCCAGCGCCTTCCCCCGGCGCGCCTCCCTCCTTCGAGGATCAGTCTATGAGCTTGTGGGCGACGAAGTCCGTCGCGGCGCTGCGCGCCGAGGCGGACGCCACCGGTGAACGGTCTCTCAAGCGCACCCTCGGCGCGATGAACCTGACCATGCTGGGGATCGGCGCGATCATCGGCGCGGGCATCTTCGTGCTCACCGGCCTCGCCGCCGCGCTGCACGCCGGTCCGGCGGTGCCGCTGTCCTTCATCACCGCCGCGATCGCCTGCGGGCTCGCGGGCCTGTGCTACGCGGAGATGGCGAGCGCGGTTCCGGTGGCCGGCAGCGCGTACACGTACTCCTACGCCACCATGGGCGAGTTCATCGCCTGGATCATCGGGTGGGACCTGGTGCTCGAGTACGCCATGGGCGCCGCCACGGTCGGGGTGGGCTGGTCGGGCTACTTCGTGAGCCTGCTCGACGTCTTCGGCGTCCACCTGCCCGCGGCGCTGACCTCGGCGCCGCTCCGCTACTGCAGCGCGGCCGATGTGACCAACGCGGTCGCCCACTGCGCGCACGTGGGCTGGAACCCGACGGGCTCGCTGTTCAACCTGCCGGCCATGGCGATCGTGCTCCTCGCCAGCTACGTCCTGGTGGTCGGCATCGAGGAGTCGGCCAAGGTCAACAACCTGATCGTCATCCTCAAGATCGCGGTCGTCCTCATCTTCATCGCCTTCGGCCTGCGCTACGTGAAGCCGGAGAACTGGCATCCCTTCATCCCGCCCAATACCGGCACGTTCGGCGAGTTCGGCTGGAGCGGCGTGTTCCGCGGGGCCGGGCTCATCTTCTTCGCCTACATCGGATTCGACGCGGTGAGCACCGCGGCCCAGGAGGCCCGGAATCCGCAGCGCGACATGCCGATCGGCATTCTGGGGTCGCTGTTCATCTGCACCATCCTCTACATCCTGGTCTCGCTCACGCTCACGGGCCTGGTCCGCTACGACCGGCTCAACGTGCCGCACCCGGTGGCGTTTGCGGTCGAGCAGGTCCAACAGCTCAACTGGCTCCGGCCGCTCATCACCATCGGCGCGGTGCTGGGTCTCGGCTCGGTTGTGCTCGTGATGCTCCTCGGCCAGAGCCGGGTGTTCTACTCGATGTCGCGTGACGGCCTCATCGGCCCGTGGGCGGGCAAGGTGCACCCCAAGTACCGGACGCCGTATCTCAGCACGATCTACGTCGGCATCATCGTCGCGATCATCACCGGCACCTTCCCCATCCAGATCCTCGGCGAGCTGGTCAACATCGGGACCCTGCTCGCATTCGTGCTGGTGTGCGCCGGCGTCTGGATCCTGCGGCGCACCCGTCCGGATCTCGAGCGGCCGTTCCGGACGCCGCTCGTGCCGGTCGTGCCGATTCTGGGCATCCTGGCCTGCTTCGGCCTCATGGCCACGCTCCCGGCGGACACCTGGATCCGGCTCTTCGTCTGGCTGCTGATCGGCTTCGTGGTCTACTTCACCTACGGGCGGAAGCACAGCGTCCTCCAGCGCGAGCGGGCCGCGCCGCCGCCCGCGAGGGAACGGAGCATGGTATGAGCGACCTCTTCGCCCGGAAGGACATCACCGCGCTCCAGAGCGAGCTGGGGTCCGACCAGAGCCTCAAACGCGCGCTCGGTCCGGTGAACCTGGTGGCGCTCGGCATCGGCGCCATCATCGGCGCCGGCATCTTCGTGCTCACCGGGCAGGCGGCGGCCGCGTACGCCGGTCCCGCCATCGTGTACTCGTTCATTCTCGCCGGCACCGCGTGTGCGCTCGCGGGCCTGTGCTACGCCGAATTCTCGGCGATGATCCCGGTCGCGGGCTCGGCCTATACCTACGGCTACGCGACGCTCGGCGAGCTGGTCGCGTGGATCATCGGCTGGGACCTCATCCTGGAGTACCTGTTCGCCGCCTCGACCGTGGCGGTGGGCTGGTCCGGCTACGTGGTCTCGTTCCTCAAGGACATCGGGATCAACATCCCGGCGCAATACACCTCGGCGCCGTACACGCATACGGCGCCCCCCGGCGCCGGCTTCAACGTGTGGCGGCTCTTCACCGAGGGGTGGACGAGCACGGGCGCGGTGCTCAACGTGCCCGCGATGGTGATCGTCGCGCTGGTCACGATCCTCCTCATCGTCGGGATCTCCGAGTCCGCCAGCTTCAACAACGTGATCGTGGTCATCAAGCTCACCGTCGTCTTCCTGTTCATCGGGTTCGGGCTCGCCTACATCAACCATGAGAACTGGCAGCCATTCGTGCCGCCGGCGGCGGGCCCGGGCAAGTACGGGTGGGACGGCATCCTGCGGGGCGCCGGGGTGATCTTCTTCGCGTACATCGGATTCGACGCCGTGAGCACGGCGGCGCAGGAGACGCGGAACCCGCAGCGCGACATGCCGATCGGCATTCTGGGCTCGCTCGCCATCTGCACGGTGCTCTACATCGCGGTGGCGCTCGTGCTCACGGGGATCGTCAAGTACACCGAGCTCAACGTGCCGGATCCCATCGCCGTGGGCATCAACGCGGCGGGCCCCGGACTCGCCTGGCTCCGGCCCATCGTCAAGATCGGCGCGATCGCCGGGCTCAGCTCGGTGATCCTCGTCATGCTGCTGGGACAGCCGCGCGTGTTCTACTCGATGGCGAAGGACGGGTTGCTGCCGCCCATCTTCGCGCAGGTGCACCCCAGGTTCCGGACCCCGTACCTCGCGAGCGCGCTCACCGGGGTCGCCGCCATGATCTTCGCGGGGCTCCTGCCGATCGGCCTGCTGGGAGAGCTGGTGTCGATCGGGACGTTGCTCGCCTTCGCGATCGTCTGCGCCGGGGTGCTGGCCCTCCGCTACAAGGAGCCTGACCGGCCGAGGCCGTTCCGGACGCCGCTGGTGCCGCTGGTGCCGGTCGGTGGGATCGCGGCCTGCCTGTATCTCATGTCGGGTTTGCCGAAGGACACCTGGGCGCGGCTGGTCATCTGGATGATCATCGGGCTCGTGATCTATTTCCTCTACGGGCGACATCACTCGAAGGTCAGAGGAAGGGCATAGGGCCGGGTGCAGGCAGACGGACGGTCAAGGACGGAGCGGTGATCACCGCTCCGTCTTTTCCGTTTTCTGCGCCTTGTTAAACTTCCCGGATGCCGTTCACCCTTCCCCCCGACCGGCTCACCGCGGCCCGCTCGCTCGCCACAGCGCTCGCGCCGGGCCAGCGGGTCTGCCTTACCACGCACGTGAACCCCGATGGAGACGGTCTCGGGAGTGAGGCCGGGCTGGCGCATCTGCTGCGCGATCGCGGCATCGACGCGGTCATCACCAACCCTACGCCCACGCCGCCGCGCTTCGAGTTCCTGTTCGAGGACCTCCCCGGCGCCGACCGCACCGCCGAGGCCATCCGCGAGCTGCGTCGCGCGGACACCATCATCGTGCTCGATATCTCGGACCTCGGGCGCCTGGGCATGCTGAGCGAGACGGTGCGGGACCGCGGCGTGCCCGTGGCCTGCGTCGACCACCACGTCAGCGAAGGGGTCCTCCCCGACGGGCCGCGGTATCTCGACCCGGGCGCCGCGGCCACCGGCGAGCTCGTCTTCGAGCTGGCCGTGGCCAATGGCTGGACGATGACGGAGGAAGCCGCGCGCGGCCTCTACGTCGCCATCCTGACCGACACCGGCGGCTTCCGCTTCAGCAACACCCGTCCCCGCACCCTGCGCATCGCCGCCGAGCTGCTGGAGGCCGAGGTGGACCCGGAGGAGATCTATCTCGAGGTCTACGCCCGGGCACCCGAAGGACGCCAGCGCCTCTTCGCCGAGGCCCTGCAGACGCT
>JBQCGH010000153.1:0-3114 GCA_051955835.1 Gemmatimonadales bacterium
TTTTTTTGTTTTTTTTTTTGTTTTTTTTTTTTTTTTTTTGTTTTTGTGTTCTTGTTTTTTTATTCCTCCTTTTTTTCTCCCCCGGTCCTCAACCCGGGCGCCCCCCCCCCGGTCGTTTTCGTGAGCTTCGAATCGTGTCCCTGCCCAGCGTACCGGTCGGAATTACCAGAGGTTCACGGGACGTCCGGGATCGGGCCACCGGAGCCGCGAGCGCAGCCCGGCCTGGGTGAACGCTGCGTCGATGTCCTGGCGGCTCTCGCTGAGATGCTGCCAGCCCTCGAAGTGCAGCGGGATCACCACGGCCTGGCCGAACGCTCGTGCCACTTCGACCGCGCCGGCCGCGTCGAAGGTCAGCGGCCAGGGCCCCACCTCCGCCACGCGAGCGGCCCCCATGAAGAGGACAATGGCGCGGGCGGGAAACCGCCGGGCCACTTCGGCGACGTCCTCGTACCACACGGTATCACCGGATATGTAGACCGAGCTGCGGGCCGCTCACCGTTGTGCGACTCGAGGCCCGCTCACTGCGGGCGCGCGGCGCCCGGCCCCCGAGTCGAGAGGAACGCCACCAGGGTGTTGACCTGCGCCGGCGTCAGCGTGCGCGCGTAGGCCGGCATGTTGATGCTGCCGTTGGTGATCCGCGCCGCGATCTGGTCCGGCGCCATGCGGCTCCGCACGTCGCTCAGATCGGGCCCCCGCTTCCCGCCGTAGCCTCCGATGGCGTGGCAGAACTCGCACCCTTTCTCATGGAACAGTTGCGCACCCGCCACGACGGTCGTGTCGGAGGAGGCCACGACCGCGGCGGGCAGCGGTGCGACGTCGAAGTTGGGCGACCAGTCGGCGCGCTCGCCGGCGATCCAGAACGTCAGGATCGTCGTCCAGATGAACACGACGAGCACGGCCGCCAGTGGCCGTTCCCGCACGCTGCGAGGTCCGCGGTTCATGAGCGGCAGCAGCAGAAGCACCGCACCGAAGACGAGCGGGCCGGCCACGATGATGAAGTTTTCGATGCTGTGTGGCGCGAGCGCAAGCAGCGCGAAGTACCACAGGAAGTACCAGTCCGGACGAGGATAGGCCTGAAGGATGCTCGGGTCCGGAGGCTTGCCGAGGTCGGGCGGCCCGACGATCAGCGCGAGTAGCACGATCGTGGCGACCACGGCCGCCCCGAACACCGCATCGCGCCACGCGGCGTCGGGCCAGAACGGCACGCCCTCCCGCTTCAGCATGCCGGCATAGCGCTCGCGGTAGGTGGCGGGGTCCACGTGCTCGCCCTTCTTCGGGCGCTCGGAGATGCCGTGACGCAGCACGAGCACGAGGTGCAGCCCGATGAACGCGAAGACCAGGGCCGGAATGAAAAACACGTGGAACGCAAAGAACCGGCTCAGCGTGGCCCCGCCGATGGTGTCGCCCGCGAGAATGAAACGTGCGACCTCGCCGCCCACGATGGGCGCGCGGCCCGCCTGCGCCGCGCCGACGATGACCGACCAGACCGCGTTCTGGTCCCACCGGAGCAGCTGGCCGGTGAAGGCGAGCGCGAGGGTGAGCAGCAGCAGCACCGCCCCGGTGAGCCAGTTGAGCTCCCGGGGGTACTTGTACGCGGCCATCAGGTACGTGCGCGAGACGTGGATGCCGATGAGCAGCACCATCGCCGACGCACCGAAGTAGTGCATACCGCGAAGGAACCGGCCCAGCATCGCCTGTTCGGTGATGAACTTCAGACTGTCATAGGCCTGGCCGCTCGACGGCACGTAGGATGACGCCAGCGCGATGCCCGTGGCGACCTGCAGCACGAAGGCGATGAGCGTGGCGCTGCCGAACACGTACCACCAGCCGGTCCGCGGTGGGACGGGATGCTCGAGCGCGTGCCGCGAGGCGGTGAACAGACCGCTGCGGTCGTCGAGCCAGGCGAGAAAGCGGCGGAGCACGGGCCGGTCAGGCGATGGGAATGGGGCTGGTCAGGATCTCGACCTGACCATTGCGCACGCGCACGGGATATTGCGGGAGCGTTCGGGGCGGCGGGCCGGCCGACACCGTGCCGTCGCGATAGTACACCCCTCCGTGGCAAGGGCAGAGGAAGAGCTGCGCGTCGGCGACCCAGCGCACCGGGCAGCCGAGATGGGTGCAGTGAACGGTGAAGGCCGTGAACCGCGCAACGTCGTCTCGGCGAAGCCAGGCGGCGCTTCGGGCGGTGACACCAGCCCACGGCAGCGGCGACGCGTCTTCGAAGACCACGTTGACCGTTTCGCCGATCTTGAACTGGTCGACCGCTCCCACGCCGCGCCAGACGCGCGGTCCCTTCCGCGCGAGCGGCGACAGCAGAAACCCGATCACGGGGACGGTGGCCACTGCGCCGATAGCGCCTGACAGGATGATGGACAGCCGAGACAGGAAGCGGCGGCGGGACGGGGGCAGCGGCGGCGTGTCAGCAGGGTCCATGCGACGCTCCGATCGGCGGTGCGCCATCGCTCGTAGATCGACGAGGATCGGCGAGGCAACATATGCCAAACGGATTGAGGGAACAAGCCGCAGTGACCATCGAGCGAACGACCGCCAGCGCTGCCGGCCCGAGGCACGCGACGAACGGCCCGATCGGCGAAAGCAGTCGAGCGAGCAGCGAGCACCCTGACGATATGGGCACAAGTACCCACAACCGTTGCGCGGCAACTCAGGGGTCGACCGCAACCTGCCAGACGCCGTCCTAGGACGAGCGAAGCCAGTCGCGAGGATTGGCTCGCCTCTTGCCTTTTCCCCGCCCACCTCTTCCAGGTGCGCGTCAAATGCGGAGATACGGTTCAGGTCACGCCGGTCGAGCGCAATGGCTGCTGGCGCTTTGCGGTGCGTTCGTGCTCTCAGGGTGCGCTGCGCACTACGCGCAAGTTCCTGCGCGTCTGCAGCTCGCCCCGTACGGGCGCGTCGCCCTCGTGACCTTCACCACCGAGCGCTCGGCGGCGGACTCGCTGGAGGCGGTCGCCACCCGACGCTTCGCGGAGGAGCTGCTGGCGAGCCAGACGAACATCGAGTTGCGCGAGAGCGGGCCCAGCGACTAGATACACCGACGGCTCGCCACCACCGGTGACAACGCGGCCCTCGCGCACGAGCACCGCCGGGACCGGGACG
>JBQCGH010000154.1:0-6661 GCA_051955835.1 Gemmatimonadales bacterium
TCGGTGCAGCAGTCCTCCGGCAGGTTGTCGATCGAGCCGCCGTTGCGGACGTTGCCGTAGACCATCCGGCGCGTCCCAGTCTCGATCGAGTGGATGATCTGTGGGGCGTACTCGGGGCCGGGTTCGAGCCCGAGCGGCTCGCCCGCCTCGAGCTTGCGCCGGGTCTCCGCGTAGGAGCCGAGGTTGCGCTCGCTGCGGTGCAGGTACTCGTTCACGGGGATCCGGAAGCGGCGGACTTGGTCCTCATGCGGAAGGAACCAGGGCACGAGGTCCGCGTTGTGCTCGCTCGACTCGGTCGGAAAGTAGCCGAACCGCTTGAGCATCTCCACGCGGACGCGCCGTCCGAGCCCGTCCGGATCGTCGGCCACGATCTGCCGTAGCCGCGGATACAGGTCCTGCCCGTCGTGCTCCAGCCGCAGGATCCACGACTGGTGGTTGATCCCGCCCGCGAGGTAGGCGACCTCCTCGAAGGGGACGCCGACGATCTCCGCGAGCTGCTGCGCGGTGTTCTCCGGCGACATGCACACGCCGACGACGCGCTGGTGGGCGGTCCCCGCGTAGATCGACCACACGAGCGCCGCCATCGGGTTCGTGTAGTTGTAGAGCCAGGCGCCCGGCGCGACCTCGTGCAGGTCGCGCGCCAGCTCGATCAGGGCCGGGATCGTGCACAGGGCCCGGAAGATGCTCCCGATGCCCAGCGTGTCCGCCATCGTCTGCCGCACGCCGTGGCGCCCGGGGATCTCGAAGTCGAGCCGCAGTCCCTCGTGCCCGCCGACCCGGATCATGCTGATCACGTGATCCGCCCCCTCGAGCGCGGCCCGGCGGTCGAGATGCGGCTCGATCGTGGCGGGCACCCCGAGCGCCCCCGCGGTCCAGCGTGCGATGGCCGCCGCGGTTTCCAGGCGCTCGCCGCTGGTGTCGAACAGCGCGATCGTGGACCCGGCGAGGTCGTCGAAGCCGAGGATGTCCGCCAGCAGCTCCTTCGTGAACTCGACGCTGCCGGCCCCGTTGAGCACGATCTTCGTCATCAGACCGCCAGGTGGGGCAGTAGATGCTCCGCCCACAGGTCCAGCTGCGCCGTCGACGGCTCCAGGGTATGGAGGATCAGGTACTCGATGCCGATGGCCATCCTCGCCCGGAGCTTCTCCACGATCTCGGTGGGCGTGCCCGTCAGGTACACCTGCTCGAAGTACTCGAAGGGCCTGCCGTCTCCCATGATCGTCGCGTAGGCGCGCCGCTGCTCGGCGAGGGCCTCCTCGCGGTTCTCGGTGGGAACGAGATGGAGGAAGTTCTCATGGGCGACCGTGAACGTGCCCGGATCACGGCCCACCGCCGCGAGCGCGGACCGGATCTCGGCGTGGTCCTCGGAGATCTGAGACGGAAGCGACGTGGGCCGCGCGATCCACCCGTCGGAGGCGACGATCCGCCGGAGAACCGCCGGGGCCAGCACGGGCCGCTCCGGGGACGCCGCGTGCGGGAGCTGCCGGCCGCCGGCGCTCCACAGGCAGAGCGGCGAGTGCATCGCCGGGCCGACCGCCACATCCTGCAGCCGGTAGAACCGGCCCTCGTACGTCACGGACTCGCCCGCGAGCAGCCGGCGTATGATCGCGATCGATTCGTCGGTTCGCGCGCCCCGCTCGGCTCGTCGCTGCCCGACGGCGTGGAACTCCCGGTCATCCCAGCCCGTTCCCGCGCCCAGGATGTAGCGCTCATCGGCGAGAGCCTGGAGTGTGGCTATCTGTTTCGCGAGGACGACCGGCTGGCGGGTCGGCAGCACGAGGACCGAGGTGCCCAGGCGCAGCCGGGACGTCGTTGCCGCCACGTAGCTGAGCGCGACGACCGGATCGAGCCACGGCACCGCATAGAACCTGCTCTGGTGCAGCAGGTGATCGGTCGCCCATACCGAGTCGAACCCCAGGTCCTCGGCGCGCCGGGCGAACGCCGCGAGCTCTCCTCCGGTGCGTCCGCGGGCTCCGGCGAACGTCGGCAAGAACACGCCCACTCCTCGCAGGCCCACTATGCGAGCCCCGCTTCCTTGAGCGCACGATCGACGAGATAGCAAGCCTCCTTGGCGAGTGGGCGCAGTGGCGGGCGAACGTGGGCCTCGTCGATCACCCCGAGGCGCATGAGCGCGTGCTTGATGCGAGCGCGATAGTCGCGGACGGGCCTGGCGAAGATCACGTCGCACAAGGGCTGGAGCATGTCGCGGAGCTCGAACGCACGGGGGAGGTCGTGGTCGCGCACGGCCCGGTGCATCTGGACCTGCTCGCGCGCGGCCAGCGTGCCGAAGCCGAGCAGCGCGCCCTCGGCCCCGAGGAGGTACGCCTCGAGAAGGAAGTTGTCGTTGCCGTTCAGGACGGTGGGGCGGGAGGGCAGGGACCTCACCAGCCGCGCGGTCTCCACGAACCGCTTCGCATCGAAGGACGCCTCCTTGATGGCCACCACCCCATCGATGCTCATGGTGCGCTCGATGGTCTCGGCCGAGAAGTTCACCCCGCCGAGCGCGGGCTGGAGCTGGAAGGCAATGAGGGGAAGACCGGAGGCCTCGGCAACCGCACGGTGGTACGCGGCGGGAATCTCTGGATCCAGCGGCTCGCCCTGGTAGGCGGAGATGGGGAAGACGAGCAGGGCGTCTGCTCCGGCCCGGGCGGTGTCGGCGGCGAGCCGGCGGGCCTGCTCGGTAAACGAGGCCGCGAGTCCGGCGACCACGAGAGCCCGGCCGCCGACTTCCGCAGCCACGATCTCCAGAACCCGGAGCCTCTCCTCCGGAAACAGGTGCGGCCCCTCGCCCGTGTCCACGTTCACGGCCAGCCCAAGAACGCCCTGGCCAACGAGCCAGTCAACGTATCTTCGGAGGGACTCCTCGTCGATCGACGCGTCGCTGCGCATCGGCGTGACGATTGCCGCGATCAAACCGTTCAGGTCCGGCCGCTCCATGGCTTCCTCCTTCACTGCGATCGCCGGGCACATCGCGCGGCGCCTCCCCGATGGCCCGCCAGACCCGCTCCGGGCTCACCGGCATGTCGATGTGGCGGACGCCAAGGTGGGCGAGCGCATCGATCACCGCGTTCTGGACCGCGGGCCCTGCCCCGATAGTTCCCCCCTCGCCGACCCCCTTTGCCCCGAGTGGGTTCCGGTCGGTGGGGGTCTCGAGCGCGACGGTGACGAGCGCGGGGAGCTCCGCCGCGCTCGGCATCGCGTAGGTGGCGAGGCTGGCCGTCAGCGGATTGCCCAGCTCGTCATAGACGACGGATTCGAACAGCGCCTGGGCGGCGCCCTGCGCGATCCCCCCGTGGACCTGCCCCTCGACCAGCATCGGGTTGATGCGGCGCCCGCAATCGTCCACGGCGACGTGACGGACCAGCCTCGCCTTCCCGGTCTCGGTGTCGACCTCCACGACCGCGACGTGGACGCCGAACGGATAGGTCGAATCCTCCATCTCGAAGTCGGCCTGCGCCCGCAGCCCCGGCTCCATCCCAAGGGGCAGAGATGCCGGGTCCGCGGCGGCGGCCGCGAGCTCGCCCCAGGAGAGTGACAGCTCCGGGGCTGCGCCGACGCCGATCCGGCCGTCGAGGCGGCGCACGTCACTCTCGATCTTCTCCAGCAGATGTGCCGCGAGGCGCCGTGCCTTGTCCAGCAAGGCCACCGAGGCCCGGAGCACGGCGGAGCCGCCGACCTGGAGCGACCGCGATCCCATCGTCCCCTCGCCGCGCGGGACGAGCAGCGTGTCCGAGTGCCGGACCGTGATGGCGCCGAACGGTACTCCCAGTGTGTCGGCCACGATCTGCGCCCACGCGGTCTCGTGCCCCTGGCCGTGCGGGCTGGTCCCGGTCAGGACGGTGAACGTCCCCGCCTCCTCGGCCGCCACCGACGCGAACTCGCTTCCCCAGCCCGTGACCTCGACGTAGCTGCCGATGCCGACGCCCAGCTGCCAGGTCTCCCCGCGATCGATGCGTGCGGCCTGTTCCCGGCGCAGTTCGGAGTATCCGGCCGCGCGAAGCGCGATATCGAGGGCGCGGCACGGGTCCCCGCTGTCGTAGTGGGCGCCGGTCGGGGTGCGGTACGGGAACGCCTCGACCGGGATGAAGTTGCGTCGCCGGATCTCCGCGGGATCGATCCCGAGTTCGGCCGCCAGCATGTCCAGGGCGCGCTCCAGCAGCCACGTCGCCTCTGGCCGGCCCGCGCCCCGGTAGGCGCCCACCGGGCTGGTGGTGGTGACGACCGAGACCGCGTGGAAGTCGATCCGGGGGATCCGGTACGGGCCCGAGGCCATGAGGCCGGTGAGCGGTGGCAGCGTCGCGGCCTCGCTGGCGTACGCCCCCATGTCCTGGATCACAAAGACGCGAAGCCCGAGTATCCGGCCATCCCGCGTGGCGCCCAGCTCAACGTGCTGCACCTGCCCGCGGCCGTGCGTCATCGCGACCATGTTTTCGCTTCGCGTCTCCGACCAGCGAACCGCGCCTCCCAGATGCCGGGCGAGCCAGGCGATCACGACATGTTCGGGGTATGTCGGGATCTTTCCACCGAACCCGCCGCCCACCGCCGCGGTGCGGACGCGTACGTGGGCGGGGTCCAGACCCAGAACCTGGGCGACGATGCGGCGCGTGTCGTGGGGCGCCTGCACCGAGGCCCACAGCGTGACCGATGGGTGGCCGGGCGCGACACCGGCGATGGCGAGAGCGCCGTTGGTCTCCATCGGTACCGGCGCCACCCGCTGGTTGACGAACCGTGCCCGCACGACGGTCTCGGCACCGTCGAGCGCGCCCGCATCCTGGGCCACATCGTCGACGCGAATCGCGAGGTTGGAGCCGTGGGCCTGGAACAGGACCGGCGCGTCGGGCTCCAGCGCCTTCTCGGGGTCGATCACCGGGGTCAGCGGATCGTAGACGATGCCGACGGCGTCCGCGGCGTCCATCGCCTGTGCCCTCGTCTCCGCCACCACCACCGCCACCGGCTCGCCGACGAAACGGACCCGGTCGATGGCGAGCAGCGGCCTGGCGAACACCTCGGGACTGTCTTCGATCGCGGGCATGCGCAGCTCGCCGATGTCACCGGCGACGAACACGCCGGCGACACCGGGCATCGCCCGGGCCTCGCCCACATCGGCCGACCAGACGAGCGCGTGTGCTATGGGGGACCGGACGAACACCGCGTGAAGGGCTCCCTCGCACGGGACATCGTCCAGGTACCGCGCCGCTCCGGTGAGCAGCGCGCGATCCTCGCTGCGGAGGATGGGGCTGCCGAGAACCCGCCCGGGTGAGGGCTCCAACAGCAGGTCGGGAGCGTGGGCGGTCATGCCTGCGTTCAGCGCTATCCCCGGATGCCCTCGGGCATCAGCGCTCCGTGCGCCTCGATCAGGTCGTCGCACATCGCCACGATCTGCTGGGTCGTCAGCGTGGCCGCCGTGTTCGGATCGAGCAGCGCGGCCTGGTAGACCAGGCTGCGCCGCTCCTCGAGCGCCGCGCGAACCGTGAGCTCCACTACGTTCAGGAATGTCCGGTTCAGGGCCAGGCACTGCGGGGGCAGGGCACCGATCCGCGTGGGCTGGACGCCGTTCTTATCGACCAGGGTTGGCACCTCGACGCAGGCGTTGCCGGGGAGCCCGTCGATCAGGCCGCCGTTCCGCACGTTCGCGTAGATCTCACGGGGGGTGCCGGTCTCGAGCGAGTGGATGATCTCGGAAGCAAGCTCGGAGGCGGGCTCGACCTCGAGTTCCTCGCCGGCGTCCAGGGCCGCCTTCGTCCGCTCCCAGTCCTCGAGGTTCTCCTCGCTGCGGCGCATGTATTCGTCGATCTCGCACCGGAATCGCTCGACCTGCTCATCGTGGTGGAGGAACCAGGGGACATACTCGCTCGAGTGCTCGCTGGACTCGGTGGGGAAGTAGCCGAAGCGCCGGAAGATCTCCACGCGCACCCGCCTGCCCATCCCCTCCGGATCGGCCGCGATCACCTCCCGGAGCCGCGGGTAGAGGTCCTCGCCGGTGCCACGGTGACGAAACCGCAGCACGAAACACTGGTGGTTGAAGCCGGCGGTGCGGAAGGCGACGTCCTCCTCGGGCACGCCCACGGCGGCGGCCAGAAAGGCATGCGTGTCCCGCACCGAGTGGCACACGCCGACCACGTTCCCGAACGGCGTGCCTTCGTAGACGGCCCACGGCACCATGGCCATCGGGTTGGTGTAGTTCAGCATGAGGGCGTTCGGCGCCAGCTCGTGGAGGTCGTTGCCGATGCCCACCACGACGGGGATGGTGCGGAGCCCGCGGAAGATGCCGCCGATCCCGATCGTGTCGCCGATCGTCTGGCGGAGCCCGTACTTCTTCGGGATCTCGAAGTCCTTGCGGGTCGCCGGGTACCCGCCGACCTGGATCTCGTTGATGACGTAGTCCGCGCCCGCCACGGCGGGCCGTCGCTCCGCGCTGGCCTCCAGCCGGTATCCGGCCCCGGTTCGCCGGACGATCGACGCGGCGGCGCGCTCCGCGTAGGTGAGACGCACCGCGTCGATGTCGTGCAGAGCGATGGTCACCTGCCCGGCCAGCTCCGGGAACGAGCACAGGTCGGCCACCACGTTGCGGGTGAACTCCACGCTGCCGGCACCTATGATCGCGACTCGGATCATGAGCGAGAGTGTTCCATAGCTGCCAAAAATGAGCAAGTGCGAGCAA
>JBQCGH010000155.1:0-4597 GCA_051955835.1 Gemmatimonadales bacterium
ATGAGCCGTGCCGCCGTGATCGGCGCGGGCACTATGGGCAACGGGATCGCCCACGTCTTCGCACAGCATGGGTGGACCGTCGCCCTGATCGACACCGTGCCGGCCGCCCTGACCCGGGCCACGACCACGATCCACAGGAATCTCGAGCGCCAGGTGAAGAAGGGCACGCTGCCGGCGAATGCCCCCGACGAGGTGCTCGGCCGGATCGAGACGGCCGACAGCCTCGAGGCCGCCCGCGGAGCGTCGCTGGTGATCGAGGCGGCGAGCGAGAACCCGGCGGTCAAGTTCGCCGTGTTCGAGCAGCTCGACCGACTGGCTGAGGCCGAGGCCATTCTCGCGACGAACACGAGCTCGATCTCGGTGACCGAGATCGCCGCCCGCACCAAGCGGCCGGCCCAGGTCATCGGCATGCATTTCATGAACCCCGTGCCGGTCATGCAGCTCGTCGAGGTGATCCGCGGCCACGCCACGTCGGACGCCACCACCCGCGCGGTCATGGACACCGCTGCCGCGCTGGGCAAGACCCCGGTCGAGGTGAACGACTACCCGGGATTCGTCTCGAACCGCGTTCTCATGCCGATGATCAACGAGGCGGTCTTCTGCGTGATGGAGGGCGTCGCGACGCCGGAGGCCATCGACACCGTGATGAAGCTCGGGATGGCGCACCCGATGGGACCGCTCCAGCTCGCCGATTTCATCGGCCTCGACGTCTGCGTCGCCATCCTCGACGTGCTGCAGAAGGGTCTCGGGGACGACAAGTACCGCGCCGCGCCGCTCCTCAAGAAGATGGTGGCCGCCGGCGACCTCGGTCGGAAGACCGGCCGCGGGTTCTACGACTACCGGGAGACGAAGTGAGCCTCGACATCCTCGCGTCGATGCACGCGCTCGGCCACGAGCAGGTGCTGCTCTCCCACGACCCGAGCTGCGGCTATTTCGGGATCATCGCCATTCATGATACGACGCTCGGTCCGGCGCTCGGCGGGACGCGCTTCTGGCAGTACGCGTCGACCGACGAGGCCATCACCGACGCGCTGCGTCTCGCGCGGGGCATGACCTACAAGTCGGCGGTGGCCGGGATCAACCTGGGCGGCGGGAAGTCCGTCATCGTGGGGGACAACAAGCGCCAGGACCGCGAGGCCTTGTTCCGCGCCCACGGGCGGTTCGTCGAGACGCTCGGCGGCCGCTACATCACCGCGGAGGATATCGGCACGAGTCCGGCCGACATGGAATACATCAAGCTGGAGACGGACCACGTGGCGGGCCTCCTCGGCCTCAGCGGCGATCCGTCCCCGGTCACCGCCTACGGCGTGTACGTCGGCATGAAGGCGTCGGCCCGGCACTGCTGGGGCAGCGACAGCCTCGAGGCCAAGCGGGTGGCGGTGCAGGGCTGCGGCAACGTGGCGAGCCACCTGTGCCGTTACCTCCACGACGAGGGCGTCCAGCTCGTGGTCACCGACATCGATGCGGCCAAGGTGAAGCGGGTGGTCGAGGCCACCGGTGCCGAGGCGGTGGCGCCGGAGGAAATCTACGACGTCGAGGCCGACGTGTACGCGCCGTGCGCGCTGGGCGCCACGATCAATGACGAGACGCTGAGCCGGCTCCGGGTCCAGATCATCGCCGGGGGCGCCAACAACCAGCTCGCCGAGGACCGCCATGGCGATCTGCTGGAGCAACGGGGCATCCTGTACGCGCCGGATTACGTGATCAACGGCGGGGGCGTCGTCAACGTCTACGGCGAGCTCCACCGCTGGTCGCACGAACGCTCCATCAAGAAGGCGGGGGAGATCTACGACACCCTGCTCCGCATCTTCGAGATCGCCAAGCGGGAGCGCATCCCGACCTACAAGGCGGCCGATCGCCTGGCGGAAGAGCGGATCCTGGCCGTCGGCGGCTTGGACCGCATGTGGATGCAAAACGGGGGGAGTGGCAAGCGGTGAGCGGCAGGGGCACAGCGGGATGGGCTGGTGTGCCCGTCCCGCTCACCGCTTACCACTCACCGCTCGCGACCCACCCTCCCCTCTCCCCAATCTCCGAATTCTTATACATTAGGTACCGGATGCCCGAGGTAATTCCCATCGGATCCGACCACGCCGGCGTGGAACTCAAGGCGCGGCTGGTCGAGGAGCTCCGGTCGCTCGGCTACGAGCCGCTCGACCTGGGCACTACCGGCACCGAGTCGGTCGACTATCCCGATTTCGCCCATGCCGTGGCCGCTCGCGTCGAGCGACAGGAGGCGCGGCGCGGCGTCCTGCTCTGCGGCACCGGGCTGGGAATGTCCTATGCGGCCAATCGCCATCCGGGCGTGCGCGCGGCCGTCGCATGGGCCCCCGAGATCGCGCGCCTCGCGCGCGAACACAATGATGCCAACGTCCTGGTGCTGCCGGCGCGATTCGTCAGCAGCGACGAGGGCGTCACCATCCTCAGGACCTGGCTGGACACGGAATTCGCCGGCGGGCGCCACTGTGGCCGGCTTGCCAAAATCGACCGGGAGCAGGGATGAGTCTCGATCACAATGCCTCGTTGCGCGACGCCGATCCGATCGTGGCGCGCCTCATCGACCAGGAGCTGCGCCGTCAGCAGCACGGCCTCGAGCTCATCGCGAGCGAGAACTTCGCCAGCCGTGCCGTCATCGATGCCATGGGCACGCCGCTCACCAACAAGTACGCGGAGGGGTATCCCGGCCGCCGCTACTACGGCGGGTGCGAGGTGGTCGACCAGATCGAGCAGCTCGCCATCGACCGGCTAAAGCAGCTGTTCGGCGCCGACCACGCCAACGTGCAGCCGCACTCGGGCGCCCAGGCGAACTTCGCGGCGTTCATGGCCCTGGTCAAACCGGGTGAGACCATCATGGGCATGTCCCTGCCGCACGGCGGCCATCTGTCGCATGGCGCCGCGGTCAACCACAGCGGGCAGGTGTGGCACGCAGTGCACTACGGGGTGGATCCGGCCACCGGTCGCATCGACTACGATCTCGTGCGCGAGCAGGCGCGGCGCGACCGGCCCAAAGTCATCATCGCCGGCGGGAGCGCCTACGCCCGCATCATCGACTTCGCGGCCTTCCGCTCGATCGCCGACGAGGTGGGCGCGCTGTTCCTGGTGGACATGGCCCATTTCGCCGGCCTGGTGGCGGGCGGGCTCTACCCCTCGCCGGTGCCGCACGCGCAGGTCGTCACCAGCACCACGCACAAGACGCTGCGCGGGCCGCGTGCCGGGCTCATCCTCTCGAACGCCGAGTATGCCAAGGCGATCGACAAGTCGGTGTTTCCCGGTCATCAGGGCGGACCGCTCCAGCACGTCATCGCGGCCAAGGCCGTCGCGTTCGGCGAGGCGCTCACGCCCGACTTCCGCGCCTACGCGCGGCACGTCGTGGACAACGCCAAGACCTTGGCCGACGCGCTGGTCGAGCGCGGCTTCGCCATCGTGTCGGGCGGCACGGACACGCATCTCATGCTGGTCGACCTCCGCCCCAAAGGTCTCACCGGCAAGGAGGCGGAGAAGACGCTCGATCAGGCGGGGATCACCGTCAACAAGAACACGATCCCGGACGATCCTCAGTCGCCGTTCGTCACGAGCGGCATCCGCCTGGGCACACCGGCGATCACCACGCGCGGCATGGGCGCCCCCGAAATGATCCGCATCGCCGAGCTGATCGACCGCGCCCTCACCCACCGGGACGAGAGCACGCTCGCCCGCGTGCGGTCGGAGGTTGAGGCACTGACCTCGGCGTTCCCGCTGTACGCGCCCGCCGGTTCCACCCGCCGCGTGCGGCGCAGCGCCTGAACGAGGGAGCCGACGCCAGCGTGAACGAACTGCAGTTCGCCGACGACGTGCTCGCGCGCATCCGCGCGCGCCATGCTCCTTACCACGAGCGCGCGTTTCTCTTCGTGCTCGCCACGATCGAATATCTCCAATCCCGGCTGGACGTGCGCCGCCACGTGAGCGGCGCCGAGCTCGCGTGGGCCTGCCGGGACTTCGCGCGGGAGCAGTTCGGGCTGCTGGCGGAGTCGGTTCTGGCGCACTGGGGCATCACGCGCACCGAGGACTTCGGGCGCATCGTGTTCACGCTGGTGGACGTCGGGCTCCTCGTCACGCAGCCCGGCGATCAGGAAGGGGACTTCGAGCGGGTGTACGACTTCGCCGAGGCCTTCGGCGATGTGTATCGGTGGTCGGGCGTGCGCGGCGCCTGACCGGGCTGGGCTCGAGCGTGGGGGGTGGCGCATGGAGAAGATCGAGTGGCCGGCATGCCAGAAGTGCTCGCAGGGGACCCTGATTCCACTCTCCGATTACGGCCGTGAAGGCGCGCCGATCACCTACAAGGCGTGGGTCTGCACCAATCCCGACTGCGGGTTCAATCTCCGGATCGACAACGGAGAGATCTCGTTCGGTCGGGCCATCGGGCAGAGTTATAAATGAAAGCACAGTGCGCGGTAAGCGGTGAGCGGTGAGCGGGACCAGCACACCAGAGCCGTCTGGTGTTCTGGTCCCGCTCACCGCTCACCGCTTACCGCGCACTGTGCTTTCATTTATAACTCTGCCCGATGGCCCGACCGAACGAGATCTCTCCGTTGTCGATACGGAGATTGAACCCGCAGTCGGG
>JBQCGH010000156.1:0-6432 GCA_051955835.1 Gemmatimonadales bacterium
CGTCGCCGCGAGCGCAGGGAAGGCGCTGTTCGGTGCGCCTGGCGACCTGGTGATCCGCCTGCTGGTACTCCTCTCGATCCTGAGCGGGATGAACGCCTGCGTGCTCATGTCGCCCAGGATCATGCTCGCGATGAGCCGCGACGGATTGCTGCCCAAGGCGTTCGTCACGGTGAACCCTGGCGGCACGCCAACTGTGGCGCACTGGACCGGCATCGGCGTCGCCATCGCCTTCATCATCACGGGCACTGTCGACACCGTCCTGGCGTTGTGCGCGTTCTTCTTCGTCGCCAACTACCTGCTCTCGTTCCTCAGCGTGTTCGCGCTCCGGCGGAAGGAGCCCGACACGCCGCGCCCCTGGCGCGTGCCGGGCTTCCCGTGGACGACCGGCATCGCCGCGCTCGGGTCGGTGGCGTTCCTCGCCGGGTCCGTGGTGAGCGACTGGAGCAACAGCTGGAAATCGATCGTGCTGCTGGCGCTGAGCTATCCCGCCTACCGGCTCGTGGTCGCGAGGCGGCGGGGCGGCGCAACCAGCTAGCCACGCAGGCGCGGGCGCGACCAGCAGAGGCGGTAGTCATGGACCCGCGATTCACCCGCGCCCTCGTTCGACCGCCCGCGGACACCTTCGCGGCCGGGATCACTTCTTCCATGCTCGGTCCGCCTGACCTGGCGCTCGCGCGCCAGCAGCACGAGGCCTATTGTCGCGCGCTCGAGCGCCTTGGGCTCACGCTCGAGCGGCTCGCGCCGGAGCCGGACTATCCTGACGCCCCGTTCGTGGAGGACACGGCCATCGTCGCACGGGGCGCCGCGCTGCTCACTCGCCCGGGCGCGCCGAGCCGCGCAGGGGAGGTCGGTTCCGTCGGTCACGCGCTCGGCCGGTGGTTTCCCGCGATGACCGACATCCGCGCGCCGGGGACCCTGGACGGCGGCGACGTGTGCGAAGCAGGGTCGCACGTCTTCATCGGTCACTCGGAGCGGACCAACGCCGAGGGAGCCGCCCAGCTCGCGGCGTGGCTGGCCGAGCACGGGCTGGCGTCCACCGTGGTGGAGATTCGAGGGATGCCTGGTCTCCTGCATCTCAAGACCGGACTCTCCTGGCTGGGTGGGCGTCGCCTTCTCGCTTTCGAGGAGCTCGAGCGTCATCGGGCGCTGGCCGGTTGGGAGGTGTTGCGGGTGCCAAAAGGCGAGTCGTATGCCGCGAACTGTATTCGGGTCAACGACGCCCTGCTGGTCGCGGACGGGTTCCCCCGGACCCGAGCCTTGCTCGAGCAGCTCGGAGACCAGGTTCTCGCGCTCGCCATGTCGGAATACCAGAAAATGGATGGCGGCCTGAGCTGTCTCTCGGTCAGGTGGTAAGATGGCCGTGCCGACGAGACCCTTGAGCCGGCGTTGCCCTGCGAGGTTGGAGGGCGTTCCGCGCAGCTCCCGCTGTGGCGAGAGCGGCTGGCGCGCGGCTACCAGCCGGAATTGACGCGCCGAACTGACGCGCCATTGTCGCAGGGACGACCGCATCAAGTGACCACCGCCGCGACGACGCGCTGCAGCTGCGGGCCACTCGCGACCTCCGTAACCCCTTGGTCTGACGCACCGTGGCCTGGCCCTGCTGCTGCCGATCGCGGCTGGACCCCAGCGCCGGCATATCGAGGCCTGGACCTTGCAATCCGGAGCGCCGCTCCGGCCGGCCACTTGGCCTTTCAGCGCACCCGAGGCAAGCTTCGCACGATGGGAAAGAGCTACCGGGAATGTCCCGCCTGCGGGAAGCGGGCGCTGAGCATCGCGACGCGCTGCCCCGCCTGTGGCCAGGCGCTGCTGGACCAGCCGGTGCGCCGCCAGGAGCCAGCTACCAAAGGCAATGGGCAAAGTTTGGCTCTGGTCCTCGGGATCGTGCTGCTCGCTCTCGTGGTGTCCGCGGCCCTGATCTACCCTCGCCACGCCCCGCGTGTGGAGGCGACGGCGTCGGCCATCGTCCCGGATGAGTCGCCGGTGGCGCTCGACACCGTCCGCGTGGCCGCCTCGCCGGTGATGCCCGATTCCGCGCCCAGCGCACTGGCGGTGCCCCGCGTCGCTCGCACATGGACCAAGGTCCACGAGCGCCGGAGCGTCAAGGCCGATCTCTCCGCGGTCCTCCTGCCCGGCGACACCGTGTTGGCCGATTCGCTCAAAGGCGGCTGGTGGCGGGTGGCGCTCGAAGGCAAAGTGATCGGCTACGTGTCCGCCGAGACCTTGCTCAGGAACTGACGCGCCCCGCGCGGGCAGCCGCACCGCTCCCGACACAGTCTGAGGTTGAGTCGACTATGCGTCGTCCGGATGCGGCCGCGTTGCGGACGGGCGCGGGACTCTTAGGTTCTGCCCCATGACCGCAGCGGACCGCTCCCGGATCATCGACGCGCTCGCCGATCGCTACGCGATCCTCCGCGAGCTCGGCCGGGGAGGAATGGCCACCGTCTACCTGGCCGACGACCGCCGCCACGGGCGCCAGGTGGCGATCAAGGTCCTCCGCCCCGAGCTCGGGACCGTCCTCGGACCCGATCGGTTTGCCCGCGAGATCCGCATCGCCGCAGCGCTCAATCACCCGCACATTCTTCCGCTGTACGACTCCGGCGAGGCCGGGGTCACGCCGGACGCCGGTCCGTGGCTGTACTACGTCATGCCCTACGTCCGGGGCGGTTCGCTGCGCGAACGGCTCGCGGCCGAAGGCACGCTCGCGCCGGAGGAGGCGGTTGCCCTGGTGCGGCAGGTGGCGGCGGCGCTCGACCACGCGCACGCTCACGGTCTCGTCCATCGCGACATCAAGCCGGAGAACATCCTGCTCCATGAAGGCGAGGCCATGGTAGCGGACTTCGGCATCGCGCTCGCCGCCGCCACCGCGCCGACCGAACGGCTCACCCAGACCGGCCTGATGGTGGGAACGCCCGAGTACATGAGTCCGGAGCAGGCGGCGGGCGAGCGGGAGCTCGACGCGAGGAGCGACGTCTACAGCCTGGGCTGCGTGCTGTACGAGACGCTCACCGGAGAGCCGCCCCACGCTGCGCCCACGGCGCGCGGCGTGATCGCCCGCCGGTTCAGCGAGACCCCGCCCCGCGCGCGGCGCGTCCGTCCCACCCTGCCGCCGGCGCTGGATGAGACCATCGCGCGGGCGCTCGCGCTGGACCCGGCCGATCGCTTCGAGAGTGCCGCGGCCTTCGCCGACGCGCTGTCCGGTCGGGCGGCGACCGCGCGGACGCCGAGGCTGCCATCGGTGGCCGTGCTCCCGTTCCAGAACCTGAGCACCGATCCGGAGAACGAATTCTTCGCGGATGGGATCACCGAGGACGTGATCGCGCAGCTCTCCAAGATCCGCTCGCTCCGGGTGATCGGCCGGAGCTCGGTGATGCGGTTCAAGGCCCGCGACCAGAGCCTGCGGGAGATCGGCCTCACCCTCGACGTGACGACCCTGCTCGAGGGCAGCGTCCGACGGGCGGGTCGTCGGGTTCGGATCGTCGCCCAGCTCATCGACGCGGAGACCGACCGCCATCGCTGGTCGGAGACCTACGACCGGGACCTCACCGACATCTTCGCCATTCAGAGCGACGTCGCCCTGCAGATCGCCGGCGCCCTCGAGGCGGAGCTGACGCAGGAGGAGCGGGCTCGCCTCCGGCGCGAGCCGACCGACGACCTGCAGGCGTATCAGCTCTACCTGCAAGCCAAGCATTGCCTGACCCGGTGGACGAAGCCGGGCATGGAGCAGGCGATCAGGTACCTGAACGAGGCGGTCGCACGAGATCCCGGCTTCGCGCTGGCGCACGCGACGCTCGCCTGGGTGTACCTGGACAGCGGGATCGCGGTGGTTGGCTCGATCCCCTCCGCGGAGGGCTTCGAGCGAGCGCGGACGGCCGTGGCGACGGCGCTCGAGCTGGACCCGGGACTCGCGCTGGCGCACGCGGTGCTCGGTCACCTCCGGTACGCCTGCGACTACGACTGGGACGGCGCCGAGACGGAGCTCCGGCGCGCGATCGAGCTCGATCCGAACGGTGGGGAGGCGTACGACTTCTACGGTCTCATGCTGTCGGCGCTCGAGCGCTACGACGAAGCCATCGAGATGCAGCGTCAGGCCCATGCGGTGGACCCCCTGGTCCACCGCATGGACCTCGTGACCACCTTCCTGCGAGCCGGCCGGTACGATGAGGCCCTGCGAGCCGTCACGCGAGTACTCGAGGTCGAGCCTGAGCTGCCGTTGGCGCATCTCACGCTGGGATGGGTCCGGATGCTCACGGGCAAGCCGGACGAGGGCATCGCCGCAATGGAGCAGGCGGTCGCGCTCGCGAGTGACAACACGCTGTATCTCGCCCAGCTCGGCCAGGCCTACGCGCGGGTCGGCCGCACGGACGAGGCGAGGGCGATCCGGCGCCGGCTCGAGGAGCTCTCGCAGCAGCGGTACGTCTCACCGTATCACGTGGCCTACGTCCTGACCGGCCTCGGCGAGGACGAAGAGGCATTGGATTGGCTCGAGCGTGCGTACGAGGAGCGGACCGGTGGCGTGTTCGGCATCAAAGGATCGTTCCTGTTCGCCTCGCTCCGCTCCCATCCCCGGTTCCAGGCGCTGCTCCGGAAGATGAACCTGAGTGACGCGGCCGGCGCGAGGTCGAAACCGATCCACCTGTCCTCCTGAGCGGAGCACCAGCGCCCGGTGCCTCGCGCGGTTGTGAGGGAGTGAGGCTATGCCACGCTACGCGGCCTTCCTCCGGGGCGTGAGCCCGATGAACGCGAAGATGCCGGAGCTCAAACGGGCGTTCGAGGCGGCCGGACTAACCGATGTAAAGACTGTGCTCTCGAGCGGGAACGTGGTGTTCGATGCCCGGCGGACCTCTCCGGCCACACTCGAGCGTGCCGCCGAGGCCGCGATGCGCGAGCGGCTCGGCACGGCGTTCCTCACCATCGTGCGGCCGGTTGCCCTGCTGCAGGAGCTGGCCGCGTCGGATCCGTACGAACCCTTCCGGCTCGAGACCGGTGCGAAACGCATCGTCACGTTCCTCCGGCAGGCGCCGGCGTCCCGCATCACCCTGCCGATCGAGCAGGACGGGGCTCGGCTGCTCGCGTGGAGCGGCTCCGAGGTGTTCGGCGCCTATCTCCCCTGCCCCAACGGCCCGGTGTTCATGACGCTGATCGAACGGACCCTCGGCAGGGACGTGACCACCCGTACATGGGACACGGTCGCGCGCGTCGCCCGCTCTTGAGCGCCGGCATGACCTCCGCTCCGAGAAGAGGACGGTCGCCCGCTCCGAGCAGCACGCCGGCCGGTCGCCGACGACAGTGGTCCCGGAAGAACCTCACCACGGTACCTCGTCACCCGGCACCAGTCCTCGTGGAACCAATCCGCGACGAGTGTCGTTCACGAAGCTGCGCGGCCCACGATTTGCTGAGCGAATCCGCGTCCCCTGATCGTTTTCCGCAGGAGAACTCCGATGCTCAAGCTCCTCGGCCGCGGCCTGCTGGATCCGGATGGCGTGCATACCCACTCGCGCGAGGACTGCCCGAGGGTGCGGCACCTGCACCCGGAGGAGATCCGCGGGGGCTTCACCGTGGGCCGGACCCGCTGTCCCGCCTGCCTCGACATGTCGCCACGGAAGAAGCCGCGCGCACGGTGATCGTCCACGTCGTGGACGGCACCTACGAGCTGTTCCGACACTTCTACGGCCAGCGGCGCTTCAACAAAGGCAAGGACAAGCCGTTTGGCGCGGTCGCCGGAGTCCTCCACACCATCCTCGAGATGGTCGAGGGTGGGGCCACCCACCTCGGTGTCGCCACCGATCACGTCATCGAGTCGTTTCGCAACGACCTCTGGCCCGGGTACAAGACCGGGGCCGGGATCGAGCCTGCCCTGTACCGGCAGTTACAGCCACTCGAGGACGCGCTCGCGGCAATGGGCGTCGCCGTCTGGCCCATGGTCGAGCTCGAGGCCGATGACGCCCTCGCCTCCGGGGCGAGCATCGCGGCGGGAGACGCGCGGGTGGAGCAGGTATGCATCTGGGCAAACGACAAGGATCTCGCGCAATGCGTGCGTGACCAGCGGGTGGTCCAGGTCGATCGGCGCGCGAAGGAGATCCGGGACGCTGACGGCGTGCGCGGGAAATTCGGGGTGCCGCCGCTCCGCATTCCCGACCTGCTCGCCCTGGTGGGCGATGCCCAGGACGGCTATCCCGGGATCACCGGTATCGGTCGGGCCACCGCCGCACGGTTGATCAACCGCCATGGCGCCATCGAAGACTTCCCCGACAACGTGCTCGGCAGGGAGCGGGAACTGGCGCTGCTGTTCAAACGGCTCGCTACCCTTCGCACCGATGCGCCGCTGTTCAGCGACGTGGAATCGCTCCGCTGGCTGGGGCCGACCGAGGCGTTCCCCGCGTGGGGCGACCGACTCGACGACAAGCGGTTGATGGAGCGCGCCGCGGCTCACCC
>JBQCGH010000157.1:0-7884 GCA_051955835.1 Gemmatimonadales bacterium
TACCCTGCATTGACCGCATGGTCAAACAGGCCAGCGGGCGGTCACCCGGCTGCTCGCCGAGGGGAAACTGCGTCGGGGGCAGCGATTGTCTCTTCGGGCGCAACACTGCTGATCGCGACCCGTGCGCGGAGTCGATGACCCCCGGCCACCGTGTTCGCTAATCGGTGTACCCGCGGTTAGGTTGCGCATGCACCTCTTCCCACCCCGGCGTGGAGGCGTCCTCCACCATCGGCAGGTCCCATGTCCGACCATACCCCCGGCCCCAACGAAGCAGCTCGCGTCGCCGAGTCGCCGACCATCACCGATCGTGTCCTGGAGCGTGTCAGGGTTGCCGCGGTCGCCGTCGACCGCCGCGCGAATGCGACCCGTCCTCGCGCCGCGGGCCGGCCTCGAGCGCCGCACGACCCACTCGCGGCTACTGTCACTCGGACACCGGAACAGATCCGCCTGGTGCGGTCGCTGCGCCGGGTGTTTGACGATATGGGCGACACCTATCGCGCCTACCTTCGGCGGACCGGTGCCTCGGTATCTTCCGACGTGCGCGACTCCGCGTACCGCTTCAGGCGGGAGCTCAACCTCACCGCGCTCATCGCGGTCGCGGCTGGCCTGGATGAGCTCCACGTTCTGACCTGGTGAGCTCGCAGCCCGGGGACACGTGTGATCGCTCGGCGTGACACTCTCGAACAGGCGCTGGCGCAGATCGAGGCGCGCACGCTGACGGGTGCCTCCACGGTGGTCGTGAGCCGAGCGTGGTGGGAGCAGCTCTCTCCTGGGGAGCGGGACCACTACCGGAAGCGGGCGGAGCGGGCCGCGATCGAGCTCCGCGCGGATCACACGATGTCCAGTCACTTCGTCGAGGTTCGCGGCGGCGACGAGGGCCCCCCGCTCGCGAGCGAAAGTCCCATGTAGGTGGAGCGGCCACCTCGACAACGCAATGGATCGCGGATGCAGAAGCGTTCCGCACCCGTGCCATCCCCCCGCTATGTCTGGCTGGTCTGCGGTCTTGCGGTGCTGGTCCTCGACACCGTTGGCTCGCTGGCCGCCCGCCATTGGCCCTTCCCGTACCAGAACCTGAGCGGGATCTCCTACATCATCTACTTCTGCGCCGGTGTCGGCGGCGGCCGCCTCGCCGGCATTTGGGCAGGCGGCATCGCCGGCGGGGTCACCGCACTCGCCGATGCCACGCTCGGCCGGGCCATCTCGATCGCCTTGGGAGTGGTCGAGCAGACGGGGCCTCCACACCGCGCACTCGGGGTCGCGCTGGTGGTCGCGATCGCGGTGCTCACGGGCTGGGCCATGGGTCTACTCGGCGGCCTCCTGGGGCAGCACGTGCACCGTGCCTTTGATGAAGACGCCTGAGCGAAGAAGCGAAGGGCTCACTTCGGCGAGGCGATCGGCCCGACCGGTTCCGAGCTTCTCGAGGCGTATGAGTTTCGAGTTGTGTTCCCCTAGAAGGGCTCCTCCCTCAATCTGTACCCCACGCCGGGCTCCGTCGCCAGCAGTTGAGGGCGGGTCGGGTCGCGCTCCAGCTTGTGCCGAAGCTGCGCCATGTACACGCGGAGATAGTGCGTCTGCTCCGCGTAGTTCGTGCCCCACACCTCCTGGAGGAGGTGCCGGTGCGTTACGACTCGTCCCGCGTGGCGCACGAGCACGCTCAGCAGTCGGTATTCGGTCGGGGTGAGGTGAACCTCCTCGCCGTCTCGCCGGACCTCCCTTCGCACCGGATCGACCCGCAGTTCGCCCACCTCGAAGATCGAATCGAGGCGTGACTCGACAGGCTCGGCCGCGTGCCGCAGCGCGACGCGGATGCGCGCGAGCAGCTCCGGAACTCCGAACGGCTTGGTCAGGTAGTCGTCTGCGCCGAGGTCGAGTGCCGTAACCTTGTCCTGCTCCTGGCCCCGTGCTGAAATCACGATGATGGGTATGCGACCGGCCTGGCGAATCGCCCGGGTGACCTCCAGGCCATCGGCGTCCGGCAGTCCAAGGTCCAGCAGGACGATGTCCGGGCTTCGGCCGGCCGCCTGGGCCCTGCCTTCCCGCGCCGTCGCCGCTTCGATGACCCGGTAGTCGTGGGCGCGCAGCGTGGCGGTGAGGAATCGGCGCAGTTGGGGCTCGTCCTCGACGAGCAGCACGAGCGGAGCCGGGGCAGGCACGCTGTTCCTCCCTCAGCCCGGGAGATCCGGCGGCATGGGCACCACCGGCGGCCCCACCAGGGGCAGCGAGAACTGAAAGGCCGCGCCGCCCCCATTCCCGGTCGTGGCCCAGATCCGGCCGCCGTGCGCCGCGACGATGCCCCGACAGATCGTGAGCCCGAGGCCGGCGCCCGTCGAGTGATCGGCGCTGGGTGCGCGGTAGAACTTCTGGAAAATGGCTTCTTCCATACCGGCCGGTATTCCAGCGCCCTGATCGGCGACCTCGACGATCACCGAGCCATCGTCCTGCCATGCCGACACTCGAATCGGGGTGTCGGAGGCGGTATGCTTGGCCGCGTTCTCCAGCAGGTTGATGAACACCTGCTCGATCAGGACCTCGTCGATGGGGACGAGCGGCAGGTCGTGCGGCAGCTCGGCCTGTACCGGGTGGTGCTTGAGCCGGTCCTCGAGTCTGAGCAGCGCCACGCCAAGCGCTTCCTCGAGCGGCTGCCAGGTCTTCTTCACGGCGAGCCCGCCGGTCTCCACCCGTACCATGTCGAGCAGGTTGGCGACGAGGCGGGACATCCGGCGCGATTCCTCCAGCACCGTGTCCGCGAGCTCCCGTCGAGTCTCGGCCGTCAGGTTCGCCGGTGCATGGAGCAGGCTGCTCGCCGCCCCCTCGATGCTGGCGAGCGGCGTCCGAAGGTCGTGGGACAATGAGCTGAGCAGCGCCGTCCGGAGGCGCTCGGATTCAGTCTCGAGCCGCGCCCGGTCGTGCCCCTCGACGAGGAGGGTGCGCTCCAGCGTGGCGGCGATCTGGTCGGCCAGGGCCTCGAGGGTCATGCGCTGTGCCCTGGTCACGAGGCCCGCGTCCGGCAGGACAACGGCCACCCCGAGCCGGAGCGCGGCCGTCTTGAGCGGCACCACCAGGGCCTCGGCCTCGGCGCAGTGCGTGGTCCCCATGCCGGCAGCCTCTCCGTGCTGGTACGCCCACCCCGCCGCGATACGCACGGTCAGGCTCTCGAACAGTCCGTCGGTCGGCCACACCGGGTCCTTGCCGGAGCCGTTGCCGTCAACCAGGTGCAGCCCGGCCTGCCCGCCGACAACCGCTCCCAGCTGCCGCGCCGCAACGGCGATCTGCCCCGGACGGTCTCCTGCCTCCCTGAGCTCCTGTTCCGTGGCGTACAGCGCCGCCGTTCGCTGTTCGCGCTCTCGTGCGTCATCGGCCTGCTCCCGCAGCCGTGAGGTCAGTCGGCTCATGACCAGCGCCACGGCCAGCATCACCCCGAACGTGAGAAAATAGGCCGCGTTGTGGACGTCGAACGTGTAGTACGGCGGCACAAACACGAAGTCGAAGGTGGCGATGCTCAAGACACTCGCGAGCAGCGCAGCGCCCTGACGGTAGCGCGCGGCCACGGCCACCACGCTCAGCAGGTACAACATCGCCACATCGGTGGTCTGGATGTGGGCGCGGAGTACGTAGCAGAGCAGGGTGGTGAGCGTCACCAGCCCGGCAGCCCGCAGGTACTCTGCGACGCCTGCTCTACTCTCGACCATCGTATCCCTCACGTCGGAGGCACCGGAAAGCTACGCACCCGACACATCAGGATTCCATATGGATTGCGGCGCCTCCCTGACGGCCGGCGGTCGTGCCGCACAGTATTCGCAGCGACGGTGAGACCACGGATAGGGAAGCTCGATGACCAACCTCATGAATCGGCCGGGACGAAACAACCCCGACACCGAGGCGCCCGCACGAGTGATTGAGGAAGCGCCGTCTCTCGGCCGCCGCGTTCGGCGACTGCTGTTCGGGAAGCCGCGCGATCTCCGAGACCGCCAGCTCTTCCATCGCGTGTCGCTTGTCGCGTTTCTCGCCTGGGTCGGCTTGGGTGCGGATGGCCTGTCCTCATCCGCCTACGGTCCCGAGGAGGCCTTCAAGGCGCTCGGGCAGCATACCTACCTCGCGGTCGCCCTCGCGGGACTCATGGGCGTCACGGTCCTACTCATCTCGGCGGCGTACCGGCGAATCATCGAGGAGTTCCCGACCGGCGGCGGCGGTTACGTGGTCGCGAGCAAGCTGCTCGGGCCGCACGCCGGGGTGATCTCCGGCTCGGCGCTGCTGGTCGATTACGTCCTCACGATCACCATTTCGATCGCGGCGGCGGGGGACGCACTGTTCAGCTTTCTGCCGTCCGGCTGGCATGGAGCCAAGCTCCCGGTCGAGTTCGCCTTCACCCTGCTCCTGACGACGCTGAACATACGGGGCGTGCGCGAATCCGTCATGGCGCTGCTGCCGGTGTTTCTGCTCTTCGTGGTGACCCACGGGCTGCTGATCGCGGGCGGAGTCCTCGGGCACTTGCCGGCCCTTCCCCGAACGGCTCAGCACCTCGGGCAGGGCTTCCACGAGGGCCTGTCCACCCTCGGCGTCGGCGGCCTGCTGTTGCTGTTCTTCCGAGCCTACTCACTCGGGGGCGGCACCTACACCGGAATCGAGGCCGTGTCCAACGGCATCCCCATCATGCGGGAGCCGCAGGTCGAGACCGCCAAGCGAACGATGGTGTACATGGGAACCTCGCTCGCGTTCACCGCCTCGGGCCTCCTACTCTGCTACCTCCTATGGCGGGTCGGGCCGGTTCCGGGGAAGACCATGAACGCGGTGCTCACGGAGCGGCTCGTATCCGGCCTGCCCTTCGGGCGGCCGCTGTTCGTGCTCACGTTGTTCTCAGAAGCGATGCTGCTCGTCGTGGCGGCGCAGGCGGGATTCACGGATGGCCCCCGGGTGCTGGCGAACATGGCGGTGGATTCGTGGATGCCGCATCGCTTCTCGGCGCTGTCCGAGCGGCTCACCACGATGAACGGCATTCTGCTGATGGGCATGGCCGCGCTGGCGGCGCTGCTGTATACGGCCGGCGACGTGGGCCGCCTCGTGGTCATGTACAGCATCAACGTCTTCCTGACGTTTTCGCTGTCCATGGTCTCGATGCTCCATTTCTGGTGGGCGCACCGGCGGGCGCGGCCGGAGTGGCGCGGCCGTCTTGCGCTCTTCGCCGCGGGATTCCTCCTGTGCTTCACGATCCTGCTCATCACGCTCTACGAAAAGTTTCTGGAGGGCGGCTGGGTGACCGTGGTCGTGACGGCCGTGGTGGTCGGCCTGTGCCTGCTCATCCGCCGCCATTATCGCAACGTGGCCGTCGAGCTGGACCGGCTCTATCGCGTGCTGGGTGATCTGCCCCGCACGCCCCCGTCGGATGGTCTCGGCGGAACGAGACGTCCACTCGACCCGCGGAAACCCACGGCCGCCGTGCTAGTCGGGAGCTACGGCGGTGTCGGCATTCATACCATCCTGAACATCTTCCGGGCGTTTCCGGGGCACTTCGGCAACCTGGTTTTCCTGTCGGTCGGCGTCGTGGATTCGGGGGAGTTCAAGGGCGAGTACGCCGTGGAGGAGCTTAGAGCGCGAACCGAGACCATGCTCGAGAGATACGAGGCGTTCGCCGCCGGTCTGGGCGTGCCTGCCGTCGGTCGCCTGGCGATCGGCACCGAGGCAGTCGCCGAGGCGGAGAAGCTGTGCCGGGAAGTGGCTCGCGAGTTCCCCAAGGTCGTCTTCTTCGCCGGCAAGATGATCTTCCAGCGCGAACGCTGGTACCACCGTCTGCTCCACAATGAGACCGCCCTCGCCATCGAGAAACGGCTTCGCTGGGCCGGCCAGACCATGGTGACGCTGCCCATCCGCGTCGGAGCGACGCCCTGATCAGCTTCTAACCGGACGAATGCTCCCCGAGGAGGCGCACCAACAGTAGACGGTCTCAAAGCGGCCGCTGAGCGACCCAGCACACCGAAGCAGCCGTGGTCCGGCCTCTCCGCTTCTTGCCTAGATCTACCTGCGAGCGACCCACGCTCCGCTCGCTCGCACCGATCCCGATAAGAAGCGCGAGAGGCAGGCACCGAGCCACCTGAGGTTTCTCGCGAGCAGCCCGTCAGCCGCTCCCTCCGATGACTCGGCACCTGCCTCTCCGATGGGGGCCGGGGGCCACCGCCGCTACGCGGCCGGCCGTGCTTCGCCGGTGCCAGGGGCAGGCGCCGCCGGCGAGCCGTCCGCCGGTGCCGCCGCCGCGGGCGATGGTGCCCCCGTGGATTCGGGTTCGCCGTCTGCGCTCTTCGGCGCCGCATGGATCCGGCTGACGTTCTCCCAGGCCCCGAGCAGTGAGGGGTTGTCCCGGTACCGGAGCCGGTTGACGCCGTCCATCATACGCACGGACTTGACCAGGTCGGTCGAGAGGATCCGGAGCTCCCGGCTCGCGCCGACGTGTGCCGCACGGCCGGTGCTACCCAGCTCGATGGCCGCGTCGAACTCGGCCAGGAGCTGCGCCAGATCGTCGAGCACCTGGGGCGACATGCCGTGCCTCACCAGCACCTCCTTGTTGGCCTGTGCCGTCGCGAGCACCGTGGCAAGGGTGGACCGGAAGCCCAGCAGGGTGTTGGACCCTGGCTTGCGCGAGAAGGCCTGGCCGAGCTCATGGTCTTCCTTGGCGGCGGCACGCCCGGCCTCGGTCAGGTGCGGCAGGTGGACCGTGCGGGCGATGTGCATCAGCTCATCCTTCCGCTCCGCCGCGGCACGCACGTCGATGAAGCCCTGACGCTGCTGGGCCAGCAGCACCGCCGAGCGCGCCAGCCGGTCGCCGACGCCCTTCATGAACTCCTCGTACTCCTTGCTGTCGCTCGGATTGGCGCCGTGGAACTCGACCGACCGCGCCACCATCTCGAGTTTCCTGCGGACTTCGCCGTCCATACGAGAACTCCGCGTTGGTCAGGCGCGCCGAGCGCACTGACGGTGAGCCTGCGAGCAGAATCGTTTGACGATTCACTTGATCGGACACCGCCGCTGGGCGACGGCGAGAGGGGAAGAAGGAAGAAGTGTGCCAATTGCTGCACGATGTCGGCGATGCGGTGCGCACGCGCGCGCATTTTCATCACGAACTCGCGCAAATGCGACAATGGCGGAGCGCGCGTGCTTCGCGCGCGATCGTGAGGATCAGCTTGGATTTGACGCGGGATTGATGGCGGGACGATCGGCGCGCGAGCATGGCGCGCGAGCGCGGCACTACGCGACTTTTTGCGAAGCCGGGAATCGAGGCGCGGGGTCGCAAATTCGTGGATGGCGGACCGTTCGCGTGTCCACTTTTGAGGACACCGAGCACTCCTGAGGACAGTGGACTAGCGCGTGCGATGATGTTCGCCGCGAGGCGTCGCTCCGCTCTCATGGGCTGGGAGCTCGATTGATCAACGGGCATTCCGACCCATCGGTCGGGATTCCGATGCGTCGGACGGGATTCCGGTTCATTGGCCGGGATTCTAATCCGTCAGCCGGGATTCCGATCGGGTGGCGGGGACGTTGCCAACTGCGGTTCGCGCTCCATTGGCCCGGACTCGTGCCTCATCGGCGGAGTTCGCGCTCCGGCAGCCGAGTTTCTCGAGGCATCGCCTGGGTTGCTGAGCCATCGACTGGGATTGCCAGCCTATCGGGCGGGATCCCTGCTGCATCGATCGAGATTCCGGCTGCGGCGGGCGGGGTAGCCGGGCCATCGCCTGGTGTTCGTGGACTATCGACTGGCGCTCCCGCATCATCGGCTGAGGCTGCTGTAACGACGGCTGGCCATCGCGGTCCGTCAGCCGACCTTCAGGTGACATCGGCCGACCTTCCTACGCCGTCCGCCGGCCTTCACCCGCTGTCGCTCGGCCTTCCCGCGACATC